>NZ_JBDZYH010000006.1:0-322236 GCF_040329475.1 Roseibium sp. SCP14
GAAAGATCAGCGTACCTGCGTAACTCCTTAAAACCCTCAACTCACGCCGAGGATCGCAAGGCCAACGCCGCCTACGCTTCCCTTCCTTCATAACCAAATTGTCAAAGAACATGAGGAATTTACCTCATTTGGCTTAAAAGCCCTCACCCAAAGACGTCAAGTCGAGAACCCGTTACCAGGCCTTTATGACTGCGATGTCTGGAGCGACCAACAGCGAGAAGCGCCGTGTTGGCGGCGCCGCCGTCGATGGAGGCGGTTATACGCATGGCCTGAATGGGAGTCAACACAGTTTGTCAAAAAAGATTCACAGAACGTGCTTTTTTTGAAAAACTCGTGTGTTTTCAATGGTTTATTTTATGGATTTTCATTCAGGCCAGCCTTTTCACCTGAAAAAGCCCCTCTTTCCCCTCTCCATATATATGCGCCATAAAACAACAGTTCGAAAGTTGCCCTTGGGGCACGCAGAATGAAACCACAGAACCGTCAAAATGTGATATTAGGCAATGCGTCACATTCGCCGGAAGCAGGGCTGGCGGGTTGGAAACAATTGACCTTTTTATTCAAACGCTGCATGAAGCATGATCCATTTTGTTTGGCGCTGCCGAACTGAAAGCCCCGGCTTTGTGCAAACGGGTTGATCTGCTGAAGAGCTGTATGAAGGACCGGACGGGTATTTATGCATTTTGGGCCATTCCATAATACGCAGTCCAATCGCATCGAACTCGGCGAAGAACCGCCATTGCGTGCATATGAAGGCCGCAGTGGCATGGCCGACCGCAGGCAGGTCTCCCTGCGCTGGCTGGCCGGCACGGTTCTGACCGGCGTTACATCTCTTGTGCTGATGGGCGGCGCCCTGATGGCCGCGCTTGACGGTCAGTACAGTGTCGAAGCTGCTCCGTCCTCCGGTACCTTGCTGGATGGGCTCTCGGTTTCCAATGGTGGCGGCACCAAGGGCGACCGGGTGCTTCGAACGGCAACTGAATATTCAAGCAAGCATGTGATTGACGTCAATGTCGTCTCCCGTGTCGGTGACAGGGACAATATCAGGGTTCAGCCACACGTCTTCGTCAGCGCAACCCTAGCAACACGCAACGACCCGGAACTTTCTTCCCGGATTCCTGCATTCAATCCACTCAACATGTTTGCGGAAAATCTCGAAGACGATATTTCCGGCGCAGCGGCGGAAGCTGCGACATCTCTCCTCGCCGATTCCCTTTACGGCGCCAAACTCGAGAACGAAGTCAGCATCAGCCTGACCCCGTTCCCGTCTTCAAGCTCTGAAATTGACCTGGGCGAGACCCCGACCGAGGCCGAAGTCGAATTAAGTGTCCGTGAAACGGCACGGACCATGTCCATCGATGCTGTCGAGATGGCTGCGAAAACACTGGTCGATCCGGGCCGGTTCGATTTCAACCTTGCCCTGCAACCTGATTTGGAACGCTACGCAGTCCGGATCACACCCGAAAACGTCTCCTTCGTTTCCAAGCGCGATGAGGAGATCCGATTTGCAGGTATGGATGAAAGCATTGTCCCCGTTACAGCAGGACAGTCATTCGCAGATCTTCTCCTGAATTATGAGGCGTCGGAAACGGAAGCGACCTCGATCACGTCCGCTTTTGCAAATCTCTTCGGCATTTCCGAACTGGAGGAAGGCCAGAGGCTTCGCATTGCATACGCGCCGTCGCCCGATGATCTGGAACGGATGCGACCGGAACGTGTCAGTCTTTACACAGACACTGATCACGAGGCCACTGTGGCCCGTTCGGACAGCGGCGATTACATCAAGGCGGAAGAGCCAAGCACGTTCCTCGCGGATGCATTTGCCGAAGCGGACCGCGTTTCTTATGGCGGACCGACTCCGGCAATTTACGACAGTCTCTATCAAACGGCGCTTGAACAGGAGATGCCCGAGGAGATCATCAACGATCTCGTGCGCATGTTCTCCTTTGATGTCGACTTCAACGCCCGTGTCCAGCCCGGTGATGCACTGGAACTGTTTTATACCGAGGGCGACGACAATTCAGGACCCAAGATCCTTTACGCCGCATTGAACACCGGTGACACGACCCGGGAGTTTTATCGCTATCGAACCCCTGACGACGGCGTCACCGACTTCTATGATGCCTCGGGCCAGAGCGCCAAGAAGTTCCTGATCAGAAAACCTCTCAACGGCGGAAAGTTCCGCTCCGGTTTCGGCATGCGCCGCCACCCGATACACAAATACACCAAAATGCACCGCGGTGTTGACTGGTCCGCGCCGCGCGGGACCCCGATCATGGCAGCCGGAGACGGCGTCGTTATCAAGGCGGGGTGGAGCTCCGGGTACGGACGGCGCATCGAACTGCGCCACACCAACGGCTACACCACGACCTACAATCACCAGACCGGCTTCGCCAAGGGCGTCAAGGAAGGTGCTCGCGTCACCCAGGGTCAGATTATCGGCTATGTCGGTTCCACCGGCCTGTCGACCGGCCCTCACCTCCATTACGAAGTTCTGGTGAACGGCCGCTATATGGACCCGATGCGGATCAAGCTTCCCAAGGGCCGAACCCTGGAAGGCGAAATGCGCGCGACCTTCGAAACCGAGCGCCACCGGCTCGACACGCTGCTCGACCGTGCCCGCAAACCATCCCGGATCGCGGCACTGAACTAGGTCATACCTCTCTCGGACAGTTTAAATACAAGACGCCCGCGGAACGCAAATTCCGCGGGCGTCTTGTCTTACTGGTTGCTGTTTCTTCAGGCAGCAGCGCTGCTTGAACCTTCGACCTGAAACACCAATCTGTCGGCACCGGCTGAAACGTCAACCGTCTGGCCGTCCAGAACGTCGCCTGCCAGCAGTTTCTCTGCCAGGGGATCCTGAACGTCCTTCTGGATCACCCGCTTCAGCGGACGGGCACCATAGGCCGGGTCATATCCCTTCTGGGCAAGCCAGCCGAGAGCGCTATCGTCCAGGTTCAAGGTGATCTTGCGATCAGACAGCAGGTCCCTCAGGCGCTCAAGCTGGATACTGACAATGCCCGCCATCTGCGAACGCTGCAGACGGTGGAACAAGACGATCTCATCAAGCCTGTTCAGGAACTCCGGACGGAAATGCCCGCGCACGGCTGTCATGACTTCGTCGCGAACCGCATCACTATCCTGTCCTTCCGGCTGATTGACCAGATACTCTGCGCCCAGGTTCGATGTCATGATGATCAACGTGTTACGGAAGTCCACGGTCCGGCCCTGACCATCGGTCAATCGGCCATCATCGAGAACCTGAAGCAAGACGTTGAAGACATCGCTGTGAGCCTTTTCGATCTCGTCGAACAGGACAACCTGGTAAGGACGCCGGCGGACAGCTTCCGTGAGGGCTCCACCTTCTTCGTACCCGACATAGCCGGGAGGAGCACCGATCAGCCGGGCGACAGAGTGTTTCTCCATATATTCCGACATATCGATGCGCACCATTGCACTGTCATCATCGAACAGAAAGCTGGCGAGAGCCTTGGTCAGCTCCGTCTTGCCGACACCGGTCGGGCCGAGGAACATGAACGAACCAATCGGTCTGTTCGGATCCTGCAATCCGGCACGCGCCCGGCGCACAGCTGTCGAAACAGCGTGGATAGCCTCAGCCTGACCGATAACCCGGCCCGCCAGAACATCTTCCATGCGCAAGAGCTTCTCACGTTCGCCTTCCAGCATCTTGTCGACCGGAATTCCGGTCCACTTGGAGACGACATGAGCGATGTGGGACGGCGTAACCGCTTCATCCACCATGGCATCGGTATCTTCAGAAGCTTCCGCGTCTGCCAATTGGCGCTCCAGATCAGGCACAACGCCGTAGGCAAGTTCGCCTGCCTTGGCGAGATCGCCGCGACGCTGCGCAATCTCCAGATCGATGCGGGCCTGTTCTAACTGCTCCTTGATTTTCTGTTCAAGGTTCAGCTTTTCCTTTTCGCCAAGCCAGCGGTTGGTCAGGGCCTGCGACTGCTCTTCCAGATCGGTCAGTTCCTTTTCCAGCTTGGCCAGACGATCCTTGGATGCCTGATCGCTTTCAGCCTTGAGCGCCTCACGCTCGATTTTCAGCTGAATGATCCGCCGGTCCAGCTCGTCCAATTCTTCCGGTTTGGAATCAACCTGCATCCTCAGCCGGCTCGCGGCTTCGTCCACCAGATCGATGGCCTTGTCCGGAAGGAAGCGGTCCGTGATATAGCGGTTCGACAGCGAGGCAGCCGAGACAATGGCGGAATCGGTGATGCGGACCCCGTGATGGAGCTCGTATTTTTCCTTGACCCCGCGCAGGATCGACACCGTGTCCTCAACGGTTGGCTCCGTTACGAACACGGGCTGGAAGCGCCTCGCAAGGGCAGCATCCTTTTCCACGTGCTTGCGGTATTCATCCAGCGTGGTTGCACCAACACAGTGCAACTCTCCTCTTGCAAGGGCCGGTTTCAGCAGGTTGGACGCATCCATGGCGCCATCGGCCTTGCCGGCACCGACAAGCGTGTGCATTTCATCGATGAACAGGATGATCTTGCCGGCAGCCGCCTCGACTTCCGAAAGAACCGCCTTCAAGCGTTCCTCAAATTCGCCCCGGTATTTGGCCCCGGCAATCAGCGCACCCATGTCGAGCGCCAGCAATTGCTTGTCCTTAAGTGATTCAGGAACGTCGCCATTGACGATTCTCAGTGCCAGACCTTCGGCAATTGCAGTCTTACCGACGCCGGGCTCACCGATTAGAACCGGATTGTTCTTGGTCCGGCGCGACAGAACCTGGATCGTCCGGCGAATTTCCTCATCTCGTCCGATGACAGGATCAAGCTTGCCGTCCCGTGCGACCTGTGTCAGGTCTCGGGCATATTTTTTCAAGGCGTCATACTGATTTTCGGCCGTGGCGCTGTCCGCAGTCCGGCCTTGGCGCAGCTGGTTGATGGCTTCATTCAGCGCATTCGGCGTGATGCCGTGCCGCTTCATCAGCTTTCCGGCTTCGCTCTCGCTGTCCATGGCCAGAGCAAGCAACAACCGCTCAACAGTGACATAACTGTCACCAGCCTTTTCGGCAATTTTTTCAGCCTGTTCGAAGAGGCGCGCCGTTGCCTGCGCCATATAAAGCTGTCCGGCCCCACCGGAAACCTTAGGCATCTTGTCCAAGACACCTTCCAGATCTCCCTTGAGAGCCTTTGCCTGACCACCGGCTCGTTCAATGAGGCCGCTGGCCATGCCTTCGGAATCATCCAGAAGTACTTTCAGGATATGTTCCGGAGAAAACTGCTGATGCCCCCGACCAAGCGCAAAAGTCTGAGCCGACTGGACAAATCCGCGGGCGCGCTCAGTGTATTTTTCAAAGTTCATTCGTTACCTCCTACCCGTCCTCGCCACCCGAAGCGTGGGGAACGTCGTTGGATACAGACCCCGATCCCGGGCATCCGTGCAGCCTCTTTGAGCGCTACTCCTCCTATATAGTGTTGCATTTTCATCACAAAAGGCCCTGCGACGGAAAAGCTCAACTCAAACAAAAAACGGCGCCCTTCCGGACGCCGTCTTATCGTTTTCAGCTTGATTGAAACTGACTATTCACTGACTACCGCCGCTTCTGCAGGAGCCTCTTCCGCTGCCTTGGCGCGGCGCGGGCGGGTCGTTCTGCGGCGTGGTTTCGGCTTTTCTTCATCCGACGCCTCGCTTGCAGATTCTGCACTTTCCGCAGCCGCTTCAGGAGCATCTTCGCTCGCAGCTTCCACCGATGTCCTGCGCGGGGTTCTCGCCCTTGGTGTCCGTGTGCGACGGCGCGGCTTTTCTTCAGCAGCCGCCTCTTCGGCATCTGCCTTCTGACCCGCCCCGTTCACCTGACCTTCCTGGTCGATAACCGGCATGTCTTCGATAAAAGGTTGCGGGCTGTCGGCATCAACTACCTCGCCTTCAGCAGAAGCAGCGCGCTCCTGAGGCGCCCGTTCCTGAGGTGCTCTTTCCGGAGCCCCCCTGTCCTGAGACGGACGCTCTGAACCGTTCACCGGAGCTGCACCATTTGCAGAGGCTGCGTCCTGGCCTTCCTCGGTTTCATTGCGAACCGCAGGCTGTGCAGCGGGTTGCTGTTGCGGTTGCGCTGCAGCGACAATACGGAGGTAGTGCTCCGCATGCTGATTGTAGTTTTCGAACATCACACGGTCGCCGGATGCCTGAGCATCACGGGCCAGCTGCTGATATTTTTCCGCAATATGCATCGCTGTGCCGCGGATTTTCACATCAGGACCGTTAGATTCATAAGTCCGGGTTAACGGATTAGGTCCCTTGCGGCCCCGTCCGCGCATACGCTTATTGCTTTGATTTCCTGGTCTCATCCTGCCGTTTTCTCTTACGGAACGGCGGTCAGCTATTCACTGACCCAACATCGGAATTGCCTAAAACCGACACGAAGTACATACCGAAACCAACAATGCTGGTTAGCGGCTGTCATTGAAAACCCACGCAGCGCGTCAAAGGCCACTGGCCAACGCGCTTGTCTTTTTCTTCGACAGTCCGAAACACCGGATAGCCCGATTTGCGAAGGATTCAACAACGCTTAAACTGCGCCTGTCCTCACATCGCCGGATGCGTATGCCCCGCTCAACGCTGATCACATTTCCGGTCTCGGCAAGGTGAACCTAACCGTTTCCGCCGCGATTTCCAAGTGCTTTTTCACCTTTGGGTCAAAACAATGAAATTACATCTTTCGAGCGACGACGACGCGATCGTTCTCCGCGAGATCCTTAATGATTTCAATTGCTCCAAAGCCATGATGACGCAGCTGTTTTTTCACATCCCCGGCCTGATCGTAACCAATTTCAAAAGCAATTTGCCCACCTGGCCGCAAAAGAGACTCGGCATCTGTAACAATACGGATATAAGCCTCAAGACCACTCTCACCTCCATCGAGAGCCAATTTCGGGTCGTGTTGAATCACTTCCCGGGAAAGGTCTTGCAGAATCGCGGTGCGAATATAAGGCGGGTTGCTGATGATCCAGTCCAGACCGCTCGCCGGCGACACATTCCGAGATTGGCACAAAGCCGACAGGTAATCCGCGCACAAGGGAAAGAAACGATCCCCCACGCCGTGGACAATCGCATTCTTCGCAGCACAATCAAGGGCCTCTTCAGACAAATCAACCGCGATCATTTCGGATCGCGGCAGTTCAGCCAGCATTGTAACTGCGATTGCACCAGTCCCTGTCCCGATATCGCACATCAGATTAGAACAGTCCGGATCGGTTCGCTGCAAGACCGCATCAACCAGGATCTCGGTATCCGGCCGAGGTTCCAACGTAGCGGCATTCATCTGGAAACGGCGGCCATAAAACTCGCGTTCTCCGAGTATCCGGCCAACCGGCATTCCGCCAAGGCGCTTTTCCGCAAACGCCCACACCAGGGCAACACGTTTAGAGCTGACTTCATCTGCCTCGTTCAGAACGAGATCAGAGATTGAAATATCCAGCGCCGAACTGACCAGCAGTTTCGCGTCCAGGTCAGGCGTCGGCAGACCGGCCCGCCTGAACTGATCCCGAACCTGGCGGTAGAGCTGACCGACCAGCATGATCAGACTTCTTCAGAGGCCAGCAGGTTGGCCTGATGATCCATAATCAGGGCATCGATAACTTCCCCGAGCCCTTCGCCGGCAATGATCTGCTCCAGCTTGTAGAGCGTCAGCCCGATGCGATGGTCCGTCACACGCCCCTGAGGGAAATTATAGGTTCTGATTCGCTCCGACCTGTCTCCGGAACCAACCTGAAGGCGGCGGGCTTCCGTGCGTTCGCTGGCAGCTCGCTCCCGCTCTTCATCGTAAATGCGGGCTCGCAGCAGCTGCATGGCCCGCGCCTTGTTCTTGTGCTGAGATCGTTCGTCCTGAACCGCAACCACGATCCCGGTAGGCAGGTGGGTGATGCGAACCGCGGAATCCGTCGTATTGACGTGCTGACCACCTGCGCCCGATGCCCGGAACGTATCAATGCGCAGATCGCTTTCCTGAACATCGATATCGACGTCTTCAGCCTGCGGCAGAACCGCAACCGTCGCTGCAGAAGTGTGAATACGTCCACCGGACTCGGTCGCCGGAACACGTTGCACCCGATGCACGCCGGACTCGAATTTCAGACGCGCGAACACATTGTCACCGGACACTGACGCAATCACTTCCTTGAAGCCGCCGACCTCCCCTTCGCTGGCGGAAAGAATTTCAACTTTCCAGCCCTGAAGCTCTGCATAGCGCTGATACATGCGGAACAAATCGCCTGCAAACAGAGCCGCTTCGTCTCCGCCGGTACCGGCGCGCACTTCGAGAATGGCGTCGTTGGCGTCCGCAACATCCTTAGGCAACAACCCGATGCGAACATCCTGGGTCAACTGCTCGACGCTGCCGGAAAGCTCATCGCGTTCCATCTCGGCAAGTTCACGCATTTCGGCGTCAGTGTCCGAATCGGAGATCAGCGATTCCGCTCCGGCAAGATCTTCCTCCGCCTTGATCAAGGCACGGATCTTCTGCACCAGGGGTTCCAGCCCGGCATACTCGCGGGACAGTTTCACATAGGCGGCAGGATCGGGGTTGGCCGACATCATGTGTTCAAGTTCGGCAAACCGGTCCAGTAGATTATCGAGTTTATGACGCGCCAGCATACGCGCAGGTTCTCCTAGAACTTTTATTGGATGAGTTACGAACGTCGCCGCTAGAGCGCAACATCCGTCTCGCCAGCAAACCGCTTCAGCACTTCGCGTATGTTGCTGTCATCATGCCCCGGATCGAGCCGTGGCAGCAGACGTGCGGACAAACGCCCTGCATCAAGAGTACGCAGCATGGCCTTTACCGGACCAAGCGCTGCAGGTGACATCGACAGATCCCTGTAACCCAGGCCGACCAGAGCCATGGCCTCAAGGGGGCGTCCGGCCAGCTCGCCACACAAGGTCACCGGAACATGCGCCTTATTTGCTGCATCGACTATGGATTTCAAGGCCCGAAGGAACGGGATGCTCAAAGTGTCGAAGCGATCAGCCACGCGGGTGTTTCCACGATCTACGGCACAGAAGAACTGGAAAAGGTCGTTTGAGCCGACAGAGACGAAGTCGACATACCCCATCAGTTCATCCAGCTGGAACAGAAGCGACGGCACTTCGACCATGACCCCGAGGCGAACATTTTCCGGTGTTGCATGTCCGTGTTGCCTGAGGTGTTTGATTTCCTTGTCGACCAGGGCCTTTGCCTGCAGGAACTCATCAACCTCAGCCACCATCGGGAACATGAGCTTCAGTTCGCGGCCCGCGGCGGCATGCAGCAGGGCCCGGATCTGCGTTCGCAGCAAACCCGGCCGGTCGAGACCCAGCCGCAGCGCGCGCCAGCCCATTGCCGGATTTTCTTCCTGTATCGAACGCAGATACGGCAGAACCTTGTCACCACCGATATCCAGTGAGCGGAAAGTCACCGGCTTGCCTTCGGAAGCATCCAGAATCTGGCTGTATTGGGCCTGCTGCTCCCGCATTCTCGGGAATGAGGACGCGACCATGAACTGCAATTCGGTACGGAAAAGCCCAACTCCAGCCGCACCCGATTCTGCCAGATGCGGCAAATCGATCAGCAACCCCGCATTCATCTGCAGCGAAAATTCGACACCGTCCTTCGTGACCGACGGTTTGCTGCGCAAGCGCCGGTATTGAGCCTGGCGCCTTGCGCGGAAGCGGACCTTCTCCGCGTAGGCGTTTTCCAGATCGGTCGCAGGGCGCAGGTGCACCTCACCGGTATCGCCATCGACAATGATTGCATCACCGCCATCGGCCATTCCCACGATGTCTTCGACCAGGCCGACAGTCGGAATTCCAAGGGCACGCGCGACGATGGTCACGTGACTGGTCGGTCCGCCCTCTTCTAGAACCAATCCACGGATGCGGTCTCGGCCATAGTCCAGAAGCTCCGCGGCACCCATGTTCCGGCCAACAATGATGGCGTCCTGTGGCAGCTCATCCACGCTCGGGCCGTGTTCCCGGCCCATCAGCTCGCGGATCAGGCGGTGTGCGAGATCGTCAAGATCGTGAAGGCGCTCGCGCAGGTAAGGATCTGTCTGGCGCAGCATGCGCGCGCGGGTATCGCTCTGCACCTTTTCAACCGCGGCTTCAGCTGTCAGCCCGTTCTTGATCGCCTCTTCGATCTTTCGGATCCAGCCACGGTCATAGGCAAACATCCGGTAGGCTTCCAACACTTCGCGATGTTCACCGGACGCTGCAATTTCGCCGCTGGCCAAGAGGTCATCAATGGAAAGCCGAAGCCGGTTGATCGCGCCTTCCAGGCGATTCTTTTCCCGGTCAGTGTCTTCCGCGATAAGATTGGTAACGACGACGCGCGGTTCGTGCAGAACCACATGCCCAAGGCCGACGCCTTCCGCCAGCCCGACACCCGTCGCCGTGATCGGACGGGACAGATCCAGTCCTGTTGCCTCCTGGGCAATCGCCTCCAGTTCCCCTGCTGCCACCATTTCGGCGATCACCATTGCTGTCGTCTGCAGTGCCTCGACTTCGTCTTCCAGATAGGTGCGGTGCGACTGATTTTGAACCACGAGCACGCCGAGCGTGCGGCCGGCCCGCAGAATCGGCACGCCCAGAAACGAATTGTAGGCTTCTTCACCCGTCTCGGGCAAATAGGTAAATCCGGGATGTGCACTTGCATTGGGCAAGTTGAGGGGACGCGCCTCGGCGGCAATCAACCCGACCAGACCTTGCCCAACGCGCAATGAGGCGTTGTGAACCGCCTCCCGGTTCAACCCTTCCGTGGCATAAAGCTCAAGAACGCCGTCGGCACGCAGAATATAAACCGAGCACACTTCGGCGACGACGTTGGATGCGATCAGCACCACAATCTTGTCGAGTCGCTCTTGCGCCGTGATCGGCTCCGCCATGACTTCGCGGAGCCTGCGGAGCAATAGGCGCGGTCCGGCTAGGTTGCTGCGCATTGCGCCCCCGTTTTATCCCGCTTTGGACAAGCTCCGACTCAGGTTAACATCAGAGCCGGCTTGCCGGATAGACTATCCGTCCAACCCGTATAGCGAATGGAGAGTCCGCACTGCAAGTTCCGCATACGCAGAATCAATCAGGACGGAGATCTTGATTTCCGAGGTTGTGATCGCCCGGATGTTGATCCCCTTGGAAGCCAGGCCACGGAAGCACTGGGCTGCGATACCTGCGTGAGACCGCATTCCGATACCGATGACGGATACCTTAACAACGTCCGTCGCACCCTCAAGGTTCTGGAAACCGATCTCTTCCCGGTTGTCCACCAGCACCTTTTTGGCCCGTTCGAAGTCTCCCTCGGGAACGGTAAAGGTAATGTCCGTGGTTTTTCCGTCCGGCGAAATGTTCTGGACGATCATGTCCACGTTGATGTGGGCATCCGCCAGTGGTCCAAATACGGATTCCGCAACACCCGGCTTGTCAGCCACGTCACGGATTGAGATCTGAGCTTCGTCCTTGGCATATGCAATGCCGGTGACAACTTGCTGTTCCACGAGTTCATCCTCGTCGCAAATTAGAGTACCAATCGGGAGGCCGTCTTCGCCGACCTGCGGTGCATCCGGATCGTCAAAACTGGAGCGCACGAATGTCCTCACACCATGCACCATCGCCATTTCGACAGAACGCACCTGAAGAACTTTCGCGCCAAGTGACGCCATTTCGAGCATTTCCTCGAAGGAAACGCGTTCAAGGCGCTGCGCTTTGGGCACAATGCGCGGGTCGGTCGTGTAAACACCGTCAACATCGGTATAGATATCACAACGATCCGCCTTGATCGCCGCCGCGATGGCAACGGCACTCGTATCGGAACCGCCACGGCCCAGCGTCGCAATGCGATTGTCTGGTGACATGCCCTGGAAACCGGCGAGCACGGCAACCTGCCCCTGCTCAAGCCGCTCCGTCAGGAAATCGCCCTCGATCTCTCTAATGCGCGCCGCGCCGTGATTCTCGTCGGTCTTGATCGGCACCTGCCAACCCTGCCATGACCGGGCATTGACACCCATGTCCTGAAGCACAATCGCCAGCAGGCCGGATGTCACCTGCTCACCGGAGGCAACCACCGCATCATATTCCCGCGCATCATGCAGAGGCGCGGCCTCGCGGCAGAATTGCACCAGTTTGTTGGTCTGTCCGGCCATGGCCGATACGACGACCGCAACCTGATGACCGGCATCCACTTCCCGTTTCACATGGCGCGCGACATTGCGGATGCGATCCAGATCGGCAACCGAAGTCCCACCAAATTTTAAAACCAGTCGGGCCATACCACTCGTAATCTTTTTATCGTGTCATGAAGCGCCAGACGCTCCGGATGGATCGGCGCACATGCATACAGGCTGCGTTCCTTTGCTGCAACCGGAACTCTTGACAAATGAACTCAGACCTTGGATCGACTGCAAGTAACAGACAAAGCGGCACAGCATCACGCCGTTCGACTGAACGAAAGGTTCGTCCGATGACAGACAAGGCTCAACAATCAACCGGCACGATCGACAGCGAAGAAGTCGCACGCTTTTCGGCTATGGCCGAACAGTGGTGGGATCCAACCGGGGATTTCAAGCCTTTGCACAAGTTCAACCCTGTCCGGCTCGCCTACATCAAGCAGGAAGTCTGCCGCCATTTCGGGCGGGACCCGAAGGCGGCTGATGCATTCAAGGGACTGCGCTTTCTGGATATCGGGTGCGGAGGCGGCCTGCTGAGCGAGCCCATGGCCCGACTGGGAGCCGAAGTGGTGGGCGCCGATCCCTCCGAAACCAACATCAAGATCGCGAAGCTCCACATGGAGAGTTCCGGTCTGGAGATCGATTACAGGGCCGAAACAGCGGAAAGCCTGGCCGCGGCCGGTGAAACTTTCGATGTCGTCCTGAACATGGAAGTCGTGGAGCACGTTGCCGACGTGCCGCTGTTCATGGAGGCGACCAGCCAGATGGTCCGCCCGGGCGGCTTGATGTTTATTGCGACCATCAATCGCACTTTGAAAGCCTATGCACTTGCCATAGTCGGTGCGGAATATGTTCTGCGGTGGCTGCCAAAGGGAACCCACTCTTACGAAAAGCTGGTGAAACCCGCCGAACTCGAAGAACCGGTCAAGGCTGCAGGCCTCAAGATCATTGACCGGTCCGGTGTCAGCTACAACCCCCTGACCGACACCTGGGGCCAGTCGCGCGACATGGATGTCAACTACATGCTGCTCGCTGAACGGGTGACCTCGTCCTGATGGGTGATCCGATCGTCCTGGTTCCGGGTCTCTTATGTACCGAGGCCCTCTTTGCGCCGCAAATCGCAGCCTTTGCGGACCGGCCGATCATGGTTGCCAATCACCGCGACCACGACAGCATTACCGACATCGCGGCGCATCTGCTGGAACAGGCACCCGAACGCTTTTCCCTGATCGGCCTGTCCATGGGCGGTTACGTCGCCATGGAAATCATGAGAGAGGCACCGGAACGGGTCTCGAAGCTCGCGTTGCTGAACACAAATCCGCGAGCCGATACTGCCGAGCAGACCAAAAGACGGAAATTTCTGATCGAGCTCACCCGGAAAAAGGGGTTCGGCAAAGTGCCGCACCTTCTCTATCCAGGCTTTGTTCACGAAAGGAACGAAGAAAACGAAACCCTGAAATCAGCCGTTGTCGACATGGCGCGGGAAACCGGGGCAGAGGCATTCATACGCCAGCAGACGGCGGTGTTCGGCCGTCGGGACTCCCGGCCGCGACTTGGCGAGATTTCCTGTCCGTCCCTGGTAATGGTCGGCGATGGAGATCGGCTGACCCCTGTAGACGTGGCACGGGAAATCCATCGGCACATCCCCGGGAGTGAGCTGTCCGTGATTGCAGATTGCGGCCATTTGTCGACCCTGGAAGCTCCCGAAGAAGTTACCTATGTGCTGACGGACTTTTTGAACGCAAAGTAATCCGGACGACATTTTCCGCGATTCTCGAAGAGATCTTTTCACTTCTTTGATCCCTGTCAAAGATCCGCCTTGCGGGCAGGCTACAGTTACGTCAACTTAGGCGCGGTCCGTTCACCGGAACTGGACCCCACGCCGACTTCTCGCAGGTGTACTGAGCGACACGCCGACATGAATCATTAGTTCAGGCCGGCCACAGCATGACAGACGGATAGCGGAGGATTTCTCATGCCTACAAAGCGCAATTCAGGTGCATTCGATATCAGCGCGATGATGACTGATTGGCCGATGCCGGCTTTTTCAAACTGGACCCATGCGGAACGTGAGGATCGGATGGAAGCCAGAACAATCGCCAGTTTTCAGAAAATGGGAGAAACAATGTGGTCCCAGGCAGAAAAAGCCTTTGACGACCACATGGAATTCGTCAGTCACCGGATTCATGAAGATTTTGAATGCGCAAAATCCCTGAGCCAGTGTGTCGCCCCTGAAGAAACCGTGGCGACGTTGCAGAACTTCTACTCAAGGATGGCAACGGAATATCAGCAGCACTTCGAAAAACAGGCAACCCTGTTCAGGGACAGCTTCACTGAAAACGCCGCTGTCGTCGAAGAGTTCAACGAAACGGCGATGGAAAATGTCACGGAGTTCAGCAAGGCGGCTGAAGAGACATTGCAGGAAACACAAACCGCAAAACCAAAGCCGCGCCGGAAGGCGGCAGCCGGCACCAAGCGCTGACGCTTGAAAGATTTGCGTTTCTTGGAAAAACTACAAAAATCGCATCACGCCACAGCGCGTGATGCATACTTCAGGGTCGCTCAGTTCTTGTCGTCTGGAAGCTCTGGCAAGGGCAGTACGGATATGCCCTCCTCAAGGAGTTCTTCCGCATCCTGGAGCGTCGTTTCTCCGTAGATGCTCCGCTCTTCGGCATCGCCGTAGTGTATTTTTCGGGCTTCAGAAGCAAAATTCGACCCGACATTTTCCGAATTCTCAACGATACGCGCGCGTACCAGCCGCAACGCCTCGACAATTTCCTTCTGACGAAGATTTTCCGGTAACAACGCGGAAGGCTGCATCGGCGTTGCGCTTGCCGGAGCTGGCGCTTCATTTTTCGTTTCAGAATCTTCGGCAGGTGCTTCAGCCTCGGCCTTTGCCACTGGAGACAACGCCTCGCGCTTTCTGGATGTCGAAACGGCGGGAGCCATGAGCCCCTTCCTGACATCGGTCGCACCGCACATCGGGCAGACGACGAGCTTGCGGTCAACCTGAGCCTCGAAGTCGCCGGAATTGCGGAACCAGCCTTCAAAGCTGTGAGCAGCTTCACAAACAAGCGTGTATTTGATCACGCAGGCATCTCCTTCAGCGCCTCGATACGCAAGAGCTTGAAATCCCGCTCGTTGGCAATAGCAGGTATCCGCGCACGCGCCTTGGCCACGTTTTCGATATCGATTTCAGCCAGAACGTAACCGGGTTCGTCATTCGCCAGTTCTGCAATCACCACGCCCCATGGATCGACGACAAGGCTGTGCCCATAGGTTTCCCGTCCGTCTTCGTGGGTGCCGCCCTGCGCGGCCGAAATCACATAGGCACCATTTTCAATGGCGCGGGCGCGCTGTAGCACATGCCAATGGGCTTTGCCAGTCTGCCGCGTGAACGCAGCCGGACCCGTCAGCACCTGCGCCCCGGCACGGGACTGCATGCGGAAGATCGCAGGAAAACGGATATCGTAACAGATCGCCATTCCTAGTCTGGCAATGGACAGATCCGCGACCACGGATTGAGTTCCTGGTTCGTAGGTTGCAGATTCCCGCCAACTTTCGCCATTCGGCAAGTCCACGTCGAACATATGGATCTTGTCGTAGCTGGCGGCTATCTTTCCGTCCGGCGCTATCAGAAATGCCCGATTGGCGACTTTACCGTTCTCCCGCAAAATCGCCAGCGAACCGAGATGGAGATAGATCCCCAGTTCGGCTGCCAACGATTTCGCCCTGGTCAAAAAGAGATCTTCCTGACCCGGCGGGATCCGCTCAAACAGCTCCTCCCGGCTGCGAACCAACAGGTTCGACATTTCCGGGGTCTGAACGTAATCGGCTCCCTCTCCGGCGGCGGCCCGTATCAGGGCTTCGGCGTTTTCAGCGTTTTCCAAAATGGTCCTGCCGCTTCGAAGCTGAACGCATGCTGCCGTAAACGAGGGCATTCTCTGGCCTTATGTCTGATTGGTCATTCGAGATTTCAGGACACTAAATCAGGATGCAAGCAAACCGTCCAGTTTTCCGGACCGCTCCAGGTCATGCAGTTCGTCGCACCCGCCGACATGTGTTTTCCCGACAAAGATCTGCGGAAACGTCGACCGTCCATTGGCCTTCTGCAACATTTCCTTGCGCAAGCCATTGTCAAAAGTCGCGTCGAACTCGGTATAGGAAACGCCCTTTTTGTCCAGAAGGCGCTTGGCAGCTGTACAGAACCCACAGAGCTGACGCGTATAAATTTCCACCTTGGCCATTCAAATCGATCCCTTCATTCAACTGGCTCAGCCGGACACCTCACGGCCATTCCGGCAAAATCCCGGCGTTATATGCGTGCGCCATGCCGAAACTCAAGGGATAAGAAGCATCATGGTTCGTCAGGCGAGGCCGAGCCGGATCTATTTGAAGTATCTGCAAACGCAAATGTGAGCACATCAACAGATGCGGCGCCCGCGGACAGCAAGGTTTTGCTGCAGACGGCAATCGTAGACCCGGTTGTAATCACATCATCGATCAAAACGACGTGACGTCCTTGAATCTGACCTATGCGTTCCGGGTCGATACAGAACGCGGACCGAACGTTTTTCTGCCGCGCCTTTGCCGACAGGCCAACCTGCCGGCGGGTTTTCTTGCGCCTCTTGAGCAGGCCGGGTTCAAATTGGCCTCCACATTCACGCGCAATCACACGGGCAAGATCGGCAGACTGGTTGAACCGCCGAGACAAAAGACGCATCCAGTGCAGCGGCACCGGGACAATGAGGCTGTCCTCCCGCAGGATTTCACTGCCTGTCCGGCACATCCAGAGCCCCATGGGCCTTGCAAGCTCCCTCCGGCGGAAGAACTTGAGTGCCACCACCAGATCCCGTGCCGGCCCATCATAAAAGGCAACGGATCGCAATCTGTCGAATATCGGTGGTGAGGCAATTGCCTGCGGACTCCAGGCTCCCTCCCCAACATCATAGGAAAATGGGGTTCCAAGGCGCTCGCACCAGGGTTTTTCCATAAAACTCATTTTCTGCCAGCAATCCGGGCACAAGCTGTCCGGCGTACCGACGGTGGAAGTGCAGCTAACGCATCTTAGCGGCAGCAGAAAGTCCAGGGTCAGGCGTGCAAATGCCCGTGGAATTGCTGTCATGTTTCTGGCAGTGACCCGCAAACCAACCTCAATTATTCTCCGCGAAGCAAGATAGCGCATTTTCAAGATGCGGTACCACCACATGCGGAACAAACAAGAGCCATCAGTCCCGCCAACGCTCTTTGACCTTCGGCTTCAGATACCATATGTGAACGTCAAGTTTTCGCGCAAATCCGAGTGCAAAGTGTCCGTCCAACCCGACCTGTTCGACCGTTCATTATTCCGCATCCGCCGTCATCGCGCCTTGAAGGCGGCAAAGCCCGGAGCTGACTTTCTGCTCAGGGCCGTTGCTGTCGATCTGGAAGAGCGCCTGCTGCTGATCAATCGAACTTTCGGGACTGCCGTCGATCTCGGTGGACATACTGGTCTGGTCACGCAAGCGATTGTGAATGCAGGTAAGGCCGGACGAGTGCTCCGGGCAGATCTGCAGGTTGCAGACCCCAATCTGCCACTTCCTGATCTTGTTTGCGACGATGCCTTGCTGCCGCTCGGTGATCAGTCCGTTGATCTCATCGTTTCGGCGCTGACGCTCCAGTTTGTCAATGATTTGCCTGGCACTTTGATCCAGATCCGCCGCGCACTTGCTCCCGACGGGTTCTTCCTGGCGACGCTGCCGGGGGCTGGTACGCTTACCGAATTGCGCGACAGTCTCACCAGGGCCGAACTGGAGATCAGGGGCGGTGCGGCTGCCCGGGTGCTGCCATTTGCCGATACACGCGATCTTGGCAGCCTGTTGCAGCGCGCCGGTTTTGCGCTTCCAGTAACAGACCTGGATACGATTACCGTGAGATACGACACCATGTTCGCGCTTCTGAACGATTTGCGTGCCATGGGGGCAACCTCGATCTTGAAAGACCGAAGCAGAACGCCGATTTCGCGACGGGTGCTGTTTCGCGCGGCTGAGCTATATGCAGAAAATCATTCCGACCCGGATGGCCGGATCAGAGCGACATTCGCTCTCGTGACGTTGTCAGGTTGGGCACCGCATGAAAGTCAGCAAAAACCGCTCCGCCCCGGCTCGGCAAAGGCCAGCCTCGCGGAAGCTCTTGGTGCAAAAGAACAGAAGCTTTGATCTGTTTGATCAGCCCGAACGTGACAGAACAGAATGACGGATTCGGCCTAAGCAGACTCATCCACGGATTGCAGGATACTGACGATACGACCAAAAATATCGTCGCGCATCGTCTCACCGATCGACCCGAGTCCCGCTATCAAAACGGTACCAAGGATCGCCACGATAAGGGAAAGTTCTATGGTCGTGGCGCCCCGCTCGTCCTTGATGAGCAAGGTGAGAGTGCGCTTGATTGATTTGTAGCTTTTCGACACCGTCACCAACTCAATCACTCCCCGATCGCCGGCACCTCGAATTCCGAGCGAATCAAACTGCCTCCATGAGATGTGGAATGAGAGGCTCGTCAGCCGCTGGCATCGGGTAATCCCTCAACCTGACGGCCCTGACCCATTTCAGAGCCTGGTTTTCCTGACCCGTCGGCACACCATTCCATCTACGGCAGATGAAAAGTGGCATGAGCAGATGAAAATCTTCATAAGAGTGACTGGCAAATGTTAAAGGCGCCAGACACGCTTCGTTAACCTCGATTCCGAGTTCTTCCTGCAATTCGCGGATCAAGGTTTCTTCCGGTCGTTCACCGATTTCGACCTTTCCTCCCGGAAACTCCCACAGTCCTGCCATCGATTTTCCTTCCGGTCGCTGTGCCAAAAGGATACGCCCGTCGGCATCGACAAGTGCGCATGCCGCAACGAGAACAATCTTGGTCATGTATGTGTCCAATTCAAAGACGCCTGCAGACAGTTCATTAAGCAAACAGGATCGAATTCCGTCCGAAATTCACTGACGCTAGCTACGGTAGTCACCGTTGATGGCAACATATTCCTTGGTGAGATCGCACGTCCAAACCGTTGCAGTGCCGTTCCCCAGACCAAGATCGACACGAAGAACGATATCTTCCTGCTGCATGACCGCGGAGGCAGCCTCTTCACTGTAATCAGGGTCCCGTTCACCTTCGACGGCGACCCGGATATCTCCAAACCAGATGGCCAGCCGATCGCGATCCGCAGGCTCCCCAGCCTTGCCGACAGCCATCACCACCCGGCCCCAGTTGGCGTCTTCTCCTGCCACCGCGGTTTTCACAAGCGGTGAGTTGGCGATCGAAAGCGCGATCTTCTTGGCGGATGGATCGCTTTCGGCACCTTCAACTCGCACTTCAACGAATTTCCGCGCGCCTTCACCGTCACGGACGATCTGATGTGCCAGATCGAGCATGACGTCTCCAAGCGCAGCCCGCAGAACGGATACGCGCGGATCGTCAAGCGTCGCCACCGGCGCAACACCTTTTTGCGCCGCGGTTCCGGTCGCGAAGAGAAGCACCGTATCCGATGTTGAGGTATCGCTATCAACGGTCACGGCATTGAAACTGCCGCCTGTTTCTCCACTCAGCAGATCCTGAAGGACATCCGGTGCGATGGCGGCATCGGTGAAGACAAAGGAAAGCATGGTCGCCATATCAGGAGCGATCATCCCTGCCCCTTTGGCGATACCGTTAATCGTTACTGTTTCGCCGTCGAGCTCGATCGTGCTTGTCGCCACTTTCGGATAGGTGTCGGTTGTCATGATCGCCTTGGCTGCATCCAGCCAGTTAGCACCGTCTTGCCTGGTTTTCAGCTCTTCAATGACATTGGCGAAGTTTTCCGCCGGCAGCGGTTCGCCGATCACGCCGGTGGAAGCAAGATAAATTTCATCTTTCGGGCATTCCAGCGAATTGGCAACGATATCGGCGGACAGCTCTACCGCGGCCCTGCCCTTCTTGCCGGTAAAGGCATTTGCATTTCCGGAGTTCACGAGGAGCGCGCGCGCCTTGCCACCCGACAGAATGTCCTTGCACCAGTCTACCGGTGCCGAGGAACATTTTGATTGCGTGAAGACACCCGCAGCGGATGTGCCTTCGCAAACAGTTACCAACAGCACATCGGTTCGGCCTGCGTACTTGATACCGGCCTCTGCAGTGGCGAACTGAACGCCTTCGATTTCCGGCATATCCGGATAGGATTTTGGCGCAAGGGGGGAAACGGTCGTCGACATCGGTACTGGTCCGGAGTTTTATTGAAACAGGTGTCCCTAGCCCCAAGGACACAATAAGCGCAAGCTTTTTCAAGTGGGGAATTCTGGCCGGGACAGAGCCCGGCTATCATGTTTTATACCATGGGGCTTCATCTTCAACGTTCACAGCAGCCTTCACGGAAGCAATCGGAAGTTCAGATGACACATACCTCTTCCGAACTGGAGATTTACAAGCGCCAGGGATATGGCGGCAAAAGCGGCTTCGGCCGCAAGTCCGCGGTGATTGTTGTCGACTTTGTCAACGGCTTTATGGATCCGGAACAATTCGGCGGTGGCAATATCGGCGAGGCAGTCGAGAACACCGCCAGATTGCTGCCCGCAGCCCGCAGAGCGAATGTTCCGCTTGCCTATAGCCGGGTCGTCTATGCGGACGACGGAGCGGACAAAGGCGTGTTCTGTCTGAAGTCACCCCATCTGGCCAGGCTCACAGAAAACGCACATGCAAGCCAGATCGTGGATGCGCTTTCGCCCGAACCTGGCGATTATGTGGTTCGCAAAACCCAGCCTTCGGCGTTTTTTGGAACCAATCATTGGTCGCGGCGTCGATACCGTGATCGTTACAGGTTGCACCACATCGGGCTGCGTAAGGGCGACAGTCGTTGATTCAATGAGCTACAATTTCAAAACCATCGTCGCCACAGACTGTGTTGGCGACCGGGCGATGGAACCACACCGGGCCAATTTGTTCGACATGGAACAGAAATATGCCGATCTCCTGCCCCTCGCTGAGATCATCCCTTTGCTCGCCAGGTGATCTTTTTCGCAAGCGTTTTGCAATCGACCGTGCTTCAGGTCGTCTGTCTTGCGATCACCAGACGGTGCGACCAGCAATATGGCCCTGGCCCCGTATCATCGGCAGGGCCCGTCAACGTTGACGCCGAAGACCGAAAACGCCGTCTTGCTACTGGAATTGCCAACCTCCTACTCTGGACTGTGGGCGCTTTCGTCTGCGATCAGGATCCAGCGACCGGTTTATACGAAAAACCCGACAGCTTGCGGCTGCCGGGTCAATCGATTTCAGGAGCAAGAAATCCTATTCGGTCTTCTCGCCCTCTGCCGTCTCCCCGTCTGCTGGAGCGGCCGCCAGAGCTTCATCGAGAATCTCGACCGCGATGGCATCCTTGAGTTCAGCCATTTTGGCTTCATAGCGATCCCGGATCAGCTGCTGACGCAAATTGCCTGCAACGGCTTCCAGTGCCGGCTTTTCCTGAGTTCGCTTGTCTTCAAGCTTGATGATATGCCAGCCGAACTGCGTTTCAACCGGCTCCTTAGTGTAGGACCCGGGTTCAAGTGCGAACACGGCTTCCTCGAACGGCTTCACCATCTGGCCCTTGCCGAAGTAACCGAGATTGCCACCGTTCGGGCCGGATGGACCCGTTGATTTTTCCCTCGCCAGCTCGGCGAAATCCGCACCTTCATCGAGCTCCTTGATCAAGGCTTCGGCTTCTGCCTTGTCCTTCACCAGAATGTGACGGGCACTGATTTCTTCCGGGCCTTCAAAATCGGCAAATTGCTTGTCATAGGCCGCCTGAAGGTCTTCCTCGGAGATCGCACCATCGATCTTCTGGGCGAGATAGGCATTTCTCAGCGCCTGAAGCTCCAGGAATTCCAACTGCTTTTTGAAATCCGGGTCCTGGTCAATGCCTTCATCACGTGCCGCCTGAGCCAGAAGCTCCATGTCGACAACCACATCAAGCAAGATCTGGCGCCATTGTGCCGGCGGGAAACGCTGCAATTCCTGTCCGAGGTCATTGGCGGCAAAAGCAATATCGGCTTCCGTGATCTCCGCATTGCCGACCTTGGCAACCACATCTCCGGGTTCGGCAGCTGTAAGCGAAGCAGATCCGAGCGTCATGGCCAGGAAAGAAACGGCAAGCGCCTGGGCCGGCCTGCGCATCGAAATTCGGAACATGAGAAGTCCTTTACGTATAGGAACAGTAATTTATTTGCCCCCATTTACGAGGGCGGGGCTACTTTGCCTATTCCAGCGACGTTGACAAGCATTCAGCCCCCTCTTATCTGTCGGGCGTCCCTGCTTGTGGGCTGGGATGACATCTTTTCGGCCGCATTACCGGCCAGCGCGTTGCGCTTGGCGGCAACGTGGACAGCAATTGAGACGATTTCATGGGCGGGCGCCAGATTGCCAGTTGGCGCTGCCTGGTAGGGAAGGACCGCCACATGGCTGGCCTTGGCGCATTAGCACGTAAGATATTCGGGTCGGCGAACGACCGGAAGGTAAAGGCATTTCGGGCAAAGGTTGACGAGATCAACGCCCTGGAAGCAGAAACGCAGGCGCTGTCTGATGAGGCATTGCGCGGCCGGACGGATGAATTCCGCGAAAAACTCAAGAATGGCGCAAGCGTCGACGACATCCTCGCCCCCGCATTTGCGACGGTCCGCGAGGCAGCCCGCCGCGCCCTGGGGCAGCGGCACTACGATGTTCAGCTTATTGGCGGAATGGTCCTGCATTCCGGCCAGATCGCCGAGATGCGTACGGGTGAAGGTAAGACGCTGGTGGCAACTGCCCCGGTTTACCTGAACGCTCTTGCCGGCAACGGCGTCCACGTGGTCACGGTGAACGACTATCTTGCCCAACGCGACAGCGAGTGGATGGGCCAGGTCTACAAGTTTCTGGGCCTGACCGTCGGCTGCATCACGCATGGTCTTTCCGACGAGGAACGCCGTGAAGCCTATGCAGCCGATGTGACCTACGGCACCAACAACGAGTTCGGTTTCGACTACCTGCGCGACAACATGAAGCATGACCGTGAGTCGATGGTTCAGCGCAGTCATTCCTTCGCAATCGTGGATGAGGTCGATTCGATCCTGATCGATGAGGCAAGAACGCCCCTGATCATTTCCGGCCCGCTTGAAGACCGCTCCGAGTTCTACAACACGGTTGACGCCTTCATTCCACAACTGACTGAAGAAGACTACGAGCTTGACGAGAAAGCCCGTTCGGCCACATTCACCGAAGCAGGCAACGAACGGCTTGAAGGGCTCTTGAGTGAAGCGGAACTCCTGAAGGGCGACTCACTCTACGATGTGGAGAACGTCTCCATCGTTCACCATCTCCAGCAGGCGCTGAAAGCACACAAACTGTTCCAGCGCGACAAGGACTACATCGTCCGCAACGACGAAGTGGTGATCATCGACGAATTCACCGGGCGCATGATGCCGGGCCGGCGCTTCTCCGAAGGGCTGCACCAGGCACTTGAGGCGCGCGAAAAGGTCCGTATTCAGCCTGAAAACCAGACGCTCGCGTCGATCACGTTCCAGAACTACTTCCGCATGTACGGCAAGCTCGCCGGAATGACCGGCACCGCTTCCACGGAAGCAGATGAATTTGCCGACATCTACAAGCTCGAAGTCGTCGAAATTCCGACCAACCTGCCTGTCAGCCGTCTCGACGACGATGACGAGGTTTACAGAACGGTTCAGGAAAAGTTCAACGCAATCGTCAAACTGATCGATGACTGCAAGGAGCGCGGCCAGCCAATTCTGGTCGGCACCACGTCTATCGAGAAGTCCGAACTCCTGGCCGAACTTCTGAAGAAACAGCACGGCTACAAGCAGATCGATCTCAGCAATCCGGCAGCTTTCGCCGCCGCGCAGAAAAAAGACGACGGCAAGTCCAAGGTATTCGCGGTTCTGAACGCCCGTTACCACGAGCAGGAAGCCTTCATCGTTGCCCAGGCGGGCCTGCCTGGCGCCGTGACCATCGCAACCAACATGGCCGGCCGCGGTACGGACATTCAGCTTGGCGGCAACGCCGACATGCAGATCGCCATGGAACTCGGAGAATTGCCGGAAGGTGAAGAGCGGTCCGCGCGTGAGACCCAGATCCGCTCCGAAGTTGAAGAGTTGAAGAAGAAGGCTCTTGAAGCCGGCGGTCTTTACGTGATTGGCACTGAACGCCACGAAAGCCGGCGCATCGACAACCAGCTGCGCGGCCGTTCCGGCCGTCAGGGTGACCCGGGTCATTCCAAGTTCTTCCTGTCCCTGCAGGACGACCTGATGCGCATCTTCGGCTCCGAGCGCATGGATTCCATGCTGCAGAAACTCGGCCTTGAAGAAGGCGAAGCCATCATTCATCCCTGGATCAACAAGGCACTGGAAAAGGCGCAGCAGAAAGTCGAGGCCCGTAACTTCGACATTCGTAAGAACCTGCTCAAGTTCGATAACGTGATGAACGACCAGCGGAAGGTCGTCTTCGAGCAGCGCATCGAGCTCATGGACAGCGATGCCATCCAGGATGCTGTCACCGACATGCGCCACGATGTGGTTGATGACCTGGTCGCAAATCACATTCCCGAACGGGCCTATCCCGAACAATGGGATACGGAAGGTTTGCAGGAAGAGGTTCGCAAGTACCTGAACCTTGATTTGCCGGTCAAGGAATGGGCGGACGAGGAAGGCATCGCAGAAGAGGAAGTCAAGGACCGCTTGCGCCGTTCCGCAGATGAAGCCATGGCGCAGAAAGTCGCCAAATATTCACCGGACATCATGCGTCAGGTGGAAAAGGCCGTCCTGCTTCAGACCCTGGACAATCTGTGGCGCGAACACCTGTCGAACCTGGATCACTTGCGGTCTGTCGTTGCCTTCCGCGGCTATGCCCAGCGCGACCCGTTGCAGGAATACAAGACTGAAGCCTTCACCCTGTTCGAATCCATGCTGGCTCAGCTGCGTCAGATGACGACGGCACAGCTTCTGCGCGTCGAGCTCGTCACCGAGCAGCCGCCGCAGATGCCGGAAGAGCCGGAAATGCACGCCCATCACATCAACCCTCTGACGGGTGAAGACGAGATGGCGCTTGCAGATGCCCAGCAAACCGCAGCGGTTGAACGGGACCCGGAAAATCCGGAAACCTGGGGCAAGGTCGGCCGCAACGAAGCTTGCCCATGCGGATCCGGCAAGAAATTCAAGCACTGCCACGGGGCACTCGTCTAAACAAGACGAGACAAAATCGAGAGAAAACAGGCCGGCCCGAAGCATGGGCTGGCCTTTTTCGTGAAATTCCGGCAGTTTGCGCCAGCTTCAATCTTCAAGAGCACTCCATGCCAACAAGCGCCGCTTCGAAAATTTACGTCTCCAGACGGGAAAGCACCCGTCCGGAAGCTCCAATGCTCAGCGTCATTGTGCCGGTCTTCAACGAAGAAGACGTTATTCTCCACTTCCTGGAAGCGACCCGGCCTGTTCTGGATCAGACAGGCCTGTACTACGAGTACGTTTTTATCGACGACGGCAGCCGGGACAAGACCGCTGATATTCTGTCCCGGCAGTTGCAGGACGGCCTGCCCGGAAGATTGCTGGCGCTTTCACGGAATTTCGGCAAGGAGGCTGCGCTATCCGCAGGACTGGAAGCGGCAAAGGGCGACATCGCGGTCATTATCGATGCAGACCTGCAGGATCCCCCGGAGCTCATTCTGCAGATGCTGGATGGCTGGCGCGCCGGATACGATGTGGTTTACGGACTAAGGGTCGACCGGTCTTCCGATACGCTGATGAAGCGTTCGACGGCGGGCATGTTCTATCGCCTGTTCAACCGGCTCGCCAATATCGACATGCCGGCCAACGCAGGCGACTTCCGCCTGATTGACCGCGTCGTTATCGATGCGCTGTTGCGTCTGCCGGAGAGAAACCGGTTCATGAAGGGGCTGTTCGCCTGGGTCGGTTTTCCCGCCATGGCGCTTCCCTATGAGCGCCCTCCGCGCAAGGCAGGCACCGGCAAGTTCAATTACTGGAAGCTCTGGAACTTTGCCCTCGACGGTCTGACAGGCTTCACGACATTGCCGCTTCGTGTCTGGTTCTATGGCGGAGTACTGGTCTCCCTCGGAGCATTTGCCTATGCGCTCTACCTGATCTTGCGCGTCTTCGTGTCCGGCATCGATGTACCCGGTTATGCCTCTCTGATGGTCGCGCTGCTGTTCTTTTCCGGTGTTCAGCTGCTATCGATCGGTATGGTCGGCGAATACATTGCCCGCCTGTTCAACGAGGCAAAACAGCGACCCGTCTACATTCTTCAAGATGTCATCGAAGGCAGCCCGGCCGAAAACTGCACCCGGGCTGACAAGGCCTCAAATGGCAGCTGAGGCAACGCGGCAAAAGCTGAAGACGGAAACCGCGGCGGCCGGCAAGTTCGCAATTATCGGTGTGATTGCAACCCTGACTCACGCCGGTGTTGCCTCCTTCCTTCTGGAATCAGGGGCGCTAACAGCCTTTCCGGCAAATATCTGCGGGTTTCTGGTTGCCTTCAGCGTGTCCTTCAGTGGCCACTACTATTGGAGTTTTTCACACCTGCGCCGCAGCGGAACAGCTTTGAAGAGCATGAAGCGCTTTCTCGTCATTGCTGTGTCCGGTTTCCTGCTCAATTCGTCGGTGCTTGCCTTGTGGCTGCAATTCCTCCCCTGGCCTGACCTGTTCGGGCTCTGGTTCTCCATCGCAATCGTTCCTGCTTTTACATTCCTGGGATCCCGGCTCTGGGCCTTCTCCCACCGTCATGCAGAAACCTGAAGACCATGCTGCGGACAGGAAGAAAAACTGAAATGAGTCTCCGTGACATGACAGCATCCCGCGCCGCGCTAACCTATGCAGGGCTCCTTTGCCTGCTTTATGCGCTGATCCCAACGCTGACCTTCCCCAATCCGCCATTGGACGTGGTCGAGGGATTTGCCTGGGGACGAGAACTTCAACTCGGCTATACCAAACACCCGCCCATGCAGGCTTGGCTCCTTGAGGCGGCCTATCAGCTGACGGGCGGTCGCACTTTCGGGGCTTACTGGCTGAGTGCGCTTTGTGCCGCGCTCGGATATCTGTTCATCTGGAAAATCGCCCGGCGTCTGGGGCTCGGAGACTGGCAGGCGTTCTGGGCCATCGTGCTGACCAGCGTTACATTCTATTTCACGCTGCCCATGCCGGAGTTCAATCCGAACATCCTCCAGATCCCTGTCTGGGCGGGCATGATACTGCTGTTCCACAAGGCCCTCGACAAAGGGCGCTGGCTGGACTGGCTTCTGCTCGGCGCTTTGGCAGCCTTTGGACTTTACACCAAGTATTTCGTTCTGCTGCTGATCGGCACCATTGGCCTATACGCACTGGTCTTTGCCGATGCGCGCAGACACGTACTGACCATTGGACCATGGCTTTGCACCCTGATTTGTGTCGTACTTCTGCTGCCGCATTTCCAGTGGCTCCTGGAAACGGAATTCCTGACACTGCAATATGCCGCCAGCCGCAGCAAACCGGCGACTTCGTTCATCGCCCACATCTTCAATCCGGTGAATTTCCTGGCGGCGCAAATCGGCAATCACGCGGGACTGTTTCTTGTCGTCCTTGCCGGGCTCGGTTGGACGGGTTTGAAGTCCTTCAAGGACAGGAAGCGTCAATCCGATCTGCATCCTGAACCGTCAAGCGATCGCTTTCTGCTCTGGTTTGCCTTTGTTCCGTTGACCGTCGTTCTCCTGGCTTCTGCTGTGACCGGCAACGAGTTCGAACACATGTGGGGCACCCCGATGTTCGTCCTTTCGGGCGTTCTCGCCGTCCGTTTCCTCGCCCTTCCCGGTCTCTGGCGGTTCCCGCGCCGGGCTCTTGCCGCGGCTCTCACCATTCAGACCATTTTCCTGGCGATCATTTTCGGCCAGGCCGTTCTGGAGCCTTACTGGAAAAACAAGCAAACGCGCATCCACTATCCCGGTCCCGCTGTAGCGCAGGACCTGGCAAGTCACTGGAAAGACAGGATGGGAACTGAGCTCGCTTATGTCGCAGGTGACATGTGGTCCGCCGCCAATGTCACGCTTCACGCCCCCTCGCGACCATCGATGTTCTATCTTCACGATCAGCTCCTGAGCCCGTGGATCGACCTTGAAGACGTCCAGACAAAAGGCTTGATGATCGTCTGGCGAGGCGAGCGGGATGCACCGTTACCCGAGATTTTGCAGCACTATCCGGATGCGGTTCGTGAAGGATCCAAATCATTCCCGTACCAGACTTGGGGCGACATGCCGGATGCCACCGTCAATTGGCTTATCATTCCACCCGGTAAAATATCCGAAGGACCTGAAAAATAGGGACCGCTTGTGCACAGCTGTCTGGAAACCGCAGCAAAAGCTCACTAACTTGACGCCATGATCAGCATGGCGGAAATCGACGACATTGAGGATTGGCTCATCGGCCAGGCACTGGGTTCACCGAACCTTGCATCAATGTTCGCTGAGATGTGTGAACGGCTGCGCCTGTGCAGCGTTCCCGTCGACCGGGCCATGTTGACCTGGTCCACACTGCATCCGTTGATTGAAGCCGAATACGCTTACTGGGAGAACGGCAGTACGGTTCACCACGAACGCATTGCGCATGCTCAGGAAGAATCCGAGGAATGGCTGAACAGTCCGGTCCGGGCAGTCCTGCTCAATCGCGAACCCATGCTGCGCAGGCGCCTGACCAACGCAAATGCACCCTACGATTATCCGTTGCTGTCAGAGCTGTCGGAGAACGGATACACGGACTACATGGTGCTGCCCACCGAGTTTGAACTCCCGGCAATCAAGGGGGAATATCCCAATACCGGGATCATCGTAAGTTGGGCAACCCGGGAAGAAAACGGTTTTTCCGATGATGCCCTGACCGCAATCCGCTACATACAGAAGCGATTGGCGCTGGCCGCACGGGCCACAATCGAAGGTCAGATAACCAGAACGATCGCCGAGACGTATCTGGGAAAGATTGCCGGCGGCAAGGTCCTGAACGGGCAGATCCGCCACGGTGACGGCGAGACGATTGATGCGGTGATCTATTTCAGCGACATGCGTCATTCCACTGCCATTGCGGAGGCTCTTGGACCAGACGATTACCTGACATGGCTGAACGCTTATTTTGAGGCCACTGCAGGCGCCGTCCTGGCAAATGGCGGAGAAGTCCTGGATTTTATCGGCGACGCTGTCCTGGGTGTCTTTCCGACCGCTCAGCAAGACCTTGCAAGCGCGGTCACCAAGGCGATTGCCGCCACGGATGACACGCGAATGCGGCTTCAGACGATCAACGCGGGCTCGTCGCACAAGCATCCATTGAAGGCAGGCATAGCCCTGTCCATCGGCTCGGTCATGTTCGGCAATATCGGCGTGTCCGATCGGCTGACATTTTCGGTCATAGGACAAAGTGTCCACGCCGCAGCCCGGATCGAAAGTTTGACCAAGACAGCCGGTTCGGATGTGCTTATGACAGATGACGTTGCAAAGCTTGCCGGTAACAGATCCCGCCCTGTCGGCGAATATGAACTGGGAGGCTTTACCGGCAGAAAATCCCTGTTTGCCTTGGAGTAACACCGCAATAGCCGGAACCCCGCCCCTTCAGACCCGTTCTTCTCATTCTCGAACTACAACCCCACTGGAAAAGCATGAACGACCTTCGCCCGATCACCCGCCCGCACCTGCCCTATCGGGAACAGGAAGCCAAAACCCCGGACGAAGGAGCCCCGATCATACTTCTGCACGGTTTCGGAGGAGACCGCCAAACCTGGCTGAACATCCAGACAGCTCTGGCACCTTCAAAACGCTCCCTGGCATTCGATCTGCCCGGTCATGGAGAGGCCCTCGACTGGCCGAGGATCGGAAACGCCGGTGTCGCGGCCAAAGCGGTTTCTCAATCGCTTGAAGCCCTGGAACTGACCAAATTCCATCTTGTCGGACACTCGATGGGAGGGGCCGTCGCATCCCTGGTAGCCCTACGAAACCCGGATGCAGTGAAAAGTCTCACGTTGCTGTCGCCAGGCGGCTTCGGTCCTGAAATCAATCATCGCCTGCTGCGCCGCTATGCGACTGCCACAGATGCCAGAGAAATGGAAATCCTGCTGGAGCAGTTTTTCGGCTGGGAGTTCAGATTGCCGAAATTCCTGGCAAAGACCGCCGCAGAAAGCCGTTCGCGTCCGGGGGCAGCGGCAACGCTGGAAGCAATCGCGGAAGAAATAATCGACGGATCGGTACAAAAGACACTTCCGCGCAATGAGCTGGCCGACCTGCCGATGCCCATCAAAGTGATCTGGGGTACGCAGGATCGCGTCTTGCCGACGCGGCAGGCACACAAACTGCCGGGTGTCGTCGCGACGCATATTTTCGAGCGCGTCGGCCACATGCCGCATCTGGAAATTCCGAAGGAAGTCACGAGACTGATCTTGCAGAACACCAAAACGGCCTGACATTCCTGCGATTTTAAACGATTCGGCGATCACAATGACTTTCGTGATCGCCGACAAGATCGTCTTTACTCCTAAGCGTCAGGCAGCAAACCTTCGCGCCAAGTCTCGCCGATCACCCGGCGGGCCATCATGTGCGAGCGTGGAGAATTGATGCTGTCGACCGCGATCAACCGGCCCGCATTCAGGTAAGCGACATAAAACTTGTTGTCGTCAGGCGCCCCGACAATCACGGTGTCGTCATACCCTTCCGACAGACCTGCGATCTGAAGCTTGATGTCATACTGATCCGACCAGAACCAGGGAAGCGGATCATAATCGACATCCTGTCCAAGGATAGCCTGCGCGGCAGCCTTGGCCTGGTCGATCGCGTTCTGAACACTTTCCATGCGCACGGAGCGCTGGTAGCGATTGGAATAAAAGCGCGTGCAATCGCCAACCGCATAGATATCCGGATCGCTTGTCTGACCTGAACCGTCGACAAGAATTCCGTTATCGACCTCAAGGCCCGCTTCTTCGGCAAGATGATCGTTCGGCTCCGCGCCAACGGCAACCAGAACCAGCTCCGCCGGAACGATTTCGCCGTTGTTCAGCTTGACGCCGCTAACCGTTTCATCTCCAACAATGGCGTCAATGCCGGTATTGAGCCGCAAATCGATGCCCTGATCGCGGTGCAGCTTTGTGAAATAATCCGAAACGGCCTCGCTCACCACCCGCTTCATCGGGCGGTCCTGAGCCTCGATTACGCTGACCGACTTGCCCAGAGCCTTCGCAACGGCGGCAACTTCAAGACCGATGTAACCTGCTCCGATAATGGCAACCCGCTGGCTTGACTTCATCCGCTCGCGGATATCGTCGACATCCGCAATCGAACGCAGGGTCACAACGCCCTTCTTGTCCGCTCCGTCGAGTTTCAGCCGGCGGGCGTCAGTCCCTGTTGCCAGCACCAACTTGCCATAGGACAGTGTATCTCCGTTTTCCAGTTGCAATCGCTTGGCGCCGCGATCTATCGCGACAACCCGAGCACCCGGGATGTGGTCGATGTTGTTCGTCTCGAAAAACGCCGGAGGCCGAAGCCAGAGCCCTTCTGCATCGACCTCGCCCGCAAGGAATTTCTTGGAAAGCGGCGGCCGCTGATAAGGGGGATGCGGCTCATCACCAATCAAACGCAGCGGGCCTTCAAATCCCCCCTGCCGCAGAGATTGCGCGACCTGTGCACCGGCCTGTCCGGCACCGACGATGACGACTTCTTCCTGCATTCCGTTTCGCCTTCTTCACGCTCGGTCCTGAAACTTTGTGCCTTGGCGTAGCACGAAGATTGACCGCCCGCCAGACGGACGAAACGCCGCGAAGAAAACTTCACGGCGTTTGAAACAGAATTCATGTATCAGGCGCTGCGAACACCTTGAAGGAAGTCGGCGACTTCCTGACGGATCAGTGACCCTTGCTCGCCAAGCGACTCTGCAAGTTGCTCCACTTCGGCACCACTTGTCCGCGCCAGTTCCGCAGCTGAACCGACTGCCGACATGCTGGAGACACCTTCTTCCGAGCGTTGGGACGCATTGGAGACGTTTTCAGAAATGGCCTGAACCGCCTCATCCTGCTGTTGAACCGCGGCTGCAACAGCCGACGCCAGACCTTCCATGTCGGAAATGATTTTGTTGACGTCCTCGATTGCCTGAACCGCCTGTCCGGAAGATCCCTGGATCGCTTCGATCTGAACGGCAATGTCCTCGGTAGCCTTGGACGTCTGATCGGCCAGTTGCTTGACCTCGGCGGCAACAACGGCGAACCCCTTGCCGGCTTCGCCGGCGCGGGCTGCCTCGATGGTCGCGTTCAATGCAAGCAGATTGGTCTGATTGGCAATGTCCCGGATCAATCCCATGACCTCACCGATGCGGTCGGCCGCGCTCGAAAGCTCCTGCATGGTCGCGACCGTGGACGAAGCGCTTTGAACCGCTTGCTGAGCAACTTCGGTTGACTTGTTGGCCTGGCTTGCAATCTCGGAAATAGAGGCGGCAAGTTCTTCGGCCGAATGAGCCGCAGAGGTCACGTTTTCCGCCGCGTTACGGACTGCGCCGGCAGCTTCATCGGACTGACCTGCAACATCGTCAGCAGCCTTTTCCATGGATTGTGACGTCTGTTTCAGCTCATCATTCGCCCGATCCAGGCTGTTGAGCGCCGACGAAACGGTTCCTTCGAAGCGACCAATCAGATTGTCCAGCCGCGCGACACGCTCTTCCCGCTGGCGATTTTCGTCATTTTGCGCGGCAGCGAGTTCTGCACGTTCGACAGCGTTGTCGCGGAAGACCTGGACCGTGCGGCTCATCGAAGCAAGCTCTGTGTTGCCGGAAACGTCAGGAAGGTCGAGATCGGTTTGCCCGCTGGCAAGCGTCTCCATGGCCGTCTGCAAATGACCCAACGGACGCGCGATAGACTGACCGATCAGCCAGGCAATGGCCGGCAGCAGGACCAGCAGACCAATGATGGTTCCGCCGATGGCGAAAGCCGCAATGGACCTGGCCATTCCCAATTGGGCCGCAGCTTCTTTCTGGATATTCGCGGCGGCTGCGCTCAGCGACGCAATATGCGGAGGTACAAGCTCAAACAGGGATTCAAGCAAAGCGACATTGTCGACCTTCTCCGACGAAGCAACGACATATTCATCAAACGTCGTCTTGTAGACCGCCATGTTGTCGGCAAGTTCTTTCTTGATCGCGTCGGAGATATAGACCTTCTTCAGCAGCTTTTCGAACGCTGCAAATTGGGTTTCGAACGCTTCCACGGCGTCCGGCGTGTTGTTCATCGTGAATTCTTTTTCCGCCAGCTGAACAGCGAGAATGGCGCGGGCAAGTTTCTCGAAATCCGGACCACCGCCGAACTTCATCTCTTCCTGCAGCCGGTGTTTCACGGCACCGGTCTTTTCGTTGAGAACCGCAAGATATCCCTGAGTGGCATCGTAACCGATCTTCTGCTGGACGCTGTCGAGCATCTCGAACGCGCCCTGCGTCCCTTCCAGCGTGTCCTTCACGTCGGCAATTTCGGCTTGATAGGCCGCCGCCGAGGAGTTGGCAGCGATTGTTGCGAGAATTTCGTTCGCTTCCCCGAGATTTTCGCCAAAGGTGTTGAAGCTCTCTGAAGAAGGCGCGCTCAGGTAACGCTTCTCAACGGCTCGCAATGTTGCGGCAGTCTCGGACAGGCTTGCGACTTTCTCCGCAAGCATCGAACTGTCTCCCATCCGGGCGAAAGCGGAGTTCAACTCGCTCTGGCTCCAGAAGAAGACCCCACCGATTGCCAGCAAGCCGACAATCGTGAACATGCTCAACGCGAGAACTCTTACCTTGACTGACAATTTCGACAAGATCTGAAAAGGTGATTGCGATCCGAAGGCCACCGGCGTATGTCCCCTATAGCTCCAACACCGGATTCAGAGTTGGCCAAAAATGCCAATTTACGGTTAACGAGCGTATAAAATGCCAAACCAAGCTGTCTGCAGTCCTGCAGAAGCATGCTTTCCCATTGAGGCCGCAGTTGAATTTTCTCACCAAAGCCGCGCCGATTATTTTCGTCTTGTTGTGGTCAACCGGCTTTGTCGGTTCCAAACTGGGGGCGCCATACATCGAGCCCTGGGCATTTTTGACAATACGATTCATCGCGGTTTTGCCGATCCTGTTCGTGCTGGCTTTGCTGCTGACCAAAAAGTGGCCGACGTCACCCGGTGCGATCCTGCACTGTGTCGTGATCGGCATGCTGGTGCACGGCGTTTACCTCGGTGGTGTCTTCTGGGCGATCAAGCAAGGCATGCCGGCGGGTGCATCGTCCATCATCGTCGGACTGCAACCGGTCCTCACGGCCTTCATGGCCGTTCTGCTGCTGAAGGAATCGGTATCCGGCAAGCATTGGCTCAGTATGGCCATCGGAGCAACCGGGCTCGTTCTGGTGCTTGGACCGAAATTCGACCTGAGCGGAACAGGCATCACACCCGCAACGATCGCGGCAGCTTTCGTTGCAGTCGTCGGCATCAGCTTCGGCACCGTCTACCAGAAACGATTTGCGCAGAACATCGATCTCCTGGCGGCAACCACCTGGCAATATGTCGGAGCGCTGCTGGTGACGGTTCCCTTCAGCCTGTTCGAAACCTGGCAGATCACGTGGTCGGGTGAACTGATCTTCGCAATGGTCTGGCTGGTCTTTGGGCTTTCGGTCGGAGCGATCCTGCTCTTGATGCTTCTGATCCGCGAGGGCGCGGTTTCCCAGGTGGCGAGCCTGTTTTACCTGGTGCCGGTGGCAACGGCTGTCGAGAGCTATTTCCTCTTTGAAGAAACACTCTCGTACGTCCAGATTGGCGGAATGGTTCTGGTCATCAGCGCTGTCCTGACAATCCGCGGATCCACCGGCAAGCCCCGTAGCCGACGCCTTCAGGCCTGAATGGCGGGCGATGGGTCGCGCTTGTTCTTCTGACGCTCCCAATAGCGGCGCTGACGGGATATCGCGGCATTCAGCTCGCCTCCAAGGATGAACACCAGGGCGCAGATATAGAGAAAGATCAGGGCGGTCATGATCCCTGCCAGACCGCCATAGGTGGACACGTAGTTGGCGAAACTTGCCAGATAGGCACCAAATGCACTGCCCGCAATGATCCACATGATCAGCGTTGCAAGCACACCCGGCCACAGATCCTGAAACGACCGCCGGCCGGCCGGTAGCAGCCAATGGGTGATGAACAGCCCGATCACCAGCAGCGAACCGGCAAGTGTGTACCGCGCAACGTTGATGGAAAGCAGAAAAGGTTCGACCTTCGGCACGTAGGACTTCAGGGTTTCTATCGCCAGAGGCGCAAGGACCACCAGAAACGTATATGTCAGCAGGATGGCCGCCCCGAGCAGGACCAGCCCGAGCGACTGCATGCGAAGAAAGATGATCGACCGGGGTTCCTGCTGCCGGTAGGCGCGGTTGAGCGCGGTGCGAAGGGCCTCCACGCCATTTGAGGAAAACCACAGCGCGGCAACGGCACCGAATGTCAGAAGGTCCCCACGGCGCACCGTCAGCACGTTGTGAATTTCGCGCACCACCGGAGCGGCAACGCTTTCCGGCCAGGCATCGAAAAGCAGATCGGATGCCGTATCGGCCGCATCGTTAAATCCGAAAAACCCGGCAAGCGACGCGATGAAGATCAGCAGCGGGAAAATTGCCAGCAACCCGGACAGCGCCACATGGCTGGCCATTGCAAATCCGTCATCCCGGGTGAAGTGTCCGATGGCGTCTTTCAGGACGGCATATGTGACCACAAATGTCTGGCGCAAGCTCATAGACAGATGTGGCCTTTGCAGCTTGTTCCCGTCAAGTGGTGACTTCTGAAAACTGCCTCCTCCAAAAGGTGAAGAAATTCCCGCTCGACAAATGGCGGTGTGCGACGCAACATAGCTTCAACAACAAGCGCGTTTGCGCAACAAATGAATACGGAGATCGCCTATGTCCACTGCAGCTATGACGGCAGCAAATAAGCCGGATAGCCTTACCGATCGAACGGAAGGAGCCGTTGCAACGCTTGACCGCCTGCTTGATCTTGCAGCGCAGCGAGTGCGCGCGCTCGTGACGGACGACGGCCGGATCTCCTCCCGCCGCATGGAAGAAGAGCAACGGGCAACTCATGGCCTTGCCTGGCTGGCAACCTACGTCGAATCACTTCGACAGCTCGATGCCTATGCCCGCCGGCTTGCCGGTGAAGGACGCTATGGGCCCCTGGAAGACAAGATTGTCCAGCTTGGATTCGCAGAGTATCTCGCGCAGATTTTCGGCGGCATTCCCATGAACCAGGGCGAAATTGTCCGTCTGTCCGATCTCGGCATTTCCGGTGAAGAAGCCGGTTCGTTTCGCACCGCGGAGATCGAAGCTCTGATTGAAAGCGGCAATTCCGCCGACATCCGCAGCGAAATCACCCGCCTCATCCGTGATCAGGCCGGACATTCCACTTTCGGCGATCCGGGTCTCGATGAGACGATGGAGCAAATCCGCAATGAGATGCGCCGTTTCGCAGAAGACACCGTCGTGCCCAACGCCCACGAATGGCATCTCAAGAACGAGTACATTCCGCTTGATGTCATCAACCAGATGTCCGAGCTCGGCGTCTTCGGTCTCACCATCCCTGAAGACTATGGCGGTCTCGGCCTCGGCAAGGAGGCCATGTGTGTGGTGTCGGAGGAACTGTCACGCGCCTATATCGGCGTCGGCTCCCTTGGCACGCGTTCCGAGATCGCAGCCGAGCTGATCCTGTGCGGCGGCACGGACGAGCAAAAAGAACATTGGCTGCCGAAGATTGCTTCCGGCGAAATCCTGCCGACCGCGGTCTTCACGGAGCCCAACACCGGTTCCGACCTGGCGTCGCTGAGAACACGTGCGGTCAAGGACGGTGACACCTGGAAAGTCTCAGGCAGCAAAACCTGGATCACCCATCCGGTACGCGCAGATATCATGACCCTGCTCGCCCGAACCAATCCGGACGAGCCAGGTTACAAGGGCCTTTCCATGTTCATCGCCGAAAAGCCGCGCGGCACGGACGAGGATCCTTTCCCGGCTGAAGGCATGAGTGGCGGCGAGATCGAGGTGATCGGTTATCGCGGCATGAAGGAATATGAAATCGCCTTTGATGGGTTTGAGGTAAAGGCCGACAATCTTCTGGGCCAGGTTGAGGGCGAAGGCTTCAAGCAGCTGATGCAAACCTTTGAAGGTGCCCGCATCCAGACAGCCGCCCGCGCACTTGGTGTCGCTCAATCGGCTCTGGATCTCGGCTTGCGCTACGCGGAGGAACGCATCCAGTTCGGCAAGTCGCTGGTCAATTTCCCGCGCGTTTCCGACAAGTTGGCCATGATGACCGCCGAGCTGATGATCGCCCGGCAGCTCACCTACTTCTCTTCCTGGCAGAAGGATTCCGGCAAACGCTGCGATCTCGAAGCCGGAATGGCGAAGCTGCTCGGCGCACGTGTCGCCTGGGCCGCTGCCGATAACGCCCTACAGATCCATGGCGGCAACGGCTTTGCGCAGGAATACGCAATCTCACGGGTTCTGTGCGACGCCCGCATCCTCAACATCTTTGAAGGTGCGGCCGAGATCCAGGCACAGGTTATTGCCCGCCGCCTTCTGGAAACACGCGGAAACGCCTGAGGCTCAGAGGGCGGCATTGCCGCCCTCCTTTTAATAGAACTCGAAAGTTGATCAGACTCTTCCGGATCACTCGACCGTAATCGTGATCTTATCGGACATGACCGGCGGATTGTGCGGAATATGGGTCCAGTCTCCCAGCACAAGCTGTAATTCATGTGTTCCGGGCGGCAGGTCGATCGTGGTTTCCGTCTGGCCGCCACCAAAATGGATGTGCTGGTCATCTGCGGGGATCGGTTCGTTCAATTCCTCGCCCTCTATCGCCTCATTGATGATGAGATGATGATGGCCGGTGTTTTCCTGTTCAGTCCCCGAAGGGGCGACACCCATGCCCTTGAGACCAAATTGAATGGTGACCGGGCTGCTGACCGTGTCCCCGTCCTTTATGTTGATAAAATAGAGTTCTGCCCCCTCAGGCGCCGGTGTTTCCCCTGCAATGGCAACAGACGCGAAGCCAGTCAGTGCAAGCGCGCACATTGTAATCTTGCCGAATTTCATGATTTTCTCCCTGACAATGACATGTCGCAACACTTCCAAAATCGTAACTTTAAAGAAACTAGAGCCGAAAGCAGGAAGACAAGTCTTGAGAGCACTCGTGGCCCAAAATTCCGGCAAAGTTGAAGACTTGTGAGGCAAAGCCTATCTTTAAGGGATGCAGCAGGTGGGAAGGCTTTCATGAACACGACTTTCGAAGATCTCGGATTTGATCCTGAAATCCTCGGCCCGGAGGAAGAGCAAAAGCAGTCGATCAGGCAGAAACTGCTTGCGACAGCGCGCAAGGCAGCCAGGCAAATTCCGTTCATGGAAGATGTTGTCGCCGGTTACTTCTGCGCGCTTGATCCGGCAACGCCGACCAAGGTACGTGCAACCCTGTTTGCCGCGCTTGCCTATTTCGTCCTGCCACTCGACACCATTCCCGATTTTCTGATTGGCGTTGGCTTCGGTGACGATGCCACGGTTCTCATGGCTGCGATTGCCATGATCCGCAGCCATATGCGGGAAGATCATTATCAGGCTGCGCGGGATGCTCTCAAGGACGGTAACCTCGACTGACGCCGCTTCTCCGGATCAGTCAGCTCCGGAAAGATCCGGCTTCGAGTTGCCCAGCCACGCCCCCGAGGTGCGGCCGGCAACCAGCCAATAGACGAAGCCGGCGAGAAATCCTGCTGCGAGCGCGACGGAACTGCCGGGCCGAATGCCCTCCACTTCAGCTGCCGATCCCAAGGTCCAGAGCAGGAATGCGACCCCGCCGCCTGCTGCAACATGAAAAATCACCCCGCGCAGCCGCGCGAGTTCCGCGACCGTGATCAGAACGGCAGCGGGAACAAGGGCTGCGCCCCCGACCACGCTTGCGCCGACAAGTCCCGTTCCGACCATTGTGGCGAAAGCGACCGGATCTTCGCCGGGATGTGCTGCCTGGAAAAAGCCCCAGGCAAGAAACAGGCCGGATGCTATGAGCGCGAAAATGAACCCGCAAACGATCTTCAGGAGCTGAACCAGAAACTTTCCACCGTCCAATTTCCATCCTTCCCTGAAAAAGACACACCTGATCCCTACTTGACTCTTTGCCCGTCAAAATACAACAGGCACATTTGCAAGCTGTGCATCGGATGGAAGGTTCAACAAGCCGCCGGCGTCACAGACAAGCAAAAACACAACCGGATCACGCCAGAAGCGCTGTTTTCGGTTGACTTTTGGCCGAATTCGCAGGAGCTTAAGGCATGGCGTTAGGACACGCACAAGCAAACACCTCGGCACAGATGTTCCGAGGGTTTTCGTGCATGGACCGAGCCAAACCTAGCGCCTAGTAGAAACGATAGAGGAGATTGCGACCATTCGCCGTCCGTTCCGCGCCCCGCCTCCTACGAAGGAAGGCCCGCGCACCAACCAAGAAATTCGCGTTCGCGAAGTCCAGTTGATTGATCACGAAGGCGCCAACCGAGGCGTCGTGCCGACCGAAGAAGCGATGGGTATCGCATTGGATGCAGGTCTGGATCTTGTAGAAATCCAGCCGAACGCCAATCCGCCAGTCTGCAAGATCCTGGACTATGGCCGGTATAAGTATCAGGCCCAGAAGAAAGCTGCAGAAGCTCGCAAGAAACAGAAGACCGTCGAGATCAAGGAGATCAAGATGCGTCCGAACATCGACACCCATGATTATGAGGTGAAGATGCGAAACATGCTGCGTTTCTTCAATGACGGTGACAAGGTGAAGGTCACGCTCCGCTTCCGCGGCCGTGAAATGGCACACCAGGATCTCGGCATGAAACTCCTGAACAAAGTTCGTGAGGAAACTGCTGAAATCGCCAAGGTCGAATCCGCTCCGAAGCTGGAAGGCCGCCAGATGGTGATGGTCCTGGCACCGCTGAAATAAGCGTTTCCACCTCAGGACTTATGAAATTCGAAACCCCGCTTCGGCGGGGTTTCTTTTTGCTTGGTGCCGATATCGAATTCAGGTGACGGCAACCAACCCACTCCGGTGCTTCGTCTAAACTTGCTCAGACCTTCAGTCCGCAGTTTTCAAATGCATTGCGAACGGCAAGTTTTTCAGTATCGGTCAGTTCAAGCATCGGCGCGCGAACCCGGCCACCAACCTGACCCAGCAGTTCCAGCCAGAATTTTCCGAAGGCCTGCGGCTTATCGGCAGGACGCGCGGCTTTCATGGCCTCTCGGACGGGATTCAGGCTGTCTCGTACCTTGCGCGCTTCGTCAAAACGTCCGGCAAAGGCAAGCCTTGTATATTCATCCATGCGTTTGTCGTTGCGCGTCTGAAGCTGATACGGAGGCGAGGAACACAGGTAGAGTTTCCAACCCAGTTCCTCGATATTGTCCAACCACTCTTCTTCCGACGCGGTTGAGACATGGATCTTGTCTCCGACCATGTGGGTAAGACGGACATACATGTCGCGCGGCACCGAATACTTTATCGCGACAATGTTCGGCAACTCGGCAATCCGGGCGCATTCTTCCGGCTTCATCAGATAACCGGAATCGGGATGGCTCCACATCGCGATGCCGATATCGACCTTGTCGCAGATCGCCTTGTAATACTGGTAAAGCACCTCGCCGCGATCCTGCACGAAACTCAGAACCGGCGCGTGAACGACCACGTAGTCGGCACCGCAATCCTGCGCATGCTGCGCCAGTTCCAGAACGGTGTTCAGGTTCTGGTCGGAGACGGACATGATCGTTCCGGCCTTGCCATCGCACTCGTCAACGGCAATTTCGAAGTTGCGCTTGCGCTCTTCCAGGGACATGGAAAAGAATTCGCCCTGCTTGCCTGCGATGAACAGTCCCTGGATATCCAGGTCATCAATCCAGTGGCGAATGTTCGACCTCAGACCCGCTTCGTCCAACGACAGGTCCTGGTTGAACGGATTCAGAGCCGCGGCCCATATTCCGCGCATGTTTGCTCTGGCATAGTCTTTTGCATCTAGTCTTGAATATTTCATCGGCCGAAGTCCCAAGTCCGCAACACCCAAATACGGGCAAGTCTTTGCCGGATAGGACCAAAAAGGTGTTTCAAAACCAAATTCAAAGAACGCAAGCCGGTATAACAAGAATGGATATCAAGTGGACGTTTTTTGCAGTTAGATTTTGCCCAAAATCGAGGTCCTGATGAAATTCGCCCTGATCGGCAACGGCGCCATCGCTCAATATGTCAAATCCAATCTGCTCGCCCGGGGACACACGGTAGAAGCCCTGCTTCTGCGTGCAGACAGCGCAGCATCGGAGCATCGACCAGGTGCCGAGAAACCGAGTGTCCTTTATCACGTTGCCGATCTGCCGGACAACGTGGAGCACGTGATCGACTGTGCCGGACATGCGGGGCTGCGCGACTACGGCCCGGACATTCTCGTTACCGGGCGAAGTCTGACAACTGTCTCTATCGGCGCCCTCGCAGACGATGATCTGTATTCTGCGCTGACGAATGCCGCCACGAAGGGCGAGAGCAAGCTCCATCTTGCCAGTGGCGCCATTGGCGCTTTGGATTGCCTGCGGGCGGCGCGAGTCGGTCAACTGACCTCGGTCCGTTATACCGGCCGCAAGCCGCCGGCGGGATGGCTTGGCTCGCCGGCCGTAACGAAACTCGATCTTCAAGCCTTGAAGGGTGCACCACAAACTCACTTCCAGGGCTCCGCCCGTCAGGCCGCGATCGAATATCCGAAAAACGCCAATGTTGCGGCAGCTGTCGCACTTGCCGGGATCGGCTTCGACAAAACCGCCGTGGAACTGATTGCAGATCCTGGCATCACGTCGAACATTCACGACATTCAGGCCGAAGGAGAGTTTGGAACCTTTGAATTCAGGATTTCGGGCAAGGCACTGGCCGACAATCCAAGAAGCTCGGCTCTTGCCGCAATGAGCGTAATCAGCTCTATAGAACAACAGACAGGTACAATCGTTTTTTAGGAACCTCATGGCGGCGCGGCATACCCGGATCGTTGAACGCGTACTCACACGGCTCAAGTTGAAGCAGTTGCGGCTCCTGGTTGCTGTTGGCAAGCACAACAATATTCAGAACGCGGCACGGGAGTTGAATGTCTCTCAGCCTGCGGCCACCAAAATGATCAAGGATCTTGAACTCGATTTCGAGGTTCAGTTGTTCGACCGCACCAACCGCGGCGTCGTTCCGACCGCTTTCGGCGAAGCGCTCATCCGCCATGGCAAACTGATCTTTGCGCAGGTTTCCAATGCCGCTCAGGAACTCGACGACCTCAATGAAGGCAGCAGCGGGCGGGTCGTGATCGGTACGCTTCTGGCAGCCTCGCCGCAATTGCTTCCAATGGCGATTGAAACCGTGATGTGTGAACGTCCGAACGTTGCCATCAAGGTGGTGGAGGGCACCAATGAAATTCTCATGCCCGCCCTGCGCTCCGGAGAGATCGATCTGGTCGTCGGCCGGTTGCCGACCCACAGGCATCGCAGCGAGATCATTCAGGAAAAACTCTACGACGAGAAGATTGTCGCCGTCACCGGTCCGAACCACCCTCTGGCGGACAGGAACGACATTTCCTTCGAAGAGCTAAAACCGTTCGGCTGGATCATGCCGCTGATCGAGACAAGCCTGCGCCGGCAGCTGGATCAGTTCTTCATCGAGCAGGGGCTTTACGTTCCACCGATGATATTCGAATCCGTTTCTTATCTGACCAATCGCACCTTGATGCAGTCTCAGGACCTGATCGGCCTGATGCCGGCGCACGTTCCCGCCCAGGACATTGCTCTGGGTTGCCTCAAGACAATCGACTGGAAGGTCCCCTTCGGCTCGGGCCCGGTCGGCGTGTCCTACCGGCAACACGGCCACCCCTCACCTGTCTGTCAGGCTTTCCTGGAAGCCCTTCATGTCGCGGCAGCAACTATGCACTGACCGTTCAGTCAATCGCGATCTTGTGCGAGACGTTCTTGACGACCGTGTAGTGGTGAAGCCCTTCTTCGCCGCCTTCACGGCCGTAGCCGCTTGACTTGACGCCGCCAAATGGCGTTTCGGGCAGTGAGGCTTCAAGCGTGTTGATCGACAGGTTGCCCGTCTCCACGCCCTCTACCAGTTTTTCGACATTGGCTGCGGAATGCGTGAAACCGTAAGCCGCGAGGCCGAATGGCAGCTTGTTCGCATGGTGGATGCCATCTTCGACGGTGTCTACCGGATTGATGATGGCAATCGGCCCGAACGGCTCTTCCGACATGATCCGCGCCGTGTCAGGCACATTGGCCAGAACGGTCGGTTCAAAGAAGTATCCTTTGCTGCCGATCCTTCGGCCACCGGCGCGAAGCTCCGCCCCGCAGGAAACGGCGTCTTCCACCAGCTCCGACATGGCCGCCAGTCTCCGATCATTGGCAACCGGCCCCATCTCTGTTTCGTGTTCCAGTCCGTCACCAACGACAATACTTTCAGCGCTCCTGACGAAACTATTCGTGAAGGCGTCGAACTGCGTCCGGCCGACATAGAAACGGGTCGGCGAGGTACAGACCTGGCCCGCGTTGCGATATTTGCGGCTGGCACAGATCGGCCCAACCTGTACCGGGTCGACATCGTCGCAAACGACAACAGGGGCATGTCCCCCGAGCTCCATCAGGACGGACGTCATGTGGTCGGACGCCAGTCCCGTCAGGTGACGGCCGACCACGGTGGATCCGGTAAATGCGACAAGACGGATCTGATCCTGTGGGATCAAGTAGGACGAAATCTCGGCCGGAACACCGAAAACCAGATTAAGAACTCCGGCAGGCAGGCCCGCATCGTGAAAAGCCTGCGCAATATGCAACGCTCCGGCAGGTGTCTCTTCCGCCGCCTTCAGGATGACCGAACAGCCGGAGGCCAAGGCTCCGGCGACCTTGCGAGCAGGCTGGCTCATCGGAAAGTTCCAGGGAGCAAAGGCGGCAACGGTTCCTATCGGCTGGCGCAGCACAGTATGGCGGATGCCCTGTGCGCCCGGGATCGCACGCCCATAGAGCCTTTGGCATTCGCCCGCGTCCCATTCGAAGAACTCACTGCCGCGAATAACCTCCAGTTGCCCCTGCCGGTAGGGCTTGCCATGCTCCAGGGTAATGGAAAAGGCAATATCATCGATCCGTTCCCGCATCAGACGGGCGGCCTTCATGATGATATCGCTGCGCTCCCGAGGGGCTGTTCTGCTCCAGATCCTGAAGCCACGCTCAGCTGCCTGCAGCGCATCATCCAGATCGGTTTGGCGGGCTATGGGAAGCGCACCAATCACCTCTTCATTCGCCGGATTCAAAACCGGCAACGTCTCCGCGGTCTTCCGGAACCGACCGTCGATATACAGGTGGAGATCGGGATAGCTATGCATGGTCTGCCTTGTTCGTTTCGGCCACTTTCCAAACCACTAACAAGTCAGACGGCGCTCCATCAATTAATATGAAATGATCCTGTTATCGCATAATTGAATATCAGAAACTGAGACGCCTGAAGCTCATAAGCGGTTGATATTAATTGACAAAAAAATGAGCGTCGCCCGGTTTCATCCGATGCGGGGTGATGACTGGAACAAATCGGATACCGGTGTCAGATCAGGACCGTCGTCAAAGCCGGCAGCCAGCTGAGCAGAACCAGGATCAGCGCCACGGCCGCCAGGAACGGGTAAAGCTGGCGAACGATCGCCATTGGCTTGGAACCGGTCATGGCGGACGTGATATAGAGCCCGGCACCAACCGGCGGTGTCAGCAAACCAAGCACCAGGTTGAGGCAGATTATGACCCCGAACTGAAACGGATCGATGTTGTAGTTCGTTTGCGCGATCGGCAGCAGGATCGGAGCAATCAGGATCAGGGCGGCAATGCCATCCAGAACCATGCCGATGAAGAACAGGGCGCAATTGACAATCAGCAGGAAAACAAATGGATCCGAGGTAATGGTCGTGATCTGAGCTGCAAGTTTCTGCGGGATCGCTTCATAAATGATCACCCAGCCGAATACGTTCGCGGTCGCGATCAGAAAGATCACCAGGCTCGAATTCTTTGCCGTCCGCACGAAAAGCTGTCCAAGCCGCGACAGTTTCAGGTCCTTGTAGACCACCGTTCCGATCACGAAGGCAACGAGCGAAGCAACCGCTGCCGACTCGGTCGGAGTCGCCACCCCAAACAAGATACCGCCGACGATTGCCAACGGAATAAGCGCCGCAGGGAGACAATCCCGCAGGGCTGCCAGCGCGTCCGACCTGCCCATCCAGGCACTCTTTGGAAAATCCTGTGTCAGGCCGACCAGCATCACGATCAGGAAGAACGCGGCTGACAGGAGCAGTCCCGGAATGATGCCCGCCAGGAACATGTCGCCAATGGGGATCTGCGCCAGAACGCCGTAGATGACGAACAGCATCGACGGTGGAATGATCGGGGATAGCAGACCGCCTGCCGCCGTGGTCGCCGCCGCGAAGTCACGGCTGTAGCCTTCCTTTTCCATGGCCGGGACCATCGCCCGTGACATCACGGCAATCTGCGAGGCAGCCGACCCGATGATTGCCGCCATGAACATGTTTGCAAGCAAATTGATGTAGGCCAGACCGCCTCTGAAACCACCGACGAAGACCCTGGCGGCCTGGACAAGCCTTCCGGTCATGCCGCCTTCGTTCATCAACTCTCCCGTCAGCATGAACAAGGGGATCGCGAGCAATCCGTAATTCTCGATCCCGGAAAACATCTGTTGGGCGAAGGACTCATAAAGAACGGTATTACCGCTCTCATGGATGTACCAAACAGCAGAAAGAGCGAGCACCAGACTGATCGGGACCGCGCCAAACAACAACACAAGAAAGACAACACCGGTCATGACAGTCCGTTTCCTGCATCGCGGGAGAAAAACAGGCCGCTTGAGGAATGCGCGACGTTGCTGATCGCGTGAAGACAGAAGCCAAGTGCGAAAATCGGCATGATCAACCAGACCCAGGCCTTGCCGATCCCAAGCGTGTTGGTTGGTTCTGCATAGATGAAATTGAAGGTTTCTCCCTGAAAAACCTCGACGTCGAACCCGCTTGCCCACAGGCCGGTGGGGTTGAACCAAATCCAGCAGAACCAGATATTCATCGCTGCGAAAGCCAGAACGACAAGATCGACAAGGAAGTGCGCGATTGAAAGACCGTTGCGGGGCAACAGGTCGACCAGAATGCTGACACTGACGCTGGACTTGTGGTGAACGGCGGCCGACGCTGCCAGGAAAGTCATCCAGATCATAGTGTAGATCGCGGCTTCATCGATCCAGAAGATCGCGCTGTTTGCCGCCCGCGTAACCACATTCACAAGAATTAGCAGGGTGACGAGCATTGCGCAGAATGCGGCAAGAGCCACCTCACACCGCGCCCACCATGCGGAGAACCGATAAAGCATTCAGTAGTCCTTAAAAAACCGGCCCCGCGATGAGGGCCAGTTTTCGATAGCATGCCGGGTTATTTCGTGTCTTCGGCAACTTTTCTGAGATCGGTCAGAGCCGGAGCTTTCTCGGACCAGGTATTCTCCCAGTCGCCAATCGCACTTTCAAAGAATGTTGCATCCACTTCCCGGACGGTCTTACCGGTTCCTTCGACATCCTTCAGCCAACCGGCTTCCTTTTCCACATAGGTGTCGATCACACCGTCGAGATGCTTGGCCATGATGGTCGAAATCATTTCGCGGTCTTCCTTCGACAGGCCCTTCCAGACCTTTGCCGACACAAGCCCGACCATGGGGAACATCATGTGGTTGGAAACAAGGATCGTGTCCGCGTGATCATAGTATTTCAACTTCCAGATCAATTCCGCGTCCATATCGATGGCGTCGACCTGACCATTTGCAAGCGCGTCATAGACCGCAGGCAACGGCATCGGCGTCGGAGCTGCGCCAACGGAATTGTAGAAGTCCTTGATCGGCTCAAAGGGCGTGATGCGGAGCTTCTTGCCTGACAGGTCGCCAGCGGTTTCGATCGGATCACGGCTGACGATCTGGCGAAGACCGGCCATCCCGTACCCCAATCCGACAACCCCTGCCTTTTGCGGCAGGCTGTTCAGGAGATCCTTTGCAGTATCGGATCTCAGGATACGGCCCGCGTGACCAATATCGTTCGCCATGTAAGGCGCATAAAGCGCACCGAAATCGGGAACTCTGTTAGAGACTTCAGCGATGGTCAGAAACGCCATGTCCAGAGCTCCGGTCTGGAGCTGTTGCATCATCTGCGCTTCATTGCCGAGCTGCCGGGACGGGAAGACTGTCACCGTGTGCTCACCGCCGGAAGCGGAACTCAGTTCTTCGCCGAAGTCGCCGGCAGCCTTCGTCCAGATATGCGGCGGCGGTGTGATCAGGCCAAGGCGGAATTCCTTGGCGAAAGCCGATCCGACCGTCAGCACCAGAGCAGATAGCGCGACGGGCGCAACGCGGCTGAAAAGTTTCGCAAATCCCATGTGTAATCCTCCCGCTCCACGCCGCTTGCCTTCCTGCAGGCGGCTGGCTTCTTTTTCATATGGTTTTCTAAAGCGTGACCCAGCCTTCCGGCGGCTCCTTGCCGGGATGCACCGAGCCGCAATTCGGGCAGGTACGGTCCTCTTCGGAGGCGTAGAAGGCCTGATAGACTGGCGGAAGATCGTCGACGATCGACTCAAGATCGAGTTCGGCGCGATGAACCAGATGCTGGCACTCGAAACAATACCATTCGATCGCATCCAGCGCACCTTCCGGCCGGGCCGGTTCGATCACCAGACCGATGGACCCTTCCTGCGGACGCTGGGGTGAATGACGCACATGAGGTGGCAACAGGAAGATCTCCCCCTCCCGGATCGGAACATCGTAAAATTCCTTGCCGTCATAGATCTTCAGGACCATGTCGCCCTTCAGCTGATAGAAAAATTCCTCCACCGGATCGTCATGATAGTCGGTCCGCTTGTTGGGTCCGCCAACGACCGTGACCATCAGGTCAGCATCTTTCCAGACCTGCTGGTTTCCGACCGGCGGCTTGAGCAGATGTTTGTGTTCGTCAATCCATTTCTGGAAATTAAACGCAGCTAGTCTGGACACTTTATTCCTCCACTGGCGGCCGGTTCCTGCCGCAGAAATCCCTGAAAACCCGTTTTAGATCAGGTTTCTCCATGAATTCAGAAGAGGAGATTTTGGTATTTCAATCAAATACTAATATTGAAATTGGATATAAAGAATCAAAATACCTAAGCGTGATCCAGGACGGTGTTCCGGGGACACGCCGGCATTACTGACTGCGATCAGCCTTCAAACGAAATCGCCGCCAGCAGGAAGTCTGTTGCAATGCGGGCATGCTCTTCAATTTCCCGGGCCGTTGGCTGTGCCCGCCCGAGCAGAACGCCATCGCGCAATGCAAGCAACATGGCCGTCCATAGTCTGACCGGTTGGTCTGGCTCTGAAAGTTTCAGCCTTTCGGCAAAGAAACGGAACAGTCTGGCGCCCGTATCCTCAGGTCCAACCGAGAAGAAGGCTTTTGTGATCTCCGGCGCTTTGCCGCTCTCGGCGACAAGCAACCGGAAGGTTTCCAATTGCTCTTCAGTCGGATCTTCCTGGGAGAAGTCACAAGACGCGCCACGTGGCTCGCCATCGGCTCGGTCATGATCGGCATTGCGATCGTGGTGTCGGGGTCTATTGGCTCCGTCAACCTGGCGGGTGACGCCCTGGCGTTTTTCGCGGTCACCTGCCTGTCTCTCAATCAGACCCTTTTGCGGAAGTTTCAGGGTGTCAGCCGTATGGCGAGCGTCGGCATGGGAGGATTGTTCCTGGCGATCGTCATGTCCTATTTCGCAACGCCTTCCTCATACAGCGCAAACACCTGGATCATCATGGGATTTATGGGTCTGTTCACCGCGCCCTTCGGCCGGGTGTTGTCCCAGGTTGCCACCCGCTACATCACCGCGCCCGAGGTCGGCATCATCCTGATGGTTGAAGCCGTTTTTGCCCCACTCTTTGCTTTCGGCTTTTTCGGGGAAATTCCGCCAGTTCAGAACTTTGCCGGTGGTGCAATCATCCTGGTGACGGTCCTCGCCTACGCAATGAACTCAACAAGACAATCCCGATGAGGAAGAAGCACGTGACCGCAACACTCAATTTCATCGGCAAGATCAGAACACCTTATGAAAGGCTGGAGGACTGTCCCAACAACATTCAGCTCAACGGCCCGGAGTGCCGGATCGTTCTGAAACCGGAATATCGCAACGGTTTGACAGGACTGGAATCCGACCAATCCGTATTGCTGCTTTACTGGTTTGAAGGCGTCGAGAGATCCTTGATGCTGCAAAGAGGACCGAGATGTGCAGGCAGCGAACCAACGGGAACCTTCTCGCTTCGGTCCCCTCACCGCCCGAACCCGATCGCAGCAGCTGTACTCACGGTTGGCGATGTGAGGGAAGATGGTTTGATCGTTCGGGGGCTGGATTACCTGGATGGAACCGGACTGCTGGATATCAAGCCGGCAACCCGACAGGAGATTGCAAGCCACATGAGCGTCTAGTTCCCGGAACCCCACTCCCAAGGGGTTCTTTCCCGTTCTCCTTTGGGCAGAACCTCAGATCTGACCTCCTTGCTCACGGATATTTTCCTGAATGAGCTCCTTGTAGAGCGCACGGATCCGGCGAGTAACGGAGTTTTCTCCCGAACCGATCGCCTTGCCGTCAATCGAAGCAACCGGCGTCTGGGCACCGAAGGTACCGGTCAGGAACGCTTCATCGGCTCCATAAGCCTCGTAGAGCGTGTAGTTTTTCTCAAAGACCGGAATGTCGTTCTTACGGCAAAGATCGATGACCTTCTGCCGGGTTACTCCGTTCATGCAATAGTCACCGGACGACGTCCACACCTCCCCACGCCGTACGATGAAGAAGTTGCAGGCATTGGTCGTGTTGACGAACCCATGCGGATCGAGCATCAACGCCTCATCGGCCCCGGCCTGCTCCGCCTGAAGACAGGCGATGACGCAATTGAGCTTTGAATGGCTGTTGTATTTGGCGTCCTGGCTCATCGGCAATCCACGAACCTGTGGAACCGTTGCCAGGCGAATGCCATTGGATTGAAGCGTTTCGACCGGCTTCGAATGCTCCATTATGATGACCAAAGTCGGTCCGGACCGGCTGAGACCTGGATGCTGGAAAGGCTTGGCCTTGACGCCGCGTGTCAACATCAGACGGCAATGAACGTCATGCGTCATGCCATTGGCCTCTGCTGTCGCGGCAAGTGCTTCCTGGATGCCTTCCTTATCCAGCCCCACATCAAGCGAGACCGCTTTGCAGGAATTGAAAAACCGATCCATGTGTTCTTCAAAGAACGCCCACTTGCCATGATAAAGGCGCATCCCCTCCCACATGCCGTCGCCGAGCATGAAGCCGCTGTCATAGACTGAGACCTTGGCTTCGTCCCGATGCAACAGATCGCCGTTCAGATAAATCTTGATGTCGCGATTGCGTATATCTTCCTGGGCATCATGGGTGGAGTGGCTTGTAAGTACATTCATGACAGTGAGCTTCTTTGAAAATCGGTCTTTGGTTCTTCAGGTAACGGATCAGTGCCCGAGGATCTGATTCAGGAATGCACGCGTGCGGTCATGCCGGGGACTGTCGAAAAACTCCGACGGTGGAGCCTCCTCGACCACCTGACCATCCGCCATGAAAACCACGCGATCGGCGACCTGACGGGCAAACCCCATTTCATGGGTGACGCACACCATCGTCATGCCTTCATTGGCGAGCGCGATCATGACCTCGAGCACCTCTGAGATCATCTCCGGATCGAGTGCGGATGTCGGTTCATCGAAGAGCATGATTTCCGGCTTCATGCACAGCGCACGGGCAATCGCAACGCGCTGCTGCTGACCGCCGGACAACTGGCCGGGAAACTTTTCCGCCTGATCGGGTATCTTCACCTTGGTGAGATAGGCCATTGCAATCTCTTCAGCTTCCGCCTGGGATTGCTTGCGCACCAGACGCGGTGCAAGGGTGCAATTTTCCAGAATGGTCATGTGCGGAAAGAGGTTGAAGTGCTGGAAAACCATTCCGGTCTCCCGCCGTATCTCGTCAATGTTGTCCAGATTGTCATCCAGTTCCGTTCCCAGAACATTGATTGAGCCGGCCTGATGGTTTTCCAGCTTGTTGATGCAGCGGATGAGCGTGGACTTTCCAGAACCGGACGGACCGCAGATGACCACCCGCTCGCCTTTTCCGATTTCCAGGTTGATGTCCTTGAGCGCGTGAAACGCGCCATAGAACTTTTCCATTCTTCTTATGCGAACCGCGTGGGACAGGTCAGACATGTATGTGCCTCCCTTATCGCGATGCCACAGCCAGGCGCCGTTCCAGGTAGGCGCCATAGCGGGACAGGGCGAAGACAAAGACGAAGAAGATCATGCCGACGAAGGCATAGACCTCGACATGGGCAAAGTTCCATTCCGAGGTGCCGTAGGCGGCGTTTCCGGATGCAAGAATCTCAAAGAAACCGATGATCGCGACCAGCGTCGTTTCCTTGAAGGTGATGACAAACTGATTGATGGTCGGCGGCAGTGCATTTCGAAACGCCTGAGGCAGGACGATGTAACCGATGCGGTACCAGTACCCCATGCCGAGCGCCTTGGCCGCCTCTTCCTGCCCGGCGGGCAGAGATTGCATGCCGCCGCGAATGATCTCTGCCTGGTAGCAAGCAAAGAAAATCGCGTAGCCGACAATCACCCTGTAGAGCTTGTCACCGATCAGGAAGTCAGGAAGTACGAACGGCACCACGATCGCGAAGGTGAACAGGATCGTCAGCAGCGGCAGGGACCGGATCGTGTCGATCACCAGTCCCATGGTCCTGGAAATCCACGGAAGTTCTGACCGGCGCAACAGGGCAAAGGCGATCGCCAGCGGCATTCCGAGCAAGGAAACGGACGCAAAGATGAAGATTGTCAGGGAGAGACCGCCCCAGCGCTGCTCGAACACAGGCGTCAAACCAAATACACCGCCCCGCATCAAAACGTAGAAAATCGCAAATCCACTCAGCCAGAGGCCGGCAAGCCGGCGCGCGGACCAGAAGAACGGTGCGCAGGAAAGACCGGCGACCAGAACCATGACCGCGCAGGCGATTGCAGAGCGCCATTGTTCCTCGAAGGGATACAGACCGAACAGGATTAATCGCCATCTCGCGTCGATCACCGCCCAGCAGGCACCGCCACTGCCATGAGCACACAGATCCCGGTTCTCGGCAGAAAACACGGCGTTCAGGACACCCCAGTCGAACAGGTTCCAGACAATCCAGATCACCAGTGCCGCAAAGGCCAGAGTGAAAACGCTGTCCCAAAGATTCGAGAAATACCTGGTCTTGAGAGACTGAACGAATGTGGGTTCCCGGTAGACAGTTTCCATCGTCGCCACCTCACATCCTCAGCTGATTGCCCTTGAGCTTGATCGCGTCGTTCACGCGGTTCAAAACCCAGGCGAGGGAATAATTGACGAGCAGAAAGCCGCCCATGAGGATTGCAATCAGTTCAAGCGTCTGACCACTCTGGTTGATCGACGTCGAGACAATCATGAAGAAATCGGCAAATCCGACGGCAATGCCAATCGTGGTGGACTTGAAAAGCCAGACATATTTATTGGTGAGGGTCGGCAGAACCGCCCTGATTGCCAGCGGCAACCGGATGCGGGTGAAGATCTGCCAGGTCGTCAGACCGAGTGCGAGCCCTGCTTCCGTCTGTCCCTTGCCAATGGCGTTGAACCCGGCCCGGATGATCTCACCGATATAAGCGGCACCGTAGATGGAGATACCGACAATACAGGCAAGCAGCTCCGGGGGAACACGGATGCCGTCCCGATAGTTCAACCCCTTCAGATAAGGCAGGTTCAAAAGCGGCGTATCAGGGATCCGGCCGATCCAGAAAAGAACAATGGCAAGAAGCAACCAGCCTGCCAGCAGACCGCGGGTTAAACGTTTCTTGTCCCTGGCGGATCTACGGGCAAATCTGCGCGAGGACTTAAGCCACAGCACGCCGGCCAATGCCGCCATCAGGGCTACGACCGCGAGAAAGACCACTTCTCCTGTAACATTCAAGCCCGGCAGATAGGTTCCGCGCCCGCTCAGGAAAATAACGCCTAGAACATCAATCCCGGATCGCGGTGGCGGAAGCGCGGTCAGCAACGCGTACCAGAAAAACACCTGAAGCAGCAGCGGGACATTGCGGAAGATTTCGACGAAGCTCGCGCCGACGAGTTCTACCATGGCATTGCCGGAGACCCGCATTATGCCGACGATCAATCCCAGCACAGTCGCAAGACAGAGCGAAACCGCCCCCAGAAACGCAGTGTTCAGGAAGCCGACCCAGAGCGCTTTCCAATAAGGATCGCTGGTGCTGTATTCAATCAGGGAAAAGCTGATGGACCATCCGGTCGACCGTTCAAGAAACCCAAAGCCGGAAGTGATTCCCTGAGCTTCCAGATTCTCTCGTCCGACCATTGTGAAGGTCAACACCGTGAGCGCGATCGCACCGACAAACAAGACCTGATTGGTCGCGTCCCGATAGGCTTTTTGCTTCAGTATGGAAACCATCTTGCCAGATACCCGGTCGTCACTTCCGAAAAAAATGTAATTTCAAAAGTGCGATGAGCCGAGGGCGGCTCATCGCCAAGTTTGGGGAGGATCAGTCGATGATCATCGGATAGAACACGCCGCCATTCGTATAGAGGTGGTTCATGGCACGCGGCAACTTGTATGGCTCACCGATATTGCGGTCGAAGATTTCACCGTAATTGCCGACTTCCTTGATCATGTTGAATGCCCAGTCATCAGGCAGTCCCAGGCTCTCGCCAAAACCGGGCGTAACGCCCAGAAACTTGCCGACTTCCGCAGAGGCAGGATCCGCGCGAACCTCGTCTACATTAGCCTGCGTGATGCCGTTAAGCTCCGCATACCATAGTGCGCTCAACATCCAGTTCTGAACGTCCAGCCAGGCGGCGTCGCCTTCACGGACAATGATGCCTTCCGGCTCAAGCGCCAGCACATCCGGCAAAATGACATGGTCATCCGGATTGTCCGCCTGTGCCCGAGCTGCTGCCAGCGGAGGGCCGAACAGGATCATGCCGTCGCAGCGCTTGTTGAAATAAGCTGCACGCACCTCATCACCCTTTTCAAAGACGATGACCTCGGCCTCAATGCCGTTTTTCTCTAGATAGGCAGCCAGAATCCGCTCGGTCGAAGTACCGGCGGGAACACAGATGGAGCCCCCGTCCAGATCGGCCACCTTTTCTGCCCCAAGTTCGGCATGAGACATGATGTGAAACCCACCGACAAAGTATGGCCGGGAATAGGCCAGATTGAGCTCAGTGTCCCGACTGAAGGTCCAGCCGGACAGCTTGATGACGACATCGATGTCACCGGACTGCAGCGCAGGCCAACGCTGTGCCCAACTGATCGGCACGATTTCCAGATGGCCCTCGGCTTTTCCGAACAGGCTCGCGGCCAGCGCCCGGCAAAGGTCGATATCCAACCCCTTCCATTCGCCCTTGTCGTCAACTTCCGCAAATCCGAGGTAACTGCCGTTGTGTCCGCTGCACAGCAATGACCCTCTTTCCTTCACTGTATCGAGGCGGCTTTCCGCCTGAACGCTTCCCGCGGCCAGCATGCCAAGTGCCGCCAGCCAAACTGCTGCTCGTTTCATTCCTTGCCTCCAACTGAAAGGTCCATGCCCGCTATCTTGTCGACATGTTGTCGCCAAATATCTTGTCGACATTTTGTCGTCACGTCAATAGAATGATGTGAAAGACGATCTTTCGGCTTGCTCCCAAGCCCCGGAAACGAGAATGAAGACAGAAAAAATGGACGCGGAAACAACAGGTAAGCCAACACGCGGCGGCGGCGCCAAACTGGTTTACGAAACTTTGCGCAAAGAGATTCTGGAGCTTCATCTGCCCCCGGGCATGCCCCTCGACGAGACGAACCTGTCGGAACGTTTTGGCATGTCGCGCTCTCCCATCCGCGAAGCTCTGGTACGTCTTTCCGCCGATGGCCTTGTTCAAATGCTCTCAAATCGATCGACACTGGTGACGCCGATCGATCTGACAGAATTGCCCCGCTACGTCGAAGCACTCGACTTCATTCAGCGTACAATCACCCGGCTGGCGGCCAGGTACCGGACCGAGGAAGACCTGGAGGAATTGACCAGGCTGGCAGAAGCTTATGACGCTACCTGTCTGGAAGGGCGACCAAGGCTGATGTCACGGGCAAACAAGGACTTTCACATGGCCATCGCCGAGGCGGGCCGGAACCGGTATCTGTCGGAGAGTTACGAGAAGCTGCTCGATGAAGGCAGGCGCATCCTGCACATGCATTACGCCCAGCAAACCACCAAACAGGACAAATATCCGTTGGGGCGGGAACATTTCGACATGATCGATGCCATCCGCAGACAGGACGAACGCGCGGCCGACCAACTCGCTCACGCACATACCCGGCTGTTTCACGACCGCCTGATTGAATTCATGCGCGTCAACTACATCGAGAACTTCGACGCGGAAGGCGACGGTCCGGTGCCAATGAAGACCCCGAACCTCGTATAATTAGCTGAAACGACTGACCTCTGAAGCCGGCTGACTGATCAGACGTTGTAACTCAGGTCGCGGTGTCGCCCAATACGCCCATTTGCTCCGCCGCCGCGAGGAATCTTTCCTTGGTGCCGAAGAAGTTCCTGCCACGCTCGCCAGCAAAAGCCAGATCGATGATCTCCCGGCACTTGCCCTCTGGCACATCATGATCGGCAAAGCGTGTTCCGACACCAAGCTCGGTCAGGAACCGCGCCAACTGTTCGGCACCCGTATTCAGATCTTCGCCGAATATCTCCTTTAATGCCTCTTCCCGAAATCCGCCGATACCGGTCACGGAACGAAGCACGACAGGCAACGTGAAGGAACAGGCGATTCCGTGCTGAACACCCCACCCAAGGGTGACCGGATAGGAAAGATTGTGCGCAATGGCTGTTTTGGTATTTGAAAAGGCGAGTCCGGCAAGCAGAGCCGCCTCGGCCATCCGGCTGCGCAAGTCGAGATTGCTCAAGTCGTTCAACAGCGCGGGAAGCACATTCAAAACGATATTCGATGCTGCCACCGCATGTCGGACAGAGACCGGATTTGCGTTGATGTTCCAGATGCTCTCCAGTGAATGTGACAACGCATCGAGCCCCGTTGCCAGCGTCAATCCATGAGACTTGCCCAACATCAGTTCTGGATCGACCAGCGCGATTTCCGGATAAAGGCGCGGATGCGCAAGCGAGTATTTCCTGCCTGTCCTTTCGTTCCAGACCGTTGCCCAGCACGTGACTTCACTTCCGGTTCCAGCCGTGGTCGGGACGGCAATGACAGGCAAAAAGGAAAATGCTTCCTCTCCTGCCCGGGTCTCGAGAAATCTGGAAACCTTGCTGAAATCCCCCCCGGCAGCCGCGAACACCTTTGCCGAGTCAATGACCGACCCGCCGCCAAGAGCCACGATCACTTCGACTTCCCGGTTCGCTCCCGAAAAGCGGGAAGATTGATTTTCAAGCAGCTCGTAGTCCGGATTGGGCGCAACATCGCTGACAACAAATGCCGGCGGCCCTGCCCGTGCCGCAAGCGTATCGGCCAGATCCGCAAAAGGTGGATCGGGATACGTAATCAGAGCGTACCTGCGCCTGCCGATCTGGTTCGCCAGGTCGGCAAACCGGCCAGCTCCGAAAATGATCTTCACGGGATTGCTGTAGGTCCACATTTGTCTCTCTCGATGAATTGCCCTGTTGCAAGGTTGACCCAGGCAGAATGAGAAGAGACGAACTATTTATCAAATTGATTGTTTGGATCCGACCCATATACTGAAGCTATGCTGAAATCCGAACTTCGATCTTTTCACGCAGTCGCCAAACATCAGGGTTTTTCGCGAGCCGCGAAGTCGCTGAACATAAGCCAGCCGACCTTGTCGACGCAGGTAAAACTGCTTGAGCAGCGTTACGGCGTGGAATTGTTCAACCGCCTGGGCCGAGAGATCCGTCTGACCGGACAGGGAGAAGAGCTTTTCAAGATCACCTGCCGCCTGCATCAGGCGGAACAGGACGCGGAAAGCCTGCTGGAATCCTTCAGGGGATGCGATGCGGGCACCCTCACGATCGCAGCTGTCGGTCCGTTTCATGCGACCGACATGATCATTGCGTTCAAGCAGAAGTTTCCGCTCATCAATGTGGACGTTGTCTTCGGCAACTCCACCAGATGTTTCGAACAGGTCCTGTCCTTTGATGCGGATGTCGGCATCATTGCCGAAGTGCCTTCGGATCCAAGGGTCAGAACCCTGCCCTACAGCACACACGATGTGGTGGTCTTCGTAAATGCCGATCACCCGTTTTTCACATGTGAAGAGATCCGTATGAGCGATCTGCAGGGACAGGATGTCATCAGGCGCGAGGCCGGATCGACGACGCGCGTTGCCGTTGAAAAAGCGTTCGCCGAACACGGAGTTTCGGTTCAAACGGTGCTGGAGCTCGGCAGTCGCGAAGCCATCTGGAAAGCGGTGGAACAGGGACTGGGCATTGGGTTCGTGGCAGATTTCGAATTTGTGCCTCACCCCAACCTGCGCGCCGTCCCCGTTTCCGATGCAAACATCCAGACCAACTATTATCTCGCGTTTCTGGCCGAACGTGCGCAATCTCGCCTGATCGCATCATTCTGTGATGTTGCCATTGCCCAGGCAGGGTGAATTTACCCATATGTTTTGATCATTTCACGGAGGAAGAAAATGACAGGCCGCGCAGTAGAATATCAGGGAAGTTGTTATTGCGGCTCCGTCAAAGTCACCGTGACGGGCTCCCCGAGATCTTCCGCAATTTGCCATTGCCATTCCTGCCGGAAGTGGCACGCGGCGCCGATCAATGCCTGGAGCATCTGGAAGAGCAACGACGTCAGCATCACTGGCGGACCGGTCATCACATCCAGTCAGAACGAAGCAAGCGGACGTGTAACGTGCGAAAAATGTGGCGGTTGCGTCGCCAACCACAAACCGAAGGTCAACATGACGGTCGTCTATCCGATGACCCTCGCGGGGTCCGGCCTCAAATATGAACCTGCCTGTCACATCTTCTACAGCGAAAGGGTCATGGATTTCGCCGACGGCCTGCCCAAGTTCGTAGACATGCCGGAGAAAATGGGCGGCAGCGGCAAACGGATTGAAGAACCGGAAACAACAGGCTGGTGCGAATGAACAAGGCCCCGGAAGTTCGCTCCCGAGGCCTTTGGACATATTCCGGACTTTCTTGAAGACCTCGAAGCAGGCTTACTTGATCTCGATCCAGCCACCCTTGTCCGCAGACGCGAACACGGCATCCAGGATTTTCATGTTCTGGATCGCGTCTTCAACACCATAGGGCAGCGGCGCCTCGCCTGAGATCGCACGGCCGAACACATCGACAAGTTCCGCATATTGGTCGCACGGCGGGATCGTCAGTGTTTCGGCGGATCCATCCCCCAGGATTGATCCATCGTCCAGCCGCAATGGTACAGCTTCACCTTGCGGAGCATTTACCGGAATGACTATTTCCAGGCGTTTCTGTGTGCCGACCAGTTGAAAGCGCTGGAAGGGCGTCAGCTGGGTCGAGACAGTGAAATTCAGGTGCCGGCCACCACCGAAATCCATCATCGCGCTGGTTATCCGATCAACCCCGAATTCAGGATCCCGGTCGATCAGGGAAACAACGCGCTGCGGTTCGGCGTCAAAGAAATACCGCCCGGCCAGCATGGTGTAACACCCGATATCCAGAAGCGCGCCCCCACCTAGTCCCGGCAAGTTGCGGATGTTTTCAGGATCGGTGTTGAAGAAACTGAAAAATGCCTGAATCGCTTTCAGTTCCCCCAGTTCTCCCGAACGCACGATCTCGCGTGCCTTGATCCACTGCGGATGCGCGCGAACCATGAAGCCTTCCGCCACCAGCCTGTCTTTCGGCAGTGCACGCAGCTGCTCCGCTTCCTTTGCATTGAGGGCAATCGGCTTTTCGCAAAGAACATGCTTTCCGGCCTCAACCGCCTGAAGGGTGACTGGCACGTGCAGGTGGTTCGGCAGCGGATTGTAGATCGCATCAATGTCCGGATCGGAAAGCAGCTCCTCATAGGAACCGTAAGCTTTCTCGATACCGAGTTCACTTGCAGCATCTCTCGCGACCACAGGACTGCGGGAGGCTATGGCTGCAGCAATTCCGGTCCGGGAGCGCTGAATTCCCGGAATGACCTTTTCACGGCCGATCTTTGCGGTCGAAACGATGCCCCACCGGATTTTTCCGTTTTCCATTCTGATCAACTCCCTGTGCCGAGGTACGCGCCTCAAATGACATGAAAGAAACCCGGCCTGCAAGGCCGGGCTCTCACTTCATGCAAGTGTGTGAGCGATTAACTCAATATTTTTCCGGCACATAGAGATGCTCCGGCAACACCTTGCGCTCATAATCGGGATTGAAACGTCGTTCCGGCAAGGTAATCGGATCATGCGGAATATCTTCATACGGCATGAGTGACAGAAGATGGTCGATACAGTTGAGGCGGGCCTGTTTCTTGTCGTTGCCTTCCACAATGAACCACGGCGCTTCGGGAATGTTTGTGCGCTCGAACGTGTCTTCCTTGGCCTTGGTGTAATCCTCCCAGCGAATGCGGGATTCCAGGTCCATTGGCGACAGCTTCCACTGCTTGAGCGGATCGTGAATACGCATCAGGAAGCGTAGCTGCTGCTCTTCATCCGTGATCGAGAACCAGTATTTGACGAGACGGACACCGGAGCGGACGACCATGCGCTCGAACTCCGGAACATCGTTGAAAAACTGCTCAACCTCATCTTCCGAGGCAAATCCCATCACGCGCTCGACACCGGAGCGATTGTACCAGGAACGGTCGAAGAGAACGATTTCGCCAGCTGCAGGCAAATGCGGAACATAGCGCTGGAAATACCACTGGCTCTTTTCCCGCTCGGTCGGAGCCGGCAGGGCGACAACCCGGCAGACACGGGGATTGAGTCGCTGTGTGATCCGCTTGATAACCCCACCCTTTCCGGCAGCATCGCGACCTTCGAAGATGACGACAATCTTTTCGCCGGTATTCTGCACCCAGTCCTGAAGCTTGACCAGTTCGGCCTGCAAGCGCAGAAGTTCGTGAAAATAGGTTTTCCGGCAGAGCGGGGACTTGTGTCTTTTGTCGGAGATGAACTGAAGGTCCTTGGCAACCAGCAGGTCGTCAATCTCCATTTCCAGCTCTTCGTCCAGGCTGTCTGCCCATTCGGCTTCGACCCAGGTCTTTGCGCTGTCGTCCCTCATCAATCGATCCTCTTGAAAATTGCCGCGAAACACTCCGAAACTCTGAACAGCTTAACCATGTAAGTTTTTTGACAGTTCACCCAGTTCACAACTCAAAATTATCTTCGACATTGATTTCGCGCAAAACAAGGCTTGTAAATGAATGAGCGTTCATTTATGAACGTCTCAAGGAGGGCATCATGGCTACCAGTGTCACCAAACCTCAGAGCCGCGCGAAGGGCCTGGAGACCGCTGGCCGCGTTCGCAAAGCAGCTCTCAAGCGTTTTGCCGGTGCGGGCTACGCGGCTGTGTCGATGCGCGAAATCGCAGCAGATGTCGGCGTTCGTCCCGGCGCCCTCTACAATCACTTTCCGACCAAGCAGGACATCCTCAAGGATCTGATGCTGTCACATATGACAGACCTTCTGAGGGCATGGGATGCTGCCGTATTTGCGCAAGACACGGATCCGCTGGAGAGTTTTGTCCGCTTCCATATCCGTTACCATCTGGAACGGGCCGACGAGGTCTTCATTTCCTATATGGAGCTGCGCAATCTCGAGCCGGAAAACTTCGCCGTGATCGAAGCGGAGCGCCGTCGCTATGAAGCCATCCTCACCGACATTCTGGAAAAAGGGGCAGCAAGCGGGCGCTATGCAGTTGAAGACGCACGCGTAACCACACGCGCCATCATTGCCATGCTGACCGGCATTCCGACCTGGTACCGCGAAGGCGGACACCTTTCAGAACAGCAGATCGAAGACCTTTACCTGAACATGGTGCGCAAGGCAGTCGCACCGCTTGCCATCAATTCCCAAAGGGAGACCGGGTGACATGAGCATCCTGAAATCGAACCTCTCGCCGAAGAGCGATCAGTTCGCGGCCAACAAGGCTGCCCATGAAGCTGCCATGGACGCCGTCAAGCAGGCTGCACAGACCGCCCTTGACGGTGGTGGCGAAAACGCGCGCCAGCGGCATCTTTCCCGCGGCAAGATCCTGCCGCGCGAGCGGGTTTCGCGCCTGCTTGACCCCGGCTCACCTTTTCTGGAAGTCGGCATGCTGGCCGCTCATGAGATGTATGACGGAGCGGCTCCCGCCGCCGGAATGATTGCGGGCATCGGGCGTGTGGAAGGTCAGGAAGTGATGATCCTCACCAACGACGCGACCGTCAAAGGCGGCACCTACTATCCGATGTCCGTCAAGAAGCATCTGCGCGCCCAGGAGATCGCCGAGCAGAACAATCTGCCATGCGTCTATCTGGTCGACAGCGGCGGCGCCAACCTTCCCAATCAGGACGAGGTCTTTCCGGACCGGGACCACTTCGGCCGGATATTCTTCAATCAGGCCAACATGTCCTCCAAGGGCATTGCGCAGATTGCGGTTGTCATGGGTTCGTGCACAGCCGGCGGCGCATACGTCCCGGCAATGTCCGACGAAACGATCATCGTCAAGAACCAGGGCACGATCTTTCTGGCGGGCCCTCCATTGGTGAAAGCGGCGACTGGCGAGGAGGTCACGGCGGAAGACCTTGGCGGTGGCGATGTCCACACCCGCCTCTCCGGTGTTGCCGACCATCTGGCTCGAGATGATGCTCATGCGTTGGCACTGGCCAGACGCTCGATCGCCAGCCTGAACCGGACAAAGTCGGTCAGCCTTGCGCTTCAGACACCTGAAGACCCGCTCTACGATCCGGATGAAATTCTCGGAGTGGTTCCGGCCGACCTGAAGACCCCCTACGACATTCGCGAAGTGATTGCCCGCGTTGTCGACGGCTCCCGGTTCGACGAGTTCAAGGCCCGTTACGGCACAACGCTGGTCTGCGGTTTTGCCCATATCCACGGCATGCCGGTCGGCATCATCGCCAACAATGGCGTCCTTTTCTCCGAAAGCGCGGTCAAGGGCGCGCATTTCGTTGAACTCTGCTCGCAACGCAAGGTGCCTCTGGTCTTCCTGCAGAACATCACCGGTTTCATGGTTGGCCAGAAATATGAAAGCGGCGGCATTGCCAAGGACGGCGCCAAACTTGTGACCGCGGTGGCGACAACGTCGGTGCCAAAGATCACGATGCTGGTAGGGGGATCCTTCGGCGCCGGCAATTACGGCATGTGCGGCAGAGCCTATTCGCCGCGCTTCCTGTGGACCTGGCCCAATTCCCGCATCTCGGTCATGGGCGGCGAACAGGCTGCCGGAGTGCTGGCAACGGTCCGCCGCGACGGCATCGAGCGCAAGGGCGGCAGCTGGTCGGCGGAAGAAGAACAGAACTTCAAACAGCCGATCATCGACCAGTTCGAGGCCCAGGGACACCCGCTTTATGCCACCGCGCGCCTTTGGGATGATGGTATCATCGACCCGCGCAAGACCCGTGACATTCTGGGCTTGTCTCTGTCAGCAGCCCTGAATGCTCCGATCGAAGACACACGCTTCGGTATTTTCAGGATGTGATCCGATGACACTGGAAGAACTGAAACAAAAGTATCCCGGTGCGGAGACTTTCAAGTTCGGCGACAGTCAGGAGCTGAGCGACGATCTGATCGGGCTCATCCGCTGCGGAAAGAAAACGGCGACCTGCGGCGCACTTCGGGATTTCGAGGATGGCGGTGAAGCCATGCCGGTACCAGGACGCAGGGACATCGCCCTGAACTGGGACGGGTCGCCTGCGCTCATCCTTGAAACAGTGGACGTGTTCATCACGCGTTATTGCGATGTCGATGAGGACTTTGCGCTCGCGGAAGGTGAAAACGAAGACCTCACCGGTTGGCAGCAGGGTCACAGCCGATTTTTCGAACGCAATGGTGGCTTCGATCCGGAGATGAAGTTGGTCTGCGAGCGTTTCAAACTCATCGAAGATCTTCAGAGCGAGCAAAGCGGGAGGTAGGTCATGGATCGGATCAAGACCCTTGTCGGCGACATCACCAGGGTGGAAGTCGACGCAATCGTGAATGCGGCAAACTCCTCCCTGTTGGGCGGTGGCGGCGTTGATGGCGCCATCCATCGTGCTGCAGGTCCGGAGCTTCTCGAAGAATGCCGAGCCCTGAACGGTTGCGAACCCGGTCATGCGAAGATCACCAAAGGCTACGGGCTACCTGCGGGAAACGTCATTCACACCGTTGGTCCGGTCTGGAACGGCGGATTGGAAGGCGAACCCGACCTCCTCGCTCAATGCTATGAAAACAGCCTTCGCGTCGGGTTGGATAATGGTTGCCGGACCTTTGCCTTTCCGGCGATCTCCACCGGCGTCTACGGCTACCCCGCGGACCAGGCCGCCTTAATTGCCGTCGGCACGATTACCCGCGTGCTCAATGAACTGCCGGAAATCGAAAGCGTCACGCTGGTCGCCTTTGACGATGAAAGCCATGCCCACTTGATGACTGCGCTCGGGAGGGCGGAAGACTGATGTTCAAAAAAATTCTCATTGCCAACCGAGGCGAGATTGCGTGCCGGGTCATGGAGACGGCGAGAAAACTCGGCATCAAGACGGTTGCCGTTTATTCCGATGCCGACGCCAAGGCGAAACACGTCGCCATGGCGGATGAGGCTTATCGCATCGGCCCCGCTCCGGTGGCAGAAAGCTACTTGAAAACGGACAGGATCATCGAAGTCTGTCGCTTGAGTGGCGCTGAGGCAGTGCATCCGGGCTACGGCTTCCTGTCGGAGAACCCGGATTTCGTCGACGCGCTGGAGAAGGCGGGGATAACATTCATCGGCCCGAGCGCGAAATCGATTCGCGCGATGGGGCTGAAGGATGCCGCAAAGGCGTTGATGGAAGAAGCCGGTGTACCTGTGGTTCCCGGATATCACGGTGACAATCAGGATACCGCCTTCCTGAAGGAACGGGCTGAAGAGATCGGATATCCGGTCCTTATCAAGGCGCGTGCAGGCGGTGGCGGCAAGGGCATGCGCCGTGTCGATGATCCGAACGACTTTGCCGATGCCCTTCAGGGCGCACAACGCGAAGGCGAGGCTAGCTTCGGCGACGGCCGGGTTCTGATCGAGAAGTATCTGACCAAGCCGCGCCATATCGAAATTCAGGTATTCGGCGACAATCACGGCAACGCGGTCCATCTCTTCGAGCGCGACTGTTCCCTGCAGCGCCGCCATCAGAAGGTGATCGAGGAAGCCCCTGCCCCCGGCATGCCTGAAGAAATGCGCCGGGCGATGGGTGAAGCTGCGGTCAAGGCGGCCAGGGCCATCGACTATTCCGGCGCCGGTACCATCGAATTCATCGCGGATGTCTCCGACGGCCTGAGTGCGGACAGGTTCTATTTCATGGAAATGAACACGCGCCTGCAGGTAGAGCACCCCGTAACCGAGCTGATCACGGGACAGGATCTTGTCGAGTGGCAATTGCGCGTCGCCTCCGGTGAACCGCTACCGATGAGCCAGGACCGACTTTCCTTTGATGGCTGGGCATTTGAAGCACGGCTTTATGCCGAAGACGCCCCGAAGGGATTTTTGCCGGCAATCGGCACGCTCGAGCATCTTGCTTTGCCGGTGGAAGGCGCAAGGGTCGACAGCGGCGTTCGCTCTGGAGACGAAATCACCCCTTTCTACGACCCGATGATCGCCAAGGTCATCGTGCACGGCCCGACGCGCGAAGCAGCGCTTGGCAAATTGCTGTCCAGCCTGGAGGCGACAGAAGTGGCCGGCTGCGTCACCAATGCCGGTTTCCTGGCGGCTTTGTGCCGGCATGAGGGGTTTGCTTCCGGTGATGTCGATACCGGTCTGATTGACCGCGATCTTGACATTCTGATCGAAGAACCGGCCATGCCTGAAGACGCCGTCGCCCTGGCCGCATTGGCCGCGCTCGGTCTGACCAGACCTGCCAACGGCAGTGACCCGTTCGAAACACTGGCCGGGTGGCGTATCTGGAGCGCATCCCGACAATTCGCGCTTCTGGAAATTTCAGGCGAACGACGTGACATGGAGGTTCAGGCGCTCGGATCGCAGCGTTTTGCGGTTCATCTGGAAAATGGCGTCAGGGAATACACCTTGATCAAGGTGGAGAACGGCTCTTTCACCTACGAATGCGATGGCCATCGCGCCCACGCTGTTGTCGTGGAAGGCAGCAAGGGCCTCACCGTGTTCATGAATGGCCACGCATTCCCGGTGAACCTGCCGGACACCCTGAGCGCGGACGACGACGCAACCGGTGCAGGTGATCACCTCGTCGCCCCCATGCCGGGTCTTGTCAAGGTTCTGTCCGCGAAAGCAGGGGAGGTCGTTTCCAAGGATCAACCACTGGTCATCCTGGAAGCCATGAAAATGGAGCACACGCTCAAGGCTCCGCGCGACGGTGTCATCGGAGAAGTGCTTGTGTCGGAAGGTGAGCAGGTGACCGACGGCACGGTCCTGCTGGCCCTTGCGGAGGAAGCCGATGCTGCCTGACGCTTCGAACTATGACGAGCTCACCAGCAGGTTTGCCTGGGACATTCCGGACCGTTTCAACATGGGCGTCGCCGTCTGTGACCGATGGGCGGAACAGGAACCGGATCGGGAAGCGCTTGTGTATGTTGAAGAAGGCGGTGACACGGAACGGTATTCCTATGCCGACCTGAAGCGCCTGTCGAACCAGCTCGCCAACCTGCTCGTCAGCCGCGGTGTACAGCCTGGAGACCGCATTGGCGTTCTGTTGCCGCAGCGGCTCGAAACCGCTGTTGCACACATCGCCGCTCTCAAACTTGGTGCGATTACCATTCCACTTTTCACGCTGTTCGGCGAGGAGGCTCTGGAGTATCGCTTGCAGAACTCCGGCGCAAAAGTCGTCGTGACGGACGCCGGAGGCGCTGCGAAACTTGACCAGCTCAGAGACCGGCTTCCGGAACTGACAACCGTATTTTGCGTTGACGGCGAGACCGGAAGCGCGCTGGATCTGGCGAGCAGTATGGCTGGCCATCAGGACGAGTTCTCCGCCTTTGACACTAGCGCGGACGATCCCGCCATCATCATTTACACCTCCGGCACGACCGGTCAGCCGAAAGGTGCCCTGCACGGACACCGGGTCCTTCTCGGACATTTACCTGGCGTGGAGATGAGCCACGATTTCCTGGGACAACCCGGCGACCGGATCTGGACGCCGGCAGACTGGGCCTGGATCGGCGGTCTTCTGGACGTTCTCATGCCGGCCCTCTATCTCGGGGTTCCGGTTGTCGCCTGCCGTTTCGGAAAATTTACGGCTGAAGCCGCCTTCCAGCTGCTTCAGGATCAGAAGATCCGCAACACCTTCCTGCCGCCAACCGCACTGAAGATGATGCGTCAGGTTCCTGATCCGGAAGATCGCTGGCAGCTGAACCTGCGTTCCGTCGCATCAGGTGGTGAGACACTGGGCGCCGAACTGATCGACTGGGGGCGCAAGACCTTCGGCCTGACCATCAACGAGTTCTATGGCCAGACCGAATGCAACATGATCGTTTCCAGCTGTTCGCGCATCATGGAGGCGCACCCCGGCATCATGGGTCGCGCCGTTCCCGGTCACCAAGTCGCCATCGTCACGGATACCGGCGAGGAGTTGCCAATCGACACACTCGGCAACATTGCCGTCAAACGGCCAGACCCGGTGATGTTTCTGGGCTACTGGAACAATCCGGAAGCGACCCAAAAGAAGTTTGCCGGAGACTGGCTCCTGACCGGTGACACCGGCATGCGTGACAAGGACGGCTGGCTTCGCTTTGTCGGTCGGGATGACGACGTCATCACCTCGTCCGGATATCGGATCGGCCCGGGTGAAATCGAAGACTGTCTGATCAAGCACCCGGCTGTTGCCATGGCGGGCGTTGTCGGCAAACCCGATGAACACCGCACCGAGATCGTCAAGGCGTATGTTGTTCTGAAAGAAGATGTGGACGCGACGGATGAACTGGCCAAGGAGATCGCGAACTTCGTCAAGACACGGCTGGCGGCGCATGAGTATCCGCGCGAGGTCACCTTCGTTGACGCCCTGCCGTTGACCACAACCGGCAAGGTCATCCGCAGGGAACTTCGTGCCAGGGCCGAGCAGGAGAATTGAACGGCGTGTCTCACCTTTTCTTCCGGTCATCCCCGCCAGGCTCAGCGCTAGCCGGGATTCAGCACGCCGTTGTGAAAGCGATCTGGAGCAATGACCCGCGACTGCTGGGTCCCTGCCTTCGCAAGGATGACAATCTATGTTGGGGCAAGGTATCGCATGTCACTCGTGCCCGGCAATCCGGACAAGTGCAGCGTAAGCTGCGCGATGATCTGGAATCCAGACGTCGGCGTGAGCGAAACGAACACTCAATCGGAATAGAAAATTGTCTCGCCTCCGGCGCGGAGTTTGTCTGGATTCCGGATCAGCGTTCGGCTCTGCCTCTCTTGTCCGGAACGACGAAAACGACCGTAATTTCAAGCTCAAGCCATCAACCAATCGAGAAATCCCATGTCCGACTTCGTCACCATCTTTGAAATGGGCCCGCGCGACGGGCTGCAGAACGAAAAGCAGTTTGTTCCGACAGGTCAGAAGATCGAGCTGGTGGACCGGCTGTCGGACTGTGGTTTCCGGAAAATCGAGGTGACCAGTTTCGTCAGCCCCAAATGGGTGCCGCAAATGGCGGACGCGCTGGAAGTCATGGAAGGGATCTACCGCCACCCGGCTGTGGTCTATTCCGTACTGACGCCCAACGTGAAAGGCTACACCGCCGCGCGCAAGGCATCTGCGGACGAAGTGGCCATCTTCGGGTCCGCATCGGAGGGCTTTTCGAAAAAGAACATCAACTGTTCGGTCGCCGAAAGCATTGAACGTTTCAAACCTCTTCTGGAAAAGGCTCATCACGACGCAATGCCCGTGCGTGGATACGTTTCCTGCGTCACGGACTGCCCTTATGACGGCCCGACGCCCCCGGAAAAAGTCGCCGAAGTTGCACGTCAATTGTTTGAACTCGGCTGCTATGAAATCTCGCTGGGCGACACGATTGGTGCCGGGACTCCGGAATCCATCGGCGTCATGCTGGATGCCGTTCTGAGTGCCGTTCCCGCGGACAAGGTTGCTGGGCACTATCACGACACCAAAGGGCGCGCTCTTGAGAATATCGAAGTCAGTCTCGAAAAAGGCCTTCGCACGTTCGACAGCGCAATCGGCGGCCTTGGCGGATGTCCTTATGCTCCCGGCGCAAAGGGAAATGTTGCGACGGAAGCCGTCGTTTCACTCGTGGCGGACAAGGGTTACGAGACCGGCATCAAAACTGAAAAGCTTGCTGAAGTCGTTGAGTTTGCCCGCGGCCTGAGGAGTGTTGACGCATGAGTTTTCAGACGATTTCCCTTTCCACGGATGCACGCGGTGTCACCACGCTGACACTCGACAGGGAAGAAAAACATAATTCCCTGTCCGCTCAGATGATCGAGGATCTGACCGTCGCCGCCGCACAACTGGGTGCGGATGCCGCGGTGCGCGCAGTGGTGCTCACCGGCGCGGGCAAGAGCTTTTGTGCCGGCGGAGACCTTGGCTGGATGCGGGAACAGTTCCACGCTGATCGCAACACCCGCATGGCGGAAGCCCGTAAGCTGGCCATGATGCTGAAAAGTCTCAACGAGCTGCCGAAACCTTTGATTGGCCGCGTCCAGGGACAGGCCTTTGGCGGTGGCATTGGCATGATGAGTGTGTGCGACACGGTTGTCGCCGTCGACAGCGCAAAATTCGGCCTGACCGAAGTGCGCCTCGGGCTCATTCCCGCAACCATCAGCCCTTATGTCCTGGCCCGCATGGGCGAGGGCAAGGCGCGCCGGGTGTTCATGTCGGCCAGATTATTCAACGCCGAAGAAGCCAAAGAGTTGAACCTTGCGGCAAAGGTCGTCGCGGAAGCCGATCTGGACGAAGCAATTGAAAAGGAAATCAAACCCTATCTCGCCGCCGCCCCAGCCGCAGTGGCAGCCTCCAAGGCGCTGGCAAGATCTCTCGGGCCGGCAATAACCGACGAAATCATTGAAGACACGATCCGGCGCCTGGCCGACACCTGGGAAACACCGGAAGCTCAGGAAGGCATTTCGGCCTTTTTCGACAAAAGAAAGCCTGACTGGACGGTACGCTAGAATTTCCGCGCGCCAAAAAATTCAGCTGGTCTGCCGTCTTGCGTGCTCGATAAGGGCCGCAATGCGGGCGACTTGCACCTGCTCCGATTCCGGCTCCGGTTGCGGCGAACCACCATACATGCGCTCTCGGCGCTTGCGGATCTTGTTCCGCTGCCACTCGCTGATACCTTCCGGAAGCTCCGCACCAGCCCTGTCCATGCCGATCAGAATACGTTGAAGATCGGGAAGGAGTTCTGAAGAGATGGTGAAGGTTGCGCCATCCTTGCGTTTGAACACCAGCGTCTTTGTGCTCTGCTCACCATTGAGCAGCACCGCTGAACGGCGCCCGAGCGAGCCGATCGTAGCCTGAAACCAGGCCACCCAACCGGAGGCCTCCCAAAGTCTGACTTCAACCTTCTTGAGCTCTTCATACAGAACCCGAACGCGCAGACCGAACTGGGTGAACTCAAATCCATTGCCGAAGAAGCGCACCCAGGAGGTTTCCTGTCGAACAGCCACTGAAAAGAATACCAAAGATGCAAACGCCGGAAGCAGCGCCAGAAGTGCCGCCAGAGCAACCACTCCGGTCGCGACACTCATGCCGATGAAGGCAATCGAGAAGAAGGTGATGCCCAACCCGAAACCCAGAAGATCAAAGGCAAGCACGGGCGTTTTCGATACAGGCTTGACCGCACCTGAAGGCGCGCTTGGCCGAGGCAACGCGGCATAGATCCCTGCCGCGGCAACCAGACACAAAAGGCTGCTCAGCAGTGACATGAAAAAGTAACCGCCGACAATCCCGAGCACGCTCAGACTCAGGGGAACGAGACGGCGAATAAATTCAAGCTTGGCTGTCTTGCCCAACCCGCTCTCCATGAATTGAAAAAGTGCAACTGTTACAAACTGTGGAGACTTACTGATTCTTTCATTGAATCAATTGGGCCCGACGAAATCAACGCTCAGATAAAACTATCCAAAATCAATGTAACCGGCAGCCAAACCTGAACAGGTGCAATTTTATTCAAGTGGATTCGAATTGCCTGCGACCTGACGCAATCTCGCGATTTAAGCGCTTCCGGCAAATGGAGCCGAAGCCCGAGCGGCGTGAAATACAACAGCCAACAACTGGTCTTGAAAGGTCTTCAGGCTGGGCAATTTGAAAACTGGTGCCGCTGAAGGGACTCGAACCCCCGACCCCATCATTACGAATGACGTGCTCTACCATCTGAGCTACAGCGGCTTGTGCCTGGAAACCCCAAGCGGCGCATATCAGCGCCGGTCTCGAGCGCGTGCCCGAGTGGGCCGCTAATTACCGGAGCTTGGCGCTGGATGCAAGTCCCAAGAATGTCCTTCTTGAAGGAAGATCACATCTTCCTTCAAGAAGCGAAGCGATCGCAAAGCCAGACTGGAATATCCACCAGTCCAAAACGCGGACGGATCAGTTGAAGAATCGCGGCCTGGGGGTTTTGGATGACTTGTCTTCTTCCTCTTCCTCCGTGCCCGGATCATCAGGCATGCGCGAAAGCGGAAATTCGATCGGACGGTTCATATCGTCCTTGTCTTCAGCCATTTGTTCAGCTTCCGCATGACCGCCCTTCTCGTCGTCTTGCTTCAGCTCAGCCTCTTTTTCAACGGAACTGTCAGCGCCATTTCCGGCAACGGCAGCCGGTTTGTCATCTGACTTCGGCTTTTCGTCGGCTTCTGGGGAAGCGGATACGGTCGATGTCTCCTGCTCAGGCTTTTCGGCCTGCGCCTTTGCTTTCGAGGACATCGAGTCGTCCGGCAGGTCCTTCAGCGCGGGTGCGAACTTGACGTCATCCGTCGTTCCTTCATAGCCCTGTTTAACATTGGCTGAAGGTGCAACGGTCTCTTTGGGCTGCACCACCTCGGCTTCCGGTTTCTTTGCTTCGGCGGTCTCCGATTCCGCTTTTTTCGAAACCGGTTCAGCGGTCAGGTCAACGGTATTTGCGTCTTCCGGCGAAACGTCCTTCTCGACAACTGTTTCTTGAACCGGTGCGGCAGCCGGCAGAACCGGCGTCTCGAAGAGGCTGTCTTCCAGAAGTTCACCTTCATCTTCGGACATGCCGATCGGTGCGGCCCAGTGGAAAGCATCCAGCTTGCCCGTGACCGGCGAAACAGCCTGCCAATCCGCCGACACGATGCCATCAGCAATCCAGGCCTTGTCCTGCGGCGCCTTGATCGCACGCGCGAGCCAATCACGCATGCGCCCCTTGTCACCATGCTCGGCTTCTTCGAGCTCCGCCATCAGCAGGTAGGCATTGCGGGTCGGCTCGGACTGTAGAAGCTTTTTCAGTTGCGACCTTGCTTCATCAAATTCACGTGCTTCCATGGCGGCACGGGCAACGGCAAGAGCACCTTCGGGCGTGTTGGCCCGCTGCGCCGCAAGCGACTTGACCCGCTTCAGCCGATCAACGGCAGAATCTCCGGTGCGCACATGGGCATAGGTCTCCGCAAGTTCCGGATGCGGTGACAGGCGCCATGTGGCTTCCAGCACTTTGGATGCCTTGCGAATGTCGCCTTTGCGCGTCGCCAACCGCGAGGTCACAACGGCTGCGGGCACAAGATCCAATGCCAGTCCGTGAGCTTCCTTGGCAAGGGAGTAAGCGCGCTCAGGCTCCCCGTCTTCAAGCTTCAGAGCCAGCGCGGTCAGGATGACGGCCCGCTGCCGGCGATAGGTCTTCTTGTCCAGAAGCTTGGCGGCATAGTTGCGTTCAAGCGTCTTGAGGGCCTCGTCCCAATGATGGGCAACCGCCTGATAGCCAAGGACCGCCTTACCGGCCCATTCCAGTCCTGGAGCGGTCTTTGCCGCCTCTTCGGCATAATGACGGGCCGCGACCGGCTCCCTGTGGCGCTCGGCTTCGACGAAGAGACCATGAAGACCAAGAGCCTTTGTTTCCGGGTCTTCGAGCATTGCCTCAAAGCGCTGCCGGGCTTCATCATCCTTGCCGGCCAGCTGTGCCGTCTGCGCAAGCAGCAACTTTGCAGCCGGTTCTTCAGCTAGCAGTCGATCCGCATCCAGACCGTAACGCCGAGCAAGCTTTGCGTTTCCCGTCCCAAGCGCGATCAAGCCATGCGACAGGGCCGTATAACCCTTGTCCTTGCGCCTGCGCCGGAAGAACCGGGTGGCGATCTGCGGTGATTTCAGGATCACGCGGATCAGCCAGACCACTGCCAGGAACGCGACCAGCGCAACACCCGCCACGAGCGCGACGACGACCGGCGGCTGTTCCCAGACGTAACCATTCCAACTGATCGAAATCGTGCCGGGCAGGTCAGACATCCAGGCAAAGCCCGCTGCCAGGGCAAACAGCAAAAGGAAATAGAAGAGGACGCGGATCATTAAGCTCGCTCCCGAGGCCTGCCGGAATTCACCGGTCGAAAATCACTATGTACGGTCAGCCGGTTCATCGGTTGCCCATTAACTGTCTTTTGCGGCGAGCGCATTCAGCACTTCCTGCGAGGCCTTGTCCGTCAGCGCATCGACTGCGACACGGGCCTTGGCGCGCCCTGCCCAGTCTGCACCAGCGGTCTGGGCTGCTTCAGGCAGTTTGTCATAGGCTGCCAACGCTCCCTTCAAGTTGCCATTTGAGACAGCATTTTCCATTTGCCGCAATGCTGCTTCCGGACCAGACCCATCGGCATCTCCGGGCCCGCGAACCGAAACGATCGATTTTGCGCTCGCCAGAAGGCTGTCGAGCACATCGCCCGAATGGTCGGGCTCGGAGAATGTCTGGAACATGCTGCGGGCAACGGACGGGAATTGCGCAATCAGAACGGAGACCGGTTCCACACCGGTCTTGGCATTGGCTTCCAGCGCCTGCAGATCGATGTCGGACGGCAGCCCTGCCTTGACGGCTGCCAGCTCCGTCGCGTAGGGGCGCCCGGAATCGACGGCCGACTTCAGAGCCGATACGGACAGCGCCCGCGCTGCGGTCTCGCGCGCCGTCGCATCGCCCATCGTGGATTCGACCTGTGACAACCGCTTGGAAATCGCCGTCAACTCAGCTCGGATATCTTCAAGAGCGGCGGAGTTCGCATCTCCCACCGCCTTGATGTCCGCGGAAAGACTTGAAAGCGTTTCTGTTGCCCTTGCCTGGCTGTCGGCAAGGGTCTTCAGCGAAACATCCGACGTCGACACAGCTGTTTGTGCGGCCTTGGCCGTTGCTTCAGCGTTTTGCAGACGGTTTTGGACTTCGGCGAGAGAAGTTTTCAGCTCACCCAGCTGCGTTTCAAGACCAGTCACCGAGCCGGAAAGCTTGCCGGCTTCGGACGTATTGGCCGTTGCTTCGCTTTCCAGCTTTGAAAGGCGCGTCTCAAGAGGCTGGAGGTCGACCTGCGCCCCCGCGGACTGACCTTTCGCTGCGTCTTCCAGCGCTGCCAGACGGGTTTCCAGAGGTTTCAGATTGATCGGCGTTCCATCACCGGTTCCGCCAACACTGTTCTCAATCTCGCTGCGCAGATTTTCAACGTCGCTTTTCAAGGCATCAAATGCAGGTGTCAGATCTGTGGCCGCTGAAGAAGCAGCTGTTTCAATCTTGCTTTCCAGCGAAGACACCTTTGTCTCGAGCGCCGACAAGCCATCGCCGACATTCTGACTGCTAATGGTGGAACTGACCTCACCGAGCTTGCTTTCAAGATCGGCAATCTTGCGTTCAGCACTGCTCAGCGCGCTTGTCAGTTGCTGGTTCGCTTCGGCGGGCAGCTTCACGATACCGGCCTGATAAAGACCGTACCCGCCGCCCAGCACGACTGCACCACCGATAACGGCTGCCATCAGGACACCAAATGCGCCGACGCCATGCTTTTCTTCAGCTGCAGGTGGACTGGAAAACGTTGTCGAGCCGGATGGATTTGTTCCGCCTGCCGTCGTCGAAGAGGAGGTGGAAGCCTTTGTTGAACCGGCAGAACCCGATCCTGCACCGGTCGAAGTCGCCGGTTTGCTGGAAGCAGCCGAACCGCCGGACTTGGAAGTGCTTGAGGAGGACGCGCCCGAAGTCGTTCCGGCAGCAGAAGGTTTGCTGCCCGGGGTCGTGGAAGTCGCGGACGAAGAAGGTGAAGAAGGTTTGCTTGTGCCCGAAGTTGCCTGCGGTTTGGATGCACCCGGCTTGCTGTCGGTCGAAGTGGTGCCGCCCGACTTTGGAACACTTGTTCTGGAAGAGGAAGTGGTATCTCCGCTTCCCGTCTTTGCGTCAACCTTCTCGGCTTTCAGATCGATCGTGACCGGCCGCTTGGACGTTCCTGTGGAAGAAGGCGTGCTCTTGCTATCCGGCTTGTCGGACGAACCGGATCCCTTGCCTCCCGAAGAGGATGCCCCGCCAGAAGATTTCTTGTCCGTCGCCATCTGCTCTCCTCCTGAACCCTAACCGGTTCCAACACCTTCACTATACACACCTGATTGCGAAGCGGTACCACTGCAACAGGGACAATTGCGCGCTGCAAAACAACGACTCCTCCGGTTCTGGTTAACACTCTGCTAACACCAGATCCAAGAGCGACTTTTCGCAAGGCGCATCTGCAACATGCACCCTCATATAGTCAGATAGGGGCTCCGCCGCTTGTCGCGAGATGCAGTAAATCGTCAAACTGGAAAAAATGTGATCAAGCTCATGAGACTTTAACAGCTGGAAAAATGTCGCAGCCGTTCGCTTGGAAAAAACAAGCACGCCGTCGTACGAGTTCGAACGCAGAGCATCGATCACGCCGGAAGGCAGCTCTTCCGCCTGATCCATGCGGTAAACAACCGGAGCTCTACAGGAAACGCCACCTCGGCCGAGGTCCTTTTCAAGACTTCCCGTCCGGTCATGCGCGACAGGATAAAGAACGATTCCGCCATCCAGTTTGTCACGATGATCCAGAATCAGCTGCGCCAGCACGGAAACATCTCCCGAAGCCGACAAGACGTCGGAAAACCCGGCTTGCCTGCAAGCTGCTGCTGTCTTGTCACCAACAGTAAAAACCGGAAGCTTCCGAAAGTCCTGAAACTGGCTGTGTGCCGCAAGAACGTCCACCGACCGGCGGCTCGTCAGCGCCAGTGCCGAGACGTGCGACAAGTCGAATTTCTCGGGAGGGTCTGGCTGGAACAGCAGCACCGGGGCCTCGTCGGCGACATGACCCGCAGCCCGCAATTTGTCTGCGGTGCTCCTGCAGTCGGGCTGCGGCCGTGTCACCAGAAACCGCATGGTTTATTGCCCAGTCAGGAAACCGGGCCCCATTTTGCTTTTAAGCGTTTCGCCGACAGACTTGCCGATCTGTATGGCCTCGGCCACGGGTCCGCTTTGTTCGGCTTCGTGAGCTTCCGACCCATCCGGCTTCAGGACAATTCCCTTGAAATGCAGTGTTTCGCCTTCAAGTGTCGCCAGGCCACCGATCGGTGTCCGGCAGGAGCCATCGAGAACGGCAAGGAATGCGCGCTCGGCATCGAGACGGATTTGCGTTTCCTGATCGTGAATGGCAGCGAGCATTTTCAGCGTCGCGTCGTCATTCTCACGGCTTTCAATGCAAATCGCCCCCTGTCCGACGGCCGGCAGGAACTCCTCAATACTCAACAGACTGGTAATTTCCTTTTCAAGACCGAGCCGGTTCAGTCCGGCTGCAGCCAGAAGCGTCGCGTCCACCTCGCCTTCCGCCAGCTTGCGCAAACGAGTCTGCAGATTGCCGCGATACATCACCACTTCGATATCGGGACGCAGCTTCTTGATCATCGCCTGCCGGCGCAGGGAGCTCGACCCGACGACTGCGCCTTGTGGCAGATCGGTCAGTGTCCCGGCTTTCGGTGACAGAAAGGCATCACGCACGTCTTCGCGCGGCAGAAAGGCTGTCAGGGCCAAGCCATCGGGAAGAACCGTCGGCATATCCTTGGAAGAATGCACTGCCAGATCAATCCGCCCATCCAGAAGAGCTTCTTCGATCTCCTTGGTGAACAGCCCCTTGCCGCCAACTTCGGACAAGGGCCGGTCTTGAATCCTGTCGCCGGATGTCTTGATCACTTCGATTTCGAAGTCGCTTTCGGAAAGGCCGTGAGCGGCCATCAAACGATCGCGGGTTTCATGGGCCTGAGCCAGCGCAAGTGCGCTTCCCCGGGTTCCGATACGCAAAGGATTTGATTGCAAGGCTTACCGTCCAGATGTTACGCCCGGCTAACAAAGCATCGGGCACGCTGATTGTCTCTTGTTATTATGTCCTATCACAGGCCACAGCTCTAAGATCAATGACCTCAGTCAATTCAAAAGACAATGCGACCAATCTGACAGTGCTCGGAATCGAGACCAGCTGTGACGAAACGGCAGCTGCCGTCGTTCAGGGCCCAAATCAGAAAAAGATCCTCTCCAACACCATTCGCTCGCAAATCGATGAGCATACGGAATTCGGAGGTGTTGTGCCGGAAATCGCGGCCCGTGCCCATATCGACATCCTCGATCGGATTGTCGCCGAGGCCATGCACGAGGCCGGGTGCAGCTGGGACGATATCGACGCGGTCGCCGCTACAGCCGGCCCTGGACTGATCGGCGGCGTTATTGTCGGCTTCATGACCGCCAAGGCAATCGCGATGGCGGCCGGGAAACCTCTGATCGGGGTTAATCATCTGGAAGGCCATGCCCTGACGGCACGATTGACCGACGATCTAGAATTTCCGTTCCTGCTGCTGCTTGTCTCCGGCGGCCACAGCCAGTTTCTGCTCGTGCGCGGCGTCGGTGACTATGAGCGCCTCGGCACGACTATCGACGATGCCATCGGAGAGGCTTTCGACAAGACCGCCAAACTCCTCGGCCTGCCATATCCCGGCGGGCCTCATGTTGAAAAAATGGCGGCAAAGGGTGACGTGACACGGTTCAGACTTCCGCGTCCCTTGCTCGACCGCCCCGGTCTCGACATGTCCTTTGCGGGACTGAAAACCGCGCTGCGTACCCAGGCCAAGAAACTGGAACCGGTCGATGATCAGACGATCGCAGACCTGTGCGCCGCCTTCCAGCGGTCCGTGTCCGATGTTCTGGCTGCGCGCACGAAATCGGCGCTGAACCTATTTTGCGATCGTCATCCCGGCGCCAGTCCGGTGATCGTCGTTGCCGGCGGTGTTGCGGCCAATCAGGAATTCAGAAGCGCGCTGACTTCGGCTGCATGTGAAGCCGAAGCGCGGTTCGTCGCCCCGCCAATGGCGCTTTGCACCGACAATGCGGCCATGATCGCCTGGGCAGGCATCGAACGCCTGCGGATCGGCCCGGTCGACGACATGGCCCTCTCCCCCCGTCCACGCTGGCCACTCGATTCGGCCAATGCAGGTATCTTGGGCGCAGGCAAAAAGGGTGCAAAGGTCTAGCGACCGAATTGCTGCAAATCCCGGCTATTTCCCGAATGCAGCTAGAATTCGGACACCTTTCCCAAACTTGCCCTTTTGCGCGAGCGGGGAGCCTGTTAGGAAGCCTGTGCCTTTCCAAACCGGGAATCTATCAATGCGCGTCTATCACAAGGCCTACGTCTACCTGACCTGCGGAACAGACCTGCTTGTGTTTGACGAGCCCGACACACCTTATCTGGGCATGCAGGTCCCTGGAGGCACGGTTGACCCGGGAGAAAGCTTCCTCCATGGGGCCATGCGCGAGTTTCGGGAAGAAACAGGGCTCGATCTCGATGCGGCCTTCGACCAGTTTTCCGATCAGGACATTCCATTCGAAACAATTCCGCCTGTCGGGCAGTTCCGACCCGCACCGGACCGGCCGCTGCTCGGGCGCCACATCCGGCGCAACTACCATGTCCGCCTCGCCCGGCGCCCGAAGGAAGAGTGGGAGCATTACGAGATGTTTCCAAGCAGCGGCAACGGGCCCATTCGCTACCGCTTTTTCTGGATCGACCTTCTGGGACCAAAGGCTCAGGACAGTGAAAATTTCTTCGCCGCCTTCGGCGCGCCACTGGATACACTGCGCCGGCGATTGCCCCGATTGAAAGACGCAGCCTGACCCTTGCTCGCGGAAATCTTCCAATGAAAATCTACCACAAGGCATATGTCTATCTGACTTGCGGACCGGAACTTCTGGTGTTTTCCGAACCGGATCATCCTGATGTCGGCCTGCAGGTACCGGGCGGAACTCTGGACCCGGGAGAAAGCTACCTTCAGGGCGCGCTTCGCGAATTTGCAGAAGAAACCGGACTGAACCTGGACATTGCGCTCGAATTCCTTGCGGATCAGGACCATTTCTTTGAAAATGTCCCCGATTGTCTCGATGGATTGCACCGCAGGCGGCATTTTCACGGCCAAATTCGCGAGAAGCCTCTGCAGGAATGGGAACATTTCGAGATGTCGCCCAGCGCGGGCGGACCACCTATCCGGTTTCGCCTTCACTGGATTGATCTGTTCGCAGCGGATGCGCCCTCCGACACTCTGTTTTTTGAAGGTTTCGGAGCGCAACTTCAAACAGTAAAGTCACGCATGGAAAGGCTAAGCAATGGGCGCCATTAAGACAGTCGGCGTGGTCGGTGGTGGCGCCTGGGGAACGGCCCTGGCATTGACGGCGGCACGCGCCGGCCGCAATGTCCGGCTTTGGGCCCGGGATCCCGGCACGGTTTCGGACATCCGGGCCAAGCGCCAGAACCCTCGCTACCTTCCTGGAATAACCTTCGATGAGGATCTGAACGCCACCGGCACGCTGGCCGAAGTCGCGGACACGGATGCCATATTGCTGGTCACTCCGGCGCAAACCACGCGCGCCATGCTCGCCGCCCTCAAGGAAACCGGCAAGGTACGCGGTCCTGTTGTCCTGTGCGCCAAGGGTATCGAGCAGTCGTCAGGCAAGCTTCTCTCGCTGGTCATGGACGAAGAGCTCCCGGGGGCTGAGCCCGGTGTTTTGTCCGGCCCCAGTTTTGCCGATGACGTTGCCCGAGGCCTGCCCACAGCCGTGACGGTCGCCGCGAATGCGGCGAGCACCGCGCACAGTCTATGCGAAGCACTGCAATCTCCCTGTTTTCGCCCTTATGCCTCAACGGATGTGCCCGGAACACAAATCGGGGGTGCGTTGAAGAACGTTCTGGCGATTGCCTGCGGTGCAGTTGTCGGAAGAAAGCTCGGCGCCAGCGCCCAGGCGGCTTTGACGGCACGCGGATTTGCCGAGTTGACGCGGCTGGGAACGGCCATGGGAGCACAGGCCGAAACCCTTACCGGCCTTTCCGGACTGGGAGATCTTGTCCTGACCTGTTCGTCCACCCAGTCCCGGAACTTTTCCTTCGGCGTCCGCCTTGGAGAGGGTTTTCTGGCCTCCGAATTGATCGCGGTCGGAGGAAAACTTGCCGAAGGCGCCTATTCGGCAAGAGTTGCGGTCAAGCTGGCTGAAGAAAGCCACATTGAAGTACCGATCTGCGAAACGGTCGCCAGAATGATCGACGAGAATCTTTCCATCGACGATGCTCTCAACACTTTGATGGCACGACCATTGAAATCGGAAACGGAAAGCGCCTGATCTTCGATTTCCGGCATTGAGTTTGCGATCTTGCGGACCTAGGTTCGAGGAAGTTTCGACAACCAAGGGTCATCACTCATGCTTTACGCCTTGATCTGCACCGACAAACCTCATGCGCTTCAGGTTCGTCTCGACAATCGCGACGCTCATCTTGAATTCCTGAAGGGTCTTGGAAACGGCCTGAAGGCTGCCGGACCGTTCCTCGACGACGACGGCAACATGACCGGGTCACTGGTGGTGATTGAAGCGTCCAACCGGGACGAAGCTCTTGCGATTTCCGAAGAAGATCCCTACGCACGTGCCGGACTGTTCGAAAGTGTCGAAATCCGCCCATGGAACTGGGTGGTCAAGAACCCGGAGACAACATAAGTGCAATATTGGCTGATCAAATCCGAACCGGACAAATGGTCCTGGGAACAGCAAAAGGCCAAGGGCGATGCCGGTGAAGAATGGGACGGCATCCGGAACTACCAGGCGCGCAACAACATGCGCGCCATGGAAATCGGCGACAAGGCGTTCTTCTACCACTCCAATATCGGCAAGGAAGTGGTAGGCGTCGTTGAAGTCTGCAGTGAAATCCATCCGGACAGCACCACGGACGACCCTCGCTGGGAGTGTGTTGACTTCAAGGCGGTTCGCGACATGCCCAAGCCGGTCACACTCGCCCAGGTGAAAGCCGAGCCGCGTCTTGCCGCCATGTCTCTGGTCACATCCATGCGCCTCTCCGTTCAGCCGGTCACGGAAGAAGAGTGGCAAGTCGTTTGCGAGATGGGCGGCCTGAGCGTCCCGGCCTGATCCCGGCGTATCGATGTGAACGCAATTGCCCGGAGGGCACATGCCCCGCATAACGGATCCGGTAGACTTCATCCTCCGGGAAACCCTGGTCAAGCCGGTTCCGCACGCAGAGGAAATCCGCCTGCATGTCGCCGACGAAGCCATGGACCTGTGGCTGAAGACCGAAGAAGAACTGGGCGACCTTGGACTTGCACCGCCATTCTGGGCCTTCGCCTGGGCTGGCGGCCAAGGGCTCGCCCGCTACATCCTGGACACGCCCGAACTGGTCGCAGGAAAGCACGTGCTGGATTTTGCCTGCGGCTCGGGCCTCGTCGGCATTGCCGCCATGAAGGCGGGAGCGCTTTCCTGTCATGGCGTTGATATCGATCCCTTCGCGATTGCGGCGGCAAGACTCAACGCGGGCCTGAACGGCGTCTCGCTAAGTCTGGAAACTGCGGACATAACCGCTACAGCCTGTCCGGACGCCGACATCGTCTTTTGCGGAGATGTATTCTACGACAAGGCCATGGCGGGAAAGGTTCTGCCCTTTCTCGACCGAATGCTCGACAAGGGCGCAGATGTTTTCGTGGGAGATCCCGGACGGTCCTACCTTCCGACCTCCCGCCTGGCCGAACTCGCCGATTACTCGGTTCCTGTCGTCGGCGCGTTGGAAGACAACGAAATCAAACACACGCGGGTCTTCCGCGTGAAGAAAATTTAATCCTGCGCAGAACGATTTTCTGCATCAGTCTTGCGATTTCGGGCTAATGGCAAAAGTTTTCCCCTTTTGGCACTTTCCCTTTTTGCAGCTTGCGATAGGTTAACCGCACAAGCGTCAATCGCATATTCTTCCTATCATTGGTGTTCCCAGGAGTTCTTCATGCCCATCGTAAACCGCCTTGCTGATCTGGCTGACGAGATCACGGTCTGGCGCCGAGATATCCATGAAAATCCGGAAATTCTGTACGAAACGGTCCGCACGGCAGGCAAGGTGGCCGAACTTCTTGAAAGCTTCGGTGTGGACGAAGTCACCACCGGCATCGGCAAGACCGGCGTTGTGGGTGTCATCAAGGGCAGAAACGGTGGCAAGGGAAAAACCATTGGCCTGCGCGCCGACATGGACGCCTTGCCGATCGAAGAAGCGACTCACAAACCCTATGCTTCCAAGGTTCCGGGCAAAATGCATGCCTGCGGGCATGATGGGCACACGGCAATGTTGCTGGGTGCGGCCAAGTATCTGGCTGAAACCCGTAACTTCGACGGAACCGTTGTGGTGATTTTCCAGCCTGCCGAAGAAGGTGGCGCTGGTGCCAAGGCAATGATCGATGACGGCCTGATGACCCGTTGGCCGATCGACGAAGTTTACGGCATGCACAATTATCCGGGCATGCCTGTTGGCGAGTTCGCAATTCGCAAGGGCCCGATCATGGCGGCGACGGACGAGTTCCGCATCACCATCACCGGCAAGGGTGGTCACGCGGCCAAGCCGCACCAGACCATCGACCCGGTCGTCATTGGCTCGAAGATGGTATCCGTTCTGCAGACCATCGCCAGCCGCAATGCCAACCCGCTCGATTCGGTCGTCGTGTCGGTGACTGTTTTTGAAGCCGGCAACGCATTCAACGTCATTCCACAGGAAGCGACTTTGCGTGGCACTGTGCGCACCCTGAGCCCGGAAATGCGGGATCTTGCCGAACAGCGTATGACCAACATTGTCAAATCCATCGCCGAAGCGTTTGACGCTACCGCGGAGCTGCACTTCCGCCGCGGTTATCCGGTGACGGCAAACCACGACGACCAGACCGACTTTGCGGCAGAAATCGCCGAGGGCATTGCCGGGCAGGGCAAGGTCAATCGCAACATCGACCCGATGATGGGTGGTGAGGACTTCTCTTACATGCTGGAAGAGCGACCAGGCGCATTCATCTTTGCGGGCAACGGCGATACGGCCGGTCTCCATCACCCGGAATATGACTTCAACGATGAACTGATCCCCGTCGGATGTTCCTATTGGGTAAAACTCGTAGAGACAGCATTACCGGCAGCTGCCTGACAATTTCTATGATATGAAGACGCCGGTTTCGACCGGCGTTTTTGTTCAGGTTTTCATAATGGCTCTTTCTCCTTTCAAGCTTTCCTTTCTAGCGACCTATTTGCTTGTTGGCGCCGTTGTCGGCGTCCTGATCATCCACCCCTTGAATCTCGTCGTCATCTGGTGGGAACTGTCGCGATTCTCCGAAACCGCACCGAACCTGCTGGAATTCCTGTCGGCGCGGCTGTGGCTCATTCTCCTGCCACGACATCTGGATGTGGCCGTCGCCTACACCTTTGTCGGCGCCATTGTCGGCCTGACATTCGGTATTTTCAGCCGGAATTACATGCGCACGTCCGAAGCTTACCGGTCCCTGCGCGAAGAGCACACGGTTCTGATCCCGGATTTGATCCGGGGCGGCGAGACAGATCGCGTCGAATTCAAATCCTCCCTGCGCTGGGACATGAAGGAAAAACGCGTCAACCGCGGATTGGAGAAGGTGATCGCGAAGACAATTGCCGGTTTTTTCAATGCCGAGGGCGGAATTCTTCTGGTTGGTGTTGACGACGATGGCGGCGCGGTCGGACTGGAAAGAGATCTCTCGACTCTGAAGAACCCGGATCTGGATTCCTTCGAACGCACAATCAACGACATTGTCTCCAAGAACCTCGGCGGCGATCTTTGCCCCTACATTCACACGGTGTTTGCCAAGGTCGACTTGAAAGACGTGGCGATGATCATCATCCGCCCTGCGCCCAGAGCGGTTTATCTGGAAGAAGGCAAGTCCTCCATCTTCTACGTTCGCAGCGGCAACTCCACGCGCCAGCTGGATGTCCGCGAAGCCCTGAGCTACGCCAAGACGCGCTGGGCGTGACTTATGAGCCTGCTGCCAGAGATCCTGCCTAACCAGATCAGCACTCTTGCATCCATAACCCTGATCGTCATCAGCTTCTTCACATCGGCGCTCACTGCTGCGGTGGGGCTCGGTGGCGGCGTTTCACTGATTACAGCGATGGCTTTCCTGATGCCGGCGAGTGCGCTTGTGCCCGTCCATGGTGTCGTTCAGATCGGCTCCAATACGGGACGTGCACTTGTCCAGCTGAAACATGTCGACTGGCTTATCGTTGTCTGGTTCGCCTCCGGCGCGGTGTTCGGGGCAGCACTCGGCGGTTCCATTGCGGTGGAGCTGCCCCCGGAAGTCCTGAGGGCCGGGATTGGCCTTTTTGTGCTCTGGGTCGTTTGGGGCAAGACACCTAAATTCGGCAAGGCCCCCAAAAGAGCCATGGCCGTTGCCGGATTTGCATCCACCTTCCTGTCCATGTTCTTCGGCGCGGCCGGGCCGATCGGCGGCGCAGTCCTGTCGACACTCGGGCTCACCCGTCACGGCTTTGTTGCCAATCAGGCTGTTACCGCCACGGTCATGCATGTCTTCAAGATCATTGCCTTCGGCGCGCTTGGATTTGCGTTTGCTCCCTGGGCCGGCCTGATCGTTCTGATGATCGTCAGCGGTTTTCTAGGGACACTTGCCGGTAGCCAGCTGCTCGGCAAGATGAACGAAAAGAGTTTCAAGACGGGTTTCAAGTGGGTCATGACGGTGCTTGCGCTCAACCTTTTGTGGGAAGCCGGGGCGGATTTCTTCGGCTTCTGACCCTTCCCGTCGCTTTCTTGACCGTTCCGGCAGCGACTCTTGAGTTCTTTGCAACTGGCTTCACCTTGAAAGACACGTTGCGACGCGGTAACTGAGCGCGATCGGTTTTTTAAAATAATGCGGGATGGAGCGTCCATGGCCTCTCAAAATCTTCTGCTTCTGCCGGGTGACGGCATCGGCCCGGAAATCATGAAGGAAGTCAAAAAGGTTATCGCCTGGTTCAACGACAAGGGCGGCATGTCCTTCGAAACCAGCGAAGGCCTGGTTGGCGGATCTGCCTACGACGCGCACGGCCAGTCGATTTCCGAAGAAGACATGGCCAAGGCCATGGCAGCCGACGCTGTTATTTTCGGTGCAGTCGGCGGCCCCAAGTGGGACGATGTGCCTTACGAAGTTCGTCCGGAAGCAGGTCTTCTGCGTCTGCGCAAGGACATGCAGCTGTTCGCCAACCTGCGCCCGGCAATCTGCTACCCGGCGCTTGCCGATGCATCTTCCCTGAAGAAAGATGTTATCGAAGGTCTCGACATCCTGATCGTTCGCGAATTGACCGGTGGCGTCTATTTCGGTGAACCGAAGGAAATCACCGATCTCGGCAACGGCCAGAAGCGCGGCGTCGACACGCAGGTTTATGACACCTACGAAATCGAGCGCATTTCCAAGGTGGCTTTCGAGCTGGCGCGCACCCGGAACAACAAGGTTACGTCCATGGAAAAGCGGAACGTGATGAAGTCCGGCGTCCTGTGGAACGAAGTCGTCACCCAGACTCACAAGAACGGCTACGAAGACGTTCAGCTGGAGCACATGCTGGCTGACGCAGGTGGTATGCAGCTTGTTCGCTGGCCGAAGCAGTTCGACGTCATCGTGACCGACAACCTGTTCGGCGACATGCTGTCCGACGTTGCCGCCATGCTGACCGGTTCGCTCGGCATGCTGCCATCCGCATCCCTTGGTGCTCCGGACGAAACCACCGGCAAGCGCAAGGCACTCTACGAGCCGGTACACGGCTCGGCTCCCGACATTGCCGGTACGGGCGCCGCGAACCCGATCGCCATGATCGCCAGCTTCGGCATGGCACTGCGTTATTCCTTTGAGGAAGTTGCAGCAGCAGACAAGCTGGACAAGGCAATCGCCAATGCTTTGGACAAGGGTCTGAGAACCAAGGACATTGCCGCTGAGGGTGAAGCGACCATCACCACCGCTGAAATGGGCGATGCGATTGTTGCCGAACTGGACGCTCTGAGCGCATAAATTCAAAACACGTTTGCACATCAAGCCGCCAGCGAGTATCTCGTTGGCGGCTTTTTCTTTCCGGACACGCTGGTCACATGATCGAAGACAAAATCGCGCCGTTCCTCGGCAACTGGATACTCGACACCGAAGCAAGCGACTTCGAGCAAGGCGAACCGCCCAAAAGCGCGACGCTCAGGATCGAAGACAATTTCGGCATGGCGATTTTCACGATGAACCAGGTCTCCGCCGATGGAGAAGTGACCAACGACACGTTTGAGGCGGTTCCGGATGGGCCGGAGGTCAAGCTCGGCAAGAGCGGGCTGGTTGATGCCATGCGCCTGGTCTTTGACGGTGATCGCAATCTGGTTTCAGAAGCGCGCCGAGGCGGATTGACGATCATGAAAGCCGAACGTGAGCTATCCGATGACGGCCAGACGCTGACTGTGTCCCAGACGGTTCATCTCGTTGATGTCGCCAGCTTCACGAACATCTCCGTCTACCGCAAGGCGCAATAGGAAATCCCGGGCAATGAAACAGATTATCGGCGCCGTTACCCTCGTGGTTCCGGATTACGACGATGCGATAGCATTCTATGTCGAAAAAGTCGGCTTTGACCTGATTGAAGACACCCGGCTTTCCGAAGACAAACGCTGGGTTCTGATTGCTCCGAAGGGAAGTTCGGAAACCAGGCTCTTGCTCGCAAAGGCCGACGGTGCGGCACAGATCGCTGCCATTGGCAATCAGGCTGGTGGCCGGGTCTGCCTGTTCCTGAACACCGATGACTTTGACCGCGATTTTCAGGCGATGACGGAAAGTGGCGTCGCGTTTCTTGAAGAACCGAGAACCGAAGTCTACGGCAAGGTAGCGGTCTTTCAGGATCCCTTCGGAAACAAGTGGGATCTGATCCAGCACTTCTGATCACTCGTCAAAATGGCGCGCATCGCTGTGTCACGCCCGTGCCCTCACCACTTTGCCGTTGAACAACAACAGCGTCAGACCGAGCGTGACCACCGCGATACCCAGCCATTCCTGGACATCGGGAACTTCACCAAGCACGGGAATGGCCAACACTGCCGCTGAAGCAGGAACGGCTGCTGAAAATCCAGAAGTCGCTGTTGGTCCCAGGTGCGTGGCAGCCAGCGCGAACATGATTACTGCGGCAAAACCTGGTCCCAATCCCTGATAGAGCGCCTGAAATAGGATCGTGGAGCGGTTGGTCTCAGCGAGACCTGAGGGCAGGAACAGCAGCCAGATGGGCACGAACACCAATGCGTTAGGCACGTTGACCAGCGCCAGGGCCTGTCGTGGAGTGATCTTCCAGTATCGGACACCAAAAATATAAACTGCCAGAACGGCAGAGGCAGCCAGGAACAGAATAACGCCGAGGAGAATACTCTTCTGGCTGCCAATGAACCCTGCACTGCCGACGAGAGTGGCCCCGGCGACAATCACCATCAGGCCGGTGGCTTGAGAACTGCTGGGCAAACTTGCGGAAAAAACGGCGACCAGCAGAACCGTGAAGACCGGTAGAGATCCATTTGCAAACACCCCGGCATAGGCAGCCGATGTCTCGTTCAATCCCCAATACATCAGCAGGGAATAGATGATGCCGGGACCACACAGAGACATGAGAAGAACCGCCTTCCAGGGAAGATGGCGTGGCCACCACTTCCAAACAAAGGGAAGCGTAATTCCACCGGCAACCAGAAATCTGAGACCGGTCATGTCCATGGCAGTGAGGTTGGTTTTGACCCCGGCACGGGAAAACACTATGAAACCCGACCAGATGAACAGAACGCCAATTGCGCAGGCTAAACCAAGTCTTCGATTCTGTACCACCGGGCCCTGCTTCTCCAAACGAATACCCAATCTTCAAAAGGTCTGATAAAAATTCATGCCTGATCCTCAAGCTGCATGGCTGAGATAGCACGCCGCATGAAGTCCAGGAACTGGACTGCCTCTTCTTCTGAAAAACCCGCTAGAGCAACCTTGTTCTGCGAAATTGCGGCCTGCGTCGCCTCTCCCTGCAGCGCTTTTGCACGCTCCGTGAGATAGATAAGCTGCACGCGGCCATCTTCTTCTGACGGTTTACGGGCAATCAGACCGTCTCTTTCCATTCTCGCGAGCGTATTGGCAAGCGTTGCCTGCTCGATATCCAGCAACTGCACCAGCTCCTTTTGAGTACGCCCGTCTTTCGCCCAAAGCGCCAGAAGCGCCGGAAACTGCCCCGGCGCCAGCCCCAGAGGTTTGATGCGCCGGTGCAATCCCGCAGCGAACAGGCGAGCCATATGATTGGCGAGATATCCGGCGGACGAATCTTTTTCAAAGGTCATCCCTTGCATATACGATATATAGCACACTATATAAATAAACATAGCACGCTATATAAAAAGGAGAATGATGAAAATGATACTGACCCGCAGAACCCTTAGCCTGACCGCCACAGCAGCGTTCCTGGGCCTCGCCGCACCGCCCGCCATCGCGACTGAACCCGAAAAGGCTGAACTGGTCACGCTCATCAATGCATTTGAAGTGCCAGCCGACCAGGTCGAAGAAACCATCCTGTTTTGGGAAAAAGCCCGGGATTTTCTTCAGACACAGCCCGGCTACATATCCACACGCCTGCACCAATCCCTGTCCCCCGACGCGAAATTCCAACTGGTGAACATCGCTCTTTGGAAAAGCCCTGAAGCGTTTCAGTCCGCCATTCGCAAGATGCACGAAAGCGGACTAGGCGCGAGTGAGCGGAAAACGGTCTTCCACGCGGCGCTTTACAAAGTCGTGCGAACGGACAAGGGGGACTAGACATGCGCATTTCAGGATCTGGCGTAACCCGAACACTGCACTGGATTATTGCAGCATGCATCCTTGCCGTCCTCGGTTCGGGATATGCAGCGACCCGCTCACCAGTTTTCGCTCTACCCGTTCTTCAGATTCATTTGACCTTCGGGCTTTCCGCGGGCCTGCTTTCGCTGGTCAGAGTAATGATCTGGTTTACCAAGGGAGCACCGCAGCCGGTCTTTCCTGTCACTTCAAGGCTTCAATTTCTGGCCAGCAAGCTCGTCCACGGTCTTTTGCGTCTGCTGCCATTGATCCTCCTGGCCAGCGGACTTGGCATGATTTTGTTGTCCGATTCCCTGGACGCAATCACAGACGGCACCCTGACGGGCCTGACCGCATTTTCCGACGTTCCCCCTCGCAATCTTCATCACGCGGCGGCCTTGCTGCTGCTCCTCTTGACAGGGCTGCACATTGCCGCCGCGCTGTGGCACTCCTCCCGTAAAGCCGGTTATGGGACCGACCAGCTCTGATGGATACCCCCGAATACAAAGACCCGGAAGCAGATCGCGACCGGGTCTTCGGAACACTTGCAGGACATGTACGTCTTAGGCAGCCGCAACCTCTTCCAGGAAATCACGAACCTCTTCGCGTAACTCCTCGGTGCGTCGGACGACATCACCCGTCCGGCTTCCCATATCGGCTGCGGCATGGCTTGACTGTTCCGCGATCGCCTCGACCCCGGCCATGTCTTCCACAACGGATCTTGTCTGCTCGGCCGCCTGCAGGACATTGCCCTTGATGTCGTCCGTCGACTGCCGCCTTGTTTCCAGATCCGCAGCAATCTGTGTTGTGTGATCCGTCACTTCGCCAATGTCGGAGATGATCTTCTGGATCGCATCGACAACCCGCACTGTGCGCTCCTGAACAAGCGATACCTGCTCGGTAATCTGGTCCGTCGCCGAGGCGGTTTGACCGGCCAATGTCTTCACTTCACCGGCAACGACCTCAAATCCCTTTCCGGCCTCCCCTGCCCGGGCCGCTTCAATTGTCGCGTTCAGGGCAAGAAGGTTGGTCTGATCGGCAATTGCATTGATGATGGAAACGATATCGCCAATCGCGTTGGATATCTCCGAAAGGCTTTCGATTTCGGCATTTGCAGCGGTGGCATTCCGATTCGCGGCCTGAGCCATGTCCGTCGCGTCATGAGCACGTTGGCTGATCGCGGCAATATCATTCGCCAGCACTTCCGCCGCGCTTGCCACCGCGTCAACGTTTCCGGAAGCGCCGGAAGACGCGGCCGCTGTATCACGGGCTTTTTGATCCGCATTCTGCGCCACGTCCTTCAGGGCACCGGATGTGTTTTGCATGTCACCGAGGGCATCATCCACATCGGTCAGCAACTCGCCCATGCGCCCCTTGAACGCGGAAATCAGATCATCGATCTTCTGTTGGCGGTCAGCGGCCGCCTGCCCCTCTTGCCGTTGACGCTCCTTCGTGAGTTCCACGGTCCGATCGCGGTAATATCCAACCGCACGGGCAATATCGGAAATCTCGGTATGGCCGTAGGAAAACGGCAGGTCACCTTCGACTCCGTCCGAATCCGCCAGCTTTCTGATACCGCGGTTCAGGGACTCGATGCAGTAGAGGATGGATCTGCCAAAATACCAGGACGTCCCGAAAGCAATCAGGAAGACCGCTCCAAGCGCAACCGCAACGCCCCACATGCGCACACGAAGGTCGAAGACCATCGACTGCAACCGGGCCTCCAGCTCTGTCTGGGCGACCTTGTGCAGACCGTCTATCGCGTTCAGGAAAGCGGCATAGCGATCGCGCACCGGTTGAAGATCGAGAGTTGTCCCGTCCGCCCCCTGGCCCACTTTCGATGCGATCTTGGACAGCGCGCCCTGAAGGCTGCCATTTGCCTGCCGGTAGGTCTGCGCCGCTTTGCTGAAAGCGGTTTCCTGACCTTCTTCAACCGCGCCCGGCCCAGTCTTGGAAATGGAGCTGATCTGGTCCGCAAGAACCTTGAATTGTCCGGCGCCAACAAGGACCGACATGGAATCGAAATGACTGAGTTCGGTTTTCTTGGCCACGTTTTCGCTGTTGCGAATGACCGCATTGGTACGAACGATCAGGTCCGACAATTGTCCCGACACCAGCTCCGCAAGCAGATTGGTGGTTTGAGCGGTGTTTGCCGCAAGCCCCGCCTCACTGCCGATACAGGTGGTCACCCGGTGTGCCTGGGAAAGCGCCTTGGACGGCGATCCAGCCGCCTTTTCAGGTGCGCATCCCGGATATTGGGCAAAAACAGAGTTAGGAAGAACGGCGTCCTGCCGCATGATGCCAGCATTCCAAACTGTAGCCAGGGACGGCAGGCTTTCCAGTTTTGCCGTGTCCCGCGCAAGGTCCTTGTAGGCTGACAGGATAATCCAACCGGCACAAAGCACGATCGGCACTGTCAGAACGATGACAAGGACAAACAGTCGTTTTCGGATTGTCATGGAGAGTCTCGCGAATCACCTTGGAACTGATTGGCAAGAAAACTACGTTCAAATTACCAATAAATTCGAAACGCGCCTAAATGGCCGGATAAAGCCAATTTTCTTGACCTTTCGCAGTGATCATCTTCCCAATACGAAAGAAGGCCCGGCAGCCTGAAGCCGCCGGACCTTCGGTCAAGTCTTGGGAGACTTGAAGTCGCGTTTAGTTCAGGCGCGTTGCCGGTCCGAGATCTATCAGCTGGGTTTCGCCCGGAGCATCATCGACACCGTCATTGTCTGTCAGAAGGATCAACCGGCCATCGGCGGTGATGGTGAGACCTTCCGGCTTGTCGAGTATCCAGCCCTTGCCTTCAGCCATTACCGGCAGAACATCCATGGCAAAGCGCTTCTTCAGAACCGGCAGGTTGTCACCGTGAGCTGCCGGTGTCACGCCCTCCAGAGACACAACTGTGATCTGCTTGATCGCTGCGTCTTCACCGCCCTTGTTGTCGCGTTCCAGAACAGCGAATTTGCCGTCGCCCAGGGAGACGATTTCAGACAGGCCGACCCAGCCACCGGCTGCACTCTTTGGTGCATCAAGCGGGTAATGGACAAAACCCCAGGTCTTGTCTGCCGGATTGTAGATCGCGATCTTGGTGTGCCCCTTCGGATCGTCTTGCCACTCGCGCTGAACCGCGACGGCGACCAAAGACTGACCGTTCATCTCGAACTCGGCCACACCTTCGAAAGAGAACCGCTTTGACTGATCGATCAGGCTCTGCGGCAGAGTGATTTCTTCCTGAACAGCGCCTTTGTCATCGACTTTCAAAAGCAGATGTTGACGGTCCTTGTCCGGATGCCCTTCCGACGCCAGCCAGAAGCCACCTTCCCTGGAGACGGAGATGCCTTCCAGGTCGAGCAGTTCCTGACCTGAACCGGTGACATCGACATAAGATACGATCCTGGCCGGCGTTGCAGAGATGTCCAGAGTGTAGATCCGGCCGGTCTTGTAGAAACTGTCATTGACGGCATAGAGCTTGTTCGGATCTTTCGGATCGGCAGCCAGCGCAGAAAGGGCACCCCAGCCGATCGGCGCACCTTTTTCCGGATCGGTGACCGAAACCACCGAAGGATAGGCCGGAGCCTTGGCGCCGAATTTATAGAGCCCGATGTGAGAACGGACACCTTCTTCGGCATCGTCAACTTCGTTGGCGACGACGAAAAGATCACGGCTCGGGATGGCCAGAAGGCCTTCCGGACCGACATGGGTCGGCAGCAGCTGAACGAATTCAGGGTCAGCGCCGGTATCCTTGTAGACCGCAACGAAGTTGCCACGCTCGGAGTTCACGAAGATCAACGTCTCACCACCGAAGGAACCCACTGCGACACCTTCCGGCTCGGTGCCCTTCTTGTGGGCGCGCTTGGCCGGGTAGTGGCCATACGCCATACCAAGATGTTCCATCTGGTTACCGCTGTCGAAAAGCACTTCGCCCTTGGCATTCCAGATGGTGAAACCGCGGGAACCACCTTCATAGTCGCCTTCGTTTGCAGTTACGAAACGCTCGTCATCGATCCAGGCAACGGCATCGGGCTCGCGCACGACATTTTCCGCACTGCCGGATGCATCGCTCATGCGAACTTTCTTGACCGGAACATTTTCCGCAGTTGCCGCACCGGCAGAGAAATTCGCGGTGACTTCGCCGGACGCAAGATCAACGACCGCGATATGGTTGTTCTCCTGAAGGGTCACCACAGCCTGGTTCCTGGAATTGATGGAGACGAATTCCGGCTCAGGGTCGTTCGGAGCAACTTCCGCCAGACCGGTCAGGTCGACAATGCGCACCGCATCGCAATTGGTCGGCGCACCGTTTTCATCCAGATCGAAAATAGCAAGGTGCCCGGCCGGCATCTGCGGAATGACACCGTCATTCAGGTCTTCGTCGCGCTCGTTTTCGATCGCAATGGCAACAAATTTGCCGTCCGGAGAAATCGCAACGCTGTCCGGCTGGCCCTTGGCGTCACATTTTGCGGTGATTCCCAGACTGTCGAGCGCGATCACCGCGAGATGACCTGAAGCGTTGACATAGTCTTCGCTGGTGTTGACCCCAGCATAGGCAGACTTATCGCCAACAGCAACGGAAGTGGGTTCACCGCCGTGGTTTGTGCGTCCGAGCGGCTGCAGATTGAGCGGGTTTGCGGCATTGACGAAAACGATCGCATCTCCCGGGCTGTCGGTGAATGCCAGCGTGCGGCCATCCTTGGACGCATAAATGATCTCTGCAACGGTTTCCGTCGCCTTGTCGGCGCCTTTCGGCAGCGTTTTATACACCGGGTATGTGTTGATGCGTTCGAAGTAATCAGCCTGTGCTGCCGAAACAGCACCAAGACCGAACAGAACAGCGAGACTGACGCCTTTGAGGAAACGTCCGCGAAGATCTGCCATTGCACTAGCTCCCATGTTTTCGGGTTGTGGTGGCGGCAAGCTAGAGACGCTCATTGCAATAGCGGTGACAGTTGCGTGAAGGTTCCATGACACTTTCCCGCATAAAATATTCACGCAGACCCGGTTGCATTGCCTTAAAAAAGACTGGACAACACCCTAGATATCTCTAACTTCTGGTGTCTCCACACCTTCCTCGCGTATTACGCGAAAAAATCGGATAATCTTATGCAGATCGGTTTTGTCCGCTCCGCCATTGTGCTGGGGCTTCTTGCTGTTGTGGGTCCGTTTGCGATTGACCTTTATCTGCCTGCAACACCGCAGATCGTGCGTGACTTGCAGACTGATGATGCAGGCGCTCACCTGACCTTTACGGTCTATTTCATTGCGTTTGGCCTTGCGCAGCTGATCTATGGTCCGATTGCCGATTCGGTAGGCCGCAAGCCTCCGATTTTCGTGGGTCTGGCCGTGTTCATTGCCGGTTCCGCCATCTGTGCGATGGCCGACGACGTAACTGCACTGACGTGGGGCCGCTTCGTTCAGGCGCTTGGCGCGGCCGCGCCAATGGTGATCGTGCGCGCCGTCGTTCGTGACCTGCACACCGGAACAGCCGCCACGCGGCTGATGGCGCTGGTGATGCTGGTCATCAGCATTTCACCGCTGCTCGCTCCGCTTACCGGCAGTTTCATCATTTCGTTTGGCAGCTGGCGCTTGATTTTTGGCGCTCTCGGCCTGATCGCCCTGCTTGCCATGATCCTGACCGCCTTGCAGCTGCCGGAAACGCTGCCACGCGACATGCGCAGCCGGATCGATGCCACCGCTCTCATTCGAAGCGCGATTTTCCTGCTCCGGGACGGCAAGTTCATGGGCCTGACGCTCATTGGCGGCTTCTCGCTGGCAAGCTTCTTCGTGTTCATCGCGTCGGCACCCATGGTCTACATGACAACGTATGAGCTGACACCGACCGGTTTCAGCCTGGTCTTCGCGGCAAACGCAGTCGGTTTCTTCGCCGCCTCCCAGTTTGCGGCCGGGCTCGGTCAGAAATACGGCATGGGACGGGTCGCCTTCTGGGCCGTTTTCGGCTTTGCCGCGGCAACCTCGCTGCTGTTCACGATGGTGTGGCTCGGCTTCGATGATCTTCCGGTACTCATGGCGTTGTTCTTTGTCGGCAACACCTGTCTGGGATTGGTCATTGCGCCGACTATGGTCATGGCGCTGGAGGAGCACGGCGAACACGCCGGCATGGCATCTTCTTTGGGTGGCACGCTTCAGATGGTTGCCGGCGGACTGATGATCCTCATCTGCAGCCCGTTCTTCGACCGCACGCCGCTCCCCCTCGTCGGAGCGGTGGCCACCTGTGCTCTGACGGCATTCGTGATCGCCCTCCTGACCTTGCGGCCCGAGCCGCAAGGCAATGCAACAGCCCGGGGCTAGCAAAAAGCCTCAGGCGGAATTGCCGATGTCGTCCAGCTTTTCTTGTTGAGCGACGGCATCGGCAAATTCATGAAGATTGAAGTCCATCATCTGCGATCATGATGCGCAAAACCTTCGCAGCTTGGGGTCTGACGTTCAGCAAACAACCGTACCGTTGTTCAACAAACGAAGCATCGCTTGCCTTCATCCGTGCATCAGTCAGTGTTCAGATTCCGACACTGGCAAAACCGTACTTGTTTTCAATTGCCATAGCTGATGATCTGAGTGAACCTTGTCGCGAGCGTTGCCTTGCGAGAGCATTCAGAACTATTGCGGACCGGTTCCGGTCCCAAACGAATCGAAGACCCACGAGAAGGTCATGAGCATGGTTGAGCAGGATTTTCCCGAGAACGAATTTACCTCCCGAACAGAGCGTGCCCAACGCGCCATGAAAGAAGCTGAGCTCGACGCTCTTTTTCTCACGACAGAGGCCGAGGTCAGGTATTTCACCGGGTTCAGAACCCTGTTTTGGCAAAGCCCGACCCGCCCCTGGTTCGTGATCGTCCCGTCAAAGGGAAAGCCGATTGCAGTTATCCCGCAGATCGGTGCCCATCTCATGTCGGCGACCTGGATCGATGACATCCGGGCGTTTTCATCTCCTCACCCGACCGATGACGGCATCAGTCTCCTCGCGGAAACTCTGAGAAGAGCGGGAAGAATCGGCATGCTGATGGGCCGTGAAAGCTCTCTGCGCATGCCCCTTCGGGACTTTCAGGCACTGCAATCCCGCCTGCCGCTGGCAGAATTCATCGACGCCACCGATCTGGTGCAGCAGTTGCGCATGGTGAAATCCGAAAACGAAATCGCGCTCTTGCGGGACATCTGCGGCATCGGATCGGCAAGTTTTGCCAACGCACCCAAGCTCTTTCGCGAAGGTCAGGCGCTCAAGGATGTCTTCAGGTCTTTCAGGATAGATCTGCTGCAACAGGGCGCCGACGACGTCCCCTATCTGGTCGGCGGTGCCGGTCAAGGTGGCTATGGCGACGTCATTTCGCCGCCCTCGGACCAGAAACTTCTCAGCGGCGATATCCTGATGCTCGACACGGGCGCCACCAAGAACGGATATTTTTGCGATTTTGACCGCAATTTTGCAATCGGCCATGCGGACGAAGCTGCCAATGAAGCTCATCGCAAGCTGGTGGAAGCCGTGAAAGCGGCAGCGGCAGTTGCCCGCCCGGGTAAAACCTGTGCCGATCTTTTCAGAGCCATGGCGCAGACGCTCGGGCAATCGGACGGAGATGTCGGCAGGTTGGGCCATGGCCTTGGCATGCAGTTGACCGAGTCGCCGTCCATCACGGATTTCGACGAGACGGTTCTGCGTGAGCGCATGGTCATGACGCTTGAACCGAGCATCGATCTCGGGGGCGGAAAAATGATGGTTCACGAAGAAAACATCGTCATTAGGGATGGTGAACCTGAATTCCTTAGCACCCCTGCCGCGCCGGAAATTCCGGTTCTGACCAGCTGAAGGGAGATAGTCGGGACAATGAGACTGGACTTTGACTGTGATGAAGGACTGGGCGGAAAAGCTGCCCTCGGCCTGATCGTATTGCAAGCCGACGAAACCATCGAAACCGAATTCCGCCGCCTGTTCGACCTTGAAGACGTTGTCCTTTATCACACGAGAATCGAAAGTGCGCCTGAGGTTACACCGGAAACCCTGATGCAGATGAAGGCACAGCTCTCGAGTTCCGCTGCGCTTCTGCCGGGCAACCGCCCGCTTGACGTCATCGGTTATGCCTGCACGTCCGGCGCCACGGTCATCGGCTCGGATGCTGTCGCCACAGCCGTGCAAAAAGCGCACCCGGAAGTGGAGGTCACCAACCCGGCGCGGGCGGTTCTGGAAGCGCTGCGCCATCTCAATGTTTCAAGGATCGGTGTCGTCTCTCCCTATGTCGCCGAGGTTTCCGAGGCTGTTTGCACGCTCTTGCGCGAAAATGACATGACGCCGGTAACTGTTGGTTCCTTTGGTCAGGCCGAGGAAGCTGTCGTCGCCCGCATTACAAACGACTCCGTCGAAAAGGCGATTTGCGCTATCGGCGCTGACCCGGAGATTGATGCCGTTTTTGCCTCCTGCACCAATTTGCGCACATTGCCGGTGATCGAAGCCTGCGAACGCAAGCTCGGCAAACCGGTGATCAGTTCCAATCTTGCCCTCGCCTGGCACATGCTGACCCTGGCAGGCATTGCGACCAGGGGTGTTGGACCGGGAAAGTTGTTCAATTCTTGAATTTGGCCTTTGGATGAGCGACCCCAGAATTGCCGAAACAGACGAATATTTCATCTGGCACGATGAACGGGACAATCATCGATATCTGGTTCTGAAGGGGCCTTGGCAAAGTCGCTTCAAGCCGGTCATGGAGCAGTTCTGCGCAACCGGGCTTAGGTTGTCCCGTTCGTTGGGTTGGCAGAACGAACCGCTGACTTTTCTTGAAGAACTGCCGGAGCTGACCGGACTTGAGATCTACGACTGGGATGTCAAGGACCTGACTCCGCTGGCGTCGCTTCCCGGCTTACAAACACTCGGACTTCAGTGCCGGTTTGCCAGTGCGCCCGACTTCCTGTCCTTTTCGCGCTTGCAGAATGTCTACATAACCTGGCGCCCCAGGGCTGAGGCACTCCTGTTGCACGAAGGTCTGACCCGGCTAAGTGTCGAAAATTATCCAGGCGATGACCTGACACCACTGGCGCGGCTGAATAGGCTGAAGGAACTGCGGCTTACCTCCAGAAAGCTCAGCTCGCTCCTTGGTATCGGAAATCTGCCTGCGCTCAAGCGCCTGGATCTCTACTCCTGTCCCAAACTGAGTTCTGTCGAGCCGCTGACTGCCTGCAATCGTCTGAAGACGCTGGAGATAGAAACTTGCAAACAGATCGGATCGCTGAACGGCATCGAGGCACTAAGCAAATTGAAGACACTTCACCTGATCAATTGCGGAAAGCTGCCCACCCTGAGGCCGCTGGCCGGCTTGCGGGAACTGGAGCGATTTCACTTTCATGAAAACACAACGATCCTGGACGGTGACCTGTCGGTATTGCTTGAGCTTCCCAGCCTTGCGGCGGTCAGCTTTGCAGACAAAAGCTCCTACAGGCCTCGCCGTGACGAGGTTCTCAGCCATATCGGCTCAAAACTACTGCAAACGTCCGGACGTCATCTCGATTGAGTCGAGACTGTCACGCGACGACAGCTGATCCAATTTGTCGAACGGCATGTTCATGAACGCCGACAGGCGATTGTTCAATGTCCGGTATGTCTCCACATAGGCCAGTTCCTGTTCGGAGGAACTGCGTTTTGCCTGCTTGGGATCAGGGATCGGCCAAAGAGCGGTCGCCGGATGCCCCGGCCAGACCGGACAGGTTTTTTCGATCGACTGATCGCACAGCGTGAAGATGAAATCCATCGGAGGCATTTTTGCCCGGATCAGATCTTTCAGGCTCTTCGCGTGTGCCGCTTCCGCGTTGAAGTTAAGCCGCTTAAGCAAACCGATCACTTCGGGACGCACCTGCCGATCGGGTTCCGTACCGGCCGAGAACGCACGAAAGCGCCCATGTCCTTCCCTGTTGACAATGGCTTCAGCGATAATGGAGCGCGCCCGATTTCGCGTGCAAAGAAACAGTATGTTGTAGGTTTCGCCTGGCATGGTCCTTGCCCTCCCACTCAGGCATATTGCGACAGTTCATCAAGCTCGCATTATATCACAACGTCAATTGTAGGAGTTCACAGTCCGGCGACCGGACATTTTCCCGTGGCAACCGGCTTTTTTGACAAGGCCGTTGCAATCCTGGGCAGGGTCACCCCGGCACACCAACTGAAGGCCGCGGACCATCCATTTTCATGTTATGCGAACCGCCTTAAGTCGCTTTGAAGCAACAATGTGAAAGCCAAACCCGGCTTTGTGTTGCATTCCTTGTTGACTTCGCAGGATTTCCGGGCAAAAACACCGCCGTCTCAAGTTTTGACGATTGCGAGCTTCCCATGTTCCGGCTGAAAGCCGACATTCTGGATACGATGTCTAAGGCCCTTGCCTGCGCGACTTTCCTGCGCGGCGAGACCCGGACGGCTGCCGCAACCGCTTTCAAACGCACAACCAAGACAACCAAAACCACCGCTTGACGGTGCCGCTCATCCCGCCTCCCCGGGGATGGGAGGCGCCGGGAGCCGGCGACGCCCATCGAAACCGGGCAGCTGGTGAAGCGGGGAGACGGACAAGGACAAGTCAAAAATGGGTTTCAAGATCGCAGTTGCAGGCGCTACCGGGAATGTCGGCCGCGAGATGCTCGACATCCTCGCTGAGCGCGGTTTTCCGGCCGACGAAGTCGTCGCCCTAGCGTCCCGCAGGTCGCAAGGCACCGACATTTCCTTCGGCGACAAGACGCTGAAGGTTCAGGCCATGGAGAACTATGATTTCTCCGACACCGATATCTGCCTGATGTCTGCCGGCGGCACCATTTCCAAGGAATGGTCGCCGAAGATCGGTGCCAAGGGCTGTGTTGTCATCGACAATTCCTCTGCCTGGCGCTACGACGCGGACGTGCCGCTGATCGTGCCTGAAGTGAATGCGGATGACATCGTCGGTTTCACCAAAAAGAACATCATCGCCAATCCGAACTGCTCCACCGCACAGCTGGTTGTGGCACTGAAGCCGCTTCATGAGCGCGCCAAGATCAAACGCGTTGTCGTTGCCACCTATCAGTCGGTTTCCGGCGGCGGCAAGGAAGCAATGGAAGAGCTGTTCAACCAGACTCGCGCGGTTTTTGTGAACGACCCGATCGAACCGGAAAAGTTCACCAAACGGATTGCCTTCAATGTCATTCCGCACATCGACAGCTTCATGGAAGACGGCTACACCAAGGAAGAATGGAAGGTGCTGGCAGAAACCAAGAAGATGCTCGACCCGGCCATCAAGGTAACCTGCACCGCCGTTCGTGTTCCGGTATTCATCGGTCACTCCGAAGCCGTCAACATCGAGTTCGAAAACGAGATCACTGCAGAAGAAGCGCGCAACATCCTGCGCGAAGCGCCCGGCTGCCTCGTCATCGACAAGCAGGAAGACGGTGGTTACATCACGCCTTATGAATCTGCCGGCGAAGACGCGACCTATATTTCGCGGATCCGTGAAGATGCGACCGTGGAAAATGGCCTGAACATGTGGGTCGTCTCCGACAACCTGCGCAAGGGCGCGGCGCTCAACACAGTCCAGATTGCCGAAGTTCTGGTCAATCGCGGCCTGATCACTCCCAAGAAAGCTGCTGCCTGATCAATTCCTGGCGGGCGCCGGCCGGTGTCCGCCTGCTTCCTTTAAGATAGCCCCTCCAAATGCGTGCTCCTCGTCTTGAGACTTGCGACCGGTCCGGTTGCTGACAGACGAAATTTCAAACGTACCTTGAAACGGTCTGAACAGGCGTGACTTCTGACCTTCGGGGATCCTTTCAGCGGAATTAAGCCCTCATGTACCTATACGAAGCTGCAGCCCTCGGGGCGGCCACCTTATGGGCAATGACCGGTCTCATTGCAGCATCGCCAGCTCAGCATCTTGGTGCAATCGCCTTCAGTTGCGTGCGCATGGTAGTGGTCACCATGATGCTGTGCGCCTGGGTTTTCGTCACCACCGGCTGGGGCTCCGTTGGCGACGGTCACCTGATACCGCTCGCTCTGTCAGGGTTCATCGGCATTTTCATGGGCGACACCGCACTGTTCCTGACGATGAACCGTCTGGGGCCGCGCCGGACAGCCATGCTGTTTTCACTGAATGCCCCCATGTCCGTTATACTCGGCTGGCTCATCCTGAACGAAAAGCTCGAAGGTTTGCAGATCCTTGGTATCGTCCTGACGTTTCTGGGTGTCCTGCTTGCCATCCGCTTCGGCAAACGCAAATCACAGCTTCACAAGTGGGAGAACATCCGGGGACCGCTTTGGATCGGCGTTGCATATGGTCTCATTGCCGCGCTCTCCCAGTCCATCGGTTCCCTGATCGCAAGACCCGTGATGGAAACCGGGGTCGATCCGGTAGCGGCCTCAAGTATTCGGGTCGGGATTGCCGCAGCCGGCCTTCTGCTTCTAATGCAGCTTCCGTTTTCCTGGGCAAAGCCCGCGGGAAAACTCACACTGCCGATCTTTTCGATGGTGGCCCTGTCCGGTTTCCTTGCCATGGGCCTCGGCATGACCCTCATTCTTTTCGCCCTCTCCGGAGGGGAAGTCGGCATCGTGGCAACTCTTTCGGCGACAACACCTGCGATCATGCTTCCCATGATGTGGTGGCGCACAAAAGAGGTCCCGGCTGTTGGCGCATGGGCGGGGGCAGCGCTTGTGATCGGCGGAAGCGCGCTGCTGTTTGCAAGTTAAGCGCGCCACTCCTAACCTCCTGGAAGTGAGGTCTCACCCGGTCAACAACGACTTTGCCACGATGGGCCGCAAGCTACCGGACAGAGGTAAAAAGCACCCCGGAACACCCACCTCAGATAGAACCATCATCAAATTCAACTTTTGATTGATTTCATTTTCTTTAAATTTACCAATATTCGAAAAACTCCCCTGGGTTAGGTTTGAGGGGGTTGAAATGAAAAATCTTTACGCTCGTCTGAGCGTCACTTCCACACTGGCAATAATTTCAGCCGGTCTACTTACCATTTCAATGTTTGTTGTGGGCATAATTCTTTATCAGGTCGCCTTGGGGCAGGCTCAGACCACAGCACTCAAAAAACAGGACATCAACCTGCGTGTTGCGGCAACAATTCTGAAAGAACAGGTCGAAGAAACAAAGGTTTCCTGGAACTCCAAGGGTAACGTTACCAAGGTTGAACTTGCTGCGATCCCCGAATTCTCCAACCACGACATGATTGACTCGATCGGCCGCATGACCGGCGAGACCGCGACCGTGTTCGCCTGGGATCCTGAAACGAAAGACTTCTGGCGCAAGACCACGAATATCATCAAGGGAGACGGCAAACGTGCCGTCGGCACCCCCCTCGGTCAAAAAGGTGCTGTCTATCCCGTCGTGACTGCGGGCAAGACCTTTAACGGTCAGGCCACGATCCTGGGCAAGGACTATTTCACCGTCTACCAGCCGATCTTTTCAAAACACGGCGATATCATCGGCATTCTCTATGCCGGTGTCGAGAAAGCCGCCGTGCAGGCCAACGTCACCGAACTCATGACCCGTTACATGATGCTGGCCCTCCCGGTCGTAATCGTGTCCGTCCTGCTGCTTATCTTCTCGATCCGCAGCCAGTTGCGGCCGGTAACCCAGCTTGCCGACCTGACAAGCCAGATCGCGCAGGATCATCTGGACAATGAGATTCCCTACAAGGATCGCACCGACCAGATCGGTGTTCTGGCCAAAGCCGTAAATACGCTCAAGACCAGAGCCTCCGAACGCCTGGAGCTCGCCGAGCAGCAACGTGAAACCGAAGCTGCCGCGTCGAGCCGTCAGGACAATATCCAGGAACTGATCGCGTCGTTCCGGGGCAACGTCTCCAATGTGCTGAACTCGGTCAACGAAACGGTGCACGGCCTGGAAGGAACCGCCGGACACCTGTCGGATCTCTCCGGTCAAAGCGCTTCCAGCGCGACGGAAACCCTGAATTCCGCCGACGATGCGACGTCCAGTGTCCAGACCGTGGCAAGCGCTGCGGAAGAACTGTCCGCTTCGATCGGCGAAATCTCCCGTCAGGTGGCTCAGACGACAGAAGTAGTCAGCCGGGCGACTGAAGGCACACGGGTGACGAACGAAAAGGTCGAAGGGCTGGCAGCGTCGGCCTCTAAGATCGGCGAGGTCGTGACCCTCATTCAGGCCATTGCCGAACAGACCAACCTTCTGGCCCTCAACGCAACCATCGAGGCGGCCCGCGCCGGAGAAGCCGGCAAGGGCTTCGCGGTGGTTGCCGCCGAGGTGAAGGAACTCGCGACCCAGACGTCAAAGGCGACCGAAGAGATCAGCGGTCAGATCACCGCTATCCAGGACGCGACCAAGGAATCGGTCAGTGCCATTGCGGAAATCACCACCATCATGGAAGAGGTGAACTCCTACACCGGCACAATCGCTTCAGCGGTCAGCGAACAGGGATCGGCCACCAGTGAGATCTCGCAAAATGCACAGAAGGCCGCGGAAGGAACGACCTTCGTGTCGTCGCGCATGTCCGATCTCTCCGGCACCGTGAACGAGACATCCCAGTCTTCACAGACCGTGCTGGACGCCTCCAGCCAGCTTGCAGCGCGCACCGAGGAGCTCAAGCAGGAAGTCGAGACGTTCCTCAGCAGCGTCGCCGCGGCCTGATCACGGCGCAGAAAAACGAATTCGGCCCGTCGGGATCGTGAAACACGAAGGAGCGCGAAGTTGAGCTTCGCGCTCCTTTTTTGTTCAGCAAAGTACTGCCTACATTTTTTCGGAGTGTTTGCCTGACGGCTTAGTTGAGCACGCCTGCCGAAGCAAAGACGATCACGGCACCGGCTCCTATGGAAAGCAACTTGGCCAAAGGCCTTTTGAACCCGATCACACCATAGGAAATCAGGCCAAGGCCCAGGCCGATCTTCACCGTTGCCAAAAGCGCGGCAAGAGGCGCGTCGGACAGGTCGATAACCGCCGGATTGGCAATCATCGCCAATGGGATGATGTATAGACCGATGCCGAGCGCCATTGCCGTCATGGCGACTTTCAACCAGTTCTCACCGATCATTCCGGCCGCGATGAACACGGCACCGCACACTGGCGGCGTGATCGTCGAAATCAACGCGAACCAGAAAACGAACAGATGTGCCTGCAGCGGTTCAAGACCTTGCTGGATCAGCGCAGGCCCGGCAACGGACACGCAGATCACGTAGGCAGCTGTCGTCGGAACTTCCATTCCGAGAAAGAGACATGCAATGGCGGTCAGCAACAGGGACGGCCACAACATGCCGCCTGAACCGGACAGGATCAGCGACGTGATCTTCACCCCCAGCCCGGTGATCGCCAGAACCCCAATGATGATCGAAGCACAAACGATAATCGAGGCAATCACGGATACCTGGCGCGCGGCGGTCAGGAGCGCGCTTTCCAGCCGAAGCAGGATCTGCCTGAAGTTGAATGTTCCTTCAGCATTGAAGAAAAGCAGCACGAACCCTGCAATGATCGCCATACAGGCAGCATATTGCGGCGTGAACTGCGCAACGAACATGCCGTACAAAAGCACGAGGAACGGCACCATGAAGAATGCCGACGTGATCAGCACACGGCGCAGCTCCGGCCGCTGGTCTTTTCCAAGAGCGGCAAGATCATAGTTGCGGGCATAGGCATTGATGCCAACCCAGACAGCGAAAAAGTATAGCACCGCCGGCAGGAGCGCCGCCATCATGATCTGCGTATAGGGAACACGGGTGAGTTCCACCATGACAAAGGCGCCCGCCCCCATCAGCGGCGGCATGATCTGCCCTCCGGAAGACGCGACCGCCTCAACAGCTGCGGCAAGTCTTTTCGGGTATCCGAGCCGGGTCATGGCCGGCAGGGTTACGGCGCCGGTGGAAGCGACATTGGCGGAGGCGGAGCCGGATATGGATCCGAACAGCGCGGAAGAGAGCACCGACACCTTCGCCGCGCCTCCCTTCAGCTTTCCCGCAGCCGCTGCAGCAACATTCATGAAGCCCTGTCCGGCTTCACCCGCGTTCAACACTGCGCCGAAGATGACAAAGATGGCAACGACGTTGACTGAAACCCCTGTCAGGCTTCCCCAGATACCGCCTTCGGCAATGGTGAGCGTACCGAGAAAACTGGCAACCGGCGTTCCGGAGTGGCCGAATTCACCAGGGATATGCTGTCCCAGCAAACCATAAGCCAAGGCAAGCGACGCGACGATCGGTAACGGCCAGCCGATCGCCCTGCGCGCGCCTTCCAGAACGGTGACCAACAGAACAATCGCCACCAGAAGCTGGAATTCCCCTTCCAGAAAGCCGTACTGGTCGGAAAGTATTTCCTGATTGACGGCAACCCACAGGCAGGCCGACACACCAACCGCGCAGAGGATCGCACCACTTGCCTTCTTGAGGAATCCACCTTCCGCAAACACGAAGATCCAAGGCAAGGCCAGGGCCAGGTGAAGAGGCCGACTGACGAGGTTCGGGACAAGGCCGGAAAAGATAAGGCCAAGATGAAACGCGACCAGCACCGCTGCGAGCGCAAGCATTGCTGTACGCCCCAAGGGCGTTTTTGCAGGTTCGCTGTTGAGCATTAGAAGCTTCTGAAAAGACGGAAAACGACGAGCACCCGCAGGCGGCAGGCGACGTCGAGCATTGAAGTGAGAAAAACGAACCGGGATTTCCCCGGTGCGAAAGAGGCAACCGGCAAAATGCCGGCTGCCGAGATCGTTTACTGCTGAGCGTCGGTAAGCTCGATGCCCGCTTCCTTGTAGTAGCGGATTGCACCTGGATGGATCTTGCCGGTGATATTGGCCATCAAACCCTGATCGACACCATTCCACCACGGAGCTTCTTCACCCATTTTTGCCTTCTGCTCCCAGAAAGTCTTGGTCAGAGCATAGGCCGTGTCATCATCCATTGCGGTGGTCGTGTAGGCAGCAACCGGCAGGGAGGTGGTGACGATATCCTCGGCCTGACCGGAATAGGTGCCGGCCGGGATGACAAGCTTGGCGCGTTTGGATTGCTTGATCTGATCGTCATTCAGGGAAATGACATTCACGCCGGTAGACGCAGCGGCTTCGATGACATTTGGCGCCGGCCAGGAACCTGCGGTCACGAAACCATCGATCTGACCGTTTTTCAGGGCTGCGACGGCATTGGAAAGCTCGACTTCAGCAAGGTCGACCTTGCCTTCAAGTCCGAACAGTTTGAGATATTTTTCACCCTCACGCGCACCGAACGATCCCTTGCCGAGCAGAACGGTCTTGCCTTCCATACCGGCGAAGTCCGTGACACCGCTCTTTTCGGACATGACAAAGTGCATGGTCAGCGACGGAATCGGGAAAAGGGCACGGATTTCATCGAACTTCGGATCGCCCTTGCCCTCGAACATCGCCTTGCCGCCCTGGGCAAGCTTCACAAGCACAGGTGGCGTTGTGAAGACATAGTCAGCCCCGCGGGCGCGGGTTTCCATCACATTTTGGACAGACCCCTGGCTTTCCTCAACGGTCACGATCATGTCGCCGTTGCTGCCCGCCTTGACGGCTTCGGCAATCTGAACACCCATCTGATAATATGAAGAGCTGGACTTGGCGGACTTGTAAGTGATGCGGGTTTCGGCCTGGGCCTCCACCGCCGCAAAGGTCATGGACAGACCCAGGGCCAGCTTAAGCAGTTTGTTTTTCATGATTTTCTCCCAATATGTGCGGAAAAGTCGATGTGAAAGAAGCGACGAAGTGCAGTTGATGAATATTCAGCGTGACCCAAGCGATATCGCAAGGCCGAATTCAATAAAAACTGACCTCTTGTGATCTAGATCTGGTTCAGGACGCGTCTCCTGATCGCCTGAATGCCTGCCCCGACCGCACTGGGGTCTGCCGGGATCTGACTTTGCACCAGCGCCGGAGAAGGGACGGCCCGTCCATATCGATCCGGCAGGCGGGGAGATGCTGCATCAATCAGCATTTGTCTCAAGGCAGGCGGCGCTTCCCCGCCAAAGACAATGGCTGCCGGGTCAAGTATCGCTGTCAGAGAACGAACCATTTGATCAAGCGCCGGAGTGACCCGCCTCACCCATTCGGCAACCCCCGGCCAATCCGGGTCGAACCGGGATTTCAGGACATCAATGCTTGGCACATCAATGCCGTTGTCACAAAGCGCCCTGATCAGGAACTGAAGCGCCGGGCGGTTCACCTTTTCTTCAGCAAGATAGATATCGGTGATCTCACCCGCATTCCCGTTGAAGCCGTAAAACGGCTGACCATTCAGGACGATGCCGCCACCAAAACCGTAGTTGAAGGACAGGTAAGCGAAAGTCGGGTGGGTTTTGCCGGCGCCGCTCCACAATTCTGCAATGGCGCCGAGCGTACCGTTGTTTTCAGCATAGGCGGAATAGCCGAAGACCTGTGAAAACCGGTCTTCGATGGCAAAACCGGTCCAGTTGTCGAGCGGCTGTGGGGTGGTGAACCTGTTTTCGCGCGAAACACGAAAGCCTTGGGTCGATATCCCGCATCCCGCGACCCGCGCAGGATCCAGCCCCAGGGTCTCACGTTGTGAGGTCGAGGTTTCGTAGGCCGCCGAAATGACCGCTTCCGGATCGTTGGGGGAAACATCGATCCGCGTCTGAGTAAGGATATTGCCGACAAGGTCCACCCAGACGGTTTCCACGGTATTGGTGTCAACCGACACCCCGAAGCCATAAGCCCCTGCCGGATTGACGGCCAGTCTCGGACTGGGTTTGCCGCGCCCCTGAATGACCGGTTCGCGCCGCTCGAGAAATCCGTTTTCGAGCAGTTCCTCCGTCAATCGGTGGACAGACTGCTGAGATAGTCCGGTCGGAGCCGGCAAGTCTGCACGTGCAACCAGTTCGTTTACCCGAACAGCCTCCAAAATAGCGGCACTGCTTGGGCCGATCGGGAAAAGACCATTCGTTTCAGATATTTGCTGAATTTGACCTTGCACTACCACTGATTGCTTTTCCCGAAGTTCCAATCGAAATGCCACCCTACCCTATCCAGTTGGAAAGGTCCCGCCAATCCTTGTCATAAAATTATTACTTTCCATGAGTAATAAAACATATTAATACTCATGGTGAGTGATAAAAGTTTGACGGGTAAGGAAACGGGAGGTTCCGGCTCATGAGCGGTATCAGCGCACGCAACCTGAAAATGGAATTCGGGGACTTTGTCGCCGTGAGAGATGTCAGTTTCGAAGTCGGCTCAGGCGAGTTCGTGACGCTCCTGGGCCCTTCGGGATGCGGCAAGACCACTCTTTTGAAAATGATCTCCGGTTTTCTCACCCCGACAGGGGGCGAGATTCATCTGGCCGGACAAAACGTGACCCGAACACCGCCGGAAAAACGCGACACGGCGCTCTGCTTCCAGTCCTATGCGCTGTTTCCGCACCTGACGGTTCTTGAAAATCTGGAATTCGGGCTGCGGCAGAAAAAAGTTCCGCAAGCCGACCGCAAGGAACGCCTCGACGCAGTCATCGGCAATCTGGATCTGTCCCTGCACCTCTCAAAACTTCCGAACCAGTTGTCCGGCGGACAGCAACAGCGCGTCGCGCTCGGCCGTGCCCTGGTCATGCGCCCGAACGTCATTCTTTTCGACGAACCCTTGTCCAATCTCGACGCCAAACTGCGAGACCAGGTACGGATCGAGATCCGGCGCATCCAGCAGGATTTCGGTCTGACTGCCATCTACGTCACCCATGACCAGGCAGAAGCGCTTGCCATGTCGGACCGCGTTTTTGTCATGAACGGCGGTTGCATCGAGCAGGCCGACACTCCGGAAGAACTCTACAGCGCACCGAAAACCAGCTTCGTTGCCGATTTTATCGGCAGTGCCAACGTGCTGGACGCGGAAGTCACCTCGGCGAATGGCAATGGGGAAATCGAACTGTCCACCGCCCTCGGCCCGCTGGTGGCCCGGACAGACACCCCGCCCCAAAGCTCCAGGGTCAAGATCTGCTGGCGGCCCGAACATGCGGATCTCTCTGCAAACGGAAAAAACCGTCTGACAGCCCGCGTTTCCCATCGGGCGTTTCAGGGACACTTCACCGATCTGCATGTGGAAGCAAGCGGCGCGGAATACCGCGTTCAGACAAGCAAGCCCGCGATCCGCGAGGGCGACACCGTCACATTTTCGCTTCAGCCCGAGCAAATCGTCCTCCTGGAGGCGATGGCATGACCTTGAAGAAATGGCTTCTGGTCCTGGCCTTGCTGACGCCCGGCCTCGGCCTGATCATCGCCCTGATCGGCGTCGCCGTCTACATCGCGGTCGCCCAGTCTCTCGGCTTTTACAACCTGGCCGGTGAAAGCGGTTTCTCACTGGAATTCTGGGACAAGATGCTGGACCGAAAGGTGTATAACCGGGCGGTCGCCTACTCGATCTATGTCGGCATCATCAGCGCGTTTCTGTCGGTGATGTTCGCCTATCCGCTGGCAATCTGGCTGCGCAAACCTTTTCCCGGTTCGCTCACAATCGGCGCGATGCTGAAAGCACCGCTCTTGGTTCATGGCCTGGTGGCAGCCTTCCTGTACATCAACGTGATTGCCTATCACGGCATTTTCAACCAGTTCATGCAGGGACTGGGCATCTGGGACGAACCCCGACGCCTGCAGAACGACCGCAACGCCATCGGCGTGCTGCTCCTGCAGACCTGGAAAAACATGCCCTTTGCCCTGCTTCTGCTCACCGGGGCCGTTCAAAGCATTTCCGATGATGTGCTCAATGCGGCCCGGGACCTTGGCGCGGGTAGTTTCGCGCGGTTCCGCAAGGTGATCGCCCCCCTCACAGTGTCTGCCATGCAGGCTTCGCTCATCATCATCTTCATCGGGGCACTTGCCGATTTCAGCTTTCAGGTGGTCGCCGGACCAACCAACCGGCAATCGCTGTCCCAGCTGATGGTGTTCTTCAAATCCAGCGGCCGCTGGAATGACGCGGCGGTTGTCGGCGTCAGCCTGATGGCCATCGCCATTGTCGGCTCTGCCTTGCTGGCCATCATCACCCGGGTCACCTTGCGCGGGAGGGTCGCATGACAGCCGCCCGTTTCAACAAGATCCTGCTGGTCCTGCTTCTCAGCCTCACGGCGATCTGGCTGATCGTTCCCTTCACCATGGCCATCCTCTGGTCCCTGGTGGACCCGTCCCAGCCCTGGACCGCCGACAAGCTGGTGCCGCCCGTCTTGTCCTTCTACCGCTGGCAGGACATGTGGCTGAACTCCTCCCTGCAGACGGCGCTGGTCAATTCCTACGTGGTCGCGCCATCAGCCGCGATTGCCGCACTGGTATTGGCAACGCCGACGGCATTCGCCCTCGGCAGAATACGATTTCCCGGCCGCGAGGCCTGCAAGATCCTGGCTCTTCTGCCTTTGATCGTACCGCCTTTCGTGACCTCGATCTTCTTCACTTCGCTGCTTTACCAGCTGGGTCTGCACACCTGGCGGTTCGGGGCAATCCTGTTCGCTCATGCGATCGTCTTCATGCCCTACGCAATCCGCATCATGACGGTCAGCTTCGAACAGGTCCGCACCGATCATATCGATGCGGCCCGGGATCTGGGGGCAAGCACCTGGGCCCGATGGAAAGTGGCTTACATCCCGGCCCTGAAACCCGGTATTTTCGCCTCCCTTCTGATCGTCTTCATTCAGTCGATCGAGGAATTCGCGATCGCCTTCATAGTTGGATCGCCAAACTTCACCACCATTCCGACACTGCTCTACGGATCGCTTGGACAGGATTATGTCAGGCCCAATGCTGCGGTGTTGTCCCTCATTCTCGTCATCCCCAACGTCATCCTGATGCTCATCCTGGAAAGGTTGCTGAGATCAGCCAATCCGGCGTTGAGTTCAGGCAAGGGCTGACTTGAATACCCTGACCAAACGGAGACCAACCGACATGTTGAAGACCCTGATTCTATCCACGACAGCTCTTGCACTGGGTGTCAATGTTGCAGCCGCCGCAGATCTATCAGACATGAGCTGGGACGACATCGTTACCCAGGCCAAGTCCGAAGGTGAACTCACCTGGTATGTCTGGTACCTGGAGGATGACCTGCGCCGCTTCGTCAAGGCCTTTGAGGACGAATACGGCATCAAGGTTACCATTCCCGAAGGAACAGGCGACAGCAATGCCGAAAAGCTGATTGCCGAGCGCAGCCGCGAGACCGGCGACATCGACGTTTTCTCCTGGGGCTACAACAACTTTGAAACCGTCGACCTTGCCGCTACTTTCGAACCGCTTGAAATGCTTCCGGAAGACAATGACCGGGTCTCCAAACTCGTCGGCATCGACGGTCAGGGCTACCTGCTTGCCTTCTGGGGCAACCAGACCGGCATCGCCTACGACCCGGCGAAAGTTGCCGAAGCCGACCTTCCGCAAACTCCTGAGGAGCTGGCAGCCTTCTGGGCCGCCAACCCGGGCAAGTTCGGCTTCAACTATGAGAAAGGCGGCTCCGGCCCGTCATTCTACCTGAACACCTTGCGCAACCTGACCGACGTCGACTTTACCGACGGCGAAGTCACCGACGAGAAAATGGCCCAGGTTGTTGAAGGCTTTAAGTTTTTTAACGACAACGCGGAAAACTACGTGATCACAGCCTCCAACGCCGACAGCATCATTCGCGTCAGCGACGGTGAGCTGTGGATGGTTCCGGGCTGGGAAGACCATCTCGCAGGCCTGCAAAAGCGTGGTGAAGTCCGCCCTGAGCTCAAGTTCTACATTCCCGAAATGGGCATGAGCGGTGGCGGCAATGGCGTTGCCATTCCGCAGAACGCGCCACATCCGGCCGCGGCGGCCGTCTTCATCAACTGGCTGACTTCCGCCGAAACCCAGTCCAAGTTCAATGTCGATTTCGGCACAGCACCAATGCACGCCAAGGCCGATGACAGCCACGCACTGATTTCGAACGATCAGCGCCAGTTCCGCCAGCCCTGGGCCGTTGAGCCGTTCCGCAAGGCAGTGGAAGAAAGCTTCATCGAAAACGTGATCCTGGAACGTTAACAGGTCCTCCCGCAAGAACCAGCCTCGCGTACGCGCGGGGTTGGCCTTGAATCGCACACACCATCAACAAGAAGATCAACATGACCAATCAATCCGTGACCGACGGCCGTCCTCCGCTGAAGGATTTTCTGGCGGACCCGTCCTGGCAGTTCGCTGTCGTCGCCCATCGCGGAGCCTGGCACGGTGCACCGGAAAACTCGATCGAAGCTGTCGAACTTGCGATCAGCAACGGATACGAATTCGTTGAAATCGACGTTCAGGCAACGGCAGATGGAGAACTCGTCTGCCTGCATGACGATACGCTGGACCGCATGACCGGCCAGAGCGGCATCGTATCGCAATCGAAAGTCGACGACATTACATGCCTCTTTCTCAAAGAGGGCGCCGGCGGAGAAGCTGCTCCGTTCAGCTTATCGCGGCCACCTCTGCTAAGAGATCTTCTGGCGGTCACGGGTGACAGGATCTACGTCGATGTGGATGTGAAGCATTTCCGGGATCTGGAAAAGGTCGCGGCGTTCGTCAAGCATCATCCGAGCCGGCATCACATCAACCTCAAGACCGTTGTCGAGAGCGAAGCCGACATGCGCTTCGTGGACGAACTGGAGCAAAGAACCGGCGTGCTGGTCAAGCCGATCGTTCAGGTTACCGCCGAAACGCTTGGGATTTATCTCGGCTTTCTGCAACAGCGGTCGACACCTCTGGTCGAGGGGCTGTTCGACAGCTGGTCGAGTTTTGAACTCTACGCGAAGGCGGCACAGAGTTCGGGAACGAACCTGTTCCTGAACTCCCTCGATGAAGTTCCTTCCGCAGAAGTGACCGACACGCAGTCTCTTGCAGATCCGGACCTCGGCTGGGGCCGTCTGGTGGAACAGGGCGTACGCCTCATTCAGACCGACAGGCCCAACGCCCTGAAGGAGTATTCCCTTAAGCGATCCGCCGACGCCTTGACGGAACATTGAAGCTCCCGGAATCAGACCTGACTTAAGAAGCAAAGGCGCTTGCCGGGAATATCCGGCAGGCGCCTTTCTCGTTGTTCAAGGTGCCTCTATCGAACGGCTCTCCGGCAGGGTCGGGGTACGTCGGGTCACCACTTGCTGTCCGGATCGACCTTGAACAGATGCTCCATGAAGACACGGGTGACTTCAGCGAGTTTCTCCGGACGAGCATGATCACGTTGCAACTCTGCCGGAACGACATTCCAGGTAATCGGCTCCACACCGGCGGCGATCATGCGGGCCATGCCGTTTTCGTGGCTCATTTGCGTAATGCTGCCGACGGCATCTTCCGGGACATAAACGTCATAGCCTTCCCGCTCCGCCTCGATTGCGGGATAGGCAAGGCAGACATCGGTCCATAATCCTCCCATGATCAGCTTCTTTCGACCTGTTGCTTCGACGGCTGCGACGAATTCCGGCTCTTCCCAGGCATTGACGCTGGTCCGGTCGACGAAAACCGCATTCGGGGCAAGTGCCTTAAGCTCTTCAATCATCGGCGCATAGTCGTTGAATCCGACGGCAACGTGCGAAAAGATGATCGGGATGTCGTAGATCACCGCCGTCTTGATCAGGCCGGTTACGTTGTTGATCAGCTCCTCGTGCTCGATGTTGCGCACGCCCTGCAGGATCGGCGGCTGATAGTCGATCAGGATCAAGGCGGCATTGTCCGGTGACAGGAACGGATCTTCCTCCGCGGCACGGGCGGGCGTCCCCCTGTAGCCGTCTGGATAACTGGCAACGCCGTCAACTGTAGTGATCGTTGGTTGATTGGCGAAACGTTCGACCCGGAGTTTCCGGACCTCTTCCGGAGATGTCTCCGCCGCAATCACAGGCGCGGCAACGCTGGCACCGAGCAGCAAGGCTGCAGCGGTCTTCAGAAAATTCTTCATGATGGTTTCCCTTGTTGAAAGAACACTCGACGGCGCTGGTGAGGTCAGGCTTCGCCGTGTACGTGGTTCGCAATCAGTTCGGCGACCGAAGGGCCGGGACCGACAAGCTCCAGGACATTGCGGTCCGGATCACGAATGAAGATGGTTTTGGTGCCGCGGAATTCCCTGCGTCCGGTGATGGCAATGCCCTGCTCCTTCACAAAGGCTTCGGTCGTCTCCGCGTCCTTCACCTTCAGTGCCAGATGCGTAATGCCCGGAGACTTGGAAGTCTCGTCCATCAGCACGTTGTGTCCCCGGTTGGCAGTTGCCGGGCCAAGCAGATTGATGTTGATCCCGGACGGATGAAGCATGACAAGGGGATGGCCATTGTCATACCCGCCGTCTGCGACCTGCTTGAAGCCAAGTGCCTCATAAAAGGCGACGGAGATCTCCCGGTCGCTTATGCGAATACCGATATGATCGAAATTTGCGATGTCGAGCATGGTTTCAGACCTTCTCAATTGCGATGCATATGAGATAGACTTGAACCATGAGCGTCACTAGTGAGAAAAAAATCGCACCGCCTGTCCATTTGGATCACAATCTCAATTCTGACCGCATGCGTGAGTTCCTGGCTGTCGTCAGAGCGGAAAGCATTTCTGCGGCCGCAAGAACACTCAACCTTCCCAGGGCAACCCTGAGCCGCCGGATCTCCACGCTTGAGGCAGACCTCGGCGTCCGCCTCATTCATCGCCGGACCAACCGCTTGACCCTGACCGAGGCAGGCGAGGAACTTCGCCTGCGGGCGCAGAGGATCGTCGAGGATGTGACGGAAACCTGGAACGCGGTTCGCCGGTTGGACGATACGCCCCGGGGCCTTTTGCGCGTATCCGTCACCGGTCCATATTTCACCAAGCTGTTTACCGGTTTCCTCTGCGACTTTCCGGAAGTTCGCCTGGAGGTTCAATCAACGACCCGGCATGTCGACCTTCTGTCGGAAGGAGTGGATGTGGCCATCCGCATTGGTCCGGTCAAGGATCAGAACCTGATCGCCCGCCGCCTACACACAGACAGGCTGGTTGCCGTTGCCAGCCCCCAATATTTGAAACAACACGCAGCACCTTCAGCACCAGAGGAGCTTAACGAGCACAATTGCATTGTCGGCTTTGCCGGTGAATGGACGCCAAGCAAGTCATGGCCGCTTCTGGACGGCGGCAGCATCCCGGTCGGCGGCAGGCTTTCAGCCAATGAAATCGAACTTGTCATGCACGCGGTTCTTGAAGGCGTCGGCATTGCCCTGTTGCCGTCAGCCGTAGCCGCCCCTCACCTTGAAAGCGGTGCTCTCGTTCCTCTTCTGACGGACACAGTCGGCACGGAAATTCCAATCAGTCTGGTTTATGTGGACCGGGAATTCATCGACCCCAAGGTCAGGATCTTCGTCGACAAGGCCGTAGACGTGATCTCAAGCGAAATGCCGAAACCGCACAGATTCGAAAGCACATCCTGAACCAGGCATGTGCCTCGAATACCGAAGCCGGCAAAGACAAATGCAGTTGATCCTCGTTCCGGTGGAGCGTCGGAGTCAGCCCGCAAACTCTTCAATCAGGTCCGGCATGAACGGCAGGTCGGTGACACCGATGTCAATTCCGGCCTGCGTGAACAGGGTCGAGAGCTGACCGCGATGATGGGTCTGATGGTTGAACATGTGCACGACCAGCAACCAGCGAGGACGTTTGCGAGACGTTCCATCGGCGATGCTCTTCCATTCCATTGCCTCGGAAAGCCACTCCGGAGAAAGCCCATCGGCAAAGGTGACGATGTCTAGGCTCATCTCGAGATGGGCAGCTTTCAGTTCCGAAAAATCTTCAAAGATATCCACGCCCATACCGTTGGTATCATAGGTCTTTTCCGAAAACCGGCTCATCCACGCCCGGTCCCCAAACAGAATATGATTGAGCGTGGAATGTACGGATTTGAAAAACGCTCCCCGATCCTGCTTGCGCTCCTCATCACTCATTTGGTCCGCTGCCTGATAGGCCTTTTCGGTCATCCAGGCATTGTAGGCGGCCATGCGCCGGAAAAGCGCGATATCAACTTGCATTCACGATCTCCGTTCCAGGTTCTCTCAACGGCCTGCTTGTTTCCTTGAGGCGGGACAACGCCCTTCCCTCTCCCGTGGGAGAGGGGCTTATTGATCCATGTTCGGCTGAACCGAATCAGAATGTCGAGGACCGGCAGAAATCAAGCTTCGAAAATATCCGGTTCAGCTTTCTCGAAACGCTGCGTCTCCGGATCCATCAGACGCAATTCACCTGAACCGATATCGAACCAGGAACCGTGCAGATGCAGGTGGTCGTCCTGTACGGCTTTTTCGATGAAGGGAAAGGTCAGCAGGTTTTTCAGCGATTGCCGGATGCCTGCATATTCCATTGCGAGCTGCGGATCATCTGCCTTGTCAATCGGCATGCAAGCCATGGCAATTGCGGCCGGCTCCAGCAACTTGATCCAGCGACCGATAAACTGGCCCGTTGCCATCGGTGCATTGGCGTTTTCACGGAATGCCTTCACACCACCGCACTGGCCATGCCCCATGACGACAATATGCTTTACTTTCAAACCGTTGACCGCAAACTCGATCGCGGCGCTCGTTCCATGCTGGCCTTCGGTGTCTTCATAGGGCGGCACAAGGTTGGCGACATTCCGAACCACGAAAAGCTCGCCCGGTCCCACGTTGAAAATCCCTTCCGGGGTAACGCGGCTGTCGCAACAGGAAATCACCAGAACATCCGGCTTTTGACCATAGACCGCCAGACGCTCATGCGTTTCTTTGTAGCGGACGAAGCCCTTGTTCAGATACCGGCCATAACCTTCCAAAAGATGCGCAGGAAAACTCAACGACTTGCCTCCTTATAAGCAGCGGGCGCCCGCACGCCCGTCATTTGCTGGCTTCATATCACCTGCCTGCTTGAAAGGAAATTGGCTAACCCGCTTACCCGGCCTGGCAAAAATGGCAAGGATCAAGTTGCCACGTTTACCGCATGCAAGTCCTGGTCGTCGTCATGATCCTCATAGGCATGTCGAATCTCTTGCGGTGGAAACCAGTCAACCGGACCGGGAAGCGGATGCACCGGACCGTGATCAATACCCGGCTCAAGCGCCTGCATGGCAGCTGTACGATAGGCGGTCACGCCATCAAGAGCATGGTCCACGCTGTGTTCCGTATCAATGAGAACTGCCGGCTCGTCACCGGAAGGATTGGTATCTGGGTCCTGGCGCTCTGCGGTGTCACGCTTTTTTCTGCGGTCATAGCCGGTACCGTTACCGTCCCTGTCCGCTGGATACTCTGTCGCATGCGCCACGACCTGGGCCGTATGCGGCCTTTCAATCGTCGTCGCCATTTCGGCCTCCTGGCCAATCAGAGAATGCCGCCTTCTGGCGGAACCCACTGAATCTCTCAACGAATCGTTAACAAATCTTTACGTAAAGTTAACCCGTTGTTTCATTTGAGACAATGGCACCGCGTCAGCATGCATTCCAAACTCGTCTAAGCTGCCTGCTCTGCAGAACTTCCGACGATCTTGACCACATCCGCCATGATATCGGTCAGCTGGAAGTCCTTTGGCGTATAGACCGCAGCAACACCCATCGCCTTCAGTTGTCCGGCGTCTTCATCGGGGATGATGCCGCCGACAACAACCGGAATATCATCCGCTCCGCTGGCCCGAAGCCGTTCCATGACATCCCTGACGAGAGCAAGATGTGATCCCGACAGGATGGACAGTCCAATCACATGGACATCTTCCTCGATCGCGGCATTGACGATCTGGGCGGGCGTCAGGCGAATACCCTCGTAGACCACTTCCATTCCGCAGTCGCGCGCCCGGACCGCAATTTGTTCGGCACCGTTCGAGTGGCCGTCCAGGCCCGGCTTGCCGACCAGGAACTTCAACCGACGGCCAAGCTTTTTTGAAACTGTCTCGACGCCCTCACGGACCAGTTCAAGCTCTCCCGCGTCGTCGCGCGCGGACTGGCCGACACCCGTCGGCGCCCGGTACTCGCCGAACACTTCGCGCAAGATGCGGCCCCATTCGCCGGTTGTAACCCCGACCTTGGCCGCGGCAATCGACGGCTCCATGATGTTACGGCCTTCCTGGGCAGCAGACTTCAGATCCGTCAGGGCAGCTTCCACGGCGGCGGCATCTCGCGCGTCACGCCAGGCCTTGACCTTTTCGACGGCCTCTTCCTCAACATGCTCCGGAACGGTGAGAATTGCGCCGTCTTCGCCGGACGCCAGCGGGGATGGTTCGCTTTCAATCCATTTGTTGACGCCGACAACCACCTGGTCGCCCACCTCGATGGCTGCGAGCCGCGCCGAATTGGCCTCCACAAGCTGTCGCTTCATGTAGCTGGAATCGACCGCGGCCACCGCGCCGCCCATGGCATCGATCCGCGCAAGCTCTTCCCGGGCCTGCTCCTTCAATGCTTCGACCTTTTTCGTGATTTCGGAAGACCCCTCGAAGATATCCGCGTATTCGAGAAGGTCGGTCTCGTAGGCCACGATCTGCTGCATCCTGAGCGACCATTGCTGGTCGAACGGCCGAGGCAGGCCAAGCGCTTCGTTCCAGGCAGGCAGCTGAACGGCACGGGCACGTGCATTCTTGGAAAGGACGACAGCCAGCATCTCGATCAGGATGCGGTAGACATTGTTTTCCGGTTGCTGTTCGGTAAGTCCAAGAGAATTGACCTGAACTCCGTAGCGGAACCGCCGGTAACGCTCTTCTTCAACGTCGTAGCGTTCGCGGCAAATCTCGTCCCACAGCTCTGTGAACGCCCGCATCTTGCACATTTCCGTGACGAAACGCATGCCCGCATTGACGAAGAACGATATCCGCCCGACCGCCTTCGGGAAATCCTCTTCCGGAATGGCTCCGCTTGCCTTCATGGAATCCAGAATGGCGACCGCAGTTGCCAGGGCAAAGGACAATTCCTGAACCGGCGTCGCTCCCGCTTCCTGCAGGTGGTAGGAGCAGACATTCATCGGGTTCCACTTGGGCATGTTGGAATATGTCCAGGCGATCACATCCGTGGTCAGCTTCAGCGACGGCGCAGGTGGAAAGACGTATGTGCCGCGCGACAGGTATTCCTTGATGATGTCGTTCTGGGTCGTTCCGGCAAGAAGGCTGCGATCTGCGCCCTGTTCGTCCGCAGCGGCGACATAAAGCGACAACAGCCAGGGCGCAGTCGCGTTGATTGTCATGGAAGTGTTCATGCGCTCCAACGGTATTTCGTTGAAGAGCGTGTGCATGTCACCCAGATGCGCCACAGGCACGCCAACCTTGCCGACTTCTCCCTTCGCCAGAAGGTCATCCGGATCATAACCGGTCTGCGTCGGCAGATCGAAAGCGACCGACAATCCCGTCTGACCCTTGGCAAGATTGCCACGGTAGAGCTTGTTTGATTCGGCTGCTGTTGAATGACCTGCATAGGTCCGGAAGATCCAGGGACGGTCCCGTCCTTCGCCCTTTGCATCCGCTACGCTCATACCGCTTCTCCTCCTAAGGCGTTCTGCCGCCAGACATATTTTTCTCTCGCAGCACGCTTTCCGCCAAAGTCTCCCGCCTGGCGAAAGTGTGCCGGAGTTTACGCGCCTGCGAAACCCCTCTGTGCGATGCAAAAAATAATTGGCATTAAAACGCAAGTTAAGCAATAGTCGTATAGATCGACGCAATTTTTTGAACAATAGTTGCGCAAAATCGGGTTTTGACCCAAAAACGCCTTGTGCAAATGCGAAATTCTACAGGGACATGAAGTCCCGGGAGGGGAGAATGACAGCAACAGCCGAAGCCAACGACAACGAGACGCGGGGAGATGCTCCGGTGAAAGATCTTTATGAAATCGGAGAGATCCCGCCGCTCGGTCATGTTCCGAAAAACATGTATGCCTGGGCGATCCGCCGGGAGCGTCACGGTGCACCCGAAGATGCCATGAAGCTGGAAGTCGTTCCGACATGGGAACTCGACAGCCACGAAGTGCTGGTTCTCGTGATGGCGGCAGGCGTCAACTACAACGGCATCTGGGCTGGCCTCGGCGAGCCGATCAGCCCGTTCGACGGACACGGGGGCCCATACCACATCGCCGGCTCGGATGCTTCAGGCATCGTCTGGGCCGTGGGTGACAAGGTCAAACGTTGGAAAGTCGGCGACGAAGTCGTTATCCATTGCAACCAGGACAATGGCGACGATGAGGAATGCAACGGCGGCGACCCGATGTTCTCCACCTCCCAGCGGATCTGGGGATATGAGACACCGGACGGGTCCTTCTCACAGTTCACGCGCGTCCAGGCACAGCAGCTGATGCCGCGCCCGAAGCATCTGACCTGGGAAGAAAGCGCCTGCTACACACTGACCCTGGCAACGGCCTACCGCATGCTGTTCGGTCATCATCCGCATGAGTTGAAGCCTGGCCAGAACGTTCTGGTCTGGGGAGCTTCCGGCGGTCTCGGTTCTTACGCGATCCAGTTGATCACCGCCGCCGGGGCCAACGCGATCGGGGTGATCTCCGACGAGGACAAGCGTCAGTTTGTGATGGACCTGGGTGCCAAGGGTGTGCTCAACCGCAAGGACTTCGATTGCTGGGGCCAGCTGCCCAAGGTGGGTTCGCCCGAATATGCCGAATGGTTCAAGGAAGTGCGCAAATTCGGCAAGGCCATTTGGGATATCACCGGCAAGGGCAACAACGTCGACATCGTCTTCGAGCATCCCGGCGAGGCAACTTTCCCGGTCTCCACCTTCGTCTGCAAGAAGGGCGGTATGGTCGTCATCTGTGCCGGTACGTCCGGGTTCAACTGCACCTTCGACGTCCGCTACATGTGGATGCACCAGAAGCGCCTTCAGGGATCACACTTTGCTCACTTGAAACAGGCTTCGGCTGCCAACAAGCTGATGATCGAGCGGCGCATCGACCCTTACATGTCGGAAGTTTTCCCGTGGGATCAGATCCCGCAGGCACATACCAAGATGTGGAAGAACCAGCATGCACCGGGCAATATGTCCGTTCTCGTGAGCGCGCCGACAACCGGTCTCCGCACTCTCGAAGACGTGCTGGAAGCCGGCAAACGCTAGGAATTCAAGTCTCCCCCAGAAGGCTAGGGCCTCGCCCGTACTAGCCTGATGCAGCCTGACCAGCCCGTGCCTCACGGGCTGGTTTTTTACTTTGCGCCGGTTGACCACAGGTTCTGTCTCGCCTTGCCGCAATTCTGCTTGGTTGTCGCCTCATCACCTGTCAGACAAAGACGAATCGTTTCGATACCAATCCGGAAGGCACCTCTCTTGATTTTTCCAATTTCCGGCAACCGTTCGACAAAACTGGCTCTCGCCGCCGCTTTGGTACTCACCACCGCCGCCTGCCAGAGCGAACGCTTTCAGACCCCGCCTTTCTACAAGGATCTCGCCCGCACGGACGGCCAGGTCGACGCGACGACCGCGGCGCAGATGATTTCCCAGTATCGGATCAACAACGGATTGTCGCCGGTCACGCCCGATGCCCAACTGACCGGGATTGCAAAGTCCCAGGCCGAGGCAATGGCTGCGGCAGGAACTGTCCAGGCTTCGCTCCGCCCGGATCAGCAGCTGGCGGCAAGAATGGCCTCGATCGGCGAACCCAAAACGGCTGCGGCTGAAAACGTCAGCGCCGGCTACCGTACATTCGCCGAAGCCTTCTCCGGTTGGCGTGAATCCCCCAACCACAATGATGTGCTGTTGACAAAGGACGCCACCCGGCTTGGCATTGCGACGGCCTATTCTTCAAAGGCCAAGCACAAAGTGTTCTGGTCGCTGGTCCTGGCAGCGCCAAGACCAGGGCAATAGGCCAGGATCAATAATAGCGCCGGGGATAGCGGGGCAGCGGCTGAACGGCAACCGGTGGCCTCGGGTAGATGCGATAGTTTCTGTAGTAGCGCGGTACACCTACATAAACGCCCGCACTCGGGATCGGCTGGCCATAATAACCGCCCTGAACACCATAGCTCAGATACTTGCCCGACACCCAGCCCTTCACATTGGCAAAGGCCGCGTCGCACCATCTGTAGTCAGCCGTACAGCCGAACACGGTCACGCCGCCTCCGCGCGGAACGGTGGTGATGACCGGATAATTGGTGCCGGGCCCGGTCCGCATGTTGAGATTGGCAGTCGTATAGGCAATTGCCGGGCGGGATTGCGCCAGCGCCGGCAGGGACATCATGGCCACTGCGAACAACGCCAATGGCAAGCGGATCAACATTATCAACACTCCGAAATTTCAGATCATATTCCAGCTGGGAGAATCGATCTAAGCCCTGACACAGCGCAGATGTGGGAACACAAGATGGCAAAAATATAGCACGGCAATCCAGGCGCGATGACATCCGGGTGACTGAACACAATTACCCCTTGCTTCCTCTCCGTTCCATCGGCTTCATAGGAACAGGGAACTGGGGGGATTGTTCAAATGACGAAATTCCAAAGAACCGCGACGTATCTTGCGGCAGTACTTGTGGTGCTTCCGGGATTGCTTCTTCCGGCCAACGCACTCGACAGGCACGCCGGATATTACTATCCGCAACCGCAGACGACGGAGGCCTACATTTCCGAGGTTCCGGTATCGCCCGAAGCCGACAAACGCTCCCGGGCCGCATTTGTCATCGGGCTGGCTGCGCAACAGGCCAAGCAGAACTACACGCCTGGCTATCACATGTTCGCCAAGGGCGGAGATCTTGAAAAGCTGATCATCGTCGCAACCGGCGACGGGCAATACGACACGCTCTACCGCATGCGGGCCCTTCTGGCCGCGCTGACTTCCATGGCCCGCTCAACCGAGCTTTTCGCCCGCACGAACCGGCCGCAGGAGCTGAATTTTCTCGACTTCTGCAAACTGATCGGCTTCACACAGGTGACCGTCAGCAATGGCAAGGACATTGCTCATCAGATCAAGATCCGGTGAGCGGCCACCTATTTTGGGGGCTCGGCGGCTCTAACGTTCCAGTTCGCCGTTCAGCCAATCGAGATATTGGGACCTGGTACCGAAAAAGGCATTCCGATCGACGTCGCCCTTGATCCCCGGAATGCGCCCCTCGGCGGTGTATTGCCAGAACACCCAGTCGTCCCGCTGCTCGTAGATGTTTTTCGGATGCGTTGCCACTGAACGGAGCCAGAAATGCTCACCCTGGAGAGCTCCGACCAGTCTGTCGCGATGGAAATCAACGGAAGAATAGATAACCGGGCGCTTGCCGTAGTGCTGTTCCATTTCATCAAGGAAAATCTTCATGTCCCGCAGAATCTGCGCGCGTCCCGGCCGCTCGCGGCATGTTTTTGAATGAGCGTTCCACTCCATATCCAGAACGATCGGCAATGCCTGCGGGTCCTGGGGAATGATTTCCTTGACCCAGGAGATCTGTTCTTCCACCGGGCGGCAGAAATAGTAGAAATGATAGGCACCCCTGGGAACGCCCGCTTTGCGCGCAGCGATCCAGTTGTCGACAAAGCGCGGGTCGACATGGTCACCGCCTTCGGTTGCCTTGATCCAGGCAAACGCGACACCTGACCGTTTTACTTCATGCCAGTCGATATCTCCCTGCCAGCGAGAGATATCAATGCCGTGGATCGCATAGTCCTCCGGAGTAGGATCGGGAAAATCGTAAGCTGAACAGGAGCTTAGGAAAACTATTCCAATGATCGCGCAAATAGACTTGATAGGGGCCAGCACAGCGTCCTCGGCAGGGTTAAGAAAGACTTTCCGTTACCGCCCAAAATGCGCGGGATTTCCTAACGGTTCGTAGACAAATTCGCGAAATCTGCGCAAAAACGCGTATTCATTCTCGCCTGACTAGGGCGGCATTACGGCAGCACGAAGACGGAATAGTGACTCAGGGTCATTTCCACATCAGACCACAACGCCTCCCACCACGGATGTCAGGAGGCTTTTCGTACCTGGTGAAAATCCATTGCACTGTCTGCTCGAATCCTTATGACTCTTCGAACTGCAATCTGCCTTGGCTAGGACCTCATGACCAAACGGCTCAAACTCGTTACCTGGAACATCAATTCCGTGCGCCTACGCATGCCGATTGTCGAACAGCTGATCGAGGAAACAGCACCGGATGTGATCTGCCTGCAGGAAACCAAGTGCCCGGATGCGAACTTTCCTGAAAATGCGTTCCGCAAGGCAGGCTATGAGCACATGGCCATCAACGGTCAGAAGGGCTATCACGGCGTTGCCACGATATCCAAATTTCCGCTAAGCAACGTCGAAAAGCGGGATTTCTGCAATGTCGGCGACAGCCGGCATGTTGCGGTCGACGTTCCGTTCAACGGCTCGAGCCTGCGTGTGCATAATTTCTACGTGCCTGCTGGCGGTGACGAACCGAACCGCGAGGTCAACCCGAAATTCGGCCACAAGCTTGATTTCATGGCGGAAATGCAGGATTGGCTGCAAGGTGACGAAACGGCCCGCCCGGCTGTTCTCGTCGGTGACCTCAACGTCGCTCCCTATGAGCAGGATGTCTGGTCCCACAAACAGCTTCTGAAGGTCGTATCGCACACGCCTGTCGAAACCGAACTTTTCGAAAAAGTGCGTGAAACCGGCGGCTGGCTGGACGCCATGCGCCAGTTCACACCAATGGAAGAGAAGCTCTATACCTGGTGGAGTTACAGGGCCAAAGACTGGTCAAAGGCCGACAAGGGCCGCCGACTGGATCATGTCTGGGTATCCGAACCGCTCGCCCCGCACGTAAAGGGCACCAGCGTGCTTCGTGATGCGCGCGGTTGGGAAAAGCCGTCAGACCACGCACCGGTCATTGCGACCTTCGAAGCCTGACGTCCCTGACGTCGATCACAACTCGTAATTGACTTCGGTTCGGTTTTCCGGCCGCACTGCCCAGTCGAAATACGCTTTCCGGATTGCCAGGGTGACTTCGCCCGGAGCCCCATTGGAAAAGATGTGATCATCGACTTTGGTGATCGGGGCAACCCCGCCACCGGAGGTGGTGATGAACACTTCGTCGCTCTGCAGCAGCTCTGCGAGCGGCAGTGTCCTGATCTCGGCGGTCATGCCCATTTCGCCGGCAATTTCGAGAACGGTCTGACGGCTGATGCCTTCAAGAACACCGTCCTTCGCTGTTACAAGTCGTCTGTCCATGACGGCAAAGACGTTGAAACCAGGTCCTTCTGTAACATTGCCTTCTTCATCCAGAAGAACGGTTGTCTCCGCTCCTGCGCCTTTCGCTTCGAAGAGCCCTTTCGTAAAGTCTCCCCAATGGTAGTTCTTGACCCGGGGGTCGACACTTTGCGGAGAAATCCGTCTCACGGACTTGGCGATGTGAACTTGAGCCCCGCCTTCCGCAATGTCGGGACGGATCACGTGGATATAAGGTACGCACCAGGCAAAAAAGTGGTTACGGCAATCGCGTGGATCACGGGACCCCGGCACCATGTTGACGCCTCTGGACGTGACCATGGCAACATAGGCCTTCCGCAATCCCGTCGCTGAAACCAGCTTTTGCAGCGTTGCCGTGATCTCCTCGGCACTCAACCCGGGATCGAGGTTCAAGATCTCCATCGAACGGAAGAACCTCTTCAGGTAGTGACCGAGGCGAAAGAATGCCCCGTCCCAGACCGGAACGACATCATATGTGATGTCTGAATGAATGAGCCCCCAGTCGGTTACCGGGATACTGGCCTGAGAGATCGGCATGATCTCGCTATTCATCCACGCTCCACCCGCCGACAAATCCGGGAAAGCAGCGGAGCCGGGGCTGTCTGATTGCGCTGTCATGAAGCGGCATGTCCTTCAGCTTTGAGATAGAACTTTGTTGCCTGGCTAAGGGGTCAGCATCACCTTGCCGCGCACGCGCCGAGCGGCAATTTCGTCCAGAGCGACTGCAATTTCTTCAAGCGGATAAACCGCATGAACGTGTGGCTTGAGTTTGCCTTCCTGAACCCACTTGAGGAGTTCCGCCATGTTCCGCTTGTGCCCTGCCGGATCGCGGACGAGCGCCTCACCCCAAAAAACGCCCTGTAGGTCACAGCCTTTCAGCATCACGATATTCAGAGGAATTTTGGGAATGTCCCCTGCGGCGAAACCGATCACCAGGAACCTGCCTTCCCATCCGGTGGCCCTGAGCGCCTGTTCCGACAGCTCGCCTCCGACCGGATCATAGACGACATCCACCCCCTTGCCGCCGGTGAGTTCCTTCAGGGTTTCCTTCAGTGGTTGCTTTGAATAATCAATGGTCAACTCGGCGCCGAGGGATCTGGCGAAGTTGAGTTTTTCTTCCGATGATGCGCAGGCGATCACCCGGGCGCCCATGATCGCGGCGATTTCAACCGCCGCCTGGCCGACACCACCGGATGCGCCCAGCACCGCAACTGTCTCGCCCGGTTGCAGATCGGCCCTGTCACGATAGGCGTGCAGCGTCGTGCCATAGGTTACGGTCAGCCCGGCCGCAATTTCAAAGGAAACCCCATCCGGAATTGCAATGAGATCCTGTTCGCTGACGGCAACCAGCTCGCGCGCCGCCCCCCAACGCATGTAACCCATCACCCGATCGCCGACGGAATACTCCGACACATCTTCACCGACCGTTTCAACAACGCCTGCAAACTCCGCACTCGGGGAGAACGGCATATCCGGCTTGAACTGATATTTGCCCTGAATGATCAGCGTGTCGAAGAAGTTCAAGGCACAGGCTTTCACCCGGACAATTACGTCTTTCGGACCGGCAACCGGTTCAGCTACCTGTTCAACCACAAGAGTGGAAGGTGGACCGTAGGAATTGCAAAGACAGGCTCTCAAGGCGACCTCGTTCGGATAGAAACTCTGCAGGCTTGCGTGAAACACCAATCGTTTGATGGCAGCGGACCAGCACGTTATCAAGTCAATCCTGCTTCAGAAATTGGCTTTCCGGATAAGCCTGGTTCAAAGCCAGCTCTCTTTCGGCTATGAGAACCATCACCGCCAATCCTCCAGAATCAAGAAGAAACGGACATTTCATGCGCGGATACTTTGCTGTCGGGGCAGAAGGCCTTTCCAAACGAATGAATCTGGGCACGCTCATGCGGTCCGCTCACGCCTTTGGCGCCAACTTCTTCTTCACCGTGGATGCGGACCAGAAGCTGCGCAAGGCGCCGCCTTCCGACACTTCAAAGAGCCCCGGCCACCTACCTGTCTTCAACTGGGACAGCGTCGAAACGATGGACCTGCCCAAAGGGTGTCAGCTGGTCGGAATCGAACTGACAGACGACTCCATCGACCTGCCGAGCTTCGGCCACCCTTTGCAGGCAGCGTATGTCCTCGGTCCGGAACGTGGATCCTTATCGCCGCAAATGCTGGAACGATGCGACCATGTCGTGAAAATCCCGACAAAGTTCTGCATCAATGTCGCCATGGCAGGCGCGATCGTCATGTATGACCGTCACCGGGCACTTGGCCGTTACGCGGAAAGATCCCTGACCGCAGGCGCTCCAAAGATCGAGCGCACGAAACACATCAGCGGCGGCCCGGTCATGCGCAAGGGCAGAAAAGTACCCGGCACCTGACCGGCAAAGTTCTCGTTGCGGCCGTGACCGGGTTAAGTCAGCTCGTCCGCCAGCTTGCGAGTGATTGCCCTCCATTCGGAATGCGTGACTTCAACGATACACATGTCACCAACGGCAACACTCGTGATCAGCACGTCGACCGGCATTTCGCCAAGCCGCTGCAAGGTGTCGCGCAAGGTTGAACGGTCGCCGCCGTCACTCGTCATCACGAGTGTGCGCCACTCGCCCTGGTCCAGGTAAATCGTGTCTCCGGTAAACAGATAGGTTTTGCCATGAGGCGAAGCGTAACTGTAGCAGACATTGTTGTCGGTATGACCAGGTGTAAAAACGACCTCCAGTCCACCGGCATGCCGTACTGTGTCTTCGGTCTGAAAAGCAATATCCAGACCTTTCCTGGCTCCGAAATAAGGCTGCATTCTTTCGTGCCCGCACAGCCGGGCACCCAATCGGGTACTGGTCGCGTGAAGATTCGGAACGATCTCGTGATTGTGGCTCAGATACTGGTGCGCAACACCGCCCATCCTGCCGATCTCAGCAAGATCGCCCTCCTGCTCACTGTGATAGATCAGGGCGTTCCCGTCCGAATGCTCCAGAAAATAGGCATGCGTGCGCAAGGTTCCAAAACGCATCTCGACGGATGTCTGCCAAAGGTCCGGATACAGCTGTCTCATTGGACACGCACCTTCTGTGTGGCGATCAACGACCGGCTGGCGACCGCAGACAGGACCGCGACACCCGCAAAGGTCACAAACAGCCAGATGGATGAGTTCGCCGTCGCACCGAGGTCGTTCTTGTTGTTAAAGCCCGACAGGTTGGCCACAAGGCCCGCAACTGCGGTTCCGAAGGAAACGGCGAACATCTGGATCGTGGATAGGGCAGAGGCTGCATTTTCCTTTTCCGCATCGTCGGTGAACTGAAGCGCAAACGTGTTCAGATGCGGCCAGCTGACCCCGATCCCAACCCCGACAAGAACCAGGGCGAGTGCCAGGACAGTGGTCAGTCCTGCGCCGGCTGCCGCATGCATCGGGGTTGCCAGAGCCAGCGCAAGCGTGCCTGCCAGCATCACGACCGGCCCGGCAAGCACTGTGCGATGCATGGTATTGCCGGTGAATTTCGCTGAATAAACTTCCGAAGAGGCCCAGCCGATGGAAACCAGCGCGGCAATGTAGCCGGCCACAAGCGGTGACAGTCCGTGCAGGCGTTGCAGGAAGAAGGGCATGAAAAACTCGGCATTCACGCAGAAGATCAGCAGCGACATCACAGCGAATGCCAGAAAGAGAGGCGATCCGGGCAGCATTGCTCCTCTCGGGAACAAGCGCACCACCGCCGTTTTCTCGCGGCGCATCAGCAAGAGCACCATCGCGACGGACAATACGACACCGAAGACCGCACCGACCAATGATGTGGAAAGAGATGCCGTCGATATTGCCAACACCGAGCCTGCCAGCAAGGCAAGCTGTCCGAAAGCAATCGGGGCTGCCGGCGACAATTCGCTCCTGATGCTCGGCAACATCCTCCAGGCCAGGAGTATATAGAGACCCGTGACCGGTAGAAGCGATGCAAATCCTCCGCGCCACGCATCATATTCCGCAAACATGCCTCCAACCGCGGGACCGAACAGCATTGCAATGCCCCAGGTCCCCGACAGAAGGGCAACGGCTCGCGACCAGAGACGCTCCGGATAGGCGAAGACGATCATCGAATAGCAGAGCGTGAACATCATACCGCCGCCGATACCCTGTATCGATCGCCCGACGAGCATGATGGGCATGTTGGGAGCCCCCGCCGTGATCGCGCTACCGAGCGCGAAGATCACACCGGAAAGGGCAAAGGCGGACTTGGCGCCCAGTCTCTGGAAGACCTTGCCCGTGACGGCAGCACTCAAAATCGCCGCGAGCGTGAACAGTGTCGCGTTCCATGCGTACAGCGCCTGACCGCCGATTTCCGAGACGATGGACGGCAGCATGGTAGCCGAAATGTTGATGTTCACTGCGTGCAGAATGATACCTCCCGCCAACACAGCCGACACAGGCGCATGGGTGCCCCATAAAACATCGCTCCAACGCGCTTCGTCAGACTGTTCAACGCTTGCGGACATGGCCGGTTCTCTCCTTAAGGACTGGTTCTGAAATCGATCTTGTCCTTGCCTAGGTAGGTCCTGAACCTTAGTTGAGGTCAAGAGGAAATTTCAGGAGAAAATCATGGACAGAAAAGGCGGATTGACAGTCGGTGAAGTCGCGCAGCGCAGTGGCATCGCGGTCTCTGCCATTCACTTTTACGAGCGCAAAGGCCTCATTTCCTCATCCCGAAACAGCGCCAATCACCGCAGATACTCAGCTACGGTCCTGAGAAAAATCGCCATCATTCAGGTCGCACAGCGCGCTGGAGTGCCCTTGCGCGAGATCGCCGACGCCATGTCGTTTCTTCCGCCGGAGGAAAAGGTCACGGTCGCCGATTGGGAGCAGCTTTCGAGCAATTGGGCGGCAGACCTGGATGATCGGATCGCGCGGCTGCAACGATTGCGCAAATTGATGGATGGGTGCATCGGCTGCGGTTGCCTGTCGCTGAACACGTGCAAACTGCTCAATCCTGACGATGCGATCGGTGAGAACGGGCCGGGCCCCCGTTTTCTTGAAGAAGACGCACCGGCATCGCTCGATTTCTGAAGCAGGTTCCGATGCCATATGTCTCGTTGGGGAACAAACCGGAAATTGCGTACCACACGCCTCGCGAAACCGGAATACACCCACTTGCACTATCAGGCGTTTTGTCTACCCTCTTATGAAGTTTCCTCTTGCGGCCGGCTACAGATGAGAGTTGGCAAAGGCAAGCCGGGAGGTTGCACATGACCGGACTACGAAGAACAGTTGCGGGCCTGTGGGTTCTATGTCTGATCTGTCTGCTGCCAGGCTCTGCGAAGGCCGCAGCGAGAGTCGCACTGGTCATCGGCAACGGCGCCTATCAAGCCATGTCCTCGCTCGCAAATCCGGTGAACGATGCCAACCTTATGGCCGGCAAACTGTCGGGGCTGGGATTTGATGTCATCAGGGTGATCGACGGTGACCGGCGAGGATTTTACGACGCCCTCACACAATTCGGACGCAAGGCGCAGGGTGCTGAAGTTGCGCTCGTCTTTTATGCAGGCCACGGCGTTCAGGTGAACGGCAGAAACTGGTTGCTGCCGGTGGATGCACAAATTCAGGCCAGCACCGACCTTCCGGGACAGGCCGTCAAGGCGGACGACCTTCTTGAGATCATGGAAGCGTCGGGAGCAAGATTGAAGCTGGTCTTCCTGGACGCCTGCCGCAACAACCCCCTGCCACGCTCTCTCTCCCGAGGCACATCAAACGGTCTTGCCCGGCTGGAGGCAAGCGCTGCCGGAATGATGATCGCCTTTGCCACCTCGCCGGGAGACATTGCCCTGGACGGAACCGGCAGCAACAGCCCGTTTACCGAAGCGCTTGCCACCTGGATCGATACGCCCGATCTGGAGGTCCGCCATTTGATGGGGCGGGTTCGCGAGAGCGTCTATCGTGCGACAGGTGAAGCTCAACTGCCGTGGCTCAACGAAGCCTTGATCGGTGAATTTTATTTCGGCGGCCGCTCCAACGATACCGACGCCAATTCATCGCATTCATCAGCAAACTCATCTTCAGTGGCCCCGCCCCCCCAGAGCAACGAGACTGTGAGCACCGGCCCAACACTGAGCCTCCAGCAATCCCGCCATCAGCCCGCCCCTCGTTATGCCGGCAGTCTTTGCAATATCACCACGTCCTGGCACGGCAACTGGCAAGTCTGTGCCAGTTCTGTTCTCGACCCTCAATATGGCAACCGCTACGGCGCCTTGAACCTACTGGATGGCAACGCGTCAACCGCGTGGGTCGAAGGCGTCGGCGGCAATGGTGCAGGGGAGAGCATTCTGATTGCCTTTGACCGCCCCCGGCTTTTGTCGGGTTTCGATATTGTCAACGGCTACGCCAAAAATCGGGATATCTACTCCAAGAATGCCCGCCTCCAGACCGCACGCATCACTTTGTCGGACGGCAGCACCCAAACGATTTCGCTGCCGGACTCCATGCGCTCAAACCGGTTTGCCTTTGGCGCACCGGTAGAAGCAAGCTGGATCGAGATTGAAATCGGCTCCGTCTATCCTGGTGCCAAGTACACCGACACAGCGCTTTCGGAGTTCACGCCTGTTTTTGCCGACTAGACTGATTTCGCGCTGATGGACCTTGCTGAGGCACTAGCGACTTTTGATTGGAAAATCGAAAGACTTTTTCGGGAAGGGTTCATCAATCAGCGTGAAATGCCACCATTCACCCGGATAATTGCGAAACCCGCCCTTGCGCATGAGATCGACAAGCGTCTTTCGCAGTTGCCGGGCAGAAGCCGCAACATCCACTGAATCAGTACGGCTATCTGGATCGAAACAGTCAAAAGGCGTCCCGAAGTCCGCTGTCTCGCGATCGGTTCGCGCGCAGACGCTCGCGGAGTTTCGCCCGGCTGCGACCTCGCCGGACAAAGGCTCCAGAGCAACATCAACCGTTGATCCGCGGGCATGACTGCTCTTGGCGCCAATATAGCCTTGGCGGACGAGGCCAGACCTGGACACTCTTGGAAAATATGCCTGATCGGTTCCACTTCCGTCGGCCACCCAGGCGACCATGGCATTGACGGCACGTTGGGGCCGATAGCAGTCAAAGGTCACCAGGGAAAAGCCAGCTCGAACCGCTGCATTCTGAACCTTGCCGAGCGCCTTGGCGGCAGCCTCGGTCAGGACGCATTCTGCCGACTGATATCCGGGCAAACGTTGGCGCATGAAATTATTTCGTCCCGCATAACGTATGTCCTGACGGATATCGGGAACGATTTCCTTGAGAAAAACAAATCCTTCCGGCAAGGCGGTCGCACTTGACGCAGGTCCGGAAGCCAAAAACAGGAAAAGAATCGCGAGTGAAGACCTAATCGACATCGACGGCCTCATCGGCCTCGATCAGTTGGCGCAACCTTCCAAAAGCAAGGCGTATCCGCGATTTGACGGTTCCCAGAGGCAACCCCGTATCGTCAGAAATCTCGCTGTGGGACCGCCCGAGGAAAAAGGCAAGCTGTACGACTTCCCTTTGTTCATCCGGCAACTTCGCCAGCGCCGCCCGGACACGCTGTTCGCGCAATCTCGCATCCATCTCGTCGGCTACATCCGGCAAGGGTGTCGGCTGCAGCGAAGGTTCTTCGGGATCGAGCTCCGAAGTCTTCTTGCGCCGTAGTCTGTCGATGCGGCGATTACGGGCAACACGGAACAGCCATGTACTGGCGGAAGATTTTTCTGGATCGAACAGCTCGGCCTTGCGCCAAAGCGTCACCATGACGTCCTGCGCTATTTCCTCTGCGACAGCCTCATCCGCGCCTTGTTTCATCAAGTAACCCTTTAAACGCGGGGCAAAATGATCAAACAATTCAACAAATGCAGCTTTGTCTCGTTCAGCCGCGACTTTGACAATGAGTTCGGAAAAGTACTGCGATTGCGCCAAAGATCACTAAACTCCCTGTCGATCCTTAAATCTTTAGCAGGTTTGCAGGATTTCGAAAGGCAGTTCCGCCGCTCTGCCACACTGTTGCCTCGATTTATCGCAAATGGCTTGAGGCAAAGCCTTTGTCCACCGGGCCTGAAAAACAGACTGATCTGGGACAGGGCTTCAACCCTTTCGTAACCCGCTTTAAGTTATCATTAAAGCTAGGTTTATATGTCAGTGACCAATTGAATTGAATTTGACAGAAACTCATAGCCAAACGGTGTGGAGATGATGAAAGCAAAATCGCTGGTTCTGGCCCTCGCAGGTCTTGCCGTTTCGAGTGCAGCGGCTTTCGCACAAACCCCTACGCTGCTGAAGCAGCATAAGGACTGGGCGGCATATGCGCTGACCAGCGGCAGCGGTAAGGTGTGCTACGCTTTGACAAAGCCAACCACCCTGCTTCCGGGCGATCGCAATCATGGGGACGTGTTCTTTTTCGTGACCTCCCGACCGGCCGAAGGTGTCAATTCCGAGCCGAGCCTGCTGGTTGGATATCCGTTCAAGGACAAGTCCTCCGTCAATGTCGACGTTGATGGCAAAGGCTTCACTCTGTTCACCAACAATGATGGTGCCTGGGTGGAAAACGCGGCAACGGAAGCACAGCTGGTATCCGCTATGAAAGCCGGTCGCGAAATGACGGTAAACGGCGAATCCAGCCGCGGCACGCGGACAACCTACAAGTTCTCGCTCTCGGGCGTGACCGCGGCCATCGACACCGCTGCCCAAGCCTGCCGATAATTCGCCAGCTTTCTTCTCCTTTTTTGCTTATCCCCGGTCGGCTTCATACGCATCCGGCCGGGCATTTGCGTTTGGCGAAGAGCGCTCTTTTACGGCTGCATGGCACCAATGCGGCTCGGAAAGCTTGATTTTCAGCGCAGTTTGTGGTTTTGGATCGCCAGAGTTTTCACCTGCAAGAACAGGTGGCCCGGCAGCCGCGTTCCCTGGATGGCAACGCCTTGACGAGCGCCGGAGAAACAACGGATCACGACATGGCGACTACGCTCGACATCGCGCGGGACAATCCGAACGCGCAGACAGTTTCAGCCGCAGCTTCCGCAACGCTGCCTGGTGACGACAAGCCTACGCTGATAGGTCTGTCGCGCGAGGAGCTGGGCGAAGCCATGGGGACGATCGGCGTGCCGCAGAAACAGTGGCGCATGCGTGCGTCGCAGCTCTGGCACTGGCTGTATGTGCGCGGTGTTTCCGATTTTTCGCAAATGACGAACATCGCCAAGGACCTTCGTCAAAAGCTGGATGAGAATTTCACCATTGCACGACCGGAAATCGTATCCGAACAGATCTCGGTAGACGGCACACGCAAGTGGCTGTTTCGCTTTCCGCCGCGAGGTGCAGGCCGGCCGGTGGAAGTCGAAACCGTCTATATTCCGGAAGAAGGCCGCGGCACACTCTGCGTTTCCTCACAGGTCGGCTGCACGCTCACCTGCACCTTCTGCCACACCGGCACTCAGAAACTCGTGCGAAACCTGACGTCCGAAGAGATCCTTTCGCAGATTCTGATGGCCCGTGACCGGCTGGGAGACTTCCCGGACGCCGACACTCCCCAGGGCGCCATCGTGCCTTCCGAAGGCCGGTTGGTGTCCAACATCGTCATGATGGGCATGGGCGAACCACTGTATAACTTCGACAATGTGAAAAAGGCATTGTTGATCGCCTCGGATGGTGACGGACTGTCGCTCTCCAAGCGTCGGATCACGCTTTCGACCTCCGGTGTCGTGCCCGAGATCTTCCGAACCGGTGACGAAGTCGGCTGCATGCTCGCAATCTCGCTGCATGCCGTTCGCGATGATTTGCGCGATGTTCTCGTTCCGATCAACAAGAAATGGAACATCAAGGACCTTCTCGACGCCTGTCGCCAATATCCGGGCTTGTCGAACGCCAAACGGATCACCTTCGAATATGTGATGCTGAAGGACGTGAACGACAGCAATCAGGATGCCTTGGACCTGGTGCGCCTTCTCAAAGGCATTCCAGCCAAGATCAATCTGATTCCGTTCAACCCGTGGCCCGGTTCTGAATATGAATGCTCCGACTGGGAACGGATCGAGGAGTTCGCAGACATCGTCAACCGTGCCGGCTACGCCTCACCGATCAGGACACCGCGCGGCCGGGACATTTTTGCAGCCTGCGGACAGCTGAAGTCTGCCTCCGAGCGCATGCGCAAGAAGGACCGGGAAGCGCTGCAGGCTTCTTGAGTGGCCCGGCTGATTCTACAAAGCCGGTCGAATTTCACGAAGTATGTAAAAGAAAAAACGGCGGAAATGTTCCGCCGTTTTGTTTTTTGATGCTTTGCTCACACTCCTATGCGGCAGCGACCTCGCGCAGGAATTCGTTTACCGCCGCATTCAGGCTGCTTAGCTTTTCAGTCGCGTTTTGTGTTGCCTCTTCTACTGCCTGGGCCGACATGGAGGTGGACCCGACGGACGCGCTGACATTCGACATGTTGTCGCTGGCAGCGGACGTCCCGGCTGATGCTTCCGAAGCACTTCTGCTAATTTCGCCCGTCGCTGCATCCTGTTCCTGGACGGCTGCGGCAATTGACGTTGTGTTCTCATTGGCCTTCACCATGATTTCCGCGACACCCTGGATTGCGGTAACGGCCTGTTCCGTTGCCGCCTGAATGTCCGCGATCTGGTTTGAGATGTCTTCGGTTGCCTTGGAAGTTTGCGTGGCAAGCTCTTTCACCTCTGCGGCGACAACCGCGAAACCCTTGCCTGCCTCACCGGCGCGGGCCGCTTCGATCGTCGCATTCAGAGCAAGCAGGTTGGTCTGCTCGGCGATTGCCTGAATGAGTCCGATAACCTCACCAATGCGGGCGGACCCAGAGGAGAGCTGCTCCATCATCTGCGTGCTGGTCTGGGTCTGGTTGGTCGCGTTGGCGATAACCCGGTTCGTTTCCTCGATCCGCTGACCGATTTCGGAAATCGAAGACGAAAGTTCCTCAGTAGCCGCAGCAACGAGCTGAACGTTACCCGAGGCTTGAGTGGTGGCCGAGGCTGCGCTGTTCACTTCTTCCGAAGCGCTGGTGGCACTCGACATCATGGAGGAAGCGTTCGATTGCATTTCTCCCATGGATGCCTCCACAACTCCGAGCAGATCGGAAGACTCGGTTCTGAAAGTATCGATCAGTGAATCGATCCGCTGCTGGCGCTCCGTGCGTTGCCGCTCTTCCTCCTTTCGGGCTTCAGCCAGGCGGGCCTGTTCGGCAACTCCGTCACGGAAGCCGGCGATCGCCGAGGCGATTTCTCCAACTTCGTCCTGGCGCTTCGCTTCAGCAAACTCGACACTGACATCGCCACCGGCGAGTTGAACCGCGCTCTGAACGAGGTTCTTGATCGGATGAACCACTGACCGCGCAGCCAGCCAGCCAACGAATGTCATGACGGCCAGAATGCCAAGACTGATGATTGCAATCTGATTGCGCAGAGCCGTCACCGGCAGCAGGATTTCTTCCTCGGCCTCAACCGCGACAACAGCAAGGTTCACGCCCTGGAACTGAAGCGGGGCAGACGCGGCAATAAAGGTCTGACCCCGGAAATCTTCCAGGTGCCCGATTGCGGACTGGCCGGCCAGTGCGGTATCGGCAACCTCACTTTGCAGACTGTCTTGCAGAATGTCGTTCCGGTCGGGCGTCTTTGCTGAATCGTTTCGGAACAGTTTGTCGGCGCCGATCAGAATCGCTTCACCCGTCTCGCCCAGCCCTGGGACGTCGGCCATGATCGCGTTGATATTGTCGATGGGCATCTGAAAAACCAGAACGCCCAGACGCTTGCCGTCATCATAGACAGGTGTCGAGATGAAACTGGCAGGTGCATCGGCACTCGGAGCGTAGGGTTTAAAATCATAAAAGTGGACACTTCCCTCGCCACCCTTCAAGGCCGCGCGGAACGCATTGCCGAGATCGGTTTCCCTGTATTTGCCCGACAAGAGATTTGTCGCGTAATCCAGTTCCTTGAAAACGGTGTAGATGAGTGACCCGTCGTCGGAAAACAGGAAGATGTCGTAGTAGCCGCGAGTCTTGAGCATGGTGCGGAACCACGGATGATATTGCGCGTGGGCAAGGTCATAAGGCGTTTCGCCCGCACTCATAAGGGCGTCTTTTTCCCCGGTCGGGTGCGGATTGTCGTGAATATAGGCACTTTGCAGATTGTCTTGCGGGCTGCCCTCCTGACCGGTCCAGGCAGCCTCGAAGTCAACCAGAGCTGATTTCACGAATGGGCTTTCTGCCGTTACGGACAGATCCTGAACGATTGAGTCCAGATAGCGCGAGAGATCGTCGCTTCGCACCTTTGCCAAGGCCGACAGTCTCTCTTCCGCCTGTTCTTCGATGTTGGATGAGCTGACCCAGTAGGCCAGTGCACCGACGAGGACAGCTGCCACGACCGAACAACCGGATATGATTGCTGGCAAACGAAAGCTGAGTTTAGAGAACCGGGCCCCCACAGCACCCTCCTAAAGTTGAATACGCTTGTCGTAGGGTCATGTGCTTCAGCTTACTCTTCAGTTAATTATATTATTTTTACTTCCTAAATTTTTAGAAATTAAGTTGAACAAAATATATTTTAAAACCATCAATAGAAATGACCTGTAACAAGTAACTAGTATGGTAATTTCTACGTTGTTTTTAATTTTTGAATTACTAGTTTTAAGACATGAAACACGCCTCCACCACTTAAGGAAGCACATCAAGTGAATCGGCGAAGTGCGACTCAGTTCATATGACATCCCCTTCAAGATATTATCTAAACCGGTTCGACGGCTAACGTATCTCATTCCGAAAAACGCCATCCAGGAAGATTTCGACCGCCATGTTGATCGTCATTTCGAAGAGGTTGCCAAACAAACGAAAGGCCGCCAATGGCGGCCTTTCTCTTTTCTGATTTCGACGGTTCAGACGAGCCCGGACTTGGTCAGCGGCAATGTGGTCACCCACTCGCCTTTGGCAGCCGCAATCGCGTTTGCGACAGCCGGCCCGATCGGGGGTGTCCCCGGTTCACCGATACCGGACGGCGCTTCGTTTGAAGCAACGATATGTACCTCGATTTCCGGCATGTCGGAAATCCGCAAGGGTTCATAGGTGTCGAAGTTGGTCTCCTCGACAACCCCGTCGACCAACGTCACCTGGTTGCGCAGGACAGCCCCCAGACCGTAACCGATACCACCCTCGACCTGGGCCCGGATGTTGTCGGGATTGATCGGTGTTCCACAATCAACGGCAGCCGTAACCTTCTCGACCTTGACTGTACCGTCTTCGCGGAAGGAGATTTCCGCAACTTCGGCGACGTAAGACCCGAAGGACTTGTGAACCGCGACACCGCGGTGACGGCCTTCGGCAGCCGGCTTGTCCCAGCCGGCCTTTTCAGCCGCAAGCTTCAGGACATTCACCTTCCTCGGATCGTCCTTGATCATTTCAAGACGATAGGCAACTGGATCCTTGCCTGCTTCCCTTGCAAGCCGGTCGACCATGGTCTCCATGACATAGGCCGTATGGGTATGACCAACGGACCGCCACCAGAGAACCGGAACCTTCGTTTCCTGGAAGGACTGGTCCATGTTCATGAGCGGGAAGGCGTACGTTGTGTCATGCGCCCCTTCAGTCATGTTGTGGTCGACTCCATCCTTCATCAGCATGGCTTCGAACGGGGTTCCCTTGATGATCGACTTGGCGGCAATGTTGTATTTGAACGCGGTCACATTGTTGTTCTCATCGAGACCAACCCTGATCTTGTGCGCCGACATCGGCCGGTAGTAACCACCCGCCATATCGTCTTCGCGCGTCCATACGATCTTAATCGGTGCCGGCTGCATGCCGGCCGTCTGCATGGCCTTGGCCAGGGTCGTGATTTCCACCACCGGGTGAGCATCAGCCTGCGCCCGGCGCCCAAATGACCCGCCGGCCCAGAGCGTATTGATCTTCACGTTCTGAAACGGAATACCCAACACGGTAGCTGCGACGTTGTGGTCGATGGTCTGGATCTGGGAACCGAACCAGAACTCCGCGGTTTCGCCGTCGAACATCATTGCAATGTCGATCGGCTCCATCGCGCCGTGCGCGAGGTAAGGAAACTCGAAATCTTCTTCGATGACGCGTGCTGAAGCGTCGAGGGCCGCATCCACGTCACCGTCTTCACGGACTTTGACACCCGGCTTCGACGTCATCTCCTTCAGCTCTGTGAACATCGCATCGCTGGATCGGGTTTCGGCTTCGCTGTCATCCCATTCGATTTGAAGAAGGTCACGCCCCTTGATTGCCGGCCAGGTGGACTTGGCGATCACGGCAACACCATTCGGGATCTGCAGCACATTGACCACCCCAGGCACCTTCCTGGCCTCAGCAGCGTCGAACGACTTCACTTTGCCACCAAAACGCGGTGACCGGGCCACGACGGCAACCAGAAGATCATCACGCTGGAAATCCATGGTGTAGGTTTTTGGCGCTCCGACTGTCTTGTTCTTCACATCCAGACGCGGGAAGGACTTGCCGATATAGATCCATTGATCCGGCGACTTCAGAGCCGGCTCCGCCGGGACATCCTGCTCCGCTGCAAGACTGGCCAGCTCGCCAAGCGTTGCGGATTTGCCGGACGGATGAGACACGACCCCGGCAGACACAGTGACTTCACCTACCGGCACGCCCCATTCCTTTGCTGCCGCTGCCACGATCATCGCCTTTGCCGCGGCACCTGCCTGACGGTACTGCATAAAGGAGTTGGCCATGGCCGTAGATCCGCCGGTGCCCTGCACGCCGAACAGCAGATTGGCATATAGCTGTGGATTCGACGGAGCGAATTCGACCAAGACCTGTTCACGTGCTGCGTCCAGTTCATCTGCAACAAGCGTGGACAAGCCGGTGGCCGCGCCCTGCCCCTTGTCCAGATGCTTGGACAGAACAACCACGGTGTTGTCTGGCCGGATATGAACAAACGGTTGGGCAAACTCACCTGCGCCGGCAGCAGCTTCGGCAGAACGAGGCAGATTCATCGCGATCACAAGACCACCGACCGCGCCGGCCGACATTTTCAGGAAGGTGCGCCGGGAGGGTTTTTGTGCCTCAAGCGGCTTTTGCAAAAGATGCAACATGGCTTATCCCTCCATCTTGTCTGCGGCAACGTGGATCGCCTTGCGGATACGGGCATACGTGGCACAACGGCAGACATTGCCGTCCATGGCCGCATCGATGTCTTCATCGCTCGGCTTCGGCGTTTCGCTCAATAGCGCTGCGGCGGCCATGATCTGACCCGACTGGCAGTAACCGCATTGCGGCACATCCAGCTCGTTCCAGGCAGCCTGAACCGCTTCCGCGGCCCTGCCGTTTACGCCTTCGATGGTGGTGATTTCCGCCCCTTCCAGATCTCCGACCATGGTCTGACAGGAACGTATGGGCGTGCCGTCCCAATGGACGGTACAAGCACCGCAGGAAGCGATGCCGCAACCGAACTTGGTTCCGGTCATTCCAAGTTCATCGCGCAGCGCCCACAGCAACGGGCTTTCGGGGTCGGCATTCAGCGTGCGCGTTTCCCCGTTGATTTTGAGAGTGACTGACATGAAGGACGTCTCCCTTGGCTGGCCTTAACTGGCTTAAGGGTGTAAACTACACCGTGCAGTGTAATCTCAGTTCTCACATATGTAAACGCCCTAGTTTACATAAGGCTTATTTTTTGGGATGAAAGGGCTGGGGGACTGTCGTATGACAGAAATGCAGAAAGGGGCGCGCTTGAGGCGAGAATGTCCGTATCAGATCAGAAAAAAAAGCAGATCATAGAAGCCGCGATCGCAGAGTTTCAGGAAAAGGGCTACGCTGGTGCCAGCATGGACCGCATTTCAGAACGCGCGCAGGTTTCCAAGCGGACGGTCTATAATCACTTCGAAAGCAAGGATGTCCTGTTCAAGGCCATCAACCAGTGCCTCGCCGACCAGATCAATTCCGCTCTGGAGCTTCCCTATGACCCCGACCTGCCGATCCGGGACGCCCTGATCCGGCTTGGCTGGGCTGAAGGCGAACTGATGATCAACCCCTGCTTCATGAGCCTTGCCCGGATGATCATGAGCGAGACAATCCGCGATCCGGAACTGGCGGCGGACATGAATTCCCGCATGACCAAGCTGGTTATCTTCGCCGAGTTCATCGAACGCGCAACGCGGGAAGGCAAACTCGCCGCAGAAGATCCAGGTGTTGCCGCCGAACAGTTCCTCGGCCTGATCAAATCACGTGCATTCTTTCCGAACATTTATGCGGCACGCGTCCCGGAACGCGACGAAATACGAAACATCATCGAGGAAAGCGTCGACTTGTTTCTGGCGAAATATGGAAATTCCGAAGGATAATTACAGCGTCCGCATTGCCATCCTGCAATTTCGTGACCGTGCAAAGCCGTGGCTGACGATAGATGACCTCAGAAAAACTTCCCCTGAAACCTGACGCAATGAAGGCTCGTTTGGTGAATGCGGGCATTTCCGCATTGATTGGCCTCGCTTCGGGCCTGATCGTCGTTGCGGTCCTGCCAAACCATATCGCCTCAGTGACAACTGCCTGCATTGTGGCAATCGCATCCGCCGCGACACTCTTCCTGGCCTGGGGCAAACCACAACTTCAGACATGGATAGAGCTTGACCGGAACGGCCTCAAGCTCGTGGACGGTCAACAGGTCTCCCACCATGACTGGAAGACTTTGTCTCGTTTTACGTTGCTGGAACGCGTATCTGAGCGGAGCAACAACATAAAGTCCAGCTCACACCATCTGGTGGCTCGCCTCGTTGATCCTCAAAACGGCAATCAGGACACGGACGCCGAAACCGATAGTGTCGATGCTGATGTCTGCATTCCGCTGGACAACTACATTTCCTATCACCGATATTCGGAGCGCAGCGAAGATCAACAGGCCGCCTGCCGCTCTCCTCTCGATTTCGCAAATACGGTGAATGCGTGGCGGGACTTTGCCTTGAACATCGAAATCGGATCGATACCGACGCCACAGATCGTATCTGAAAACGACGGTCCATCCGAATTGGAACTGAAGATCTACACGAAACTGGTCAGGTGATCAGCCTGCATTGTCGACCGGGCTTTCAAGCAATCTGCCCCAGCGGGTCCGCTCTACCATTTGCTGACGGGTTTCTTCCGAGATCAGCCCATCGACGTTCTCCGGCACCCAGCCGCCACCAAGGCCCTTGTAGACCGCAATGAGGTTGGTCAACACGCTGGCTTCTGCCGCAATGAGCCTTTCTTCGGCGCGAAGCAAACTCTTTTGGGCATCGACCACGCGGTTGTAGGACGCGGTCCCGTCCTCATATTGTGCCTGCACTTCCCCGACAGAACTGCGCGCTGCCGTCAGGCTGCGACGCAGGTAGACTGCCTCCTGCTTGGCGCGCAGAAACGCGGTGAGCGCATTTTCAACCTCGGCATAGGCAGACAACACCGTGTTTTCATAGTTGAGCAGCGTTTCCTGAAACTTCGCATCCTGAACCCTGACATTGTTCTGGATCCGGCCATAATTCAGAAAATTCCAGGAAAAGGCCGGGTTGATGAACCCGGTCGTCGTCCCGTTTTTGAAAAGATTGGAGAAATCGTCGGCGCTGACCCCAATCGCGCCGGAAATGGTGAATGCCGGAAACAGGTCTGCCTTGGCCACGCCTATCTGCGCTGATTGTGCCGCGGCAACATACTCAGCATAGCGAATGTCGGGCCGCCGGCGCAGCATGTCGGCAGGCACACCCACGGCAACTTCGGCCGGAACCCGCGGGAAGCGGGATTTCTTGCCCAATCGCGCCTTCATTTTCCCGGGTGCCTCACTCAAAAGCAGGCTCAGCGCATTATAGGCCTGTGCCAGATCAGCCTCGTAACCGGGAATACTTGCCAGGGTATTGTTGTAAAGAACCGTTGCTTCATCGACATCCAGCTTGGTCGCGGCGCCGTTTTCCAGGCGCAATCTTGTGAGATCGAAAGATTTTTTCTGAAGCGCCGCATTCTTGCGCGCCGCCGCAATCAGCTGCTGGAGTTCCCGGGCGGTAACGTAGGTCGCGGCAATATCTCCGGTGAGCGTTACCAGCACATCGTCATACGAGGCGATGTTGGCTTTCAGATTGGCATCTGCCGACTGAACGTCCCTGCGAATCTTTCCCCACACGTCAATTTCCCAGGCCGCATCAAACCCGGTCGAAACTCGTGTGATATGGTCGTTGACAAGACCGGCTCGCTCCAGATCGCGAATGAAGGGGTCCTGTGAACTAAATCGAATGCTTTTGGACCCGCCCTTGATTTCCTGCACCTGCGGGAACAGCTCTCCCCTTGCGATCCCAAGCTGAGCACGAGCCTGATAGACACGCACACCTGCCGCCTGCAGCTCGACATTCTGCCTGTAAGCTTCGGCGATCAGGCTGTTCAAAGCCGGGTCCTTGAAGACATGCCACCAGGGCACGGAGTTCGCGCTGCGGCTGGTAAAGCCGGTCCGGCTGTCGACCGGCAGGTTTGCACCGCTGCTCCAGCTGTCGAGCAAAGGCGCATCCGGCCGCTCGAAATCCGGCCCAACCATGCAGCCGCTCACCACGAGAACGCTGCCTAGCGCCAGCCATCGACCTGTCCGCTGCACCCAAGCCATATCCGTTCCACCCACCTTAAACATCAAACGGAACAATGAAATTGATCCAGGCATAGAGCCGCATGTTGATCCGCCTGAGGACCGCAACCCAGCTACCGCCGCCACCGGTGTAGATCGCTGCCGCCCCATGTGCGCCCCCGGGGTAGCGTTTCAGCGCCGGATCGTCATCGAGAACGATTTCAACTGCAAACCGGCCCTGCGGACTCATGAAGAGGAAATCGGGCACGCGACCGCTCGGCTTGATCTGCCCCTGTCCCGTACCTTCCCAGATCGACTTGACCTTGCCGGTAAAGATCTGGCCCGGATAGAAGTCGAGCGCCACCTCCACCGGCTGACCCGGTTCCACGAATTTCAGGTGCTCCTGGTAGAATGTCGCCAGAAAGTAAGGATTGGCATCGGCGACGAAGGCGGCGATGGCGCCGACCCTGAAACCGCCGACCACGAGCCCGGGCCGCGCCTGCTGGCTGACGATCATGCCGTCTTCCGGCGCATGGATCGTCGTCTGATCGAGATAATACTGCGCCTGATCCACCTGTGCCTGCGCGGCCGCAACCTGGGCATTCACGCCATCCAGCTTCGCATCCGCTGCCAGTTGAGCCTTTTTCAGGTTGGCTTCGCCTTCCGCCACCTGAGCCTCGGAAGCCGCCAGTTGCGCGTTCCATTTGTCCAGGGTTTCCTGTTTCGCTCCGCCACGCGGCACCAGGTTCGAATACCGGTTGACCTGCTCATTGGCAAATTGCTCATTGGCACGCGCTTCATCGAGGGCATCCTGCGCCAGGACAATATCTTCCTGAAGGATCAGCGCGTTCTGTTGCGCAATTGCCAGGTTCGCCTGCGCTTCCTGCAACTGAGCGGCATATAGGGTCTGGTCGAACTGATAAAGCTGATCGCCCTTTTTCACCTTCTGATTCTGTGCCACGAACACTTCTTCCAGCAACGTCGGGTGCGGCAATCGGGGCGCGATCTGGATGGTCTGACGGATCACGTGACCATCAATCGTGTAAGGCGTGTAGAATCTCAGGAAAACGATCAACAGAAACAGAACGTGGAAGCCCACCCAGAATGTGACGACACCCCAGGCGATGTTGAACTTCAAGAGCTGGTACTTGTAGAACACCAGCCACATTGCAATCGCATAGAAGAACAGAATGAGCAGAGCGACCGTCATCAGGAAGCGCCCTCGTCGCCATTGGTGCCTTCAGGGTGACCCGGCTTCTCTTCCGGTGCAGAACGGGAAACAATTCCGGCGTCGAGTTTCTCATCAGCATCGACGGCGCTCCCGCCTTCAAGCTTCTTTCGCATGTCCTTCGGCAGCTTCCGGACATCGATCGTCAATGAATCGTGGTAGGCCCAGATCAGCGCATGGATCCAGGGGAAAATGGTGAAGAGCCCGATCCACCCGCCGAGCTTTACCGATTCCGCGTGTGGGTGGTTGCGCTTTTCCGCCAGCTTGCCGGGCAGACCACCCAGGGTGATCATCGCGTAAAAGAAAGCGATCACGACCAGCAGGAGAATGAGAAACGTCAGGTAGTCATAGACATCGAGTTTGAAATCGATAAGGCCCATTCCACCTCCTTGCCCGGCCGAAAAGCCATCTGCAAATCTACACCTTGGTAACACCCTCGGCTGAGGGGAAGTCAATTGCAAGTTTCAAGTGATCACGATCTCACCGGCACCGAGTTCCGCGCGCCATTGACGGCGGCGACCATTTGGCCGTTTGAAGGGGCTTGCACAGCCCATAGAACCGGCTAAATTGCCGCAAATTTCCAACGATGCGGTCAATCCGCTCAGATCAACGAACTGGACCTTCCTTCAATGGCGCATGGTGACATCAAAAAAGTCGTGCTGGCCTATTCCGGCGGCCTCGATACTTCCATCATTCTGAAATGGCTGCAGACCGAACTCGGCTGCGAAGTGGTGACCTTCACTGCGGACCTCGGACAAGGCGAAGAGCTGGAACCGGCACGCAAGAAGGCCGAGATGATGGGCATCAAGGAAATCTACATTGATGACCTGCGCGAAGAATTCATCCGTGATTTCGTTTTCCCGATGTTCCGCGCGAATGCGGTCTATGAAGGCGTTTACCTGCTGGGTACGTCCATCGCCCGCCCGTTGATTTCCAAACGCCTCATCGAGATCGCCGAGGAAACCGGCGCCGACGCCATCGCGCATGGTGCAACCGGCAAGGGCAACGACCAGGTTCGCTTCGAGCTGTCTGCTTACGCCTTGAACCCGGACATAAAGGTGATCGCACCATGGCGTGACTGGAGCTTCAAATCCCGGACCGATCTGCTCGATTTTGCCGAAAAGCACCAGATCCCGGTACCGAAGGACAAGCGCGGCGAAGCCCCGTTCTCCGTCGATGCCAACATGCTGCATTCTTCGTCCGAGGGTAAGGTTCTGGAAGACCCGGCTGAAGAAGCGCCGAATTATGTTTTCCAGCGCACCGTTGATCCGACCGAAGCTCCGGACGTCGTCACCGAAATCGAAATCGGCTTCGAAAGGGGCGATGCGGTTTCACTGAACGGCGAGAAGATGTCTCCGGCCACCCTGTTCGCCAAGCTCAACGACTATGGCCGCGACAACGGCATCGGCCGTCTCGACATGGTCGAGAACCGTTTTGTCGGCATGAAGAGCCGCGGCATCTATGAAACCCCGGGTGGCACCATTCTTCTGACCGCGCACCGGGCAATGGAATCCATCACTCTCGACCGCGGTGCATCGCACCTGAAGGATGAGCTGATGCCGCGTTACTCGGAGCTGATCTATAACGGCTTCTGGTTCTCGCCGGAGCGGGAAATGCTGCAGGCGCTGATCGACAAGAGCCAGGAACATGTAACCGGTTCGGTCAAGCTGAAGCTCTATAAGGGCAACGTCATCCTTGTCGGCCGGTCCTCGCCCTATTCGCTCTATTCTGAAGAGCTGGTCACTTTCGAAGACGACCAGGGTGCCTATGACCAGAAAGATGCAGCCGGCTTCATCAAGCTGAACGCACTGCGCCTGCGCACGCTCGCCAAACGCGACCGGATCGGCTGAGAATTGAAGAGATGAAACAACCGGCGGAAGCGTTGCTGACAGAAGGCCTCGCTGCCGTCGGTTTTTTGCATCTCGGCACGTTTGAACCAAAGCCGCAGGACGAAGTGCCGGACTTGGCCAATGGCCAAACCACCAAAACATTTCTCTTGATTGGAAGCACAGGCCCCTCTCTTTGGCCTTCCCTGACCGCCAGTCCTGAACGCTGCGACGGCGAACCGGATCCCCTTGACCGTTACACCAGGCGTGTCCTGGGCGAAGTGGCAGTCCGGAACGGATTTGACGTCCTGTTTCCCTTTGACGGCCCGCCCTATCATCCGTTTCAAAGATGGGCCTTGAGATGCGGCGGTTTCTCACAAAGCCCGCTCGGTGTATTGGCTCATACGGATTACGGCCCGTGGACCGGTTTTCGAGCAGCGTTTCTCTCACCTGTTTCAATGGTTGAAGTTGCCGTGGAGAAAGAATCGAGTCCATGCGAAACCTGCAGAGACAAACCCTGCCTCAGCATCTGCCCGGTAAATGCGATCACTCTGAGGAACGGCTACAACGTTCCCTATTGCCGTGATCATCTGAGAACAGACAACAGCACCAGGTGCTGGTCCGGATGCCTCGCCCGCCGTGCCTGCCCGTTTGGCATGGAACACCAGCAAGATGCGGCAACAGCCCGCCTTCACATGAAAAGCTTTGTCGAGCTCTAATTCCCTAACCTCGGAGAAGCAGCCGTCATCATTTGCTTCCTGGCACCTGCTTTCGGCTCCAAGTGCAGCCAGGCAATTTTTCCAGCATCAAATTGCTTTCGCCCCTGCCTGGTCCAAACGGGGGGATGGTGATCACCGACCACAAGGATCCGAGTACCTTGAAGGCTGGGGTTCAAGGCAATCTCTTTGACACGATGCAAAACATCCATCCACATCTCGGTCATTGTGCAAACGGTCCAATCATCGAAAGGCCCGCCGGTTTCACAACCCAGTCGGGGTGTCGCAGCTCCCGCCTCCAAGGGTAAATGTGTGTTCAGTGTCAGCCAGTAGGCAAATTTTGGTTTGTCGTCATGCTGAACAAGATAGGCTTCCACCGCGTCTGCAACGTCAAGGTCGCAAAGTCCCTTGAAAGTCAAACCGCAGGTTTTTCCTTCAGGAACGTTCAGATCATTCTTGAGCTGTTCCTGAAAATTGAGCTTCTCAAACCCGATCCGGGGAAACCAATCCGTTCTATCAAAAAAAGCCCCCCAAAATGCATGAAACGCGGCGGTCTCGTACCCGGCTTGTTTGTACCTTGCCGGCAAACAGTCATATGCGGGGTCCGTGAGATAGTCGGTGTAATCCCCCCACTTGCCACACAATTCCCGGGACTCGGCCGAAGTGGTGGAGCCGATATACGGGCTGGTTCCAGTTGACACGGTGAATGCCGATCCGATCGCGGGCGTCTCGAAAATTTCCCAAAGAACTTTCTGATTTGCAGGATCTGCAAAAGCCCCCATTCCCTCCATCATCACAATAAGAACGTCCTGCTCGTTATCGAGGGGCGCTGGAACGTCGAGTGCAGCCTGCTTTATCGCAGACGAAAACTCGGTGTTTTCCTGCAAACTTGACGCGAACAGAACCTGAGGAGACAAATTGAAATAGGCGTCCAGTCCGACAATCACAAAACAACTCAAAATGGCCGGATAAAGACTTACCCGCTTGAACGTTTGCCGATTTTTGACAAGCAGATGCACGTACAAAGCAACAGAGAGCGCGACAGCACCAGCAAAACCTGCATAACCAAGAAATGAAAAGAGATCCAGACTTGCCGAATATTTAACCGAATCGAGAATTAGAACCGGAGATAAGTTGAATATTCCCGAAACAACAAGAACCACATCTACAAAAGCTACAACAACAGCCAAAAACGACAGCACAAATACGTTTAGATAAAGCCCTACAACAGCGAGGAGAAAATACAGTAAAATCGGCAGGATCCTTACCGGACAGACGAATACCGAAAGAGCAAAATAGGGAATGCTTGGCAAAATATTCGCAACAAGTGCGAAGTAAAGAGCATTACGAGAAAAAATCCCGCCACTCGGCCTGGGAGCAGAGCCTGAGGGAAACGTCGCGTCGGTCATCGGATACTCTATCTCTGCACTGAATTCCGGTTACAGAGAGTATAGAGCGGCAGATTTAAGATCTGGTTTCCTTGGTCCCTTGGTCAATCTCTTGATGACAGCCTGATCACTCCCTCCTGATCCGGGCAGGTCTCCAGCGCTTCAGCCGCGGTTCTGCCGTCTCCAAGCGGAGCGTCCGGCCAGATTTCCGCAAGAGGGATCAGAACAAAGGCCCGGTCCCCCATGCGCGGATGCGGCAGTTCGAGATCGTCGTCTTTGATCCGTTCCATGCCGTAGATCAGGACATCCATATCGATGATTCTTGGTCCCCAGCGAATATCTCTGACACGCCCGAGCTCTGCCTCGATCTCAAGACAACGACGAAGAAGTTCGTGCGGAGAAAGGGTCGTGTCGACGACCAGGCAAATGTTCAGATAATCGTCCTGTGGCACCGGTCCCCAGGGTGGTGTCTGGTAATTCGACGACCGGGCAACCAGCGTGACACCTTCCGTCTTCTCCAGTCTTCGGACCGCTTCGTCCAGATTGGCCTTTCGGTCACCCAGGTTCGACCCAAACCCTAGCGCACTCCTCGTTGGAGCGTCGTCTTTGTGTTTTTCCGATGTCATGTCAGGCAGGGTTCCGTTCCAGGATTGTTGCTTCCAGCATACGCACGCAATCCGCATGCGGACTGACATCATGAGCACGCACGATCTTGGCTCCCTTCAAAAGGGCGGTCATATGCACGGCAATTGAACCGTTCAGGCGCTCATCAGTCTCCACACCCAGAACAGCGCCGATCATGCGCTTGCGGGATGCACCGGCAAGAATCGGAAGACCATGTTTCTTCAATGTTTCGAAGCGATTCAGGATCACAAAATTCTGGTCGATGGTTTTGCCAAAACCAAAACCGGGATCAAGGATCTGCTTTTCCTTCGCGATTCCGGCCTTGTCGGCAAGCTGCAGTGATTTCTCGAAGAAACGGTCTATATCGCTGAGAATATCGAGGCTGCCGTCGGCTTTCGTCCGATTGTGCATCATCACCACATGAACACCGGCCTCGGCCACGGCATCGGCCATGCCCGGATCCTTCTGAAGACCCCAGACATCGTTGACGATGACCGCTCCCGCCCGACATGCGCGTTTTGCAATTTCTGCCTTGTACGTGTCGATGGAAACCGGAACGCCCAACTCCGAAACCGGCTCCAAAACCGGTTCGAGGCGGGCCCACTCGTCTTCCAGGCTGACCGGCACAGATCCCGGTCGCGTGCTTTCTGCACCGATATCGAGAATATCGGCGCCTTCCGCGATCATCCTCCCGGCATGGGCAAGGGCTGCATCCGCAGCGCTATGCCGTCCGCCGTCGGAAAAGGAGTCGGGAGTGACGTTCAAAATGCCCATCACATGGGGCCGGCTTGTCGGGAGTTTGTAGGCTGCGGCTCTCGCCATCTGGGATCCCTCATTACTTTAGTCAGACAGATGCCTGCTCGCTCCAACGCGGTCAAGTAACGAGTGTGCGTTCAGCACGTTTCCTTGCTGGGGTCAGTCGGCAACCACTGGCTGCCGCGTCTGGTTCTTCAGGAGCAGATAGCTGACAATGCCGATGATCGGCACGAAAGGAAGCACGACTCCAAAGCCCAGCAGCTGATCGCCCAGCAAGGCGATCAATATGCTGGCAACGATCGCAACACCGCATTGCAGGAACCCGACCATCGACGAAGCAGCTCCTGCCATCCGCGGGAAGGGCGCCAGGGATTCCGTGAAGCTGGCAGGCAGGACAAGCGCGAGTGCAAACACGAACAGCGCAACAGGCCCCATCACTGTGGCAATTGTCGGTTCCCGCGTCAGTGTGAGGAAACTCATCAAGGCCGCGGCAATGACCCAGAGACCCAGACCGAAGGGCACGAGCTTTCGAGCCTCTACAAACTTCAACAATCGCCCTGTCAGAATCGTGCCCATGATGAAGGATCCGGATTGCAGGATCATGGTCATGCCGAACTCGGAGGGTGACAGTCCCACTTCATGGATCAGTACGAAGGGCAGGATGGTGGCAAACGTATAGAGATTGCCCAGACCACAACCGATCAACAGGGCGGGTGCCATAAACCGAGGGTCAGACAACAAGGTCAGGTAGGTTGAGGCAAGGCGCCCGGGATCCAAATGATATCTGCCCGGATTGGGGTTGGTTTCCACTTGGAAAACGCTAACCGCGATCATGAGCCCCACCCCGTAAACGACCATGCACCAGAAAATCTCGCGCCACCCGGAGAATTCAAGAACGAAGCCGCCGATAGTCGGCGAGATAGCCGGCCCGAGCGCGAGCATCATGGCAATGGTGTTCATGATCTTTGCAGATGCTTCGCCGGTGAATTGGTCCCGCACGATCGCACGGGATACGGCAATACCCACGGCGGCTCCGACGCCCTGGAGCGCCCGGGCCACCAGCATGAATTCCACGGTCGGTGCAAACGCCGCCAGAACGCTCGAGATCAGATAGAGCAACAGGAACATCAACGCGACCGGCTTTCGCCCGAAGGCATCCGCCAAGGGACCACAGACCAGTTGTGTCAGGGCGAAACCGGCAAAATACGAGGTCAACGTCATTTTGACGGCAGCCTCGCTTGTCCCGTAAGCCTCCACCAGCGCCGGCATCGCCGGAGTATAAAGCGCCATCGAAATGGGGCCGATGGCAACGAGCCCGGCCCCAAGCAACGACGTGCGCCTTGCGCTCATGATTGAACCGCTCACGGTCATTTCTGCTTTCCTCTGGCAGCCTCCTGAAGCAAGCTGTCCTTCATGGTCTGCAACAGGGTTTCCAGCATTTCCCGGCTGTCTTCGGGGATTTCTTCCAGCGCCTTCGCCCGAACGGTGTGAAGCGCCTCGCCTATTCTTTCCAGCAGCGGATCGGCTGCCGGTGTCAGTTCGATCAATTTAGCCCGCTTGTCTGTCGGGTCCGGGCAGCGTTTGACAAGCCCCGCCTTTTCCAGCGAGTCCAGATAACCGACCAGCGTCATCGGCTCGACAAACATGATGTCGGCCAGCATCGCCTGACGCAGCCCCGGATTACGCCACACGTAAAACAGGGTTCGCGCCTCTCCCGCGGTCAGGCCGGTATCCACCTCCGTCAAGGCCGCTTCGAAACGCCGCCTGAGCAACCGGGCCAGATCCACGACCAGCATGGTGACGCTGACATTCGGATAAGGAAGACTCATCGCCGCCCCATTTAGTAAGGTTACCTTACGAAATAAGCCCGTTCCGCACGCCTGTCAATGATCTCTTGAGGTCCCGCATTGCACAAATACGGTATGCCACGTATAAAGGCGCCAAATCCGGCACGAATGCCGGCCAGCGAAATCTTGAAATCCAGACAAGATACGGGTCCGCATGGGGCCCGTTCTGTCTTTTGGAGCCCGCTCATGAACCTGCGTAATATTGCCATTATCGCTCACGTTGACCATGGCAAAACCACTCTTATCGACGTTCTCCTGAAGCAATCCGGCGCGTTCCGCGACAACCAGCGCACCGAAGAGCGGATGATGGACTCAAACGACATCGAACGCGAACGCGGGATCACGATCCTGGCGAAAGTGACGTCGCTGGTCCACAAGGACACCCGCATCAACATCGTGGATACACCCGGCCACGCCGACTTCGGTGGCGAAGTCGAGCGTATTCTGCACATGGTCGACGGCGTGATCCTGCTGGTCGACGCCGCAGAAGGCCCGATGCCGCAAACCAAATTCGTTCTTGGCAAAGCCCTGAAGCTCGGCCTGAAGCCAATTGTCGCCATCAACAAGATCGACAAGCCTGAGCAACGCGCTGAAGAAGTTCTCGATGAGGTCTTCGACCTGTTTGCCGCGCTGGATGCCAACGAAGACCAGCTGGACTTCCCGGTCCTCTACGGCTCCGCCAAGCAGGAATGGATGGCTCTGGAACCGGAAGGACCGCAAGACAGCATGGAACCGCTGTTCGACATGGTTCTGGACAGGGTGTCTGCACCTGAAGCAGAGCCGGGTGAATTCCGCATGCTGGCCACCACGATTGAATCCGATCCGTTCCTCGGTCGTATTCTCACCGGTCGTGTGGTGTCCGGTACCGCCGTGCCGAACATGCCGATCAAGGCCCTCGCGCGCGACGGCAGCCTGGTCGAAAACGGTCGCGTGTCCAAGATCCTGGCCTTCCGCGGCCTGGAGCGCCAGCCGATCGAACAGGGTGAAGCAGGCGATATTGTTGCGATCGCCGGAATGACCAAGGCAACGGTCGCCGACAGTCTCTGCGCGCCCGGCGTCGACGAGCCGCTTCAGGCACAGCCGATCGATCCTCCGACCCTGTCCATGACCTTCCGTGTCAACGACAGCCCATTGGCCGGCACCGAAGGTTCCAAGGTCCAGTCGCGCGTTATCCGTGAGCGCCTGATGAAAGAGGCCGAAGGCAACGTCGCGCTCAAGGTCGAGGACACCGACGAACCGGATGCATTCATTGTGTCGGGCCGCGGCGAACTGCTGCTGGCGATCCTGATCGAGAACATGCGCCGGGAAGGTTTCGAGCTCGGTGTCGGTCGTCCACGCGTTGTGTATCAGTATGACGATGCAAACAACCGTCTGGAGCCGATCGAGGAAGTCATCATCGACGTCGATGAAGAACATTCCGGCGTGGTCGTCCAGAAGCTTCAGGAGCGCAAGGCCGACCTTCTCGAAATGAAACCGTCTGGCGGTGGTCGCACCCGTCTGGTGTTCAACGCACCGACCCGTGGCCTCATCGGCTACCAGGCGGAACTGATGTCCGACACCCGCGGCACGGCAATCTTCAACCGCCTGTTCCACGGCTATCAGCCCTACAAGGGTCCGATCCAGGGCCGCCACACGGGCGTACTGCTGTCCAACGGCACCGGTGAAGCGGTTGCATACGCTCTCTTCAACCTTGAAGATCGCGGCCCGATGATGATCGACCCGGGTACAAAGGTCTATCCGGGCATGATCGTCGGTGAACATACGCGCGGCAACGACCTGGAAGTCAACGTGCTGAAAGGCAAGCAGCTGACCAACATCCGCTCAGCCGGCAAGGACGATGCGGTCAAGCTGACCACGCCGATGAAGCTGACCCTGGAAGCCGCGCTTTCCTATATTGCCGACGACGAGCTGGTGGAAGTGACCCCGGAAACCATCCGCCTGCGCAAGGCGGAACTCGACCCGCATGCACGCAAGCGCGCCGAACGGGCGGCCAACAAGGCATCGGCGTAAGCCGGTTTTATTCTGTTGACTGAAAGCCCGGGTTCCGTCCCGGGCTTTTCTTTGTGCTCGGCCTTTTTTGGTCAAGCGCAAGCTGCTTCAGGCCAAGACCTATGCCCACTATTAAGAATAGTGGACAGGCGGTCCATATTTGTTGGACCCCTCGCTTGACTTTACACTCAACAAGCCCGCGCAGATAACAACTATCGCGATGGGTGGTAACACGACAATTGTCATCACAACCGCAAATGACTTTGCCTCCAAGAAAATTCCGAGAACAAAGATCGCAAGCGGTGACAAGCTCACAAACAAGAGTTTCCCGGACTGACCCCAATCGTGCATCCGCCTGATGGCAACTGCTCCCCAAGGGTAAATCGTTCCAATACTGAACAGCATACCAAGGAAAAGCCAAAGAATTGGAACCGGTAATTCTTTACTGACAATTCCAAGACTTCTGATGAAAGGATCTACAAACAGTGTAAATGAATAAAGAAATGAACCAAAAATCATTTGCCCTATCATGAAAGACCAAAACTCTTTTCGGCCAGCGCGGCCTTGAATGTCAGAGTATTTATCGGTCAAGCAAATCCAATAGAGTCTAAGTGGAGTGATTTTGCTGGCAATCCCTCGAAAATGTTTGGTCAATGAAATACTCATAGTGATCAAAATCGAACTCAGTCAAAGGCTTAGTATCAGAAGATTTTCGAATTCGGAAGGTATCCAAACCCACTCTGAAAACATGCTTAGACTACCCAAATCCCATCAGCACAACGTCGGACTTGCTTGTGTGCACTGCAATAGGCTCTAATCCCTTCCAGCAGATCAGATTTGGGAGGGGAACCGTTGAGCAAGACCAATCGAGGCAATTTTTTCGAGGACTTTGAAGTCGGTCAGGTGATCCGGCACGCCACACCGCGCACAATCACCAGCGGTGACCAGGCGCTTTATACCGCGCTGTATGGCTCACGCTTCGCCGTGCAATCCTCGGATGCGTTCGCAAAATCGCTTGGCTATTCTCACGCCCCGGTCGACGACCTGCTGACGTTCCACGTCGTCTTCGGCAAGACCGTACCGGACATCTCCCTCAACGCGGTCGCCAACCTCGGGTATGCAGGCGGCAGGTTCCTGGCGCCTGTCTTTGCGGGCGACACGATCTCAACCGTTTCGGAAGTTATCGGCAAGAAGGAAAACTCCAACGGCAAGACCGGTGTCGTTTATGTCCGCTCCACCGGTTACACATCCAACGGAACGGAAGTCCTGGATTATGTCCGCTGGGTCATGGTCAGGAAACGGGATGAAGCAAGCCCTGCACCGGAACCTGTTGTCCCGGATCTTCCGGCCGTGATCGACCCCCAGGCGCTTGGAACAGCGGTCCCCTTGCTCGATTCAGCCAATTGGGACAATGATCTTTCCGGATCCTCCTTCCGCTTTGACGACTACGAGATCGGCGAAAAAATCGACCACGTTGACGGCATGACCGTTGAAGAGGCGGAGCACCAGCTGGCCACCCGGCTCTATCAGAACACCGCCAAAGTGCATTTCAACCAGCACTCCGAAGGCCAGGGCCGGTTCGGCAAACGCCTGATCTATGGCGGTCATGTGATCTCACTGGCGCGCGCGCTTTCCTTCAACGGGCTGGGCAACGCCTTCCATATCGCCGGCATCAATGGTGGACGGCATGTCGCTCCGCTTTTCTCCGGCGATACGGTCTACGCCTGGTCGGAAGTGATCGACAAGGCCGAGATCGAAGGCCGCATGGATGCCGGCGCGCTTCGCCTTCGACTGGTTGCCACCAAGAACCGCACCTGCGGCGACTTTCCGCTGAAGGATGCCGACGGCAAGTATCTGGACGACGTAATCCTGGACTTCGACTATTGGGTGCTGATGCCGAGATAGGATGCGGGCAGTTAGCGGCGTCAAATTGCCAACTGGACAAGGTCCGGACGTTCCGCTCACACTCCTCTCAAATGGGGAGGAGTGTGAGCCATGAAAACTGTTTCTTTCACCCAGATGAAGGACGGCACCAAGGAAGACTACGAGCTTCTTGAGCAGGCCGAAAAACCCTATCACGCCATGACGGCGGACCGTATTCTTGCCGAACTGCGACGCCAGGGCGAGGATACATTGTCCGGATATCAGATCACCCGCATGGCCCATGGACTGCAGGCCGGAACGCGGGCGCGCCGCGAGGGTGCGGATATCGACTGGATTGTCGGCGCACTCCTCCACGATATCGGAGACGGACTGGCGCCCCAGAACCATGACCGTTTCTCAGCGGAAGTCATCAGACCCTTCGTGCGTGAGGAGGTTGCCTGGGTCGTGGAACATCACGGCATCTTCCAGATGGTCTATTACGCGCACCACTATGGCTGGGACCAGGATGCCCGGGAACGATTCAAGGACCACATCCACTACAAGGCCTGTGCAGATTTCTGCGAACGCTGGGACCAGAGTTCGTTCGACCCGGATTATCCGACAGACACGCTGGAAAGCTTCGAGCCTCTCGTGCGCGAAGTCTTCGCCCGCAAGGCATACGATCCTGACGTCATCCGGGAAGGGGTTTCAACAGGCCTGCCGGCACTCGAACGCTGATCAGGGCTTTGCCGAAGGCACGACATCGGTTGCCGCCGGCGCAGCGCTCGGAGCCTCTTCCGTTGCCTTCGGCCCAAACGGGACCCAACGTTTGAAGAAGCCGCCAACGGAGCTGCCACCGGATTGCTCCTGTGGGGCGAACGCCGTTTCCACCGCCTGGTCGGGCTGTTGCTGTGGCACTGGCGCGTTTTCGGCCGCTTTGTCCGCGGTCTGGGCAGGTTGTTTGACAACAGCCGGCGCATCGGCCGTCACGGCAGCCGCCTGAGTTTCGTCCTCTCCACCACCAAGAGCTTCGGCAAAACGGTTGGAGCGTTCTTCCCAACGCTTCTGACGTTCGTCGCGCGCGTCGAAACGGGCTGCCAGCTGCTGGAACTTTTCGTTGTCCTTGCGCTGTTTTGAAGCAACCGCAGTCGCGATCCGGGGACTGACCTGATAATCCGGGCATTTCGCGCTCGCCCGGAAAGGCACACCTTCCACAAGCGTGGTCGCGTCAAAGACATACTTCTTTTCGCAGACCGAAACCTTGGGCGGCGTTTTGCTGACTTCGAAATGATCGTAACCGGTCTTCAGCATCTTCCAGTACTCAAGATGCTCATTGTCCCGGTGACGAGCCATGTTTTCCGGTGTCATCCGGAAAGGATACGCCTGAACCTGGAAGGATCTCTGGCCACCTTTGAAACTGTCTCGGGCAAGCGCATAGATATCCTGAACCTGCTCATCGGTCATCGCGTAGCAACCGCGAGACGAGCATGCACCGTGAACCATCAGGTGAGAACCGGTCCGTCCATGGGATCGGTCATACTTGTTCGGATAGCCGAGGTTGAACGCCAGGTGATAGCTTGAATTCGGGTTCATCAACGCCGGTGTGATTTCATAGAACCCTTCGGGAGCCTGCCGGTCGCCTTCTTTGAACTTCGGTCCCAGTTTGCCGGACCATTTGCAGATCTCGAACTCGTCCAGAAGCTTGAACTTGCCGGATCTGGTCTGTTTCCAGACCTCAAGCTCGGATTCCTCCTTGAAGATCCGGATCATGATCGGCGAAGTCGAGCTCATGTTCATGTCGGTCATCTTCCGCTTGAGGGAAGAGCTGACGGGACGCAGGTGTTTGGGGCCTGTTCCAAATTCATCCGCTTGGCACGAAGCAAGAAAACCGGCCGCAAGAAGCGCAGCACCAACCTTAGTTGCCTTGCGGCCGGACTGACCTTTAAAGCCCTGCCGAAGGCTGGCTGGCGTATCAAATAGGCGCCGAAAGACCATTGTACTATCCCAAAATGATCGGAAATCTAAACAAACCGGAAGCTGACCAGCGTACGGCTCGTTCGCATTTCCTGCGTCTCGCCCCCTAGACAAAGGCTAGGGAATGATGGTTGACGATAAGTTACTGAAACTGGTTAACCCCTACGAACCGAAACTGGGCGTTAGGAACAAAAAAGTGTAGTTGTCCCGAGGTTCACCCGACCTGACTTAAACCACAACCTCGCCTGAATGACGGCAGAATCTGGCCACACAAAGGCAAAGGAGGCCACAATTGCTGCGGCCTCCTGCAAATTTCATCTGACAATTCCGTGAATTATGGCATTTCGTGAAAAGCTTGAAGCAAAGAACGTTACCTATCGCGTTGAAATCTTTGATTTCAGGCTGCGATAGCCAGTTCAGTCTTTTCACGAAATGCTTAAGACGCAGTCCCGCGTCGCGCGCTTAGCTCAGCGTTCTGCCGATAGAGATGAATTTCTCACGGCGCTGTTTGCGCAGCTCGTCCGGGCTCAGGCCCTCTAATTCCTTGAGCGCAGCCTCGATGGACTTGCCCGCGGTGTCAATAACGATTTCCCGGGCGCGATGCGCACCGCCGACCGGCTCATCGACGATGCCGTCGATCACACCCAGCTGCTTCAGATCCTGCGCGGTGATCTTCAGCGCCGTTGCGGCATCCTGTGCCTTGGCACTGTCGCGCCACAGAATGGACGCCGCCCCTTCCGGAGAAATCACCGAATAGATGGCATGTTCAAGCATGAGCACCTTGTTGGCCGTCGCAATCGCAATCGCTCCGCCGGAACCGCCTTCACCGATCACAACAGCAACCGAGGGAGTTCCAAGTCCGAGACCGACATCGGTAGACCGAGCGATGGCCTCTGACTGGCCGCGCTCTTCCGCACCACGCCCCGGGTAGGCACCGGACGTATCGACAAAACTGATCAGGGGCAGACCGAACCTTTCAGCCATTTCCATGACCCGAACAGCCTTGCGGTAACCTTCCGGACGAACCATGCCGAAATTGTGCTTGAGACGGCTTTCGGTATTGTGCCCCTTTTCCTGGGCGAGCACCGCAACGGATTGCCCCCGGAAGCGGCCGATACCAGCGATCAAGGCATGATCTTCGGCAAATTTCCGGTCGCCTGCGAGCGGCGTGAAGTCTTCAATCAACCCGGCAACATAGTCGACGGCATGCGGACGGTCCGGATGACGGGCGACAAGCGTCTTCTGCCAGGGCGTCAGTTTGGCGTAGAGATCTTCGAGCGTTTGCGCGGATTTCGTTTTCAGCCGGTCGATTTCGCTGTCGACATTGACCTCTTCCCCATCCTCTGCGGCAAGCGCCTTGAGTTCCTGGATCTTGCCTTCAATGTCCGCGACGGGCTTTTCGAATTCCAAATAGCTGTGCATGTACTCGGTTACCTGAAACGACCCGGCACCGCCAGCCAACTAGCGGCCGTTCCGGAAAAACAGTTTGAAAAGGCACGGAACGTGCCCGAATGGCATACGTGGTGGGCTGTATCAAGAGACGCAAGAGGGCGCAAGTCTCGGCAGCCTCCGACAGAACGAATTCACGCTATAGCTTTAGATACCTGGAGGCAATTTGCGTCTGTAAAGGCTCTCTGCTCAGACCTCAGCGGGCAGCCTGATCGTTGCCGGCGCCGTCAATGTTGAGTTTTGTGGCTTCCACCAGCAAGCGGCCGTTCTTGGTATCGACCGCGATCCGGTAAGGCAGCAACACATTGTCGCGGCCCATCGGAGCCATCCAGACCTCCATGTCGGCCTTGGCCATGTACTTGACCGACTCCTTGGACGGTCTATGCCCGGCAACAGGTACCCAGCGAGCCTTGCACACGACAACGGGACCATCATAACCGCGTCCGGAAACTTCCTTGGTTCCCTCGTAACTCAGCTTGATGTCAAACCGGGTCCAGCCATCGAATATCGGCAGTTTGCGGGAACACGCTTTGGGACCAAGACTGTCCTTGGCGCGGCGGACCGGCATCAAAGCCGCGCTCAGCGGATCGATTGCATTGCGCTTGTGGCGGTTGGTGACCTTGATCCGCTCAGGATTGGGCTTGAATTTCGGTGCCACCTCCATGGACCGAATGTTGCGCGAGCCCTGATTGAGATTGACATAAAAATCCAGATTGGAAGCCCGGGATGCCATTCGGTACTTCGACGGCACCACCTTTGACCCGACCAGCCAGCCGGAAGCTTCTGCTCCGCCCTTACCGGTGGTGAACAGCGTTCCGATGCCGGCAGGTTCCACGCTGACTTTTGCCGAATAGGCATTTCCCTGCACGACCAGAGAAAGCGTTCCCCTGCCAATTTTGAAACCGGCCACTGAAATCGAATAAAGTCCGCCAACACTGCTTTTTTTGGCTTCTGCTGGTGAAATCAGCAGCGCGCCGGCAATCATCGGCAGGGCGACAATCCGCCCGAGAGACGTCAAACCAAACACTTCAAACCTCCACACTGTCAAATAGACAGCGATTTGCGCCCCCGCACCAGTAAGTGTTCCGCGGCGGTAACAGTACCATGAAAATTGTCCGTTGAACGCCTTCAATATTTCTAAATTATGGTAACCCAGTGGTTAACGGACGGCCGCACGGCAAATAAAAGCACTGAATCTCGCCAAAGCGCCGGAGATGTCTTGACGTTGGCGCGCGCTGCCATTATAGCGGGGCAACTTTTTCCGAGAAATGCCGGAGACGATGTCGCCGGACCTCAGGTCCGCGCCGGTTCCGGTTTGGACATGCTGGGTTCCATGTAACGGCCCAGCCACGAAAACAAAAGGTGATATCATGGCACGCCGTTGCGAACTTTCCGGCAAAGATGTGATGACGGGCAACAACGTCTCTCACGCAAACAACAAATCCCGCCGCCGGTTTCTGCCGAACCTGTGCAACGTGTCTCTGATGAGCGACACGCTGGGTGAAACCTTCAAGCTGAAGGTCAGCGCGCACGCACTTCGCTCCGTTGAGCACCGCGGTGGTCTGGACGCATACCTTCTGAAGGCTTCCGACGCTCAGCTTTCCGACGCTGCCCGCAAGATCAAGGTCAGCATCAAGCGTAAGCAGGCTGAAGCTGTTGCTGCCTAACCCTCAAGGGTAATATGATGACAGAGACCCGGAGTTTCTCCACGGGCCATCACGCCATCGCGATTCTCGCGATGGCGCTTGTCGTTGTGGCCTCAAATTACCTGGTCCAGTTTCCGGTGGAGCATTTCATCGGCAACGTGAACCTGGCGGACACCCTGACATGGGGTGCATTTACCTATCCGATCGCGTTTCTCGTAACCGATCTGACCAACCGCCGGTTCGGCCCGAAGGCCGCGCGCAAGGTGGTCATATCCGGTTTTGCCCTGGCGATCGTCGTGCCCATGCTTTTCTGGACACTTGACGAGGCTTTCACCACGCCGCGCATCCTGGTTGCTTCCGGTACCGCGTTTCTGGTGGCTCAGTTGCTTGACGTCACGATATTCGATCGCATGCGCCGGATGAGCTGGTGGAAAGCGCCGATCACCTCCTCCCTGATCGGGTCGGTTATCGATACGGCCCTGTTCTTCGGCATCGCGTTCTCGGCAAGCTTCGCCTTCGTTGATACGTTCTTCGGCATGGAAGACGGTTCACTGGCATTCCCGGTCCCCTTCCTCGGAATCGGCGGAGACGTTGAAACGCTGTTGTGGTTCTCGTTGGCTGTCGGTGATTTTCTGGTGAAGATGCTCGTGGCCGTGGCGCTTCTGGCGCCGTATCGAATCATTCTGAGTATCTTCCAGCCCGTGCCCAACGGTTCGGCGGCCTGAGGCATTGGCTCTGATGAAGACAGAAAAGGCGTCCTGAGGGCGCCTTTTTCTTTGACCTCAGTCTTCCAGTCGAAACCTGAGAAAAATAGTTCTCTGCAGGATTGAACGATTGTTGTCCGACACCAACGTCAGAATCGTCTCGCCGTCTTCGTTCTGGTGAACGGCCAAAGCTTCCATATTGTCGATCTGGTAATCGAAATCCGCTTCCAGAAGTACCTCACCGTCAAGAACGGCTCCCGGTTCGAGTGCATCGGACGAAAAGCGGCGCAACCTCAATCCGATCAGATCACGCAGGTTGAACCTGCGTTCCATCAACAAAAGATCGCCGTTCGGGAGAAAGGCCGCATCGGTCGCATCGAACCTGTCGTGGCGTCTGATCGCAAAACGTTCAGTTCCCTCCGGCCCGATGATGAACGCCGCAAGATCGTGCGCATCACTTGGAGCCGATTCTGCAATGGCAACCAGCTGACCGGCCAATCGATGGTCGTCAGGGGCCGCGGCCAGGGATTCCAGTCCCGTATTGCGCGGCAGGGAAAGAATATCGTCAGGCAACGCGACTTTGCCGATCATGCGCTCACTGCCGGTCTCCATCGGCCATGGGTAGCGATAAATGGCATTATACGTTTCGGCGGTCACGTATGCGCCCGATGAAGCGACGGTCAATGCTTCCGTGTCATGGCCCCATCGAACCCGCAAAGTCTTTCCGTCGGCTCCCAGAAGCGGTGCAGACCGGACATCGGAAATGTCGAGCGGTTTGCCGGCCTCCGATTGCTCGATCTGTCCGGCGACCCAATGCCCATTGTCGGTGACTGCAAGAAAGGCGTTTCCCTTGTCGAGACTGACGAGGCCAGAAAGACCGCCCGTCTTCCTGTCGGAAGCTAGCAGCTCCAGCCCGCCAAGAAAGGTCAGCTTGCCGAACTGCTTATCGTCATGACCGATCCGGAAGCTTTCAATCGTTTTGGTGCGGCTCTTGACCGGTTGCCCCTTCCTCAACAGGTCCTGGGCAACGGAAGGAAATGCAACGGCGCAGGAAGCTGCTGCCATTGCGAACAGGGCGAGAGTTGTCCCAATTTTCCTTCGAAACAAGCTCATCGCCCCACCATGAAGCTTACCTTTTACCGCTGGCCTGCGCGACGCCGCCTGCCTCGTGGCTGGAAGGACAGATCGACCTCATCATCGAAAAGATTGGCAAGCTGATCGGTCATGGCACCCGCCAGTTCCTCGGCGTCAACAATGGTCACCGCACGACGATAGTAACGGGTGACATCGTGACCGATCCCGATGGCGATCAGCTCGACCGGCGACCTCGTCTCGATTTCCTCGATCACGTAACGCAGATGGCGTTCGAGATAATTGCCCGGATTGACGGAAAGCGTCGTGTCGTCGACCGGTGCACCGTCGGAAATCATCATGAGGATCCGGCGCTGCTCCGGACGGGCAAGCAGTCGATCGTGTGCCCACAGAAGCGCTTCGCCGTCGATGTTCTCCTTCAAAAGGCCTTCACGCATCATCAGACCGAGATTGCGACGTGCCCGGCGCCAGGGCGCATCGGCGGACTTGTAGATGATGTGGCGCAAGTCGTTCAAACGCCCGGGTGTCGGCGGCTTTCCGGCCCCGATCCAGCTTTCGCGCGACTGGCCGCCTTTCCAGGCTTTTGTCGTGAAGCCCAGAATCTCCACCTTCACGCCGCACCGTTCCAACGTTCTGGCAAGAATATCTGCACAGGTCGCTGCAACCGTGATCGGACGTCCGCGCATGGAACCGGAATTGTCCAGAAGCAGTGTCACCACCGTATCGCGGAAATTCGTGTCGCGCTCCTGCTTGAAGGCAAGTGGCGACATCGGGTCCGTGACGGCGCGGGTCAGCCGGGCAGTATCGAGAAGCCCTTCTTCGAGATCGAAATCCCAGGCCCGGTTCTGCTGCGCCATCAGCTTGCGCTGCAGCCGGTTGGCAAGTCTGGCGACCGCCCCCTGAAGATGAGTAAGCTGCTTGTCGAGGAACCCCCGCAAGCGATCCAGCTCGGCCGTGTCACAAAGCTCTTCGGCCGTTATGGTTTCATCGAATTGATGCGTGAACACGCGATAATCGGTTTCCGGCCGGTTGGTGAACGGCAGGTCCTGACGGTCGCTCTCGCCTGGTTCCTCGGAATCTTCCGCCAGATCCTGGTCGGCGAAATCCTCCATATCGGCCTCGGCAGCTTCCGTTTCCCCGCTGTCCTGCTCTTCGCCGGAAAGTTCCATCTCCTGCGGAGCAGCTTCCTGCTCACCGCTGTCTTCCTGATTGTCGTCGCCCGATTCGGCTTCGTCGTTGTTGCCCTGGTCCTCGTTTTGATCTGGATCGGTGTCTTCGTCCTGATCCCCGAGTTCGTCGCCCATATCAAGCGATTTCAGGACGTCACGCAGACGCGCCGCAAACGAATTCTGGTCCTCGACTTCCGCTTCAAGCCTGTCGAGGTCACTCCCGGCCTTTTCCTCGATCCAGCCACGCCACATGTCGACAAGGTTTTTCGCGCTTTCCGGCGGCTCTGCCCCCGTAAGGCGTTCGCGCACCATCAGGGACAAGGCGTCCTGCAGCGGAGCTTCATCGCGGCTGGAAATATCCGGCGCCCCGGATTTCCGGAACCGGTCGTCCAGCATGATGGCCAGGTTGTCCGCAACGCCCTGCATGCGCCGGGCGCCGACCGCCTCGCAGCGCGCCTGTTCGACGGCCTCGAAAATTGTCCTGGCATCCGAGCCCTGCGGCATATTCTTGGCGTGGACCGCCTTGTCGTGGCAGGCAATGCGCAGTGCCATGGAGTCCGACAGACCGCGCGTGACCGCGATCTCGTGCGCATTGACCTTTCGCGTGGGCTCGGGCAAGCGTGCTGACAGGCCCGACAGGCCTGGCCGATCACCGGAGAACACGACCTCCAGCTCCGCTTCCCCGGAGATTGCCCGCATGGTTCCGCTCACCGATTGCTTGAACGGCTCGGTGGTCGGGGCGGGCTTGTTGCCCGGAAGAGAATTGCTACCTGGCCTCGGAGCCATGTGCACCTCAGCTCATTACGACGTTGACGGACGACTCCGGCAGATCTTCGCCAAAGCAACGCTGATAGAACTCGGCCACAAGCGACTGTTCCATGTCGTCACACTTGTTCAGGAAAGTGAGACGGAACGCAAAGCCGACATCGCCGAAGATTTCCGCGTTCTCCGCCCAGGTGATGACTGTTCTCGGGCTCATGACGGTCGACAGATCGCCGTTGATGAACGCGTTGCGGGTCATGTCCGCCAGGCGCACCATCTTGGAGACGATGTTGCGTCCCTCGTCGGTCTGGAAATGCTTGGCCTTGGACAGAACGATATCAACTTCATTGTCATGCGGCAGATAGTTCAGTGTCGTGACAATCGACCAGCGGTCCATCTGAGCCTGGTTGATCTGCTGGGTTCCGTGATAAAGACCGGACGTGTCGCCAAGACCAACGGTGTTGGCAGTCGCGAACAGGCGGAATGCGGCATGCGGACGAATCACCCGGCTCTGATCGAGCAGGGTCAGGCGGCCGGATGATTCGAGGATACGCTGGATCACGAACATCACGTCCGGCCGGCCGGCATCATATTCATCAAACACCAGTGCGACATTGTGCTGATAGGCCCAGGGCAGAATTCCGTCCCGGAACTCAGTCACCTGCTGACCGTCCTTGAGAACGATCGCGTCCTTGCCGACAAGGTCGATACGCGAGATATGACTGTCCAGGTTCACACGGATACAGGGCCAGTTGAGCCGGGAAGCGACCTGCTCGATATGGGTGGACTTACCGGTACCGTGGTAACCGGTCACCATCACGCGGCGGTTATGCGCAAAGCCCGCAAGGATCGCAAGGGTTGTTGCACGGTCGAAGAGATAGTCCTCGTCCCTCTCGGGCACATGCTCTGATGCGGTGGAAAACGCCGGAACCTTAAGGCTTGATTTGAAGCCGAACACTTCTTCTACGGAAATCTCGGTATCCGGCATGGCCATTGCCGCAGTCGTCGTCTCAGTCATCAGTCCTCCGCAGTCCCGGATGTTCGGGAAAGGTAATTTGAGAAAAGCCTGCAAGGCCATGCAAGCTTAAAGGAAACCGGCTTTCTTCAGAACGTTATAGGCCTGAATGATTTCCCGCAGGCGGTCTTCGGAAGACCGGTCTCCGCCATTGGCATCCGGATGGTTCAGTTTTACAAGCTCTTTATACCGCGCTTTGATTTCATCGCCACGGGCATTGTATGGGAGATTGAGCACATCCAGCGACCGTTTTTCAAGCGTTAGTAGCTTTCTTTGTCGCGGGCGTCTTACCTGTTCAGCCCTGCGCTGCGCATTTCCACGCATGCTGGCGCGGGCATCGAACCCATCCGGACCGTCTGCCGCCTGTCGATTTACACCCATTTTCCAGGTGGGCCGGTGCCCCGTCAGACTGTCTTTCTGATAGGTGCGCACGTCGTCGTCACCCATCCCGACGAAATAGTTGTAGGACTTGTTGTATTCGCGTACGTGGTCGACACAGAAATTGAAGTACTGGCCTTCCCGCTCCCGCCCTTTTGGCGCGCGGTGCATTCCAGGTCGTTGACATCCCGGATGGTCACAGACCGGATGACGGTCCTGCGCTACCCGTTCCTTGTCCGGCTTGACCCGGATACTGTCGAAGAGTTTTGAATCCAGTTTCATGCGGTCGAATATCGAACTCTGTCAGGTTGCGGACAAGCCGCAGGGCGTTGCATTTATCCGGTGTCCAGAGCTAATTTGCGAACCCTGCCCCCGGAACTCGAACAGCCAGCAACTGTATCAGTCACGGTCGGGCCAGCAAAGACTTGAACTTTGAAAACACCGGTTCCACGTTAAAAAAATGAACACGAAACAGATCATCACCGACAAGCTGACGGCAGCTTTCTCACCCGTTTTCCTGAACGTCATTGACGAGTCGGAAAAACACAGAGGCCATGGCGGCTGGCGCGAGGGCGGCGAAACCCATTTCCGGGTGCAAATTGCCGCAGCTGCCTTCGAAGGCATGAACCGGGTGGCAAGGCACAGGGCCATCAACGACTTGCTTGCAGACGAAATCGCCGGCGGCATACATGCGCTTGCGCTGGAAATCCGTTCCGACAGCGAACCGGATCCCCGCGCGGCCCGCATCGCTGACTGATCGCACTTTGCTATGCCGGTGAGTTCTGCGCGGTGACGCGCGGAGGCTCCCCGGCTGAAAGTGCGCGCGTCTGCCCCAAGGGCATGATGCGCAAGCGTGTAATGCGGTTCTTTTCCCGCCGCAGGACTGTGAACCGGAAGCCATGGAAGGTGAAGATCTGCCGTTCTTCCGGGATCATTCGCGCTTCGTGTATGACAAGACCGGCAATCGTCGTTGCCTCGTCATCCGGCAGGCTCCAGTCCGCTGCACGGTTCAGGTCCCGGATCGGCACCGAACCGTCGACAATTACAGATCCGTCCGCCTGTGGACGCAGACCTTCCAGCTCCAGATCGTGCTCATCGGCAATTTCGCCGACGATCTCTTCCAGAATATCCTCCAGCGTGACAAGCCCCATCACTTCACCATACTCGTCGACAACGAGCGCAAAGTGGGACTTGTGCCGCAAGAACGCATTCAGCTGATCTTGCAGGCTGGTCGTGTCGGGCACAAACCATGCTGGTGCGGCGATATCCAGGATATTGATCTTGTCCTGATCCCCGCCGACCGCGTGCAGTGCCCGCAGCAGATCCTTGGCGTGCAACACGCCGACGAAATTATCGCTCTCACCGCGCCAGAGCGGCAGGCGCGTATAAGGCGAGGCCAGCGCGGCATTGACCAGCTTTGCGGGGTCCTCGTCGGCATTGAGCGCGAGCATGTTGGTCCGGTGCACCATGACGTCGGACACTTCCAGCTCGGCAAGGTCGAGCAGACCGCCCAGGCGGTCGCGTTCGCCCTTTTCAAGTCCGCCCTCAATATGCTGCAGATCCACCGCGCCGCGCAATTCGTCGTGCGCAGACAGGATCGAGGCATCATCGCCAATCTTGACGCCAACCAGCCGCAGGATGTGCCGGACGATCCATTCCACACCAACGACAACCGGGCCAAAAACGGCCACCACAAAGCGGACGATCGGCGAAACCGCAAGCGCGAAACGTTCCGGATTGGTGATTGCCCATGTTTTCGGCAGAACTTCGGCAAAAATCAGCACCAGAGCGGTCATGACCAGCGTGGCGAGCGCAACCCCCGCCTCGCCGAAGAGCGACAAAAACACGCTCGTTGCCAGGGCCGAGGCGAGAATGTTGACCAGGTTATTGCCCAGAAGAAGCGCACCGATCAGCCGTTCGCGCGAAGCTATCAACCGGCTGGCAACACGCGCCCTCCAGTCTCCGGTCTTTTCCAGCTGGTGCATGCGCGCCCGCGATGCTGCGGTCAGCGCCGTTTCCGAACCGGAAAAGAAACCTGAGAGGAACAAAAGCACAAATATGGCTGCAACCGCCAGCCAGAGAGCCGTTTCCGTCATGCTTGGAGTTTCTCCTTGAGGAAGTCCGAAACCTGCGCGGGGTCAACGCCCTTTTCAACGAAGGCTTCGCCGATGCCCCGGGTCAGAATGAAGGTCAAGGCACCGCGGCTGACCTTCTTGTCCTGAGCAATGATGTCCATGAAAGTCTCGGCTGTTGGCAACTGGCCCGGTATCTCCTGGATCCGGACCGGCAGACCGACATCGGTCAGATGCTTGTGCACCCTGGAAACCGTGTCCTCACCGATAAGACCGAGTCTCTCTGAAAACTCGTGAGCCAGCATCATGCCGATCGACACGCCTTCACCGTGAACAAGACGCTGGGTTTCATAAGAAACAGCAGCTTCCAATGCGTGTCCAAACGTGTGACCGAGATTGAGCAGCGCCCTGCGGCCGGCTTCAAACTCATCGGCTGCAACAATGTCTGCCTTTGCCTGACACGACCTTGCCACAGCCTCGTCCCGTTCCGGACCGCCGGCGAACACGGCTTTCCAGTTCGCTTCAAGCCAGGAGAAAAACTCCACATCGCCCAGCAGTCCATACTTGGCGACCTCGGCGTAACCGGCCCGGAAATCGCGAAGGGGAAGCGTGTCGAGAACAGCCGTGTCGGCCAGAACCAGAGCAGGTTGGTAGAATGCGCCGATCAGGTTCTTGCCGTGGCGGGAATTAATCCCGGTCTTGCCACCAACGGAACTGTCGACCTGCGCAAGCAGGGTGGTCGGCACTTGAACGAATGCCATGCCTCTGCGGACCGCGGATGCCACAAAACCGGTCAGGTCTCCAACGACCCCGCCACCCAGCGCAACAACCGCATCGCCGCGCTCAAGACGCGCATCCAGAACTTCGTCGCACAGGCGTTCGAATTCGCTGAAACACTTGGTGCTTTCGCCAGCGGGAACCGTGAGAACCGTATGATCGATACCAGCAACCGCCAGGCTGCTGGTAAAAGCATCGAGATGAAGACCCGCAACGGTCCGGTCGGAAACCACGGCAACACGTGCGCCGGGGAGAACGGATGCTATCTCTGCTCCGGCATTTGCTATCACTCCCCGGCCGATCTTGATGTCATAGCTGCGCGCACCGAGTTCGACCCGGACTTTTTGCTCTTCTGCGGCGGTTTCTGCAACGATCGTATCTGCCATGTTGTCACGCTTCTTGAAATCAGGAATTCTGGGTTTGCGAGGCATGGATGCCTTCGTCGTGGAAGAGAAAATCAGCGAGAGTGACGACAATCTGGTCGACCACCGACTCGTGCGGCACGTCCTTTGACGTGACCGTCAGAGCAGCCTTGGCATAAACAGGCTCGCGCTCGGCCATCAGCTTTTTCATCGTCCCTTCCGGATCGGGGTTCTGCAGCAATGGTCTCGTCGACCGTCGGCGCACACGCGCCATGACGGTATCGAAATCCACCTTGAGCCAGAGGGAAATTCCGTGCTCGCCAATCTCGTTGCGGGTCGCCTCGCTCATGAAGGCGCCGCCGCCGGTCGCCAAGACCTGAGGCCCCTCGCCCAACAACCTGGCAATGACGCGCTCTTCACCGCTGCGGAAATAGGGCTCTCCGTGCTCGGCGAAAATTTCTGACACAGTCATGTTGGCTGCACGCTCAATTTCGGAATCGGCATCGATAAATTCAAGCCCAAGCCGTTGCGCGAGCCTCTTGCCGACTGTCGACTTGCCGCATCCCATGATCCCGACCAGGACAATCGACCGTGACCCGAGGGCATTAACCACACCGGCAAGATCGACGGTTTTGGCCCTTGCGGCAAGAGCGTCCACTTCGTGGTTCTGCGTTTTGTCGTTTTCTGTCATGGCGGCGTTGTAGCATATTCGCCGGAAAAGACACGGGGAGAACGAGCGACGACAACAAGATCCTTTGTCTTGCACCCTCCTCAGCTTGTTGAAACAATCCGAGTTCCGATTCACCGTCTGGAGACATTGCGTGCCAACCCTGACCCGCCTGATACTCGTGCTGCTGCTGCTGGGTGCACTCGGCTATGGCGCGATCTATTCACTGGCGAATTTTGTCGAACCGCGCGAACGGGAAATCACCGTGCGGGTAAAGAAAGACGGCTTCGGCCGCTAGAGCGTTTCATGGCAACCGGCTTTGACCTGGAAAATTTTCTGGAGATGCTTGCCGCCGAGCGTGGTGCTGCTGAAAACACCCTGGCAAGCTATCGCAGGGATCTGGAGGATTTCTCCGACTTCCTCGGCAGGAAGAAGCTTTCTGCCGCCGGCTCGGAGGACATATCGGCTTATCTGAGCGATCTGACCCGACGCGGATTTGCCGAAACCTCACAAGCCAGACGGCTGTCGGCCCTCAAACAGTTTTACAAGTTTCTCTATTCGGAAGGCAGCCGCGAGGACGATCCGACCCGCACCCTGTCCGCCCCCAAAAAACGGGCCAGCCTGCCCAAGGTTCTCTCGGTTGATGATGTCGACACTCTGATAGAAACAGCTAGAGCACAAACGCTGAAGGCCCAGAAAAGTGCGGCAACCCGCCTTCGAGTCCAGCGGATGTACACACTGATCGAAGTGCTTTACGCGACCGGCTTGCGGGTTTCCGAACTTGTTGCCCTGCCGGTCACCGCGGCTCTGCGAGATGCCAGGCTCATCGAAATCAAGGGGAAGGGCGGAAAGGAACGCCTAGTTCCGCTCTCCCATGCGGCCCAGGTCGCAATGAAGGACTATGTCGGCTTGCGCTCAGCTGAAGGTGCCTATGAAAACAGCCCCTGGCTCTTTCCCTCACACGGAGACAGTGGACACCTGACCAGGCAGCATTTCGCGCGGGAGCTGAAGGACCTCGCGCGGGCTGCGGGTCTCGATGCCGCAAAGGTATCGCCTCATGTGCTGCGCCACGCCTTTGCCTCGCACCTTCTCCAGAACGGGGCCGATCTGCGCGTGGTGCAGCAGCTTCTGGGCCATGCGGATATTTCGACAACGCAAATTTACACCCATGTCCTGGATGAGCGCCTGCGTGAACTGGTAGAAAGCGCACATCCTCTGGCCAACAAGTAAAACCTCCACTCTATTGCGCTGCAGCAATCAGCCTCCTAAACTCCGCAGCCTTGAAAATCTGCACCGGAATTCATCAATGCTGCCGTCCGCCAGCGATTACGACACGCTAACTGCCAATTTCAGTTGGTCCCTGCCTGCTGCCTTCAACATGGCCGAAGCAGTCAGCGACCGGTGGGTGAGGCAGGACCCGGATCGCCTGGCAATTCGCCATGTGCTGACCGATGGCACGCACGAGGACTGGAGCCATCGGCGGCTGAACCGGGCCGCCAACCGGTTTGCCAACGCGCTTGCGGCTGCCGGGGTTCAGCGTGGTGACAGGATCGCCCTTCTCCTGCCGCAGATACCACAGACCGCAATAGCCCATATTGCCGCGTACAAGCTGGGCGCGATCGCTGTTCCCTTGGCTGCACTTTTCGGCCTGGAAGCGCTGCGATACCGGCTGATGGACTCCGGGGCAAAGGTGCTTGTAACGGACGATGCAGGTCTGGCTAAGCTCGACGAAATCCGGGATGACCTGGACGAGTTGCAACTCGTCGTCTCAATCGAGAACCGGTCAGGAGATGCCTTGTCCTTTGAAGAGCTCGTCATCCGTGCGTCTGACGAGTTTCGAACCCTCAAGTCAACGCCCGATGATCCGGCTCTGATGATCTATACATCCGGAACGACGGGACAGCCGAAAGGCGTTTTGCATGGACATCGAGTGCTGCTCGGGCATATGCCGGGCATTGAGCTTTCGCAGAACTTTCTTGGCCGCGATGGCGACCTTCTATGGACGCCCGCGGACTGGGCCTGGGCCGGCGGACTTCTGAACGCGCTCTTTCCCTCCCTGTCGCTCGGCGTCCCCGTGCTTTCCTACGCCTCGAAAAAATTCGATCCGGAATTTGCCTTTCACCTGATTGAGAAACAGGCAGTCCGCAATGCCTTCATTCCACCGACGGCACTGAAAATGCTGCGCACGGTCGAGCGTCCCGGCAGCCGCTACAATCTGACCTGGCGCAGTGTCGGATCGGCCGGAGAATCGCTTGGGCGGGAAACCTATGACTGGTTTGCCGAAGAATTCGGGTTCGCGGTCAACGAGTTCTACGGCCAGACGGAGTGCAATGCGGTGCTTGGATCCTCCGCTGAAATCGGCGTGACCCGATCCGGTGCAATCGGCAAGGCAACGCCCGGACACCAGGTGGCCATTCTTGACGAAACCGGCACTCCGCTACCACCGGAAACACTCGGGCAGATTGCCATCAAGCGACCGGATCCGGTCATGTTCCTGCGCTACTGGAACAAACCGGAAGCAACCCGGGACAAGTTCATCGGCGATTGGATGATCACCGGCGACCAGGGGCTCATGGACGAAGACGGTTATGTACATTTTGTCGGTCGTGACGATGACATCATCACTTCGGCAAGCTACCGCATCGGTCCAGGTGAAATCGAAGACTGCCTCATCAAGCATCCGGCCATCGCCCTTGCCGCTGCGGTCGGCAAACCCGATCCCTTGCGTACGGAAATTGTCAAGGCCTATGTGGTTCTGAAGGAAGACCAGCAGGCAGACAAGGCGCTTGAAGACAGCATCCGAAGCTTCGTTCGCGAACGGCTGTCGGCGCACGAATACCCTCGCGAAATCGAGTTTGTCGACGCACTTCCGATGACCACTACAGGCAAGGTCATTCGCCGCAAACTCCGCGAGCAGGCGAAAATTGACCATGGCGTTTCGTGAATTGCTTTAGTGGGTCTGCTCAGGCAGACAGGCGCTTCTTGATCAACCGTGCCCGGCGGCGAAGGTCTTCCTTTGCAGCAATATCCGCACTGCACAGCCTTTGCAGCGTTCTGCCAAGCGTTCCATCCGCGATCAGCAAGGTTCCGGTTTCAAGGCGCCCCTTCCACAGTGGCTCGATCATCGAATGTCCCGGAATGGCGAGGGAATCGGCAAATCTGAAACCGGGCGTATCGAGATTTTGCCGAAATGCCTGCATGGCGATCTGAACACCGGGAGAATAGCGGGAGAAGGCCTCGTCATAGGCGATTTTCCAGGAGAACGAGTTGCCCCGCTGCTCGATCATGACGATGGACGCAACCAGCCTGTCTCCCGACCAGAGCTGGTCCAATCGCACATTGTTTGACGCCGCCAGACCGGCAATTGCCTTGCGGGCAAACGCGGCAGTGGTGTCCTGATTTACAAGGGCAGTGCCGACACGTCCCTTCCAACCCGCCGCCTCCAGCTGCAGAAACGCCTCGAAGCCTTCAATTGCATCACCGCCCGACAGATGTTCAAACCTCACCCGGCCAACATCGCCAAGTCTGCGTAGCAGCCTGCGGAGCTCCTTCCGCCGCTTGCCCTTGAAAGCAGAGTCCAATTGCGCCGCTCCATCGGCGCCGCCCAAATGACATGCACGCTCCGTCTTCGCCGTCACTTCATAATGAAGTCCAGCGACGGACTGAATCCGTCGAGCGGTCTCCGAGGACAGCGGCAGAAAAGGCAAGGCCAGCAATTTCCGCCAACCTGCGGCTTCCTGGAAAAAGGCACTGATGACATCCTCATTCGCTTCGGGGTGGAGCAAAGGCGTTCCCAAGGGAGCATAGTCGGTTGCCAGGCTTGAACTGACCGGGAGCAAAAACCCTGGACGATGGTGGCGTATCGGTGCGGCCATCAACCAGTCATCTGTTGCCGGGTTTTTCACCACAATCAGTCGCCCAGCATATCCAGGCACATGTTGCAGAAACGCGCGCAGAAAGGCAGGACCGTAAAACGGGTTCGTATCCAAAGCGGCCTCACCCAACCTCTGCCAGGCACCGACCGATACCTGATCACTTAGCGGATCCAGAGAGTGGACCTCAAGCGTCGGAGCGGTCTTGGTTTCAATGGTCAACCTGAGGATCCCTGGGTAAGAAAAGCAATGACAAAACAAATGTTGTGACATTGAGCTTCCGTTTGGCGGCAAGAGCAAGCGCTGTCGCTTCAAAAATAATTGCGATGCTGGTCGCAATCGCTGCTCCCATGAGCCCCAAAGCCGGAATCAACAACAGGTTCAGCAGAACGTTGATTGCAAAAGTCGTCGCATAAATGCCGGCACAGGTCTTCTGATGCCCTGTCATGCTCAAAAGCGCATCCGCTGGACCGACGGAGGCCCGTGCGAGAACGCCGATCATCAAGACGGCTATCAGTTGATAGCCACTTTCGAAGTCCGATCCGAAGAGCCGCAGAAGTAGGGGAGCAACCACAAGAAGGCCTGCTCCGGCTGCCAATGACGGCCAGAATGTCCAGTGAGTTGCCTGCTTCGTATAGGCAGACAGACCCTTTGCGTCGTTGTTATGCGTGAAACTTGAGAAACGATGTGCGGAGGCCGCGCGAACGGCAAAATAGACAAAGTGAACCAGGGCAAGTGTGCGCGATGCCGCAAAATAGATCGCGACCTCGTCCGGGCTCTGAAAGAAACTGATCATGATCACGTCCGCACTCGTGATCAGCTGAATAAACCCGTCCACCATCAACAACGGGAGAGAGACAGCCAGCCAGGTTTTCAGTTCGAACCTGGCTGGTCCGGAAGGCACCTTTTTCGCCAGTCGTTTCCCGAGATGCAGGTACTGATAGAGCACGGTTGAAACCGTCGCCAGAACCGCAACGATGACCGTTACCTGTGCGGTCGCCGGATAGCCGGCCACGACCAGAAAGACAAGCAGCACAAGAATTGCCAGCGGCCGCCAGATGAAATTCGGCAGCATTGCAATGAAGGGCCAGTCGTAGCTGCGGGCGATACCGTCCTGAACCAGGCCGACAGCAAAGACGGGAAGAACCAGCAGGACGATCATCAGCGGCTGAACATAATACTGTTCAATGATAGGCCGCAGCAGATATATCAACCCCATTCCAAGCGCGGCAATCACGGCTCCGAAAAGAAAAGCTGCCTGTCGGCTTGTCCGCAGGAACCCCCGCAAGCCATCAAAATTTCCCGTTTCCCGGTATTGCGGCAGAAACCGCCCGGCCGATGTCGAAAATCCGCCGCAGGCGATCACACCAAGAACGATGACTACCGTCCAGGCAACGGAATAAATGCCGTAGTCATGCGCTCCCATCAGGCGCGCCAGAATGACCTGTGAAAAATAAGCAAGGCCGGCTCCGGCAACCCGAACCGCAAAACTCGATACGGCCATTCGACCGGCCGCCTTCCCATCCGCGCTTGATCCCTTCAAACGCTTTGCCAGTATGTCGGCGCCTGGAAAGCGCCTCATCCAGGAAGTGGCGGTAAAACGCACGTCAGAGTCCCTTGCAGTTGCCATAAGACACTTGTGCCATGAGGGACTTAATATTCTATGCCAGGCTCCTTCCCATCGGATTGGTGAAGGAGGATCGGATCAAAGGGCTATGACAAAGTCATCACCGGCGTTCCGCTGACTGGATCGGGATAGACATGTGCGTCAATTCCGTAGACCTGGTTCAACAGAACCGGGGAAATCACCTGCGATGGGGCTCCTTCTTCGACAATTACCCCGTCTTTCATGACCACCAGCACGTCAGCGTAGCGCGCGGCCTGCGCGATGTCGTGCAGGACGACAACACAGGTGCGACCCGGCTGCGTCAGAGATTTCAGGAGTTCCAGAATGTCAAACTGATAGCGCACGTCGAGGAAGGATGTTGGCTCGTCCAGCAAAATGTAAGGCGTGTCCTGAGCCAGCCCCATGGCGATGAAGGCCCGCTGGCGCTGACCTCCGGAAAGATCTGAAAGATGCCGCTCGCGCAGGTCGAAGATGTCGGCAGTGCGCATCGCCTCGGCAACAATCGCCTTGTCCTTTGAACTGCGCATGCCCAGCAAGTTCTGGTGCGGCGCACGGCCATAGTGAACCAGCTGCTCAACGGAAATGGACGGCGGCACGACTGGATTTTGCGGCAAGACGGTTATTTCCCGCGCCAGTTTGCGTCGGCGGGTAGCGATAAGGTCATGGCCCGCAATACTTACGCTGCCGCCCTTCAGCGGCAGAACGCCCGCAACAAGACCCAGCAGCGTGGACTTGCCGCATCCGTTTGGTCCGATCAATGCAGTCAACTTGCCTTTGCCCAGGGTCAGGTTCACCGGGCCCAACTTGAAAGCGCCCTGACCGCCGGTCAGGTTCTTCACTTCAATGCTCATACGCGCGCGGCCCTTCCCGCCCTGATCATGACATAGACGAAAAACGGCGCCCCGAGCATCGCTGTCAGCACTCCCGCCGAGACCTCCACCGGTGGCGCAATGGCCCGTCCGGCGGCATCGGCCAGCACAACAAGCCACATGCCCACAAGCATGGCGCACGGCATCATCACCTTGTGGGACCCCCCCACGAGGGTTCGCGCGATATGAGGAGCCATCAGTCCAACGAAGCCCAGCACCCCGACAACACTGACCGAAAGCGCGGCAAGCAGTACTGCGATGCTCAGAAGAATCAGGCGCGCAACGCGCACACGGAGCCCCAATCCCGTTGCTGCCGTCTCTCCCAGGCGTATCAGATCGAGCCAGTAGCTGAGCAACATTGCGAGAACGGCCAGCGCCGCCAGCCAGGGCCAGACAAGATTGAGATGTGTCCAGCCTCTTGCCCAAAGAGACCCGGTCAGCCAGATCAGCGGAGCGGAAAACTGCGCATCGGAAGAGGTCACCAGAATGAAATCGACCCCTGCATCGAACACAAAACCGACCGCGATTCCGACCAGGGCAAGACGCACCGGAGACGCGCCGCGCAGGTCCGCGCCCAAGTAGATCACCAGAGCAGCAACGATCCCGCCGACAACGGCAGCAACAGGAAGCCAGGCAAGCGAGATACCCGGCAGAATCAGAACCATGAGACACACGCCAAGTGCGGCACCGGAGTTGATCCCGATGATCTTCGGGCTTGCGAGAGGGTTGCGCAAAAGGGCCTGGACGATCGCGCCCGAAAGCGCCAGCGAGCCACCCGTCAGCATCGCCAGAAATGTGCGCGGCAAGCGCGATTTCAGGACGATGAACTCCTGTTTCGGCCCTTCCAGGTCAAACAGGGTGTTCGCAATGACCTGCCAGGAGATCGGAACCGCACCTGCCGAAAGAGACCAGATGGCGGAGAAGGTCAACCCCACGACAAGAAAAGCAAAGAGAACAGGCTGGCGCATTAGTCCAGCCCCCTGGCAAACAGCGTCTGATAAAGGAAATACGGAGCCCCGATCAGCGCCACGACCACGCCGACCGGCGTTTCGATCGGGGCTGTCAGCCACTTGGAGGCAGCGTCCGCCGTCATCATCAGTGCGGCTCCCGCCAAAGCCGTTGCCGGGACCAGAAGCCGATGATCCGACCCAAGAAGCAAACGGCAGATATGCGGCACGACAAGCCCGGTAAACGCAATCGGCCCCGCGACGGCGACGGCGGTTCCTGTCAGGCAGGCCGCAACAATTGCACCGGCAAGCAGCGTAAAACGCGGATCAGCACCCAGTCCTGTGGCCTGAGCTTCGCCCAGCGCCATGAGATTGAGCCTGTGTGCAAGAAGAGCGGTTGCAATCAATCCACCGGCGCTCCAGCCCGCGATGGACCGGACTTCATTCATGCGCACATCGGTGATGTTGCCGACCGTCCAGCGCAATACCTGCCGGGCCACATCATCTTCCAATGTGAAGGTGAAACGAACCAGAGCGTAGGCAAAAGCACCAACGGCGACCCCGCCCAGGACAAGGCGCAAACTGTCAAGACGCCCGCCGAAACCACCGGCAATCCCGAAACTGATCAAGCCGGCAAGAAAGGCACCGGCGATCGACAGCGCCTTCAGATCAAGGACTGCCCCGAGTGCCGGGAAAACAAGGCCCAGCGCAAGCCCCAGGGCCGCCCCTTGATTGATGCCGAGTATAGCGGGGGACGCCAGTGCGTTTCGGGTAATAGCTTGCAAGATCAGTCCCGCCAGCCCCAGATTCACGCCGAGACACAGAGCAACAAGGGTACGTGGCGCACGGATGTCCTGCATTACGGCAGCACCTGTGCCTCCATCTTCAAAAAGACCCCAGATGCCGACATCAGACCGCCCGCCCGTCGAGAGCGACGCGTAGGCACTGACACAGCAGGCCAGAAAGAGAAGCGGTAAAAAGATGCCGCCTCCCGAATTGCGCGCCAGACCTTCGCTCGTCATTTCTTGGCAGACGTCTCGGAAATGATTTCAAGCAGGTCCTGCGCAGTCAGTTCCGCCGCCAGAAGCCCCCGCAAACGCGACCAATTATGCGCTGTGACATAGAAGACGTTGTTGTTCTTGACCGCTGTCAGACCCTCATAAAGGGTTTCTCCAGCCCAACCGTCCGTAAAGGCCGGGTCAACGTATTTGCCCAGGATGAGGATATCCGGATTGACAACCGACAGCTGTTCAAGGGTGGTCGGAACATAAGTCGTTTCGTAGACCTCACCCTCTGAAGGCGTCATGTTGGAAGAAAAACCGAACATCTTCAGCAAAGAGCCGTTGTAGGAAACCGGGCTGTGAAGCCACAGGCCTTTGGCATTGGCAACGCCGAACTGTGCGCTGACGCCCTTGCTCGCCTTGTTTATCTCCCGGTCGTACCCAGCCATTTTTTCCTTGTGCTCGGCAACCCGCTGCGCTGCCTTGGCCGGTTGTCCCAGAGCCGCACCGATCACCGACATCTGGTCGACTGCGTCATGATAGTCACCACCCAGACTGTCGAGTACAATTGTCGGCGCGATTTGCGAAAGCGTATCGTAAGCAGCTTCATGTCTGGTCTTGTCAGCGATGATCAGATCCGGCTGAAGCGATGCAATGACTTCGAGGCTCGGCGTCTTTCGGGTTCCAACCGACTGCCAGCTTTCTCCGAAAACGGCTGCGTACTCCGGAATGATGTTTTCACGCTTGTTGTCATCGGCAATGCCGACCGGAACCACGGCGAGCGCTGCGAGCGCGTCGACAAAACTGAACTCCAGCACGACCACTCTTTGTGGTGCGTCCGGCACCTTGGTCGTTCCCAGCTCATGCTTGATGTCGGCAGCCAGTGCCGGCAATGGGCTCAGTGCAAGCAAGGAAGCCGCAAGAGAAAGAAAAAAACGTCTGCAAATCATCAAAGCCACCCGTTTCCCGATAGGCCCGGACCTTCAAAATCGATCATTTTCGATGAAATAGTCAGGGCAAGACCCCGAACGTCTTCAGCAGAACCTATGTTGCTGAATCGTCCTCGAAACTGGCTTTTCGGCTCCGCGAGTGGCCTGCGGGAAGCAGGTATCGTCAGTGAGCTGAATGGCTGTGCGCAGCGGTATTATTTATGAGCGAGAGTGTCAAGTTTTGGAAATCGGCGCAAAGTGGCGTGGTCCCGACTGAAAAGCTGGCGTTCCTGGCAAGAAACAAAGAACTGATCTGGAGAAAGGCAGCCTGAACCAAGTTCTTTTCCGACTGCGCTCTTTTCACCGTCTCCAGGCTGCTGTGACCTTTTGCGGCATTCATAGGCGCGGCGTTTCACAAAAACAGAGGCCGGCAGCGCAAGTGCTGACCGCGACCTCTGTCCGACATCCTTCATTTTGGGACATGCCCGGTAGTCAGGACCAGACCAGGAACTTTACGCGTTACAGGAACTGACGCCAGAAACGGTAGGAATTCTCAAGTTTCCGCAACCTGTCCTTTTCCCTGTCCGTCAACTTCTCCCAACGGGTGGAAAGTGTCGTGATTTCCCTATGAAGCTCTTCCATGTGCCGGTCTGCATACTTCCGCAACATGTCCTCCTCCTATTCGATAGAAGCACTATTTGAAGTATAAAATGCCACCACAACCAGAAAGACTGCAAATTAACTATTTTTCATGTTACAAATATTAGTAAAATATTGAGTTTATTCGATATCTAAATTTATTGATTTGGAACAAAGGCCTCCCAAACTCAATAAACTGTTTGCTCTACCAATTTTGACTTCGAGACAACACCCAAACTCTTGGCAGGCCGCAAACAAAACTCAAATCTATCTCAAGACCGCCCAAAGCTTGACACCTCTGTAGAATTCTGGAACAAAACAAGAACAGATGAATTTGATTCTCGATTTCCGGCCACTTCGCATTCGTATCTGGTCACGGGACTGGACTGACAGTTTGAAATTCGCCTCGCGGGCGCTGAGGGCTGCCTCCCCTTCTGTCCGCCAATTGATCCGGTCCCTGCCTCCGCCGCCTTGCGCAGGGACCGGATATTTTTACCCCCCCGGGATTTGGGGCTTCATCAGGTCAAAGAGTTCCGGACGTCCCTGGACACGAGCAATCAGCAGACCGCCTTCCAACTGCGCCAGCACTGCCAGGCTCTGTCGTTCAATCTCCTTTGCCGGACGCCCTTCACCCCAGTCTGTTTGGGACAAGCTGGTGCGAAGCCAGTTCTCTGCCCGATCGAAGAAACCTTTCGCTTCCTCTGCAACGGAAGCCGGCAAACCTGTAGCCTCTGCCGCCAGAACGCCGCACAGGCACATCTGCCCGTCCTGTCCCAGTGCCTTTGCAAAGGCATCGTGAAGCCTGGTCAGCAAATCCTGTGCTAGGGAAGGACTGTCTTCCGGGTCTCCGAGGGCCTCAAGAAATCGATCAGCATATCGGCGAGCAACCTTCGCTCCAAGATCGGCCTTGGTGGGAAAGTAGTAGTGAACACTGGAGCTTTTCACCCCCACACCTGAGGCGATCTCACGGAAACTGAAACCGTTGTAGCCGTTTTGACGGATCAACCGCTCGGCCAGATCCAGAATTTTCGTTTCCGTTTCTGCGTTTGATTGGGGCAATTCGGTCATCCTTGTCTATCAACTGATAGATAGGGGTTGACATCAATTTTCTCAACACCAATATCTCGCAAGTTAAATCTACCTATCAGTAGATAGATAAATGGAGACCGCAAATGACCAATTCGATTGCAATCATTCAAGGTGGAACTTCAGGGATGGGTCTGGCAACTGCACACAGGCTCGCCAGACGGGGAACCCCGCTCATCCTGATCGGGCGGAACGCGGATAAGCTGGCGTCAGCTCAAAAGGAACTGGAAACCGCTTACGGGGCTGCCGTCGAAGTGTGGCAGGCCGACGTCACAGACAAAGAAAGTGTTGAGATCCTCGTAGAGCGGATAGAAAATCTGGACCGACCGATCGGTTATCTGGTCAATGCTGCGGGCTACTTCAGCCCGAAACCGTTTCTGGATCACACCGGTTATGACTTCGATCTCTATCATGCGTTCAATCGGGGAACCTTCCAGATCACGCAGGCCGTTGTGCGAAACATGAGCAACACCGGCAAAGGTTCAATCGTCAATCTCGGATCCATGTGGGCGCATCAGGCAGTCAAGGCGACGCCCTCTTCAGCGTATTCAATGGCCAAGGCAGGCCTTCATGCCCTGACGCAGCACCTGGCCATGGAACTCGGCGAAAAGGGCATCCGCGTCAATGCGGTGGCACCTGCGGTCGTCGAAACGCCGATCTACGGCGCCTTCATTCCGGAAGACCAAATCTCGAAAACTCTCCATGAAGGCTTTGACGCATTCCATCCGGTAGGCAGGATCGGAAGACCGGACGATGTGGCAGCCACGATCGATTTTCTCCTGTCCGAAGAGGCCGATTGGGTCACAGGGGCGATCTGGGATGTCGATGGCGGCGTTATGGCCGGCAGGAATTAGGCCCACCGAAGCAGACAGCTTCAAACAAATACGCGGGGCCGTGTGTATTTCTGCGGCCCCATCGCATTCTGGTGTTGCGGAAAAAGACTATTCCGACAGTGCTTCCACGTAATACCAGCGGCCGGCTTTCTTGCGAAAGCGACTGAGCTCGCGATGCGTATTGAGTTTTCCGCCGGACAGATACTTTGCTTCAAAAAGGACTGTGCCATCCCGGTCGCCCTCAGCGCCTTTTTCCGCTTTGAGGACAGTCAGTCCGGCCCAATGGTTCTCGGCTGCCCATCTGGCGGTTGCGGCGATGTCGAAACCGTCCTGATATTTCGGCCAAAGCGTGTCCTTCAGGTAGGAGATGTTTTCGCGCACATAGGCACTGTAGCGCGATCGCATCAGGGCTTCGGCTGTTTTCGGCAAACTGTCTCCCTGGAGGTAAGGTTGGCAACAAACGCCGTACGCCGCACCACTGCCGCACGGGCAGGTTTCATCGGACATTTGCTCCTCCTGCGATCAAGTCTTGCGCGCTCTCTACCACTTGGCCTCTCCCAACGCTATGGTTCTCTTTAACAATTGGCTTAAGCGGGCGGTGGCATGAAACTGGCGACATTCAACATGGAATCCTTCGGCTCTGATCGCTTCGACATGGCGGCCTTGAGACCGCGCCTTGCCGCCCTGCGCCCGAAGATCCTGGAACTGGAAGCCGACATTCTGTGTCTGCAGGAAGTCAACGCGCAAAAACTCAGGGGTGCTTCACAACGCCAGTTTCAAGCGCTGGATCTGTTGCTGCACGACACACCGTACCAGGACTATTACTGCGCTGCGAGTGAACGCGAACCGGGCAAAGGCCCGGGCCAGAGGCACAATCTCGTGGTGCTGTCCCGGTATCCGATCAAGAACCACGACAGCCTGTTCCAGCACCATGCCAACGCACCGAAATGGCAACCGAAAACTGCGGAACCGGCCTATGACGAACCTCAGGGAATTGAATACGAACGCCCCATCCTGAAGACAGAAATCGACTTGGGCGGAGAAAGACCCCTTCATCTGTTCGTGGTTCACTTGCGGGCACCGATCGCCGCGATGATACGCGGAGGCAAAAACGAGGACCGCTACTGGAAGAGCCTGTCAGCCTGGGCGGAAGGCTATCAGCTTTCGGTTCTCAAACAGATTTCCCAGGCCCTGGAACTGCGCATCGCTGTCGAAGCCCTGTTCGACGAGGACGAAAATGCACAGATTGTGGTGACGGGAGACTTCAACGCGACGGGTGAAACCGGCACGCTCAGGCTGTTGCGCGCCGACCCTGATGACACCGGCTCACCGGATATGGCAAACCGACGCCTGTTTCAGCTGGATGCCTCCTTGCCGCCAGATCGGCGCAAGACAGTCATTCACAGGGGCAAGGGACAAGCACTGGATCATATCCTTGCGAGCGCCGAAGTCACGGACAAGACCTTGAGCGTGAAAGTGTTCAACTACGAACTGCCCGATGAAGTTTTCGACGCCGGCAGCAGCGATTACGCAGGATCATATCACGCCGCAATGCGCGCTGAATTCGACCTGTAGCCAGTTTGTAGTGGTCGACCTCAAGGCTTCAGAGAGCTGATGTATCCAGCAAGATTGGCGATCTCGATATTGCCGAGCGACATGTCCGGCATCACCGGATGCGGGTTGGCCAGAAAAGTTGCCAGTTTCGCCTCCGACCAATCGGGATCCTTCGCAATATCGTAAAAGCTCGGCAAGGTAACGCTTGACGCCGCCGACTGGTCTTCAGCAACAAGATGACAGGAAGAACACCATTGGAGGGCAAGCGCCTTTCCGGCATAAGCATCAGCCGCCTGCGCCGTTGTCTGACCTGCAGAAACAACCGAAGCAGCTGCAAACAGGGCCAAAAAAACTGTTGGCGCCATTCCGGAAACTCTCACCGGAAATGGAATTGGAATGCGGATCATCTACGCCTCCTCGCATCACGGAATTCATGAAGCTGGGACTTCAGACTGAATGACTTTCAAAGCCCTGACCTTGCGTTGAATCAATCGCAAGGAGAATGCGCGATCCTCACGCGCTTTTCTATTGCCTCTGCATGAGGGCTCCGACAAACTCCGGGCTCAGCAAATTGCAGGAGGTGCGAGTGAGACGTCATCTGAATTCCATTTTGCGCGCAACATCTGTTGCCATCACGCTACTGGCATTTTCAGGCCAGGCAGTTCTCGCACAGGATGCCCCAATCTATTCACTAAAAGACCGCTTCAATCCAGTGGTTGCGCAACATGGGATGGTCGCCAGTCAGGAAGCCGTCGCAACGAATGTCGGCGTCGACATTCTCAAAAAGGGCGGCAACGCTGTGGATGCTGCAATCGCAACCGGCTTTGCACTCGCCGTCACCCTGCCGCGAGCCGGAAATCTCGGCGGTGGCGGCTTCATGTTGATCCACATGTCCGGCAGCGATGCGACCGAAGCGCTGGACTATCGGGAAAAAGCCCCCGCCGCGGCCTACAAGGACATGTTTCTGGGGCCGGACGGGGAACCGGACAAACAGAAATCACGCTATTCCGGGCTTGCCATCGGCGTGCCCGGAACCGTTGCGGGTTTCGCGGCCGCGTATAAGAAACACGGAAGCGGAAATCTGACCTGGACGGACTTGATAGCTCCTGCAATTGAGCTCGCCGACAAGGGCATCACCGTTACGCCAAGCCTCTCGGCAGCCCTGATTGCTCGTCTGGATCGACTTACCAAGGACCCGGCGACGGCAGAGATTTTCTACAAACAAGGCACAGTTCCGTACCTGCCGGGAGAGACACTCGTTCAAAAGGACCTCGCAGACACCTTGCGCCTGATAGCCGACAAAGGTGTCGATGGCTTCTACAAGGGCGAGGTTGCACAAAACATCGCTGCCAAGGTGCAGGCCGCAGGCGGAGGAATGACGGTAGAGGACCTTGCCGCCTATGAACCGGTCTGGCGCGCGCCTGTCACCGGGTCTTACCGGGACTATGAAATTGCCTCCATGCCTCCGCCGTCTTCCGGGGGTGTCCATATCGTTGAAATCCTGAATATTCTTGAAGGATTTCCGATCAGGGAGTTCGGCTCCAATTCAGCTGACACGATCCACGTGATGGCGGAAGCCATGAGACGGGCCTATGCCGACCGCTCCAAATATCTCGGCGATCCGGATTATGTCACCGTGCCGGTCAAGGGACTGACTTCGCCGGCCTATGCGGACATGCTGAGAGAGACAATCCGGATGGATGCGGCAACCCCATCAGAAGAAGTAAAGCCTGCCGACCCGTATCCTTATGAAAGCAACGAGACCACCCATTTCTCGGTTGTCGACAAGGACGGCAACGCCGTCTCAAACACATATACGCTCAACTTTTCCTACGGCGCTGGCCTGACAGCCGACGGAACCGGCGTGCTGCTCAACAACGAACTGGACGATTTTTCCGCAAAGCCCGGCGTGCCCAATGCCTATGGCCTGATCGGCGGCACTGCCAATGCTGTCGAAGGCGGCAAGCGTCCACTGTCATCCATGAGCCCGACACTCGTCTTCAAAGACGGCGACCTTTACCTGGCAACCGGTTCTCCGGGAGGCAGCCGGATCATCACGACCACGTTGCAGATCATTCTCAATGTCATCGATCATCAGATGAACATCGCGGAGGCAACGGCGGTGCCTCGCATACACAACCAGTGGCTCCCGGATGAAATCCGGATCGAGGAAGGCTTGTCGCCCGATACCATCAGGCTTCTGGAAGCCCGGGGACACGAGGTCAATCTCAAGAACGCCATGGGGTCGACCCAGTCGATCATGATCGTCGACGGCATCCTCGCTGGAGCGTCCGATCCGCGTCGTGCCGGCGCCCTGACGGCTGGTTACTGAGCCTCAGGCGGATAGCGCCTGTTCAATGTGCTTGGACTGTCGAGGTCTCTGAGATGCTGAAAGAAACTCTCAGCGGCCACGGCCAGGAAAGACACGAGCAGCACACCGATGTAGGTGGAATGCTCGAGAAGTTCTGCCCGGTCGCCGACAATCACGTCAAAGATAGTGAAGCCGAGAAAGACGGCGATGGACACGGTGATCGCCAGGTCAGTCCGGTAAGCCACCCCGGGCTGTCCCTGAAACAGGCGAATTGCTGCGGCAACGAAAAGTCCGGCGGCCGCGAATTCAACGATACCGGCAAAGATCAGAGTTGCCTGCACATAGGCCGGGTCCAATGCCAGCTTGTTGAAATACATGGAAAACTTTTCGACACGGTGATTGCCCCACCAGTGCACGAAGCCGACATCCTGCCGGGCGAAAAACTTGTCCAGGCCATTGAGCAGCCAGAAGAAAAACCAGAACGCGATTACAACGGCAGTAATAGGTTGACGAAAAACAGCCATGATCGTCCGCAACTTAATTCAATTGTTTGATGCTGAACCTGTTCTAGCAACAAGGAATTGAATTTTGGTTACGCTTCACAATCGCGTGAGCGCACTTCCCGAACGACACTGATCCGCCAGCAAACTGAAACGCAAGCAGCCGCTCAACTGTCTTCTGCGGCGCGAGTGAGACCAAATGTCTTTCGCACCATGGACGCAAACCGCCTGTCGAGATTGAAACGCTGCTCCGAGGTCATTTCCGGCCAGACAATCTGAGATCCGACAAAGGCGGCATATTCCAGCTGAGCAATGTCTCTGGCCTCTTCTTTGGTCAGCCCTTCTTCAACATAAAGCTCAATGACGAAATCGGTCCGGATCCGGTCGACATCCTGCACCGTTTCACGCGCAATATTGTTGGCTTGTGCGAACTGGCGCACGGCCCGCTCCAGATCCTGGTCCAGATGATTGGCAAGATCCGAGAGCATTTGCGCGCGGTCCTGCAGCCGATGACCCAGTATCTGGTCGGCAACATCAATCGTGTTCTGCTGCTTCCATGCCGCCAGCAGAGCCTCCAGGAAGCGATCATGATCCTCGAAGTGATGGTAGAATGATCCTCGGGTCCGCCCGGCGGATTTGCACAGCGCCTCCACGGTCAGACCGGCTGCCCCCTCCTTTGCCAATTGCGTGAGACCAAGCTGCAGCCAGTCGTCTTTGTTAAACCGCTTTCGCGTCATTGAGCTCCACCAAGAACACCAATCAGGAATATGGGCAGAAACAGCCAGCCCTGCGGCATGTTCTTGTACTTTTGTCCCTTCAGAGGCGGAACGGCAAGGCCAAGAAAGCAAAAGGACGCGGTCAGAGCCGTCGCCGCCCAGGCAAGTTCCAGGCTTTCGGCCCTCACACTTGCAATTGCAAACATGACGGCAATCGCGGCCAGGACAATCGTCACGATGTGCCAGCAGTAATAGGTGACGTATTTGGGAACCGGATGCAGGTCCGAAGCTTTCAGGAGCGGGACAGCGATGCTTCGCCCTCCCAAGAACGTATGAAGCAAACAGACGAACACTGACAACCCAGCCGCAACAAGCAAGTACGAATTCATAATCGCCTCCACAACATACCATACTGTATGGTTTGTTATAATTCGAACTGCTTCCTCGTTGCAATGCGGCCTCGTGCCACGTCTCGTTCGCTGTGCGCCCAAACAGAATTTTCAACCGAATTGACAGTTCCAAAGGCTGGTGATAGCGCTATTCAAAGCGCTTTGGAAAACTTATCGAAGCACATTTCCTAAATAGACTTTCTGAACCGGGAGGGCTCGAATGCCTATCAGAACCGTCGTCTGGGGCGAAAACGTCCATGAGCAGCAAAACAAGATTGTTGCAGGCCTTTATCCCAATGGAATGCATGATTGCATCGCCGACGCGCTGAATGCCGACCCGGAAATTGAGGCGACAACGGCAACCCTCCAGGATCCGGAGCACGGCCTGAGCGAGGAGCGGCTCGCCAACACGGACGTGCTGGTCTGGTGGGGACACGCAGCCCACGGCGACGTCGCTGACGAAATCGTCGAAAGGGTTTGCGATGCCGTCTGGTCCGGCATGGGGATGATGTTCCTGCATTCGGCGCATTTCGCCAAGCCGTTCAAACGGTTGATGGGAGCGCCCTGCAACCTCACTTGGCGCGAGGCCGGTGAACGTGAGCGGCTTTGGGTCACCAGCCGGAACCATCCGATCACCAATGGTCTGCCGGACAGTTTCGAACTGGAAATGGAAGAAATGTACGGTGAACCCTTCGGAGTTCCCGAACCTCTGGAAACCGTCTTTATCAGCTGGTTCCAGGGTGGTGAGGTGTTCCGGTCCGGCCTGACCTACAAGCGCGGTGCAGGCAACATATTCTACTTCCGCCCAGGCCACGAGACCTATCCGACCTATCACAATGCCAACGTTCAAACCGTTTTGAAAAACGGCGTCAAGTGGGCCTTCAATCCCATGACCCGCATTTCCGACCCGAATGCAGCGCCGAACGTACCCGTTGATGCGGCACCGGAAAAAATCGAGGAACGTGGACCGAAACTTCACGAAGAGGGCGAAGATGGATACCGGTAATAATACATTGCCGGTCACCTTTCACGTTTCAGGAGCCGGGCGCGGCGCCCGGCGGTCTCTCAATCAGGTGAACTTCACCGACGGAGCTATTTCATGACGTCGACAGCACCCCCTGTCCGGTTACTTATCCTGGGCACCGGCAACATGGCTCGCACCCACGCATCGGCCTTTCAGGCCATTCCAGGTGTAAAAATGGTTGCCGGGGTCGACAGACGCCCCGAATTCCTTGCAAGTTTCTGCGAAGACTTCGGGATCGGAAACCGTTTCGGAACTCTGGAGGAAGCAATCGCCTGGGGAGACTTTGACGCGGTGGCAAATGTCACCCCGGACGCTGCCCACCACCCGACAACCATGCAGTTGCTGGAAGCCGGCAAGCATGTTCTTTGCGAAAAGCCACTGGCAACCAACGCCAGGGATGCGCGCGAGATGACCGATCTTGCCAGGGCAAGAAACCTGGTCGGCATGGTCAATCTCAGCTATCGTGATGTCGCTGTCCTGCAAAAAGCGGCAGAGCTTGTCTCAAACGGCACCATCGGAACGATGCGTCATTTCGAGGCTTCCTATCTGCAGAGCTGGCTGACCCAGCCTGCCTGGGGTGAATGGCGGACGGAAAGCCAATGGCTCTGGCGGCTGTCAACCGAGCACGGCTCCAAGGGCGTTCTGGGTGATGTCGGCATTCACATTCTGGACTTTGCGACATTTGCCGCGGGAAGTCCGGTTGCCGAGCTTTCCTGCCGCTTGAAAACCTTCGACAAGGCGGAAGACAACCGGATCGGTGAATACAGGCTCGACGCCAATGACAGTTTCACGTTGCAAGCCGAGCTGGCAAACGGGGCACTGGGCACCATTTCCGCAACCCGGTTCGCCTCGGGCCACCTGAACGATCTCCGTCTGCGCCTTTATGGAGACAAAGGCGGCCTGGAAGTTTCCTTTGAAAACAAGGTCGAAGGACTAAGGATCTGCCGGGGACCGGATCTGCGGGAAGCTAACTGGACCGACATTGCCGTGGAACCCGTTCCGACTGTCTATGAACAATTTGTGGAAGCCGCGCGCACAGGCGTTTGCGGCGAGCCGGATTTTGAACACGGTGCGCGCTTGCAATCGGCTCTGGATGCCGCTGAACGCTCCCATGCCGAAAACGGCAGGTTTTTAAAGCTCTAGAAGGCGCTGATTTCGACCGGATCTGCAGCGGAGCGGGACGGCTCCGCTGCAGGATAGGTACTTGAGGCAAAATTGCACCGCAGCAAGGCCGCCGTTGGCCAACCACCTCTCCGCTTGATGCAACTCGACATTATCTCCCGCCTGCTGAAACTTCGTTCATTCGCCTCGTCGGGTTTTTGTCAATTTTTAGATTAAACGCATTTTATCGCTATTAAACGGCAGAAACGTCCTGTTTCAGGGCTCCAAAAAAATTCGGAAATCGAAAAACAAAAAACCAGCGTTCTTTCGAACGCTGGCTCTTGAGCCTTTCGGCTAAAACTGGAGCGGGCGATGGGATTCGAACCCACGACCCCAACCTTGGCAAGGTTGTGCTCTACCCCTGAGCTACACCCGCATAGTGTCCCGAGCGCTTGGCGGTGGCCGCCTCGTCGTCGGTGGCGCAGTATATGAACTATGCTGAGACGGATTGCAACACCGAATTTGCAGAAAAATTTTTAGCCGCCTTTCTGTGGATTTCTTATTCACTCAATTTCGGAAAAGCGCAGTTTTCCGCCGCTTTTGACGATGCTTTTCTCTTGCTGGAAGCTTATGAAACGCGTTAGACAGCGCCAAAGTCAAAATTTTCTAGGAAAAAAGATGCCAGCGACCCGCGACGATCTGATGGGCTTCTTCAAGGATCTCGATATCGAAGTCACAACCGTTGACCATGCCCCCGTATTCACGGTCGCTGAATCCGGCGACCTGCATGACAGAATTCCCGGTGGTCACACCAAGAACCTTTTCATCAAGGACAAGAAAGGCCGCCTTTTCCTGATCGTGGCGCTGCATGACGCTGAAATCGACCTGAAGAAAGTGCACCAGATCGTTGGTGGTCAGGGACGGGTGTCATTCGGCAATGCCGAACTCCTGATGGAAGTGCTGGGCGTTGAGCCTGGCTCGGTGACGCCATTTTCGCTGATAAATGACAGGGAAGCACTACGCGTGACGCCCGTATTCGACGCCGCAATGATGCAGCACGAGATCCTGAACTATCATCCGCTGAAAAACGACGCGACAACCGCGATTACCGGCGGTGACCTCATCAAGTTTGCAAAGGCCTGCGGCCACGAACCACAGGTTCTGGCCGTCAGCGAGGAAGCCAAGGCGGCTGGCCTCTAGACTGGGCGCCCGCAATCGCGGACCTAGATATAAGATTCTCTTCAATCAAGCGTTTGTAATTCAGACGCAGTGGCTCCATGTTATGGGCCAGTTCAACCAGGTGACGGTTATTTATTGGGCCGGGATGCGGAAGGCACCGGCCGCAAAGCACGAGGCGGGCATATGAGCAACGGCAACTACAGCATGGGCGGTCAGGTTGGTGGCGGTTTTGGCGCCAGCATGGGCGGCGGCTATGGCGGCCAGGGAGGCGGCGGCTTCGGTGGCGACGGCGGAAATGGTGGCGGCGGCGCTCCGGCAGGCGGTGACCTGATTTATGATGTCACAACGCAGACTTTTATGGCTGACGTGATGGAAGCGTCCCGCCAACAGCCTGTTCTTGTTGACTTCTGGGCTCCCTGGTGCGGTCCATGCAAGCAGCTGACGCCAATTATCGAAGAGGCCGTCAAAGCGGCCGGCGGTACAGTAAAGCTCGCAAAGATGAATATTGACGATCATCCGGAAATTGCGGGTCAGATGGGCATCCAGTCCATTCCGGCAGTGGTTGCGTTCAAGGACGGTCAGCCGGTTGACGGTTTCATGGGCGCGCAACAGGAAAGTCAGGTGAAAGCCTTCATCGAAAAGGTTGGCGGACCCGCTCCGGCCAATCAGGCAGACGTTTACCTGGAACAGGCGGAAGAATTGCTCGGCGCGAACGATTTCGGCCAGGCAGCGCAGCTCTTCGGAGCGGTGATGCAGATGGAGCCGGACAACGTGAAGGCAATAGCCGGGCTGACCCAATGTTATCTGGGTGCGGACGACGTTGAACGTGCCAAGCAGACCCTCGATCTTGTGCCAGAGGAAAAACGTTCAGAAGAAGCTTACACGGCCGCCAAGGCTGCACTGGAATTGGCCGAGCAGGCAGCTTCGCTTGGCGATCTGGCCGACCTTCACGACAGGATCTCGAAAGACCCGCTTGATCATCAGGCCCGCTTTGACCTGGCCCTAGGGCTTAACGGCAAAGGCGACAAGGAAGGGGCCGTGGATCAGCTCATTGAAATTGTCCGCCACGACCGGGAATGGAACGAAGATGGCGGCCGCAAGCAGTTGCTGCAGTTTTTCGAAGCTTGGGGCTTCAAGGATCCTGCCAGCGCGTATGGAAGGCGCAAGCTCTCCGCAGTTCTGTTTTCTTGACGATTGCCGCCCCTGACACATTTAGACAGGGCAATAGCACGCTGACGGCATTGTAAAAAACGAGAACAAAGAAGGCGCGGAGATGCAGGCGGGAAATGCCATTTATGAAACGATAGCGGACCTACCGCCTGTATTGCCTGTATTCCCATTGTCCGGAGCCCTTCTTCTGCCCCGAACCCAACTGCCTCTGAACATCTTCGAGCAGCGTTACATCGACATGGTCGACGAAGCGCTCTCGGGCAACCGGCTGATCGGCATGGTGCAACCCTCCCCCGACAGGATCTCCGCCGACCCTGATGAACCGGTGCTTGCGAGCGTCGGCTGCGTCGGCCGGCTTACCAGTTTTCAGGAGACCGGCGACGGCCGATACCTTGTTACCCTGCAGGGCATTACCCGTTTCGCGTTGGGTGAGGAGATCAGCTCAATCGCGAACTACCGCCAGGTCGAATGCGATTTCGCGGCCTTCTCCCACGACCTGAAATGCGGCGAAGGCGAAGAGGATGTTGACCGCAACGGTCTCCTGAAGACCTTGCGCAACTATCTTGACGCCAACAACCTGGAAGCGGATTGGCAGAGCGTGTCGGAAGCCGAAACGGAAGTTCTCGTCAATGCGCTGTGCATGATGTGCCCGTATGGCCCGCAGGAAAAGCAGGCCTTGCTGGAGGCTCGCGATCTCAGAACCCGTGCGGAAACGCTAATCGCCATAACAGAAATGGATCTTGCCAAATCGCAGAATGACGGCGGCTCGACGCTGCAGTGATCCTGCGCCCTTTGACCTGAAAGACCGACTGAATGACCGAAACCACGACCGAACGCCCGGTAGACAGAAAACTGCTAGAGCTTCTCGTCTGCCCCGTGACCAAGACAACGCTCGAATATGATGCCGAGGCCAAGGAACTGATCTCCAGATCCGCGAAACTGGCCTACCCGATCCGCAACGGCATTCCAATCATGCTGCCCGACGAGGCAAGGCAGCTGGAAGACTGATCGGCAGTCAGCAACGAAATGAACACGAAAAAGCCCGGTCCGAATGGCCCGGGCTTTGTTGTTTGTGCAGTTTTCAGAAAATCAGAAACCGCGGAACAATGGCATCAGATTGATGATGATGATCTGACGAAGGAAAATGATGGCCAGCAGCAAGATCACCGGAGAAATGTCCACGCCGCCGAGATCCGGCATGAAACGCCGTATCGGCCGCAAGGCAGGTTCGGTGAGATTGTAAAGCACCCGGCCGATCGAGTTGATGAACTGATTACTCGAGTTGACGATGTTGAAAGCGTAAAGCCAGGAAAAGATCGCACTGGCAATAATTACATAGGTATAGAGTTCCAGCGCGATGAGGATGACGTTGAAAAGGGCTGTCATGATCCGGTCCGTTGCCTTTCGAAAGCTTTCTTTGTCCTCATGTAGCTTCAACACAGGCCAGCTGCAAGACGCGGCGACTTTCAACACGAATTTGTTTGTAACCAGACTTAACAGCACCGCCACCAGAAAGCGCAGCGATGCTTAAATGCAACAGTCTCGCAAAACCCGGATTCCTTAGGGTTTGAGTAAGGCTGCTTCGTGCTATCTTCCTCTCCAACGAGATTCCGTCTGGATACGACTTATATGAAAAAGCTGTTGTCGCGCATCGCGCTCGCCCTTTCGCTGAGCGCAGCCACCACCGCCGCCCTGGCGCAAAGCGGTGAAATTACCGGCCAGGATGCGAACCGCCAGTTCGTGATCGATCTTGGTATCGGGGCAATCGCAAAGCCGCGCTACGAAGCTGCTGATTCCTACCTGATCTATCCACTGCCGATCATCTCAGTCGGCCGCTTTTATCTGCCAGGTCTGGGCCAGGTGGTCGATGGGCGTCGCAGGAGCGGCGTTTTCTTCTATCCGGCATTCAATTACCTCGGTGAGCGCAAGGCCAGCGACAGCGCTGACCTGACTGGCACCAGAACCGTTGACTGGGCCCTGGAACTGGGTCTGGGCGGCGGTCTTCGCGGTGAGCACTGGCGCGCATTTGCCGAACTGCGGCAGGGTTTCAACGGTCACCATGGCCAGGTTGGCCAGCTTGGCCTCGACGGCATTGTCTATCCGACTGAAAAATGGGAAGTCAGCTTCGGCCCGCGCGCGGATTTCGCGTCGGAAGACTATATGGATACTTATTTCGGTGTGACTTCTTCGGAAGCAGCAAACAGCGGTGGCCGCCTGACGGCATATAATGCCGGCGCCGGCTTCAAGAGCGTCGGTGTAGCCGCACGCGCCAGCTATGACTGGAACGAAGACGTCCGCCTGCATATTCAGGGTGGATATGACAGGCTGATCGGCGATGCTGCCGACAGCCCAATCGCCAGAGGTGGCAGCAAGGACCAGTTCAGCCTGGGCCTTGGTGTCAGCTACCGTTTCGCGTTTGACATCTTCAAGTAAGCGCAAGCGAAAACGGATAATCAGTTAAGTGGGCTGGCCTACCTAAAGGCCGGGGCAAAAGGGGGCTGGGGGGCTCCCTTTTTTCTTTTGTCTCCGGCGAAGATGATTCAGGAAACGCAGACTGGCGGCGCATTCAAGCAGAACTGAAGGTTGGGATGGATTTCCCGGACGGCCTTGCAAGACGGGTCACCAAAAATCCGCTCAAACGGTGGAAGGCCGCCTAATACGAACACTTGATAAGTTCGATCCCGCGCGGCAGCTTGGTGTTTTCGTCACCGCAAGCACCCAGAATACGGCTCGGATCGAGGTTCTGGGCACCCGTCAGGTCCGCACCCACGAGACGCGTCCGGCGCAGAAGCGCGCCATCAAAATCAACATTGGTCAGATTGGCATTCGACAGATCGGAACTCACAAGCCGGACACCAGTGAAATCGGCACCGGAAAAGTTCGCGCCATGCGCCTTGAGCCGATCCAGCTTGCCCTGGCGAATGCGCGCGTTTTCGAAATTCGCACCGGACACATCGACGCGTTCCAGATTGACTTCGTCCATCTTCGCGCCCTTGAAGGATGCACCTTCCATGACAGACCGGATCAGCGTGACGTTCCGCAGGTCCGCGCCATCAAAAACCGCACCACCGGCGATGCTGGCGTTGAGGTCGGCATCCCTGAGATCTGCCCCCGTTAAATTGGCATTGGTCAGATTGGCCTTTTCCAGGTCCACGGATCGCATGCTTGCATCGGTAAAATTACTGCCCGAAAAATCGGCTCGCTCGGCTTCCGACCGCCTGAGGTCGGCATCCTGGAAGTTGGCATCGGGAAGTACGGCTTCCTTCAGATCCGTCTCGCGCAGGTTTGCACGCTGGAAATCGGCATTTTCCACCGTAAGAAACCTGAGTTCGGCCAGCCGCAGGTCACAACTTGGGCACCCGCCCGCCTTCTTGATCTCAGACATCCGTTCGGCGTCACTTCCTGCAAGCGCGCCGGTTGAAACAGCCCAGAGGGTCATCGCGCTCAAGCAACCTGCCGCCAATCGGATCATCCTATCGCTCATCGCTATTCCCTTTTTCCTACATCTATTCAAAATAGGTATTCAGACAGGCAGTTTAAGAACCGTTGCCTTCAACAAAATCGAATTTGTATGAAAAAGATATTAGAACCTCGCAAGAATTGCAGCCTATGGTGCAATTTCCGGAGAAAGGTCACTTTTGCGAGCTGTTTTTCACTGAAAACTGTGGGAGGGAAGAAGCAGGCGGGGTCGCAGTTGCCCACTTCTTCCATCCACTTAAGCGCTGACGACGCACAACCTGACAATCAGCGTGCCAATTCAATCGCAAAAGCCTTGCCAATTTGTTTTCAGTGAGAAATTTCCATATCTGGACAGCGAAACAGCACAAAGCACAAGATACTGATCTCGTTTAGAAAAACTTCACCATTGCTGCATTGCATTCTGCAAGGCCACCTGCAAACGTGACTAAGAAAGAGTTAACAATCCTGGCCGGCACAGGACAGGATGCAGCCGGTGCGGAGCGTCAGGAAAATTCCTGTCGTAAATCGATCGTCGACCGCTTGCCGATATCATCAAAATGGCGGTCCAGCCATTCTCTGGCAGTTTCACGGCCCAGGTCCCTGAGTTCGGTCAGGAACGCCCATTCCGCATTTAGTTTCGAGGAGGCCTGAAGCGGTTTCAGCTCCGTGGCGAAAATCCGGTGAATGTGAACCTTCATGTACTCCTCAGCGGACAATTTTCCTTCCTCGATCAGCCTTGTGACAAAGTCGATTGCGCGCAATTCCCTGAGCAGGGTTGAATTGAAGGTGATTTCATTCAGCCGGTTGACGATTTCACGCGCGGTTCGCGGCACTTCTCGGCGCTCCAGGGGATTAATCTGGATCAGGACCACATCCGGTGTCGCCGTCTTGTAAAACAGCGGATAGAGCGGCGGATTGCCCATGTAACCACCGTCCCAATAGGGCTCGCCGTCGATCTCAACCGCCTGATAAAGCTGGGGCAGACAGGCAGAGGCCATCACCGCATCAAGCGTCACTTCCTTCTCGCTGAACACCCGGATCTTGCCCGTGAAGACATTGGTTGCCGCAATGAACAGCTTCAGACCGGAGCAACAGTGCACCCGGTCGAAATCAACCATCTTCTCCACCACATCCCGCAAGGGATTGATGTTGAGCGGATTAAATTCGTAGGGAGAAGCGAACCGGGACAGAACATCGAAATAAAGGTAGCTCGGCGAGTGGTCGAGGCTCCAGTTGCCGAGCAGCACATCCAGCGGCGAACGCTGGATCGGGCTGTACTTGGCCTGATCGCTGACTTCGTGCCAAAAGGCTTCGAGACTTTCCCGGGCCCCTTCTTCGCCGCCCGCCTCCATTCCACTTGCCAGAACGACCGCATTCATGGCTCCGGCGGATGTGCCGGTAATCGCATCGATGGAAAAACGGCTGTCTTCCAGAAACCAGTCCAGGACACCCCAGGTAAAAGCGCCATGCGCGCCCCCACCCTGGAGAGCCAAGTTGATCTTCTTCGGTTTCGCCACGGCTTCTGCCTTCTGATCGGGACTGGTGTTTCTAATACGCTTACTGCGCGGTCCAGCCGCCATCGATCGGCAGGATGGAACCCGTGATCGCAGACGCCGTATCGGAGCACAGGAATGCCGCATATCCGGCAACCTGCTCGATCGTGACGAACTGCTTGGTCGGCTGCGCCTTCAGCATGACGTCCTTCTTGACTTCTTCTTCGGTCATGTTGCGCGCCTTCATCGTGTCGGGGATCTGTGCTTCCACCAGAGGTGTCCAGACATAACCCGGGCAAATTGCGTTGACCGTGATGCCCTGCTCGGCCACTTCCAGCGCGACGGTCTTGGTGAGACCTGCAATCCCGTGTTTTGCAGCGACATAGGCGGACTTGTAGGGAGATGCGACGAGAGCATGTGCGGAAGCGGTGTTGATGATCCGGCCCCAGCCTCTTTGCTTCATGCCAGGCAGCGCGGCACGGATTGCATGGAAGGCGGAAGAAAGGTTGATCGCGATGATCGCGTCCCACTTGTCGACGGGAAACTCGTCAACCGGCGAAACGTGCTGAATGCCGGCATTGTTGACCAGAACATCAACCGACCCGAACTCCTTTTCCGCATCGGCGATCATGCCGGCGATCTCGTCGCCCTTGAGCATGTTGGCCGGAGAATAAGTGCAGCGCACACCGAAATCGGCCTCGATAGCCGCACGTGTCCGTTCGATCTCCTCCGCGTCGCCCAGACCGTTGATGACGACATTGGCACCCTTTTCGGCAAATGCGCGGGCACAACCAAGTCCGATCCCGGAGGTGGAACCGGTGACGACAGCGGTTTTGTTGGCAAGCATTCAGGATCTCCCAAGAACTGATAAATTCCGGCACAACATTTGACCAGTTCTCGCCGCACTGCAACAACGGAATGACGAAAAGTGATTAGTTCGTCATGTTTGATTGTCGCAGCGGCATTTCAGCGCCGTTTCATGCGCTGCGCACCGGCAAGCGCCTTGCGCGCACGATCTCGGGCAACTGCCCTGTGTTCTTCTGCTTGCGAATAGTCATCCGCCGTCAATCCGAGCTTTTCGGCAAACCGCTCACGGACAAGGCCGTAGAATGTCGCATGCAGGCTGGCAAACACCCACACGAGGATCAGCATCGTACCCATCGGGAAAACAGCGGAACGAACCTGCTGCCAGATCTCGCTCGCAGGCAGAAGACCGTCGGAGACGCTAAGCAGAAATCCCCAGACGAAAACCAGTAGACCGGCCAGCAGGCTCATCACCAGCGCGGAAAAGGCCATCGGCCAGCCGAGGCCGGACGTTGCTCTCCAGCTCTCTTTCAACGTCAGGGGATCATCGACAGCAGCTGCCGGCAAGACAACGGAGAACTTCTGAACCACCATGAGAGCGATGAACGGAGCAAGGAACAACAACAACAGGCCGGCACCGGCCGTAATCGCTGCCAGCAGCAGTGATACGATGATCAGCGGCACCAGCGAGAGTGCACCGATCAGACTGAGCACTATCTGGTTGACGATCACCCGGACAGTGCGCCTGCCGAAAAAAACGGGAAAGTCACGGGCGTCGATCAGGATCCGGCGCACGTAGGCAATCGCAATCCCAAATCCGACAACCAGGTTGGCAATTCCAGCCAGAGCCCTGAGCGCGCCTTCATCAGGCGCTGCAACAGGTTCGGTCATGTAAGACACTGTCCTGAAGCCGCTCTCCGGCATCAACGCAGAACCGATCGCGAAATTAAGGGCAACCAGCATCAGAATATACGCCCAGCCGGTCCGAAACAGCGTTCCGACATGGTACTGCGCCAGTGTTAGCGACCGTTCCAGAACGGTGATAAACATTGCCTGCTCCCGAAATTCGGCTCTGCACGCAAAGTAGGGACTTTATTGAAAAACGCTAGGGTCCGGACTGCTGTGCGCTTCCATCGCCATCCGGTATCCGGCTGTCAGCACCGAAATGCCGAGCACGGTCACGATGATCTGCAACAGCACGTTCAGCAGCATCAGTTTGAACTGCAGCAGAATGATCGGCAGGCTACCGGCCATTCCCTGGAGCAGATACTGAAACAGGATACCGGCCAGAACAAATGGAAGCGACAGGATCAGTGAGGCAAAGAACATGCGCCAGCCAAGCCCCTCGCTGATCGCGTAAGCTTCTCCGAGGCTGATCGGCTTTTCCACGGCGGTGGCCGGAAGAATGAGCGACAGTCTGAGAAACGTGGGTATCGCGAATATGAGAAGCAATACAGCGAACACACCTGTTACCACGGGAACGCCGATCGCGACCTGAACAAATCCAACAAGCAGCCAGACGCAAACAAATATCAAAGCCAGAAGCAGCGACTTGAGGATGAACTTTAATTCAACGCCTCCCACTCTCAGATGAATGAGGCCTGGCGTTTCTCCCAGCAACCCGAATCGATGCCAGGCAACACCGATGCTTGCAGAAGAAGCCAGGGCGAACATCAGCATGACAAGCGAAAGCAACACCATTGCACCCGGGTCAGCCGATTGCGAGTCGGCGCCACCGGTCGCCAGCCTGATCAGCATCATCAGAGCGAATTGCAGTATGAACCAGCTTCCGCAAACCTTGAAAACGGTCTCCAGGTTTCCAAACACAAGTGAGACCGAGTCGCCCAGCAATCGCTTCAACATGCATGTGCCCCAAAATCTTCATGAAGCCTCGACGATTGCGGCTCCTTGTCATTGCGTTTAATTGCTAAAATCTGCAAATGCAACGACACCACCTGCAGTCAGAACACTCCCTGTTCTGTCCAGGAATTGCCGTTTTTCGACGCAGAACCAAATCATTCGCTGGAAGTTTGGGCCAATATCCCTCATATGGTGGGCAAAAGCGTGTAACCGGTTGGTTCCTGTCATGATTGATGATTTCGCAAAAGCCCTGCCCCGCCGCAAATCCGTTGGAGTTCCGGTCGGCAATGTCATGGTTGGCGGCGATGCTCCGATTGTCGTCCAGTCGATGACCAACACCGATACTGCCGACGCGGACGCAACCGTTGCGCAGGTCGCAGCCCTGGCACGCGCCGGCTCCGAGATCGTGCGCATTACCGTGGACCGCGCGGAAGCGGCGGCTCAGGTGGCCCACATCAAGGAACGGCTGGACCGCATCGGCATCCATGTGCCGCTGGTTGGTGACTTCCACTATATCGGCCATAAGCTCCTGACCGACTATCCGGACTGCGCCGCAGCACTCGACAAATACCGGATCAATCCGGGCAATGTCGGTTTCAAGGCAAAACGCGACACGCAGTTCTCGCAGATCATCGATATCGCGCTCAAACACGACAAGCCGGTGCGGATCGGCGTTAACTGGGGCTCGCTTGACCAGGAACTGCTGACCAAGCTGATGGACGAAAACGCGGAGAGCGACAAACCTGTCTCTGCCGCTGCCGTGATGCGGGAAGCGATCATCCAGTCCGGCCTTCTTTCCGCAGAACGGGCCGAAGGTCTCGGCATGGGCCGGAACAAGATCATCCTGTCTGCCAAGGTCAGTCAGGTGCAGGACCTGATTGCCGTCTACGCCGACCTAGCGCGCCGCTGCGACTACGCCCTGCATCTTGGCCTGACGGAAGCCGGCATGGGCACCAAGGGCATCGTTTCGTCTTCTGCCTCCATGGGCATCCTGCTGCAGCAGGGGATTGGCGACACGGTTCGCGTCTCGCTGACGCCGGAACCGGGTGGTGACCGCACACGTGAAGTTCAGGTAGCCCAGGAACTGCTCCAGGTCATGGGTTTCCGCGCTTTCGTGCCGGTTGTCGCGGCATGCCCCGGATGCGGCCGGACCACGTCCACAGTCTTCCAGGAACTTGCCAGCGAGATCCAGGACCATATTCGCGAGTCGATGCCGCTCTGGCGCGAGCAGTATCCGGGCGTGGAGAGTCTCAACGTCGCCGTGATGGGCTGCATCGTCAACGGTCCGGGCGAATCCAAGCATGCCGACATCGGCATTTCCCTGCCTGGCACCGGTGAAACACCGTCTGCACCTGTTTTCGTTGACGGCGAAAAAGTAACCACACTCCGCGGCCCCGGCATTGCCGACGAATTCAAGCAAATGGTCTTGGATTACATAGAAAAGCGCTATGGAACCGGATCCGGTTCCTCTTCTTCCGACGCCGCCTGAACCAGCTGAGGGGCTTTCAAAATGATGCAGCAGCCGGGTGCACCCGAGCCACAGAAGAAGCCGATCCTGGTGATCACGTCACAGGTGGTACGGGGTGGCATCAGCGGTCGCGGTCTCACCTTTGCGCTTGAGCGGATTGGTCATGACGTCTGGTTTTTACCCACGATCCTGCTCCCCTGGCACCCGGGCCACGGACAAGGCACTCGGATTGTCGCCTCTTCTGGGGATTTCGCGGCGATTGCGGACGATCTTGCATCGTCACCGAAGCTGAGTGAGATTGGCGGTATCATCTCCGGCTATCTCGGGAATGCGGAGCAGGCGCACGCCATTGCCAAACTGGTAAAAGCCGTCAAAACGGCAAACCCCGAGGCACCCTACCTCTGCGATCCCGTCATGGGAGATCATGTCAGCGCGTCTGGTGGTGGGCTTTACGTGCCGAAGGCAACGGCTGAGGCGATACGGGACGAACTGGTACCGCTGGCCGATATCGTGACCCCCAATGCCTTCGAACTCGGCTGGCTGACACAGCGCGACGTTGAAAGCGAACTTCAGGCTCTCTCCGCTGCCCGCGCCCTTGGCAACGAGCGAGTGCTGATCACCTCTTCACCGGCGCTTCGCCGTAATGCCATTGCAAATCTTCTGGCCGGCCCACGCGGGGCTGTTGCCGCCGAACACGCTGCGATCCCCAATCCGCCACACGGAACCGGTGACCTGATCGCAGGTCTTTTCCTGTCAAATCACCTTGAGGGTTTCGATGACGAAGAAGCCCTGAAACGGGCGTCCGCATCGGTATTTGAGCTTGTTGCCCGCAGCGTCAAGAAGGAGGCGGACGAGCTGCTTTTTGCCGAGGAGCAGCAATCAGTGGTCAAGGCGATGGCACTGGTAACGTCCCGCCGGGTTCTGGAAACCAAGGTTCGTGCCTGAAGACATTGACACCTGGGTCGCCGGGGTCGACGGCTGCAAGGCCGGCTGGGTGGCCGTCCTTCGAAACCTGGTCAAGCCGGACGAGGCAAAGCTCGAGATCTTTCCGCAATTTGCAGACCTGATCAATTTTGCCCCGCATCTTTCCATCATCGCAATCGACATGCCGATCGGATTGCCCGATCGGATTTCCCCGGGAGGCCGAGGTCCGGAAAAGGCGGCCCGCAAACACCTGGGCATGCGCCAGTCATCTGTCTTTTCCGTGCCGTCCCGTGCCGCTGTCTACGAAGACGACTACAGGCAGGCTTGCGCCACCGCGCTTCGCACTTCCGAACCGCCGAGAAAAGTTTCCAAGCAGTGCTTCCATCTTTTCCCGAAGATCCGCGAAATCGATGCGCTGATGACCCCAGAATTGGAAACCCGTGTTTTTGAAGTTCACCCGGAGCTCGCCTTCTGGCGCCTGAACGGTGAAAGGGAAATGAGCCTGCCGAAAAAGGTCAAGAGCCGTGCCAACCCGGAAGGCCTTGATCAACGCAGGGATCTGCTGGTGTCAAAGGGTTTGCCGCAGGACTTCCTCGACCTGCGTCCGCCCAAAGAATGCGGCCGCGACGACCTGCTGGATGCCGCCGCCAACAACCTCATTGCCGAGCGTATTCTCAGTGGCAGGGCTGATCCCTTTCCAATGAACTATCAAAGAGACGGCAAGGGCTTGAGAATGGCAATCTGGGCGTGAGTGAAAGCTTCAACCGGGATGCGAACCGAAGACCGACAAGCGGAAACGCAGCTGGAAAGTCGATGAAGATAGTTTTTCACGGGCTGGTGGTTCTGGTCCTTACGTTTCTGAGCCAGCTTGGCGGGATCGCCTGGATCTTCGCACTTTTCTTCAAACGAAGACTGACCGTGTTTTTCATCTCATACGCATTTCTGAGTTTGTCAGCAGTCTGGATTGCCCCGGTAACAAGCGGCAGAGTTGCCCTGTCCTGTTTCGAGCGCGGCGCTCTGGAAATGCAGTCCTGGGTCTACTGCGCACTGAACCGAAATTACGTCTCTCCGGAAGTCAGGACTGTGCTGGAAGACCTTGCGGCTGCAACGGTTAGTGCGTTCCCGGGAACCAGGATCCTTGTTCTGGACGGAAATTTTCCGTTCATTGATGGCTTTCCGTTGATACCGCATCTGTCTCACAACGATGGAAACAAGGTGGATCTCGCACTCTTTTACAGGCAGGAAAACGAGTACCTGCCGGGCGCAACACGCTCCCCAATAGGCTATTTCGCATTTGAAGAAGGAGCCTCCGAATGCCCAAGGAACTCAATGACGCTCCGTTGGGATCTCGACTTTTTACAACCCGTTTGGCGGAATCTTGAACTGGACCGGGACCGAACGCGTTATGTTGTCAACTGGCTCGCCTCCGATCGCCGGGTGGGTAAAGTGTTTTTGGAGCCCCATTTGAAAAGGCTCTTGAGCATTTCAGGATCGAAAGTTCGCTTTCAGGGGTGCCGGGCTGCGCGCCACGACGATCACATCCACTTTCAGCTCTGAATTCGAGCCGCGGCGGGAACTGGCCTGCCAGTGAGCGTTGGCAAGTACCTTGCTGAACCCAAATCTACCGGCGGTGATCCCCAGCAACTCTCATTTCCACACAGGACTCGCAAAACTTCCCTTACGTAAGTTATGGTGAACATGTACCCTATTGGTCACAAGACCAATTCGCAGGTCTCCTTGCAAAGGATCAAAGTCATGCGATTGAAATTTGTTTTTGCATTCATGATCGGCTTCGGCCTCACCTATTCAGGACCGATTGATTTCACCACCCTGTCGGCAGGCACTTCGGTATTTCTGGGTGTCGGATCAGCCAAGGCTCAAAACCCGCAGCGCAATACCGCAAGACGCACGGCCCGTAGAACAACCCGGCGGGTCAATTACCGTCAATCGGTCGCAGGCTGCACACCTTACAATGCCTACTACAATTGCGGCGGTGTTTATTACCAGGCCGTCGTTCAGGACGGCGCCACCGTCTACATCGTTGTAAATCCTTGATTTTTGCAATGGAGTTTCCAATGACGATTGCCCGCTTGTTTGCATTTGCCCTCGGCTTCGCATTTCTTGGCTCCCTTGCCCATGCGCAAGGCCCGGTGAAAGGCGTTCTGGAAGCCTGCGAAACGGAAATCACCACCTATTGCGATCAGGTCACACCAGGTGAAGGCCGCATTCTTTCCTGCATGTACGCCCACGAAGACAAGATCAGCGACACGTGTGCAGCTTCGATCGTCGACCTCGCCGATGCGCTCGACTTCATGTTCGCCAATGTCGCCAACGCGGTTGCACTGTGTGCTGCCGATATCGAAGCCAATTGCTCTTCGGTCGACTTTGGCGGTGGACGTGTCTTGTCCTGTCTGAAAGCGAATGCGGACAAGGTTTCGCCTGAATGCCAACCGGTCGTCAGTGCGTTCAGCGAGAAATTCGGCCTCCAGGACTGATTTGGGCGACTGATCAGGAAGATCCTTTTTCAGACTGAAGACATCGATCGGTGTCGCGATCGATTCGATTGAGACGTCAACACCGTGCCACCGCCTTTGCCGGGCGAATGGCAGTAGAAATCGGTCCGCCCCCTGGACCGGACGCCGCAGCATGCCCGTTCCTTGTCATCAGAACCTGCAAATACGTGCTTCGCTCACTGGAAGGCAGCGACCGGCCGCAGCCTGCCCGGTGCAAGCGAAAACAAGGGATGACTTCGTTGAAAGCACTCGTCACCTGAGTGGCTTCCCTCACCCTTTCGCATGATTGCGCGGGACCAAAAACTCAACAGATCAAGATCAGCGATTCAAAGTCAGATCGCCCATGACCAATGGAGCCGTCAAATGCCTAAAAGCACGGATTGAGAAGAGATCTTCCCCTTGAAACCCGCCTCGTTGATCTTCACCGGCGATTGTGCGCTGTCACACGTTAGGCTTTAAGTTCGGATACCGAATTCATGGCTGAAGACTAACTCGAGTTGATACGTTTATTTGTTGGATAGGAAAGTAACGAACAAAGTCTCATTGAGCCGCAGGCAAGAAATCAAAAATCGAAACATGCACTTAAATCTCACACGGAAATTGCCGCGCTGCGCTGCGCTGCGCTACGAAACAGATCTGGAACAATCTTGCCGGTCATGTGCCCACGGCCCGGTCCATCATCAGGAGCGCATGGGCCCTGGGAGCGATCTGGGCCGCGATTTCATCGAGATGCAGCTGCATCATGGCCGTGTTGCAGCGGAGGACGACAAGACCGGCCCCCACGCCCCTTTGCGGACAGATGGCGCCGAAGATCCAGGCAGACTTGGTCCGCTGATCCTTCTGCGCCACCGGCCGGGTTCCTTTGCGCGCCCACCGCCTTGTGATCTTGGTTTTCTGACCAACCCGGGCCTCGTCCTGCCACCAGATTTCTATCGGTGTTTGCGGACCCAGACGGGTTCTGAGGGCCTCCAGTTCCGTGGGGAAGCTTTTTTAAAAGCCTCCGGCGCATGTTCGTTCTGGCCGTGATGGCGCGGGCGGGTGGTCAGCTTGACAAAGCCCATGTCCTTCAAGGCCCCGCTCACCGTCGTTTCGCAAACGTTCACGTCGAATTCCTCATGGAGCCAGGCAACAAGGTCCTTGATCCGCCAGCGGACCACCCCATGCACAGCAGGGATCGGGCCTTCCTCAACAACCCGCGCCTAGGCCGCGCGGTGGTCTGCGGTTAGTTTGGGCACGGCGTCGGGAGGCTTGCGATCAACCAGCCCCTCCGGCCCTTCGGCGTTGAAGCGCAACACTCAATCCCGGATCACCTGAAGTTTGACCCCGCCGCACCGGGCCGCCTCAAGGCGCTTGCACCCGTCGTAGATCGACGCAAGTGGCAGCAAACGCCGCGTTTGATTGGCATCGCTTGACTGTTTTGCCAGACCGCGAAGCGTCCCAGCATCAAAATCCTCGCGAAGTGAAATGCGACCACCCATGACAAACTCCCTGTTTGCCATCGTGAATCATGATTTACCCAAAACAGCAAAGCTCAAATATGAGCCACTCATAAATACGTTTGGTATTAAGTTTCAGTCGATACCGAGATTAATTCTGACATTATTCAGATGGCTGAAGCCTGAAAACAGGCTGCACCTACGTATTGGAAAATTGTGTTGCCTAACCAGTAGCGTATATGTAGGTCTATCGTGAAAATGTTTCTAAAAATTCGATCACAGAGGCACAGCATGGTTCAAGGCCAAGATGATATTCATGTATTTTCTGACGGAATAAAGATTAACAATTCCATTCCTAGAACCATGACGGTAGAGGGCTTGCATTATCTGGGAAAACTGGCTCAGTCAGTTCCAGAAAACGGAACTATTGTTGAGGTAGGACCTTTATACGGCAGCTCAACATGGGTGTTGGCAAAAAACAGCGCCCCTTCGGTGAAAATTTACTCGATTGACACCTGGGATCCTCAGCCATGGATCAAGAAACGCTTGCCGGACGCATTGGAATTTGGCCTTGATTCATTTCGTCATTACGTGCGCGATTGTGAAAACGTAACGCCGATCCAAGGATGGAGTCCGCAGGTTGTTGAAGACACGTGGGACAGACCGATCGATCTGTTTTTCGATGACGCAACTCACGGAGATCCCGGCTTCTCCGCAAACATGAACTTCTTTTTGCCATTTGTAAAAGATGACGGCATTCTCTGCGGCGACGACTACGCCTCTGGATGGCCCGACATCATCCGGGTTGTAAACAAACTTGCAAAAAGCTGGAACGTTACGCCCGAAGTCAACGGTCGATGCTGGGCCGTTTTGAAAAACGGCGGTCGCGGCACACCCCACAATTCGATTGCAGACAAAATCGGGCCATGGTGTGAAGCAGATCTCACTCTTACAACAAGAAGCAAGTCCGGCTATCAGCACAAAAGTCAACCAAGGACGTGGACGGGCAGGATTCTGGAAAACGATCCGCTCACAGGTGTTGGAATTTTCACGAATGGCGTGAAAAAGGTTTCGGGTAAATTCGACCTATATTTCGAGGATGGCAACGTATCCAAAGGCCTTGCATTTGATGCCATGCATCAATTCGAAAAAAACATTACCAATATTTCCGTATGCTTGGACAAGGATTACGAAAAGGAATTTACCGTCAAGGTGCAAGGGTGTGAGATCATAAGAGCAACGCCAAACTGCAAAACGATGAACACATCGTCAAGCGGGCCAGGAAAATTGCTTAAGAAAGACGACGAAACCCCATTGAGCGCGCTACGGTTGCAAATCGAAAACAGAGTTGGCTAGGGTGTCGGTTCAAGACACCACAAGGCCCTGGAAAAATTCCCGAAAGCGAAAGATCTGTCCGATGCTGCGTCCCGCTCAAGGCTCGGATTACGCTTTGCCTCATAGTGTGGACCTCAGCAGCTGATAGGAATTCAGCAATTTGGTTCAAGAGCACGCCAGCAAAATTGGCGGGAGCTACAACTGGTGGAACCGGGCAGCGATGGGCGCTCAGCGCGGATCGGGGCCCGGATCTTTCTGAACCGCGAGCTCTACCGAGAGGCACCGGATCTCAATCAGAAAACCGACCCGAACGTTGTCGGACCATGGTCGGGCCTTCGAGCGTGGCGCGCTCCGGAGCGGGCTTGACCTGATAGGCTACCTTGCCGAAGACCGCCGAAACAAACCTGGCGGCAAAATGCGTTCTACAAGTGCGCCCGAACAGAAGCCTTCCCTTTTCGACAGAACCTGCTAAAACGCGCCGCGCTCCCTCAGGGGGCCACCGGTCGCAGCCTACCCGGTGCTAGCGAAAACAAGGGACCACATCGTTGAAAGCACTTGTCATCTGTTCTGGCGGAATGGATTCCGTCACCCTTGCGCACAAGATCGCGCAGGATCATGAGCTCACCGGTCTGATCTCTTTTGATTATGGCCAGCGGCACAAAAAGGAATTGGACTACGCCAAGGCCTGTGCCGAAGAGCTGAAAACCGAGCATATCCTGATGGACATCTCCAGCATCGGCCGCCAGCTGACCGGTTCGGCGCTGACCGATGACGTTGATGTTCCCGACGGACACTATGCCGAAGACACCATGAAGATCACCGTTGTGCCAAACCGCAACGCGATCATGCTCACCATCGCCTATGGAATTGCCGCCTCACGCGGTGCGGATGCCGTTGCAACAGCAGTTCACGGCGGTGACCACTTCATCTATCCGGATTGCCGCCCAAGCTTCACAGAAAGCTTCGAGGCGATGCAACGTCACGCGCTCGAAGGTGTCGCGGACATCCGGCTCTACACGCCTTACGTCCACATCAGCAAGGCCGACATCGCGGCCGAAGGCCTGAAACTCGGTGTCGATTATCGAAAAACCTGGTCCTGCTACAAGGGAGGCGATGTCCATTGCGGGCGTTGCGGCACCTGCGTCGAGCGGCGCGAGGCTTTTCACCTGGCCGGCGGAACCGATCCGACCGAATACGCCGACCCGGACTTCTGGAAGGCCGCCTGCAATGTTTAGGATCACCAAGGAATTTCACTTTTCCGCCTCGCACCAGCTGATAGGGCTTGGCGACGACCACCCCTGCTCGCGCTTTCACGGCCACAATTACGTTGTCGTTGTTGAACTGGCGTCCAACGAGCTGAATGCCACCGGGTTCGTGCGCGATTACAACGAACTCAAGACGCTGAAAATCTATATCGATGACACGCTGGACCATCGCCACCTGAATGATGTCCTGGGCGACGACTGCGTCACCGCCGAACGTCTTGCAAAGCATCTTTACGACTGGTGCAAGGCGGCATGGCCGGAAACCATGGCTGTCAGCGTCAAGGAAACCCCGAAAACCTGCGCAGAGTACCGGCCACTTCTGTATGTTCCGGTGGAGGCACAGACATGACCCTGGAAACCATTCGTGTAAACGAGATATTCGGACCCACCATTCAGGGCGAAGGCGCACTTATCGGCCAGCCGACCGTTTTCGTACGTACTGGCGGCTGCGACTATCGCTGCAGCTGGTGCGACACGCTCCACGCCGTTGACAGTGCTTATCGGGACGAATGGCATCCGATGACGCCGCAGGCGATCATGATGCAGGTTGAAATCCTTTCCGGAGGCAAATCGCTGACGATCTCGTTGTCCGGCGGCAATCCGGCGATCCAGCCGCTCGGTGGACTGATCGAGCTCGGCCGCAGAGAAGGATACCGGTTTGCCCTGGAAACTCAGGGCAGTCTCGCCAGGGACTGGTTCAAAAAGCTGGACGTGCTGACGCTCAGCCCGAAACCGCCCTCGAGCGGCATGGAAACCGACTGGCAGAAGCTCGCAGAGTGTGTTGAAGCTGCAGGGCCCGAAACCAGGACAGTCATGAAGGTGGTGATCTTCGACGATGCGGACTACACCTACGCCAGGGACGTTGCCGCGCGTTATCCGGAACTGCGGCTTTATCTGCAACCGGGCAACCACACACCGTCGCACCCCCAAGAAGCCGACAGCGCCATCGACATGGCGGGTATCATGGAGCGCATGCGCTGGCTGGTCGAGAAGGTCACGACCGACAAGCTCTACACCGCCACAGTTCTTCCTCAATTGCACACCCTGATCTGGGGCAACCTGAGAGGCGTTTGAGACCATGTCCGACAAAAGTATCTACGAGAACCTGACTCAACTCGGCTCTTCGACTGAACTTCCGCACGATCCGGAAAAAGCAGTTCTGGAGAAGGTGCCGAACCCGCAAGCCGGCACCGGATACATGGTTCGCTTCGTGGCCCCGGAATTCACGTCGCTTTGCCCGATCACCGGCGCACCGGATTTCGCACATCTGGTCATTGACTACGTGCCGCGCGACTTTCTGGTGGAAAGCAAGAGCCTGAAGCTGTTTCTCGGCTCGTTCCGCAATCATGGCGCGTTTCACGAAGACTGCACGGTGTCCATAGGAAAGCGACTGGTTGACCTGCTGGATCCCGAGTGGTTACGCATCGGCGGCTACTGGTATCCGCGTGGCGGCATTCCGATCGATGTCTTCTACCAGACCGGCCCGGCCCCGGAAGGCGTCTGGATACCCGAACAGGGCGTCGCACCCTATAGAGGCCGGGGGTAATTCCCCCCGGCGGCAAGCTTCACGCGACCGCAACAAAACCGAGCGGTCATTCCGGACTCAGATCACGCAATGCGCTTGTCAGTCCGAAATGGCGAACCTGAATCATGCAATTTGTGCACGCCAGGCACTGGGCGACAGGCCGGTTTCGGCCTTGAAGGCTGCATTGAAAGTCGACTTGGTCTGAAATCCGGCATCCAGAAAGACATCCGTTACGTTCCGGCTGTTGTCTTCCCTCATGAGCCGCTGGGCCTCTTCGATACGGAAACTATTGACCCAACTGCGGAAATTTCTGCCACGCGCCTCGTTGATTTCGTCCGAGACGACGCGCTGCGGCAACTGCATCTGCCGGGCAAATCTTTGTAGCGAAAGATTGGGATCCAGATAGGCCCGCGAATTGCGGATACCCACCTCCAGACGATCAATCAGATCATCCGGTCGAGCGGTCCGTTGCGGCTTGCGCTCCAGCAACCAGCCGAGAACATCTGCGCGGTGAAGGCTCGCAAAAAGGACAGCCCCAACGCTCGTGATCACCAGAAATCCTGCCACCAGGAAACCCTTCGAGATGTCACCGCCCCGCGCTTCACTCTCTATCATAGCCAACGACAAGTCCGTTATCGCCACACCTGCCAGCCAAGCGCAGACGAGCCGGGACCAGAGCCGAACCGAAGGTTTGGTTTCCACCTCTTCACCTCGACGGCCCGTGAACACCTCCCGGAACGCCAGCAGAGCATAAAGCCCCCAGATGCCGAACAGCACCGCATCCGGCGACAGATAACCTTGTGCCAGATCAAGTCGCGGCAACACAACAGCTGCAAGCGGAGCACCGAAGTGAACGATTTCCGAGGCCCTGAGTGGCATCTGCGGCCGAAGAAGATGTCGAACATGCAGAAAAAGCAGGGCGGGCAGACAGGCCGCAAACCCGATCTTCAGAAAACTGATGACAAGCGGCGTATCTGCGCCGAAAGCTGCGGTCACGCCGTTCAGGACAGCCAGAACAGCCAGTGACGCCGCAAAGAACAGATGGGCGGCGCGCCGTTGCTTCAGTGTCAGGACGAAACCTGCCAGCAGTAATGCAAGAACGGCAGAGATATAAAACAAGGTCATCGACTGACGGTGTCCAAAAAGGTCCGGAAACCTGTTTCCGGTCGCGCGATATTTGAGATTGCCCCAGGTTCCCCTCCAATATCGGAGGTCTCCCCAATGCTTCAAGCACCAATCAGGCATCAGTTCACCGCAACAGTACTGATCGCACTTTGCATGCTGCCGATGTCCGCATCACAAGGCGGCGCAGCCACGACACTCATCCACTCCATCACTGTTGTTTCACCAGAACGATCAGCGCCGCTTGAAAACGCCTGGGTGCTGCTGGAAGACGAGACCATTGCGGATGTCGGATCAGGCGCACCACCGGAACATGCAGACACCGTTATCGACGGCGCGAACAGATACCTTGTTCCGGGTCTGATCGACAGTCACGTCCACCTCTATCACGCAACCGGTCTCAAGCGCCGTTATACCGGGAAATTTGAGGAATTGCGGGCTGAGTTCTTCGCCCAGCAACCGCGCAGTTTTCTCTATCACGGCTTCACCACAGTGATTGAACTCAATGCCGACTTCAGATCCAATGCACGCTTCACAAAGACAGATCCCCATCCGCGATTGTTCCATTGCGGACAAGGCGCCGTGCTTTCAGGTGGCTTCATGTCGCTGGAGGTTGAAGACGGCAATCTGGGAAAAGCATATCCGGGTTACTTCATCGACCACCACGCCCGCGATGATGAAAAGACCTCCAGGGTACCCGGTCATTCACCGGAAGACGCCGTAAGACACATCGCCGAAAGAGGCGGCATCTGTGTCAAAGCCTATTACGAAGAGGCGCTTTGGTGGCCACGAAAGCCAAAACCGGATTTCGCGCTTCCCACAGACAAGATCATGCGCGAACTGGTTGAGGCAGCCCATACGCGGGAGATGCCGGTGATCCTGCATGCGACAACCCCGCGCGGGCACCGGTTCGCACTCGACACCGGCGTTGATGTTCTTGCTCACGGCATGTGGGAATGGCCAGGCCAGCGCTTTGACGCTCCCATGCCCAAGCCTGACTATGAGAAGATCGCAACGGAAGTTGCCCAAAGCAGTCTTCACCTGCAACCGACATTTTCAACCATTCGCAACACCAGATCCCTGTTTCAGCCTGAAGTGCTGGCGGACGACGCCTGGCAGAACGTTGTCCCGTCGACCTTCCGCGCGTACCTCACCACGGCCGCGGAGGCACAGAAACAGGACTTTGAAAACCTGTTCGGTCCACTGCTTGAAAAAAACGCTCCGGGACAGTTCTTTCGAAACCTGCAACGCGACTTCAATCTGAGATATGAAAGGTTGATCGGTCGTATGGCGAACCAGGGTGCAAACCTCTTGTTCGGAACTGACACTGCCGTCGGCGGCTTCGGCTTTGCCGCGCCTCCTGGCCTTGCAGGATATTGGGAGATGCAGGCCTGGGTCCGCGCAGGCATCCCGCTTCAGACTTTGTTCAATTCGCTCACTCTGGCAAATGCCCGTGCATTCAACCTTGATGACCGGCTTGGAACCGTCGAACCCGGCAAAACCGCCGATCTCTTGATCTTGCGGCAGAACCCGTTGAAAAACGTGTCTGCCTATGATGCGATCGAAATGATCATTTTGAATGGTGAATTCATCAATCGCGAGACACTGGCGGCCAACCGCTGAAGCGGTCCAGTTGCAACAAAGTCTCGCATGCCGGTCAGGGCGTTCTTGAATCTGACGGTCCATTTCGGGACCTCTTGGTCGAGAATTGCGACCATTGGCCCGAAAAAGAGGAAGATTCCCCCTTCCAAAAGGGCCCCGGGACAGGATATCTAGGGCGCCATCCGGCTGACTGGAATCGTATTCACGACAGATGAGCCGGGTTGGATCACAGCAGAACGCCATGCCGAACGACAGACTTCCGCCGCATTGAACCTGTGAGGTTTCGAGCGCCGGAACACTGCAGCCGGATATGGTCAAAGTGCATCGGGAAAGGGTTGTCATGTCCAAGACGGGCATCATGATTTGCGGCCATGGCAGCCGTGCCAAGTCTGCCGAGGAAGAATTCGCCCTTTTGGCGAAGGGTGTTCGGGAACGTTATCCGGACACGCCGGTGGAATATGGCTTTCTGGAATACTCGGCGCCCAACATCCACATGGGTCTAAATGCCCTGCGGGATGCCGGAGTGACCAACATCATCGCCGTCCCGGGCATGCTGTTTGCCGCAACCCACGCCAAGAACGACATTCCGTCCGTGCTGACGACCTATCAGGACAAGAACCAGGGCCTGACAGTTCAATATGGCCGCGAGCTCGGCCTGCATCCGAAGATGGTTGCCGCTTTCGAAGCCCGTATCCTGGAAGCGCTTGGCGTCGATCATGTACATGACGGCGATCTTTACGACACGATGCTGGTGGTCGTTGGCCGCGGGACATCGGACACGCTCGCCAACGCGGAAGCTGCACGGTTGACCCGCATCGTCACGGAAAACCTCGGCTTCGGCTGGTCCGAAACCGTCTATTCCGGCGTCACCTACCCCTCCGTCGGCCGCGGCCTGGAGATGGCCCTGAAGCTTGGCTACAAGAAGATTGTCGTTGCACCCTACTTCCTGTTTTCCGGCAAACTGATCGACCGGATCTACAACTATGTCGACCGGGTTGCCGAAACCGCCCCTGATGTGACCTTCTACAAGGCGCATTACCTTGCCGATCAGGACCACGTCATCGACACGTTCGTTGAACGGATCGAAGAGGCCGGCTCCGGCACCATCGTCGAAACTCAGGACCTGATGGCGTCTTTCAAGGACAGGCTGGCCAGGGGCGAGGTTGAGGTCCACCACCACCACGCCGAATTCCGTGATCCTCAGGATGATGAAAACCCTGACGATCATGACCATGGCCATCATCACCACCATCATGGCCACGATCACACGCACGACCACCATCATCACGGGCATGACCATCACCATGGTCACAGCCACGGTATCTACCGCCATATCGGCCACCCGAACGGCCCGCGCACCATGATCGACCAGGGCGTCTGCTGCTGCTTCATGAGCCAGTTCCCGCAGGAAGTGATCGATGAGGAACGCGCATTGAGGAAACAGGCAAAATCGGCTTAATACGCCTGAGCCAAACCTGAATCCAGTCAGCCCTCCACGATGTCTGAAGTCATCCCGGACTGGATCCGGGATCCATCTCATTTCCCAATCCAAGGTGAGTGCCGCGCAAGCACTTCGCAGCCAAACCAGAGAGTTGATCGCAGCACTCAGCTGAAAACCCGACGTCCTTCCGGATAAACGCGCTCACGAGGGCGCGCTGATCCGGTATCCGGAATTCAGTCGCGCTTCAGCGCATCATCTCTCTCTCGATAAAACACGTGCTCGTTTCACCTGCGCCCTAACGATGGATTCCGGATCGGCGCGCCGCTTCACGGCGCTTGTCCGGAATGACGGAGGTTGACGCTGAATTAGTCTCCGCCTCGATCCAGATGCTCCCCGAACAGCAGCACATTGCCGTCCAGATCAACGGTCTCGAACTCCCGCATCTGCCAGGGCTGGTCGGCGATGTCCTCGGTGATGTTTGCACCGGCCTTCTTCACCAGCGCGTGGTAGCCGTCGATGCCGTCGACAAAACAATATGCCGTTGCCTGACGCACTTGATCGCTTTGTGTCAGGTGCAATCCCGCGTTCTCGCGTCCAAGAACGGCATAGCGCACCGGCTCACCCTCCCTGTCCGCCCATTCGAACCGCACCTCGAACAGAAGCTTGTCGCGGTAATAGGCAATCGACGCGGCAATATCGGTCACCGGAAAAACCGGTGCCATGTGAGAGAGTTGGGAAGACTGCGTATCTGACATGTCCGGACATCCCCTGGGTCTGAGTGAAAGGACCAAACCTCACCTACAGGTAGGGCAGCCCCCCGGTTTGTCATCCCTCCGATAGTCCGAAGGCGAGCTCAGCAGATCCAGCCACTGGCCAAGCCAGCTCCGCATTTACAGGACGTGCTCTAAGTCCCACCCCGAGGAAACAAACCGACCGTCATCACGGCCAAGCGAAGCGCGAGCCGGGACTCAGGACTCCTCGAAAGGAGATTTGATGATCGGCCCTGATTTCCCGGACCATGAAGTTTCCTGGATCCCCACTTTCGTGGGGATGACAAGACAGGGTATTCCACCGGCAAAAACGGGCCCCGCAGGGCCCGCTCAATTCTCACGTCGCTAAAAGTTAGAAACTCTAGCTCGTCACTAGACTGCGCATCACCCAGTGCAACAATCCTTCGAAGTAGTAGCTATTCCTGAAATCTAATTCTCACCAAATTCTTCATAAAACTCTTCAACTGTTAATCCAAATGATGCACTAAAAGCCTCTTCCCAACCGACGTAAGGCGTCTTCTGCCAGAATTCTATTATCTTTTTGCTTGAACTCTTGGAGACCAACAAGAAGCCAGCATAAGAGCTGTAATCCTTGAAGTCTTTTTCAGAAGAAGAGGTCTGGTAATACAATTCCCGAAGCCTCTCCGGTTTATAAGTTCTACGACTTTGCAATCTGGAAAGTTGATACTCAGCGTCAAAGTTTGGAAACAAAAATTTGTTTTCCAGAGCAAGCGCCAGGGCCTCAGTCAACCATTTCGGCCCCCTTGCTTGAACCCTGCGCTCTTCTCCACGTGCACGAAAGTTGCCGACATATTGAGCTTGTATCTCATGCGCCAGCTCATGTGAGAGCAATCTGCGAACGTCCGAAATCGGAAATCCGGCCGATTCTGAAAAGCTTACCGCAATGACGCCACCATATGACTTACCACAATAGGAATAACCTCGGCACCAATTCGTAAATTCATTTACAATATTATTATGCGCGCGCTGAATACGCAGTTCATCACTCAAAATCTTTGCAACTTCATCTACATCTGCAGAAGCTACCACAGTAATTCCCCCCGGAATATCCACCCCCATCTGCTTTTGATAGAATTCCATTACTTCTTCTAAAATCGATTTTATTTTACGCACCCCCTCGGCGCTGATTTCATTCCCCAGAACCAGCTTGATAAGATTCCGGTCTTCTGCCCACCCAACTTTGCTCGCTCGCGCCATCCCAATTGCGCGGCAATAAACCGAGGCATTTGCAGCAGAGATTCTCGGAAGGCTTTGGATCTCTGGATATTCTTTTTTCAAATTTTCAAGTTGACTGGTGGTTTTCCGCCCCAACAAACCATCAATTGGCCCTGGGTCATATCCAGCGTCTGCCAGTTGCTCTTGCACACATGAAACGAAACGCCCTGCGTTCGCTGGACCACAAATCATGAAAGTACTTAAAAAAATAGCCCACGCGATAACCACGCCTAATTCTCGCATATCTCTTGCCCCAACGTATCGACCCAACAGCCAACTTGATCACATAATAGAAACCAATTTCACCTTACAACAAAACGGACCCCGAAGGGCCCGTTCCAGGATATCAAGACTGTCAGCAGGTCTTAGCTGCTCACAAGGTTCCTGAGCACATATTGCAGGATGCCGCCGGCCTTGATGTATTCCAGCTCGTCCTCGGTATCGACCCGGCACAGGCACTCGATGATCTTCGTCGTGCCGTCCTCGTAGGTGACTTCCACGTTCATCATCTGGCGCGGCTTGATATCCGCGATGCCCTTGATGGTCACACGTTCCTTGCCGGTGATGCCATGGGACTGCCAGCTCTCACCTTCCTTGAAGGTGAGCGGAATGACGCCCATGCCGACGAGGTTGGAGCGGTGAATACGCTCAAAAGACTGGGCGATGACGGCGCGCACGCCGAGCAGGTTGGTGCCCTTCGCGGCCCAATCACGGGACGACCCGGTGCCGTATTCCTTGCCTGCGAAGACAACCAGCGGCGTGCCGGCGGCCTTGTATTCCATGCAGGCGTCGTAGATCCACTCCTTCTTGCCATCCTTCATGGTGACGCCGCCTTCGACACCGGGAACCATCTGGTTCTTGATACGGATGTTGGCGAAGGTGCCGCGCATCATGACTTCGTGGTTGCCACGACGCGAGCCGTAGGAATTGAAGTCTTTCTGGGCGACCTGATGCTCGCTGAGATACTTGCCCGCCGGGCTGTCCAGCTTGATGGCACCGGCCGGTGAAATGTGGTCGGTGGTGATCGAATCCAGGAACAGCCCCATGACCGCGGCATCGTTGATGTCCTGAAGCGGCTTCGGCTCCATGGTCATGCCTTCGAAATAGGGCGGGTTCCGAACATAGGTGGACGAGACCGGCCATCCATAGGTCAGGCCGCCCTCAACCTTGATCGACTGCCAGTGAGCGTCGCCCTTGAAGACGTCGCCGTAGCGCTCGCGGAACATTTCCTCGGTGATCGAGGAACGGATGAGGTCGGTGATCTCTTCCGTGGTTGGCCAGATATCCTTGAGATAAACCGGGTTGCCATCCTGGTCTTCACCAAGCGGGTCCTTGGTGATGTCGACATTCAGATTGCCGGCGATGGCATAGGCGACAACCAGTGGCGGCGATGCCAGGTAGTTGGCGCGTACATCCGGGTTGACGCGGCCCTCGAAGTTCCGGTTGCCGGACAGAACAGAGCAGGCAATCAGGTCATTGTCGTTGATCGCCGCAGAATAGGCCGGGTCCAGCGGACCTGAGTTGCCGATACAGGTGGTGCAGCCGTAACCGGCCAGCGTGAAGCCAAGAGCATCGAGATCTTCCTGAACGCCCGCCTTGTCCAGATAGTCGGTCACCACCTGGGAACCAGGGGCAAGCGAGGTTTTCACCCACGGCTTGACCTTCAGACCTTTATTAAGAGCGTTGCGGGCAACAAGACCGGCACCGATCAGAACGGACGGGTTGGACGTGTTGGTACAGGAAGTGATCGCGGCAATCACGACATCGCCGTTGCCAAGATCGTGATCCTTGCCTTCAACGGCAACACGCTTGTGCAGCTCGTCTGCCTTTTTGAACTCATCCGCCATGGTCTTTGCAAAACCGGTCGCGGCATCAGAAAGGTTGATGCGGTCCTGCGGACGCTTGGGTCCGGAGATTGCCGGGACGACGGTGGAAATGTCGAGTTCAAGTGTGTCGGTAAATTCCGGCTCCTCGCCGCCGGTACGGAACATGCCCTGAGCCCTGGCATATTCTTCGACCAGCGCCACGCGGTCCTTGTCGCGACCGGTCGCTTCCAGATATTTCAGCGTATCGCTGTCGACCGGGAAGAAACCGCAAGTCGCGCCATATTCGGGAGCCATGTTGGCAATGGTCGCTTCGTCTTCCAGCGACAGGCTGTCGAGGCCGGGGCCGTAGAATTCGACGAATTTGCCGACAACGCCTTTCTGGCGCAGCATTTCAACAACACGCAGCACCAGGTCGGTGGCGGTGATGCCATCATTCAGTTCGCCAGTCAGTTTGAAACCGACGACTTCCGGGATCAGCATGGAAATCGGCTGGCCGAGCATCGCCGCTTCCGCTTCGATACCACCCACACCCCAGCCGAGAACGGCAAGGCCGTTGACCATGGTTGTATGACTGTCGGTACCGACAAGCGTGTCCGGGTAGGCGATGGTCTCGCCGTTTTCTTCCCTGGTCCAGACGGTCTGGGCCAGATACTCCAGGTTCACCTGGTGGCAGATGCCGGTGCCTGGGGGAACGGCGCGGAAATTGTCAAACGCCGACTGTCCCCAGCGCAGGAACTCGTACCGCTCCTTGTTGCGCTCATATTCCAGTTCCACGTTCTTCTTGAACGCGTCCTTGGTGCCGAAAAAGTCGATCATGACCGAGTGGTCGATGACCAGGTCGACCGGAACCTGCGGATTGACCTTCTTCGGGTCTCCCCCGAGTTTTACGGCCGCATCGCGCATCGCCGCCAGATCGACCACGGCCGGAACACCGGTGAAGTCCTGCATCAGAACACGGGCCGGGCGATAGGAAATCTCATGGGAAGACTTGCGGGTCTTCAGCCATTCGGCACAAGCGGCGATATCGTCTTTGGTGACCGTGCGCCCGTCTTCAAAGCGCAGCAGGTTTTCCAGAACGACTTTCAATGAAAAAGGAAGCCTGGAAACACCTTCCAGACCGTTTTTTTCCGCTTCTGGAATGGAGAAATAGGTATAGGTCTTGTCGCCGACCTGAAGGGTCTTTTTGGCTTTGAAACTGTCGAGGGACTGGGTCACGACGCGCGATCTCCTTAAAGGTCCGTGGCAGCCGGGCCGCATCTGACAGGCTGCCGGTCAAAGTATCTCTGGTTGGTTCCTGCGGGGAACCGAATACGCCCTTTTCGGGCCGTTTGTGTTTACGCTGCTTCTTCTTGTGGCCGGGCTTGGGCCCGACCTTTTGTTGGCACCGTCTGGTCGCTCCTATACAAAATTTTGGCTGCGATCACCAGCAATGAGACACATGGGATTTCTTTCGAGGAAAGCAAACATGCATCGCAATTCCATGATCACAACGAGGATCTTAGAGCGCTCTGCGTATTTTATATACAATTGTATACAATATGAAAAGCCCTCCGTTTGAAGGTTTCTGGATTCGACCGGAAAGGCGGCATGGAACCGCATGCGTTTCATATTTCCAGGCACCGGGAAACGCCCAAAATTGCAACTACTGATCCGGCCACCCGGCGAGTGCAGCTCATTATTGCGCACACTGAAGCTTCCCGCTATTAAAACGATCATGCACCGGATTTTTTTGATGTTCGTTTTCATAGGTTTCCTGGCGTCGCTCTCCTCATCGCACGCACAGGAACCGGTGCAGGAACCATTCGAGGTCGGTGAATCGGGCGAAGAATATCTTCGTTCACTGCCCTGGCGCGGAATAGAGACGGACGTTGTCTATTTCGACCCATCCTCACCGCCTCCGGATCTGGATACGAAACAAAGACCCGAGCCGGCTCCGTCCGGCGGATCTGGCCAGGGCCAGGACCTGAACGCCCGCCTGACCACAGGACTGATCGCCGGCGCGATACTCGCCTTGATCATCTACCTGTTCTTGCGATTCGGCGGAGGCATTGCCGTTTCGCTGAAACGCGATGCTGTCAATCCCGGCAGCAACCGTGCCGCAAGGCAGCCCGCTGCCCCGCCCTGGGCGGAAAAACTCAGTACGTTTGACGAAATACTGCGAACCTCAGACCGGCGACGCGCTCTTGTCCTGCTGACGCAAAAGGTTCTGGCAACGGCCATCACCGCCAATGGAATATTGATGCAGCGCAGCTGGACCGCCCGCGAGGCGCTTCAGCACCTCCCGCAGGACCAGCGAAAGCTCGATGCTCTTCGCTCCTTGGTTCTTGCAAGTGAGCGGGTGCAGTTCGGCGGGCGTGATATCACGGAAGACGAATTCCGGAACCATCTTGCACATGGCCGGCAGATCGTCGGACCGGGTGTTTCATGAGCCGCACGACAAGCCATCCCACGCTGAATGCACCACGCCTCGAGACCGTGGTCATTGCCGTGATCTGCATTGTTGTTCTTGCCGCCGGCGCATACCTGCTCTCGCAACGGCAGCAAGCCTTGCGCAGCTCGCCCGCCGGTCATGACGGCTTGCAGGTCTGGCTGGCATCCAACGGACTGAGTGCCCAGAACTTTACCGGCGGCTGGCCCATGGACCAGAATGCGGTCGGTCTTATGATCGTGCCGGTTTACGACACCGGACTTGATGTGGATCGCGTTGCGCCTTCGTCAAAGGAAGAGCTTCTGCAGCAGCAGGACGAGTACGACCTGGAACTCGATCCCATTTCGGAGAAGGCCCAAAAGGTACAAACGCTCGTCATCCTCCCGAAATGGCGAACCGGAATGCGCCTGACCGGCCGCGCGCATCCCGTCCTGAGAGTCGAGCCGAATAGGCTGACCGAGACACTCGGCAAGCTGATAGACGATAACAGGCCGGAACTGATCTTCCCCGAAATACCATTCACGGATATCGGCTATCGTTCGACAAGCGGGGACAGGCTCCTGGCACAAGTCTATGCCGCGCAGCTGTTCAAGGCGCGAGGCTGCAGACCGATCATCGGCACTGAAGAAGCGATACTGCTGGGCGATTGCCTGCTTGGCGAAACTGCGGCAGAGGGCAACAACCGGGTTCTCGTTTTGTCGGATCCCGACCTCCTGAACAATCACGGCCTCCGCCTCGGCGACAACGCGAAGATCGCCGTGGATCTACTCGGTGCGAAAGCGGGCGACCGCAACATCGTGATCGATTACAGCCGGGCGTCCTGGCTGCGAGACCCCGCACGGGAACCGGAACGGGAGCGGACCTGGGCCGACCTGTTGCGCTTTTTCGAGCAGCCGTTTCTGACGCTCTGGATCGGATCTGCTGCCCTGTTCCTGCTGTTTCTGTGGCGAGCTGCCATGAGATACGGCCCGATCAGACAAGAGGCCGCTGCACCCGGCGCCAGCAAGTCGCTCGCGATTCGCGCAAGAGCGCGCCTCATGCGTTTGTCCGGTCAGGACGGTGCCTTGACGGCCGAGTATGCAGCGGCGCGAATTGCGGCCACGGCAGAGAGCATTTTTGGTGCTGCCCATGCCCGTCATTTCACGAGCGAAGACGACTTCCTCAAATATGTGGACCGGCGGCATGCAGCATATGCACCTCGCCTCCGGGCTGTATTGTCTGAAATTCGGAAGCTTCCTGCGCATTTGCCCGCTCACGAGGCAATCCACCATATCGATGAACTGGAACAGGTTTTGGAGCAAATCACTCATGACGCTTGAGGCCCTTCGCGAACGGACGGACGCCCTGAGGACGGAGATTGGCCGAACCGTTCTCGGCCAGAACGACACGGTTGACCTTCTGCTCACCGCCCTTTTCGCCCGAGGGCATATTCTGCTCGAAGGACCACCGGGAACAGCCAAGACCTTGCTGGCCCGCAGTTTCGCCGCCGCCCTGGCGCTGGACTTCGGCCGCATCCAGTTCACACCGGACCTCATGCCGGGAGACGTTCTGGGCACGTCGATTTTCGACTTCCGCACCAATGCGTTCGTATTGACCAAGGGGCCCGTCTTTTCGCAGGTTCTGCTGGCCGACGAAATCAATCGCGCGCCACCCAAAACCCAGGCAGCCCTTCTTCAGGCGATGAACGAGCGAACGGTCAGCATTGACGGAACCGATCATTCTCTCGGCAGCGAATTCATCGTCGTGGCCACTCAGAACCCGATCGAACAGCAGGGAACCTACCCACTGCCCGAGGCTCAGCTGGACAGATTCCTGTTCAAGCTGGTGATTGATTTTCCGCCTGAAGACATCGAGATGGCCATTCTTCGCCAGCATGCCGCCGAGCCCATCGAGGCAGGGCTGGAGACCAACACGCTCGCCAAGGTTCTGGATTCCGCGGCCCTGGCGGAGACCCGGTCCCTTGTCGACAGTATCATCCTGAAGGACGACATCCTCGCCTACATTCTGCGTCTGGTGCGGGCGACACGGGAAAGCTCGGAAATTGCATATGGCGCCTCGACGCGTGCAGCCGACGCACTCGCCAGTGCCGCCCGGGCAACAGCCGCGCTTAACGGGCGCGACTTTGCCATCCCCGACGATGTCAAACGGCTCTTTGTTCCTGCGCTGCGTCACCGGATCGTTTTGGGACCTGCGGCGGAGATCGAGGGCCGCAGCCCTGAACAGGTTCTGAAAAACATTCTCAACCAGATCGAGGCCCCACGCTGATACGGCCATCCAAAAGATTGCTGACGCTCGGCTCTGCCGCTCTGTGCCTTTCGGTCATCGCGATTGTGGTCGACAGTGCCTGGCGCGAGCTCGTGCTGCTGCCATGGATCCTGCTTGCAATCGTGACCCTGCTGGATTTTGCGGTTTCCTTCAAAAGGCCAAAGGCACTGGCATTTGAAGCACCACCGGAAATCTTTGTCGGCGAGACGGTATCGTTGAAACTCCACCTGGATCGGGCACCAAAAATGCTTACAGCAAGGCTCGACTGGCCCGATGGTCTGAAAAGTGGCAGGGAAATCGCATTTCAGACCGGCTTGAACAACTCCGCACATGCGGACGTGGCCTGCCGGGCCGTCCGCCGGGGCCTGTGGCACCTCGATCATCTCTGGCTGCTCTGGACCTCGCGCCTGAAGCTGCTGGAATTCGTCCCGCGCCTCGACATCGGCGCGGAAGTCCGCGTTGTTCCGAATATTCGTCTCGTCCAGTCCGGGCAGATCACCACCACCGTCCTGTCCACTCTCTATGGCGTGAAAGAAAACCGCGCCATTGGAGAGGGCTCGGAATTTCACCAGTTGCGCGATTTTGTGCCGGGCATGGACATCAGGTCCATCGACTGGAAGCGCTCGGCCCGGCGCCGGTCGCTTGTTGCAAAGGAACTGCGCGCGGAACGGAACCACCATGTCATCGTCGCGCTCGACAATGGCTATCTGATGCGCGAGGAAATCGGCGGCTTGCCAAAGATCGACCACGCGGTCACAGCTGCACTTGCGACGGCCTGGGCCGCGGCAATCGGGGGCGATCTGGTGGGCTATTATTCCTACGATGTGCGCCCCCGCACATTCGCCGCTCCGGCTCCCGGGCGCACCGCTTTCGCTCGCTTGCGCAACTGGACGGCAGGTCTATCTTATGTCAGCCGCGAGACGAACCATACGCTCGCCCTGACAGAGTTGAATGCCCGCACGCCCAAGCGAAGCCTTATCATCATCTTCACGGACTTCATCGACACAACTTCGGCGGAGTTGCTGATCGAAAACATCGGCATTCTTGCCAAGCGTCACCTTCTCATTTTCGTTGCCATAAGGGACCCGGACCTTGAAGCACTGGTCGAAAGCGCTCCCGGCGACCTGGACGGCGCAGCCACTCTTGTTGCGGCAAACCAGTCCATCAACGAGCGCCGCCTGGTTCTTGAGCGTCTTTCTCGAAAGGGTGTCACAATTGTTGACGCCAAGCCCGATGCAATCACCGCCCGGCTTATTTCCGCCTATCTGGAAATCAAGGCACGGGAGCAAATCTAGATGTCCTCCGACGGTCTTCGTTCATCCAGCTCAATTCAACCTTCTCCGGACAGTCGCGTGCGCTCAGCAGCCGACCGGCAGACGGGAGACAACAGCGAGCTCATGCGTTCGGCAAGGTTCCGCAAGGAACGGGAGGCGGACTGGCAGCGGCTTGAAACTCTGGTTCTGCGGGCGGAGCGCAATGGCCTTCAAAGAATGAGTTTCGCTGAAACTCGAGACCTCGCTTCCCTTTACCGCCAGGCCACGACGTCGCTCGCCATCGCGCGCGAAATCTCTCTGGACAAGGCTCTCCTGGGTTACCTGGAGGCCCTGACGGCGCGCGCCTATCTTTGCGTCTACGCTCCCCAACAACGATTGGGCGGCTTGTTTCAGCGGTTCATGACCGAAGGCGCACCACAAGCCATGCGGCGATCCTGGCTCTATATACTGCTGGGATTTCTGTTCTTGGGGCTCGGGGCACTTGCAGGCTATCTGCTCTACTTCGAAAACACCGACTGGTATTTCGTTTTCATGCCGGCCGAGTTGGCTGACGGCCGGGGACCGGATGCCACGACAGGCGACCTGAGGTCGGTCATCTATGGACACGAAACCGGCACGACGGGGCTGGGCGCCTTCGCGACCTACCTCTTTTCCCACAACACCCGGATCGCGATCTTCGTTTTCGGACTGGGTGTCTTCGCCTGCGCCCCGGCCATAGTCCTGACTTTCTACAACGGGCTCATTCTGGGTGCCTTTTTTGCGCTTCATGCCGATCGCGGCCTGGGACTGGATCTCGCCGGCTGGCTGTCGGTGCACGGAGTGACCGAGCTTTCAGCAATCTGCATCGCCTGCGGCGGTGGCTTGAAACTGGGTGCCGCAGTCCTCTTTCCCGGTGACAGATCGCGTGTGGCGGCTTTGCGGCATGCCGGGCATGACGCGGTGAAACTGGCCCTCGTTGCAGCGCTCATGCTTGTAGTTGCAGCTCTACTCGAAGGATTTGCCCGCCAGCTGGTTCAGGATCTGTCCTCGCGAATTGTCATCGGTTGGGGAATTGGGGCGATCTGGCTTGCCTGGTTTACCCTTGGCGGCAGGAGGCGCAATTGATCCTGCAACGCTGGAAGAAGCACAGAAAACAGCGCCCCTCGCCAGACCGGATTATGCCTCCCGAGGGTGTCGCCCTGAACCTCCCGATAGCCGGGGTCGGCATTCGCCTTGCAGCGCAGATCACCGATCTGCTCCTGACCACGATTGGCGCTATATGCCTGATGATCCTGCTGTTCGCCATTGATTTGACCGAGCCTCAGACGATGATCGCGATCGGAGCCATGGTCTTTTTTCTGATCCGCATTCCCTACTATGTCCTGAGCGAAATTGGCTGGAACGGCCAGACCCTCGGCAAACGCCTCATGAAGATCAAGGTGGTGTCCCATGACGGCGGTTCGCTGACCGCGCACGCACTTGTTCTGCGCAACCTCATGAAAGAAGCGGAAGTCTTCCTGCCGGCAACCCTTCTCCTGACGCTGGACACGGCCTCGCCGCTGGCGTCGCTCGCCTCTCTTTGCTGGGTCTCGATCTGCCTGATCATACCGGCATTCGACCGCTACCGACGCCGGCTTGGCGACATGATGGCCGGAACGCACGTGATCCACCTTCCTGTGCCCGTACTTCTCAAGGATCTGGCGGGGGAAACACGGATCCTGTCCACAAACCTCAAGCAGTTTGTCTTTCTTTCGCATCAGCTGGACCATTACGGTGCTTATGAACTGCAAACTCTCGAAACGTTGCTGCGTGCCCAGAGCACACCGATTTCGTCAGATGCAGCCAAGAAAAGAAACACGACCATCGAGGCCATCGTCGACAAGATCCGCAAGAAGATCGGCTATGCCGACCCGGTGCCGTCGGCAGACAGGCTGCGTTTCCTGCAAGCCTTTTATAACGCCCAGCGGGAACATCTCGAGCAGCGCCAGCTGTTCGGCGACAGACGCGAAAACAAGCACTATGCCAACGCGAATGGCGATGCTAACACCGGCACCTAAGCATGCAGCGCTTGAGGTGCCGATACTGGCAACCTAGAGTCGACAACCAGTTGCTTCAAAATTCATTCAGGCACCGGCAAATTGCAAAACCAGGATAATCAATCTGTTAAAAATTTTTATTTGGAACGGAACAGCAGAGAACAGAAGACCCCCAAAACACAATCAAAGCTCCCTCCTCTCGGTGTCGGCTCGATCATCGGCGAATGTTTTTCGATAATCTTCAACCACATTCTCCTCGCAATTCTGTTGGGTATTGTTCCAACACTTCTGGGCCATCTAATTAGTGCAGGCTTGGCCGGCTACCAGATTCAGTTGGGGCTTTCGGAATACCAATCCAGCGGCATCGACAACGATTTTACGTTGGTGTTAGCAATCGTCATCAATGTAGCCGCGTATGCAATAACATGTGTGCTACTGATTCAGTTGGCGTATGACGCCAAACATAAGCAGCGCGCCCAACCAAAGAGATATCTCGCATCCGCAATTAAAACCTTGGTGCCATTTTCAATTCTCAACGTTTTCATTGGCGCTGTCTTCACCACAGGCGCGTTTGCCGTTACTTTTCTAGGCGCTAGAGTCGGACTGCCAACGATTTTGGTATATCCAGTAATGATCGCGTTCTTTACATAGACATACGCAGCATTCTCCACAGCAGCACCAGCCATTGTTATTGAACGATCCGGACTTCGGGTATTAGGGCGCAGCTTAGCGCTTACGAAGGGCTACCGGTGGCCAATTGCCGGAACACTTAGTCTGGTGATATTGCTCACCTTGCTGATTCTAATGGTGATCAGTTTCCTCATCTCTCTTCTTGCATCGGCTGGCGGAATCATCGGCTTCATACTAGCAATCACCCTTCTTTCAGCATTCTATTCGGTTGGGATTGCTCTGATCTGCATCACAACAGCTCTTGTCTATGCCCGCCTGCGCGAGATCAAGGAAGGAATAGGCGTCGACCAGATCGCAACTGTATTTGATTAGTCTATCAGCTTCGGGCGGGTCACCCGCTGCGGCAAGGAGCCTGAGCGACTGCTTGCAGACAGACATTCAAGCAATCTAAGGTGTAGCCAACTTAATAATGCAAAAGACACAAAACGGGCTAGGGCAATTGCAAAATCTGGACAGTCATCCGGCTGAGAAAACCGGTGCAACACCGAACATTCAGGAAAACGAAACACCGGCAGGTCCTTCCAAAGTCTCTCTCGGCGTCGGCACGCTCCTCGGGGAAAGCTTTTCGATCATCTTCAGGCATATCGTACTCGTGGTTCTGCTCGGTTTCGTGCCGGTTCTTCTCGGTCAGATCGTGACAGGACTGTTGGCCGGATATCAGATCCAGGTCGGCTCGGTGGACTATCAGTCCAGTGGTCTCGACAACGGATTGGCGACATTTCTGGCGGTTCTGATCAGCATTGCGGCCTACACCATCACCATCGCCCTGCTGGTTCAGCTGGCCTATGACGCCAAGCTTCGGCGGCGGATACGGGTCAGACATTACTTCACGAACGCTGTCAGAACCGTGGTGCCGATCGCCGTTCTCAATATCGTCATTGTCGCAATCCTGGCCATTGCCGGCTTTGCGATTGTCTATCCGGGAGGCGTCGCCGGAATTTCACCCTTGATGACCTTGCCGGTCCTGTTCGCATTGCTGGCGTGGATCTATTCCCTGTTCTCCGTGACGGCGCCAGCGGTCGTGATTGAAGGCGCAGGTTTTCGGGGACTGGGCCGCAGCATCTCGCTTACCAAAGACTATCGTTGGCCAATCGTGGGCTGTCTGTTTCTGGCGATGATTTTTGCCGTGATCATTTTCTTTGTCGGCGGGCTCCTCGTCGCACTTCTTGCAGCAGTGGGCGGTATCCCCGGTGCGATCCTGGCCCTCATTGGACTATCGGTCCTTTACGCTGTGGGCACGGGCCTGTTCAGTATCCTGACCGCGCTCATCTATGCGCGTCTGCGCGAGATAAAGGAAGGCATCGGCATTGAAGAGATAGCGGCGGTTTTCGATTGACCGAAAGGGCACTGAAATTTCAGCCGTTAGATGGAAGGAAAGCCCCACGCATCGTTTTATGGTAAGTTTTCACGAGGAGTATCAGGGCCGCAACCGTTGCAGCCTCGTCGAATTTCATCACTCCACGCATCTTTGCTTTGTCATTTGAACAATACGGAGAAACTGAATGTCAGACACGACCGCAGGCCAGATCAAGCCATCCCTGGGTGTTGGCGCACTCGTAAGCGACAGTTTCGCGATCTTCTTCGGAAAATTTCTCAAGGTCTTCCTGATTGCATATGGCCCCACTCTCATCGGCTTGCTGATTTCCGGTGCATTGATGGGATTTGGGACAATCGTCGGAACCGCAACACCTGATCTCGACAGTTCCATAAGCTTTGTTGCGATCTTTCTCACAATTCTTGTCCAGTTGGTTGTTTATGCGGTGACCACCGCCCTCCTTGTCCAGTTGGCATATGACGCAAAACTGGGACGAGACGTGCGGCTCGGAAGATATGTGGGTCCGGCGTTCGCGGCCGTGATACCGATCGTACTCCTCGGTCTTGTCTCGGGTATTCTCTTCATGATCGGCTTCGCCATTTTCGTGGTTCCGGGATTGTGGATATACGCCGTGTTCTCCGTCATGGTCCCGGCCGTGGTCATCGAAAGAGCCGGTTTCAGCGGCCTAGGTCGAAGTGCTGCGCTTACCAAGGAATATCGTTGGCCGATCATTGGTGCGATTTGCCTGCTCATCATCATCGCAATCGTGATCAATCTCGCCGCCAGCTTCCTGGTTGGTATCATCTCGACAATTTTCGGCAGTGTTGCTCTGGATATCATCCTGTCCGCCGCCATCTCCACGATCAGCGCCGGCATCGGCAGCATCTTGATTGCCCTCATCTACGCCCGGCTACGTGAGATCAAGGAAGGTGTCAGCGTCGATCAGATCGCTGCGGTTTTCGACTGAGAAACATTTCGGAACGCGGGTGCACCATCCGCGTTCCCGATACCAGGACGAAGGAAATTCGAAGTGGGCGCCATTTGACAAATATTAAGGCAGCTGAATTCGCTTGCATGATAGCTGTCCGGCTGACTAGGGTCCGACCCCTGACAAGGTGACCATCCACTTCCTTCGGAGCACTCCCCTGAAGCTGATTGCAAAAAACCTGACTATCGACCGCGGCGGACGCCGGGTGTTTCAGGATCTGTCCTTTTCGCTGGAACACTCCACGGCACTGGTCGTGACCGGCGCCAACGGCATCGGCAAGTCCTCGCTGCTGCGAACCCTGGCGGGGCTCGTTCCGCTTTCTGCCGGAGAGTTTCACCTGGAAGGTGGAGAAGGGGAGAAGCTCCCACAGGAACAGACGCATTATTTCGGTCATCAGGACGCCGTGAAACCCGCCCTGTCCGTTCTGGAAAACCTCCGCTTCTGGCAGAGTTTTGCCGCACCGTCCGTCGCCGGAGCCTTTTCGGGGCGTGTCCTGTCTCCGGTTGAGGCGATCGAAACACTTGGCATCGGCCATACCGCGCATTTGCCGGCCGCCTATCTTTCTGCCGGTCAGAAACGCCGCTTGTCGCTGTCGCGCCTGCTGGTTACACCCCGTCCGATCTGGCTGATGGACGAACCGACCTCCGCTCTCGACAAGGCCTCCGAAGCACAACTTCTTGGCCTGATGAACGCACATCTGGCATCCGGTGGTCTGATCGTCACGGCAACGCATACGGATCTCGCGCTCGACAAGATCCAGGTCCTTCACCTGCAGGCGAACGACCCGGTGTCGCAAACGCCCGAGGAGGCGATGATATGACCGGTTGGGCTGTTGCTCTTTTCCAGCGCGATCTGCGCCTCTCCGTTCGGGTCGGTGGCAGTGCACTTGTCGGCGTGCTGTTTTTCCTCGCGGTCGTCACAGTCATTCCCTTCGGCGTCGGGCCGGATCTCAACCTCCTGGCCCGCATTGGGCCGGCAATCCTGTGGATCGGCGCGTTGCTGGCAACGTTGCTCGGTCTTGACCGCCTGTTTCAGGCCGATAGGGACGATGGCACGCTGGATCTTATGCTGATGGCGGGCCGTCCTCTTGAGCTGGTGGTCCTGATCAAATGCCTGGCACACTGGATCGCGACCGGTCTGCCGCTGGTTGTCGCCGCTCCGCTTCTGGCAATTTTCCTCAACCTCGACCCGATCGCCATGGGGGCTGTCACGCTCACGCTGCTGGTCGGAACTCCGGCACTCACCCTGATCGGCGCGATCGGAGCTTCACTCACCGTGTCGCTGCGCCGGGGCGGATTGCTGCTGGCCGTTCTGGTCGTACCATTGGCAATTCCAGTGCTGATTTTCGGAGTAAGTGCCGCCGACGCGGCAATTCACGATCCGGTACCGTTCATGACGCCGTTCCTGATCCTGTGCGCACTGTCGCTGATCGCGGCGGTCATCGGTCCGATTGCATCTGCAACGGCACTGCGCTTCGCGGCAGACTGAAGCACATCCTGGCGATGCGGAGGCGCTCTGCCTCCGCCGAATTCTTTCTCGTCAAACCTGCGTCTGTCGATGCTTAGTTTCGGCTTCCAAGTGCGAGCCGGCAGGCAAGGCCGACGAAAACCGTCGCAAGCAGGTATCTCGGCAAGCCGGAGAAGCGGCCTTTCCCTGCAAAAAGGGAACGGATGTGCCCGCCGAGGAGTATTACGGTGCCGTTCACCAGAAGGCCCATGCCGTTGATAACGGTTGCAAGTATCAGCATCTGAAGCACGATCGATCCGCTCGACGGATTGACAAACTGCGGAAACAGGGCAAGCACGAACAGAACCATCTTCGGATTGAGAAGATTGGTCAGCAAACCTTCGGTGAATATGCGACGTCCGCCCGGATCTGCCGGCGCAGCGTGTGTGTGACCCGAGCCGCCTGGCGAACGCAGGGTCTTGAAGGCCAGGTAGATCAGATAGGCACAGCCTGCCCAACGGACGAACTCGAAGGCAGCTGGAACGGCCGCAAACAATTGCGACAAACCGAAAGCGGCGGCCAGTGCGTGGCAATAGGTTCCTGCCGCTATTCCAAAATACGTCAGGAAGCCTGCGCCGCGCCCCTGACTGACGGATCGCGAAGCGATCAGCAACATGTCGGGTCCGGGTGTCGCGGTCAGCACAAGCGACGCAGAGGCAAAAAGCATGATCGTGGAAAGGTCCGGCATCTTCAGTCCTTCAAGGTTATGGCCGGGAATCCTGTTTATCACGATTTGTTTGTGCGACAATCACAGTTCTCCGAAGGCTGGAAATACCCACAATTTCAAAACGAAAACGGGATTTCCATGTGTCTGCAGGTACGCAAGACCGGTCACGGAGAAGGGAATTCGTTCCCGGGTTTGACCAAACGCAAGGCATTCTGCGACCCTTCGGTGCATTGATGACCGCAGAAGACTGAAGTAAAAGGCTCCCATGGCATTCTGGGATTACGCAAATCCGACGCGATTTCTGAGACTGGTGCAGGTAGTCCTGCCCTGGCTCATCGGCTTGTGCATCATTGCTTTTGCGGCCGGGCTTTACATGGCCTTCTTCACGGCGCCGCAAGACTATCAGCAAGGCAACACGGTCCGGATCATGTACATTCATGTTCCCGCCGCCTGGCTGTGCATGATGTGCTACTCAATCATGTCCATCTCATCCATCGGTACATTGGTGTGGAAACATCCTCTTGCCGATGTGTCGGCCAAGGCGGCTGCACCGATCGGCGCAGCCTTTACATTCATGGCCCTCGTGACCGGGTCCCTGTGGGGCAAACCCATGTGGGGCACCTACTGGGTCTGGGACGCGCGGTTGACATCGGTTCTGGTGCTCCTGATCATGTATCTGGGTCTGATGACCTTGTGGCGGACGATGGATGACCCGATCAAGGCCGGCAAGGCTGCCGCGGTACTGACCCTTGTCGGAGCGCTCAACCTGCCGGTGATCAAGTTCTCGGTCGATTGGTGGAACACGCTTCATCAGCCGGCCAGTGTCGTGCGCATGGACGGGCCGACCATTCATCCGGACATTCTGTGGCCGCTGCTGATGATGGCGCTTGCCTTCACCTTGCTTTTCTTCGTACTGCATCTGATGGCGATGCGTAACGAGATCCTGCGCCGCAGAGTTCGCGCCCTGCGCCTGCGTGCGGCAAGCGTTTCTCACCCCGGAACCGCCGCTGCGACGGCCCAGCCTGCGGAGTAAGCTCATGGATTTTGGACCACACGCAGGTTTCATCATGGCTTCCTACGGCCTGTGCCTGTTTACGGTACTCGCTCTGATCGCCTGGGTCAGGATCGACAAGGCCAATCAGGAACGCGCGCTCCGAGAACTTGCAGAACAGGGTTTCTCCCGTGCCCGTCCCGATAGCAGGAGCAAATAGTCAAGATGAGCGCCTCTCATTCTGAAGCTGAAGGCGGCAAGCCGCATAAACGCGGCTTTCCGGTTCTCGTTCTGCTGCCGCTTGTCGTGTTTACAGGACTGGCGGCTCTGTTTCTTTTCCAGCTGACGCTTGGGGGCGATCCCAAGAAAATTCCGTCCGCGCTGATCAACAAGCCTGCTCCAGAACTTGCCCTCGGCCCGGTTGAAGGCCTTACCAGGGACGGTGCGGGAATACCCGGCTTTTCCCGGGAAGACTTCCTCGGCAAGATCTCGGTCGTGAACGTGTTTGCTTCCTGGTGCGTCCCCTGCCGACAGGAACATCCGATAATGGAAGAGCTGGGGACGATAGACGACATTCAACTCATCGGCATCAACTACAAGGACAAGCCGGAAAACGCTCGCCGTTTTCTTGGCAGCCTTGGCAATCCCTATGATCTGATCGGCGCGGACGATGCCGGACGCGCAGCGATCGAATGGGGCGTGTACGGCGTCCCGGAAACCTTCGTCGTCGATGAAAAGGGCATGATCCGCTACAAATTTATCGGCCCGTTGAGCCCGAGCACTTTCAGGGACACTTTCCTGCCCGAACTGAAGAAGGTAATGGACGGCGCCTGATGCGCCGGACATTTGGTCACGCGACCTCCATTTGAAGTCACATTCCCGCGAAATCTCAGGATAGCGGCCAAAGTCACCGGCTCGTGACTCGCGATTGAAAGCCCGATTGCATATTTTATGGTCGAGCAAACAAGGAATTGAACCAAATGGTGGGTCTTCACTCCCGGAAAGCAGGTCAGGCTTTCCGGACGGGCGCGATTGTCATCGCCGGATTACTTGCTGCAGTCACGTCGTGGGACGGCGTCATGGCGGCATCGCAGCCGCAGAAAGTCGTGGAGCTGTTTACCAGTCAGGGCTGTTCCTCCTGCCCGCCTGCCGATGAGCTGGCGGAGCGGCTGGTTGAGGAAGACGACAACGTCCTGACGGTTCTGATGCCCGTCGATTACTGGGACTATCTGGGTTGGAAGGACACTCTTGCCAGCCCGGTCTATTCTCAGCGCCAGCGCGCCTATGCGGCACGGCGCGGAGACAGGTCCGTCTACACCCCGCAAATGGTCATCAACGGTGAGGAACATGTGGTCGGCAGCCGCGAAGGTCAGGTCCGCTCGGCACTTGAGCGCTCGGAACCGTTCACAGCCGAAGTTGACCTGGAAATTTCCGACATGGTGGTCCAGGCAACCGTAGACGGCGCGTTACCTATCGGCGCCAAGATGGCGACCGTCTACTTCCTGCGCATCGATGACGAAGCAACCGTCGATATCGGGCGCGGCGAGAATGCGGGCCGCAAGATCAAATACGTCAATGTTGTTCGCAATCTTCAGCCGATCGGAATGTGGTCCGGTGGAAGTGAAACCTTCCGCATGACCAAATCCCAGCTGGATCTCAAAGGCGACGCCAGATGTGCCATTTTCATCCAGATCGAAGATCAGGATGGGCCCGGCAGGATCATCGGCGCTGCCGTCATGGACTGGCGCGGCGGCTTCTAGGGGGCTCGAGACCGAGTTAAAAAGATTGGTCGACAGCCCTTTAGGTCTGCCCTAAAGCCGCCGCGCATTTTTTTGACTGACCTTCACCCGCGGGAAAAACTGCGGGAATAAAGCCGCACCACTGTTTGTAACCTCGTCAAAAACTGCTACCCCTTGCGCCACATGATCGGTATCGCCGCGCGTGCGCTCTGAAGAACGCTTGCCATTATTCTGAAACATGCCGGTCGATCAGCGCCGCTGCCATCATGTTCTTTCGTCATGGCAGTTGATCCCGGGGGACAGGCATGAACCTTAAATCGAGGCTCCGCATCGCCTTTGCCAGCATTGTTGTCGGAGTCCTTGTTCTGGGGCTGAAGATCGGTGCTTACCTTCTGACCGGCTCGGTGGCGCTTTATTCCGACGCCCTGGAGACCACGGTCAACATCGCCTCGTCGGTTGCCGCTCTTGCAGCCGTCTGGTTCGCGTCCAAGCCCGCCGATAGCAATCACCCCTACGGTCATGACAAGGCGGAGTATTTTGCAGCCGTTCTGGTCGGGGTCATGATTGTCCTGGCGGCGATTTCCATTTTCCACGCTGCCTGGATCGGCTTCATTCAGGGAGACAGTCCGGAATATTCCCTGGAAGGGATCTCAATGAACCTGGCTGCCGCGTTCATCAACGGTGCCTGGGCGCGGTATCTGATGAGCTACGGCAGGAAAGAGCGATCACCCGCGCTGATGGCGGACGGCAAACACCTGATGACCGACGTCTTCAGTTCGCTCGGTGTTCTGGCCGGGGTCATTCTGGTGCTGGCAACAGGTTGGAAGATCCTGGATCCTGTCCTGGCGGTCATTGTCGGCCTGCTCGTCCTGTGGTCAGGCTGGGAGCTGGTCAAGGAATCGGTGGGCGGTTTAATGGATGAAGCCGCGTCCGCCGATGTTCTTGCCAAGATCCGCCTGTTGATATCCGAACACGGCGAAGGTGCGCTGGAGGCCCATGATCTCAGAACACGTATTGCCGGCAAGTCCACCTTCGTGGACTTTCACCTGGTGGTTCCCGGAACAATGCCGGTCGAGACGGCTCACGATATCTGCGACCGGATCGAGGAGGCAATTTCAGAAGATGTGCCGGGAGCCCGCATCACCATTCATGTCGAACCGGAGCACAAGGCCAAGCATTCCGGGATCGTTGTGCTGTAACCGTTGCGGCTGATGAATACGCGCAAAAAATCGCAACACGCGCGAATACAAGAAAATCTGGCATTACAACGACTGCGGGAAATGCTCTAAGTGGTGACCCATCGGTTTGGATCCGGGAATTTCTGATTATGCTTTCATGGCAGCGCTGGCAGGCGCAACTGATTGACCACATTATTCTGATTGCCGGTACGCTTTTCATGACACTGCCGGTCTATTCGCTGTTTGCGGCAACAACTCATGGACCGGGCAGTCCGATGAAACCACGCCTCGATCTCGGCAACAGCACCCTGGAGAACTACGGCGCATTTCTGACTGCCAGCTCCGGGTTTTCCGGTGACATAACGGCGCTTGCCATGTTGTGGAATTCCTTCGTTCTGGGGGCAGGGTTCGCCGGCCTGAAGGTCCTGTTGTCCCTGCTTGCCGCTTATGCCCTGATTTACTTCCGTGTGAAATTTGCCTCGGCTGTCTTCGCGGTTCTGCTGCTAACCCTGATGCTGCCCCTGGAATCCCGGTTTCTGCCAACATTCGATGTCGTCGCCGGGCTTGGGCTGGTCAACACGCGCGCCGGCCTTATCTTACCTCTCGTAGCCTCCGGACTCGGCACGCTGTTCTTCCGCCAGTTCCTGCTGACGGTTCCCGACACGCTTCTGGAATCCAGCCGCCTCGACGGCGCAGGACCTTGGAAATTCTTCAGGGACATACTTCTGCCCTTGTCGCTGCCGACCGCGGGTGCGCTTTTCCTGGTGTCCTTCGTCACCGGCTGGAACCAGTATCTATGGCCAGTCATCGTGACATCGGAAGAAAGCACTTACACGGTTGTCCGGGGAATGCAGTTTTTCGGGCGCGCAAGCCTGCCCGGGCTGATGCTTGCGACCCTTGCAATTCTTCCTCCTGCATTGCTTGTCATCTTGTTTCAAAGACAAGTGATTAAAGGACTGTTTGACGGCTCACACTGAAAGGCAAACTGCATATGACATTTCAAGCGATCCTGTTCGATTGCGACGGCGTTCTGGTCGATTCGGAAAAAATCTATGTCGACGTGGAACGCGAGCATCTGGCACGGATCGGGCTGCATTACGGACTGGACGAATATATGGACCGGTTTCAGGGCCTGAGCGGCGTCGACTTCTGGGCAGAGCTCGACCGGGATCACCGCGCGCTCGGTAAAGGACCGCTACCTGACACTTTCGGCCCCGATCTCGATGAAGCCACGATGGAGCGCATCAACAGGGAATTGTCGGAAATTTCCGGCATCAAACAACTCCTGGAAGTCCACAGCGGTCCTCGTGCAGTTGCTTCCTCATCGCGTCTTCACAGGCTCATCCACAAACTGAAACACACCGGCCTGTTCGACTATTTCGAACCGCACATTTACTCCGGCGAGCAGGTGGAAAACGGCAAACCCGCGCCCGATCTCTTTCTGTTTGCAGCGGAAAAGCTGGGCGTTGCACCCGCCAACACGCTGGTGATCGAGGACAGCTCCAACGGCGTCAAGGCCGGGCTTGCGGCAGGTATGACCGTGTGGGGCTTTGTTGGCGGCGGCCACAGTCACGACGGACATACCGAACAGCTGAAGGCTGCCGGTGCGCACAAGGTGGTCGATAGCCACGACAATCTGGCGGAAATGTTGATGAGCGACAAAACCCTCACCTGATCCCGCAAAAAAAGAGGCGCTTCCTGTGGAAGCGCCTTCAGAGAAAACTCGGTCAGCCGGCATTACCGGCCGAGATCGTATTCCGGATTGGAACTGATTTTGTGGATCGAAAGATCCGCACCCATATGCTCTTCTTCTTGAGACAGGCGCAGTCCCATTACCGATTTCAGAACACCGTAGACGACGAAGCCCGCTGCTGCGGCATAAGCCGTTCCGGCAACGGTGCCGATGATCTGGCTCATCAGCGCGACGCCGCCAAGTCCACCAAGAGCTTCCAGACCAAAAATGCCTGCGGCGATACCGCCCCAAGCGCCGCAAATGCCATGCAGTGGCCAGACACCAAGCACGTCATCGATCTTGAGCTTGCTCTGGCAGAATTCAAACCCGGTCACGAAGATCGCACCGGCAACACCGCCGACAATCAGGCTGCCGACCGGATGCATGACATCGGATCCGGCACATACCGCCACGAGCCCCGCAAGCGCGCCGTTGTGGACAAAACCCGGATCGTTTTTGCCGACCACAAGCGCCGCCAGAATGCCGCCAACCATCGCCATCAGCGAGTTGATCGCAACGAGACCCGACACGCCCTCCAATGAGCCTGCAGTCATCACATTAAATCCGAACCAACCGACACAGAGCATCCACGATCCCATTGCCAGCCACGGCAGGGAAGACGGCGGAATGCCGATGGGGCGGCCATTGCGGTCAAAGCGCCCCATCCGGGCGCCAAGCAAAAGGACCGCAGAAAACGCAATCCAGCCGCCGACGGCATGCACCACGACCGATCCCGCGAAATCGTGAAACCCTGCACCGAATTGCGCTTCAAGCCAGGCCTGGAAACCGAAATTGCCGTTCCAGACGATACCCTCGAACAGCGGATAAACGATACCGACAAGCGCTACCGTCGCCAGACACTGAGGCCAGAATTTCATCCGTTCGGCAATGCCACCGGAAATGATCGCCGGAATGGCTGCGGCGAAAGTGGTCAGAAAGAAGAACTTGACCAGTGTCAGCCCCTGAAGCTCGAACCCTTCGCCGCCACCGGACAGTGTTGCCGCACTTACGAAAAAGGTCGTGCCATAGGCAAAGGCGTAGCCGACAAAGAAATAGGCGACCGTGGAGAGCGCAAAGTCCACCAGGATCTTGACCAATGCATTGACCTGGTTCTTGTGCCGAACGGTGCCAACCTCGAGAAAGGCAAATCCACCATGCATGGCGAATACGAGAATGGCTCCGACCAGGACAAAAAAGACGTCTCCGCCCACCGCAGATGTATTCATGATTGACCCCCAATTAGGCAGATTGCCACTTGATTTTGTTCATTGGGGACCGAGGGGTTCAAAATGCATGCCAAACAGGCAAAAGGCTTCAGGAAGGGCAGAGAACAGCCAAAAATTTAAACAAGTCAGACAAAGGAGGTGGAAATTGGCGCGAATAGTCAGCTTAGAATTTCATCACCTGACCACTTTTTATGCGAACAGGACTTTCCAGCATCGCATCGGTCTCAACAACACGTGAAACGCTGCGTCACGTTTTCACTGTATTAACCATGTCCTTCGATCCTCGGACAGGCAGACAGGCAAGAGTCGGCGCACATGATCAAACGGGCACTCATCACGGCGTTAATCGTCGGGACGATTCTGACACTCATCAATCAGGTCGACGCCTTGTTTGGCGAGGCTGAGCTCGTCATCTGGCAAGCGCTGCTTTCAACCGCGGTCCCTTTTGTCGTTTCCCTGGTCAGTGCTTCGCTAACGCTTCGCCAAGCCAAGCGGTTGGAAACAACCCCGTCCGGCGCGATAGCTGGAGAAGCCGGTCCATCCTCCGGCTCGTCTGTCGCACCCCTCCCCTCCGGATCAGCGGAACCAGCATCAAGCAGACGGATTGACCAACTGCAGGAAGCATTCTCCGTCGTTTCCCAAATCGGGCAAAATGCAAAGGCGGTCAACGCTGCCAGCAAGGAGCGCGCTGAATTCCTGGCCAACCTGATTTCAGCCGCAGAGCGGATTCAATCCGATCTTCATTCTGTAGGCCGGCAGGCACTCGGCTGCACCGAAGACCTTGCAAAAGCAGGCGGCAAGATCACCAAAGCACGTACCGGCATTCAGTCGATCGCGCAAACATGCCTCGGAGCAGCGGATCTGATCGGACAACTGAATTCGGCCACCGTGGATCTTTCAAGCAAATTCGAAGACATTGAAAATCTCGCCCAGGAAATCTCTTCGATTTCTTCCAAGACCAATCTTCTTGCCTTGAACGCAACAATAGAGGCGGCGCGCGCCGGTGATGCCGGAAAGGGTTTTGCCGTTGTTGCCGGGGAGGTCAAATCATTGGCAGGGTCGACTGAAAACGCGGTGGTTTCCATTTCCAACATCCTCTCCGAGATGACCGGGGCGCTTGCGGAGACACGACAGTTGGTCGGCAACGCGGCGGAAAAGCTGCAATTGTCCGATAGCCAGAGCAGCAGCAGCCTGGAGCAGATTTCCTCCGTCGAGCAATATCTGAACGAATTGACAGAGCGGAACGAAGAGACATCCCATCAGATGTCCGAACGCACGACAGCCCTCGAGGAAGTCTCTGCCAATTTGCAAAAAATCCGCCTCGACACTGAAAGTGCAATCAAGGGGTCGGCCAGAAACATCGAGCTGGCTCAGATGGCATCGGACACGGTGACAAGTGTCGCCAATTCCTTGAAACAAACGAACTGAAAAGGTCGGCTTGCAGAAAAAAGGGCCCGGGAAATCCCGGGCCTTCCAAGTTTGCGGTCTGAGCCAATAGACCGCCAGGGAGATTTTCAAGTTCAGCACCTCAAGCTCAGAGGCGCTGAGAGCCTGTGCCGAATTCCGGATAGGCTTCGACACCGATCTCAACCTTGTCGAGACCAAGTGCCTCTTCCTCATCGGAGACCCGGATGCCGATGGTGAGCTTCAGGACGTACCAGACGACACCACTGGCAACGAAGGTGAAGACGCCATAGGCCGCGATACCAACGATCTGAGTGCCATAGGAAGCCGCATCGTTGGAAAGCGGAACAATCAGAGTGCCCCAGATACCGGCGATCAGGTGAACCGGGATCGCGCCGACAACGTCATCGATTTTCAGTTTGTCGAGCATCGGAACCGCGAAAACCACGATGGCGCCACCAACACCGCCGATCAAGACAGCCTGCCAGACGCTCGGGGCAAGGGGTTCTGCGGTGATGGAAACCAGACCGGCAAGTGCACCATTCAGGGCCATGGTCACATCGACCTTCTTGTAAAGTGCCTGGGTGAGACCGACAGCGACCACGACACCGGCGGCGGCGGCCATATTGGTGTTGGCGAAGATGCGCGAGACGTCGGTCACGTCACCGATGGATCCCATGGCAAGTTGGGAAGCGCCGTTGAAGCCGAACCAGCCGAGCCACAGGATGAACGTGCCGAGGGTTGCAAGCGGCATGGAAGATCCGGGAAACGGATGAACGCTGCCGTCCGGACCGTATTTGCCTTTTCGCGCACCCAGGATGATCGCACCTGCGAGAGCTGCCCAACCGCCAACGGAGTGAACGATGGTGGATCCGGCGAAATCGGAGAAACCCATTTCGGAAAGCCAACCGGCACCCCACTGCCAGGAACCCGAGATCGGATAGAGAACACCGGTCAAAATGGCAGAGAAGATCAGGAACGGCCACAACTTGATGCGCTCGGCGACGGTACCGGAGACGATGGAAGCGGTTGCCGCGACAAACACCATCTGGAAGAACCAGTCGGAAGCCGTGGAATAACCGGTATCCAGAGCGTTGCCGCCGACCGGATCGAAAGCATATGGCCCAAAGGAGCCGATGAAACCACCGTCAACGCCGGTGTACATGAGGTTGTAGCCGGTAATCCAGAACATCAGACCGGCAACGGAATAAAGAGCGATGTTCTTCAGGCACTGCATGGATACGTTCTTTGAACGCACCAGACCGGCCTCGAGCATGGCAAAACCCGCTGCCATGAACATGACCAGGAAACCACCGATCAGAAACAGCAGCGTATTGAAGATGTAGGCGACTTCCGGCGACACGGCCGGCACTTCGGGTGCAGCTGCGGTATCCTGAGCAACAACCGGCAGTGCTGAGAGGCTCAGCAGGGCCAGCGTCGTCGCGCCCTTAGCGACAAGATTTTTCATGATACGTTTCCTTACCTAAATCACAGAGCTTCGGCGTCGGTTTCGCCGGTTCGAATGCGGACCACCTGATCAATCGAATGAACGAAGATCTTGCCGTCACCGATCTGACCGGTTTTTGCGGCGCCAGTGATCACTTCGACCACCTTGTCGACAGCACCTGCGTCGACCGCGACTTCGATTTTCAATTTCGGGAGAAAGCTGACCGCGTATTCCGTCCCGCGGTAAATCTCGGTGTGACCCTTCTGGCGGCCGTAACCTTTGACTTCGGTCACCGTGAGCCCCTGGATGCCGATGCTGGTCAGGGCATCACGCACTTCGTCGAGCTTGAACGGCTTGATGATGGCCATCACTATTTTCATTGCTCGTTCCATTCCCCTCGTTAGCGCCTCTTCCCGTTGAAGAAGCTCGGCCGGCCGCCCCGGAAACGCGCCTGTTTGATGTCCCTCTGGAAGGATCTGTTCAGGTCTTTGGCGTCCCCATGCTTGAGGATCCGGGCCGGCGTCGGCACTTACTAATCAAAGACCGTGCCAGTTCTGGATTTCAGGAGAAAAAACCGCAGAAATCTGCGAAAAAATAGGTAAGAAATACTGATTCAGCACCCGAAGCTTCGTTGCCCCTGGTGGATATTCAGGCACAAAAAATGCCCAACTTTTAACCAAGCAAAATTAGCATGATCAAAAATTGGGCACCAACAAAGAAGGCTAAGAATACGCTCAAAAAACATCACCAGCCACTTCGCCCGCGTGCGACAGGCAGCTGGAAGCGTGGAGCGAACCGACAGAATTATGCCGAAAAACCGCTTGCTTTCATGTAGGCAATCTCTTCTGGCGCGGAGTCACGACCAAGGATCTTGTTCCGGTGCGGAAAGCGACCGAAACGACGTATCACGTCCATATGGATGAGCGCATAGTGATAAAGTTCCTTGTCTCCAAGAACCCGGCATAAATCGACGGCCTTCTCCTGATGCTCCATGTTTTCCGAATGCTCGAACGGCAGAAAGAAAAAGCCTCTGACATCCTTTGGGAAGGCTTTGTCATACCCTTTCTCCAGAGCGAATTCGGCAACGGCAACGGCTTTCTCGTCGGCAGAAAACGCATCCGGCGTCCCCCGGTAGACATTTCGCGTCATCTGGTCGAGCAGCAGCAGAAGTGCCAGGGTCCCGTCTGCCGTCTCCATCCAGGAATCGAGATCCCCTGCCTTGGCCGCATCAATTGCCGCCAGGAAACGGTCCCTGCATCGTCCGTCGAACTTGTCGTCATTGGCAAACCACTTGGATGGACCCGCCTGCCACCAGAAGTCCAGAACATCCAATGAAGTAGGAATTTGATCAGTCATATCTTTTTACCGTTGTTGCAAACTGAAAGAGAACGTCTGCATTCCGTCTACGGAATTCAAGCCCGGAACGTCCCCGGAAAGAAATGTGCGCAGGCTCTCCAGAAACATGAAGCTCAACCGCCGCATGCCCGCTTTTGCCAACTAGCCGTGTGCATTCTTGTTCGCTGCTCGAGAAACCTTTCTTCCTTCAGCTGTGCCATTTCTGCCTTGAAGGCATCAACAAGCTCAGGGTCGCTCCCCTTGCTGAACACTGCCCACAGAGGCTTCGCCAAGGCCTCAACGAAAACCACAGGCTCAAGCTGTGAGCCGTCATAACCCTGCATGCAGGCCGAAGCTTCTGCAAGAAACCCTGTGAGCGGCAAGAGATCTATGCGCCCGAGATAGAGCATTTCGATGCCCTGCCTGTAGTCGGTAAGCGGCATCAGGTGGCGGGTGTCATCGAACTGAAGCTGTTTCAGGTAGGAGTGAAGGTTCCCACCGTCCTGCACACCGACCTTCAAATTCAGATCCAGCAGGTCTTCCAAACGCTCGATAGAGACATCCGGGCTGGACTTGAGCCGGTATAGATATTGTCCGTAAGGTGAGACTTCACCGAGCCAGTGAAACTTTTCCTCTCGGGCCTCGGTGCGCGAAAGCGAGAAAAACAAGACATCGGGTTTCGCTTCCGCCAGGAGTATCGCGCGTTTCCAGGGTAGGAATTCAAAGGAACTGACGGAAACAGGCATCCGCCTGTTTACCCGGTCCACCACCTCAAGAATGTACTCGGCAACATACCCGTCGGGCTTACCGGCATTGTCCCATTGAAGCGGGGCAAATCCCTGGGTGACGATCCGAATCTGCCTGGGTTCGGCTTGCGCGCGCAAGGCGAAGGACACCGAAACCAAAACCACGGCGACTGCTGCAGTCCACATCCGAAGGTTCATTAGCCCACCTGCTTTCGCCCTTCCGGCTGCCTTGGATTGTTCCCTCTTCAAATACAGATACCCTGACGAAGATCGTCCAAGTCCAAGATCGCTTATGCTGCGCTGACCTCCGAGTTTTCCTGTCTCTCCAGATGTCAGGCAAAGTCAGTTTGCGCCCTGCATACTTATGAACTGCTAAACACATGTGAACATCTGTCATCTGCATTTGTTTTTTATTATGTTGGCGGCTGATTTTCGCCATTGCGCTTAGGAAAGTCTTCTGTGACCGACACAATTCTTGATCTGAAGGGATTGAAATGCCCTTTGCCGGTACTCAAAACCCGAAAAGCCTTGACCCGGCTGTCCGATGGCGATCAGCTGACCGTGCTGACGACCGACCCGATGGCGGAAATTGACATTCCCCATTTCTGCCAGGAAAACGGTCACACGCTGATTACCAGTGAACGCACTGATTCCGGTCACAGGTTCCTGCTCTCCAAGGGCAGTTGATCTGCACCGTCGCCAGGAACCTGCCGTAGGAGCTTCGGCTCAGTTCCTGTTCGCAAGCCGGTCGATCTCGGCTGCAAGCTTCAGATCCAGCGGGCTCAGACCATCGACATCGTGAGTCGACAGGGTGATGTCCACGCTGCGATACACATTCGACCATTCGGGATGATGGTTCATTTTCTCCGCCGCAAGCGCAACCTGGGTCATGAACCCGAACGCTTCCTTGAAGTCCCTGAACTTGAACGATTTGGAGATGGCCTCTCGCCCCTCGCATAGATGCCAGTCTGGCAGCGTCGTCAGTCCGGCTGCCCTGTCCTCCGGTTTCAAGCGCTCTACCATTTTCTCCTCCTGGATCTGGCATTCTTTCCTCTGCGTTTGAACAGTGTATCCGGTTGACATTCGGATGGCGAACCAGTGCTTTCCGTTTGACGAGAAGGTCCCGCGAGGGGAAAACGGAATTGCTTTCTTGAAGAAATCACCGTCATCCATCGTTTCAGGAGCACCTTCTTGTCCCACGCCGTCTTGTTCGTCTGCCTTGGCAACATCTGCCGCTCCCCTCTTGCCGAAGGGGTATTCCGATCCATCGTGGACGAGGCAGGCCTTACTGATAGCTTTGAGATCGACTCGGCAGGCACCGGCGCGTGGCATGTCGGAAACCCGCCGGACCCCCGCTCGATCGAAATTGCCTCCAAGCATGGAATCGATATCTCCGGCCAGCGTGCGCGCCAGGTCGAAGAGTTCGACTTCGAACGTTTCGACACGATACTTGCCATGGATCGAAACAATCTGGCATCCCTGAAGCTCATGGCCGGACACGGGAAGGCGAAGGTCAGACTTTTCCTGAATGCCCCGGCACAAGACGTGCCCGACCCCTATTACGGTGGTCCGGACGGATTTGAAGATGTTTACCAGTTGGTTCGAGCCGGAGGACAGAAACTGCTGGAGGACCTCACCTGACGTTGCCTGGGCGTTTAACCGCGATCGCACGTTCATAAATCCGTCTTACAGCTTGCGGTATGGGTGACTGTCCCGCTTCACTGTAACTCGGCAACGGCATGAAACTTCTGTGGTGGTTCCTGGCTGCGGTTCTGATATTGCTCGGATTGGCAACTGTGTGGCTGCCGATACCAACCGGCGTCCCGCTTCTCGCACTGGGACTGATTGTCATCGTCGGCACCAGCCGTGGCGCCGCGCGCATGCTGCGCAACCGCCGACGAAGCACCCCCCAGCTGAACAATGCGATCACCTGGGTCGAAGACAGATCGCCATTACGGTTTGCACGGATTCTGAAGAGAACCCGCCCTCGCAGGAAATAGGTTGCCCAGGGACACCTGCCTCAACTGTCGGAAAACTTGCCGACAGCTGTCCGCAACGATCTACGGGCCTTGATGAAAACCCGCCGCCCCGTACGCTGCAGTTTCCGCCCCTTGACCGTAAACCATTCATCCAGTTTCCGATCGGTCACGAGCGGAGGATCATTCTGGTAAAGCAGCCGGTAAATGCCGAGCACGAGCAAGAACGTCAAACCCCAGGAAATCAGGGTGTCGGAGAAAAAGTGTCCACCGAAGGCCACCCGGTTCGCCGACAGGATCAGGCAAAGCGGCAGGACAAAGGCCAGGGTAGCCTTGCGCCACGTTGCCGGTACGATGAACGCGACCGACACCAGCCAGATGCTTGCTGAAGCCTCCCCGGAAACAAAGGAACAGTTGCTCTGGCAATAGTCGGAGATCTTCCAGACCGGCTGGAATGGCAGCTCGCCGCCAAACTCCTCAACCGAACGCGGCCTCGGACGCCCCCAATTGTTTTTCAGAATCAGGTTGACCAGTACACCCGGCCCCAAAATCAGAGTGCTGAGCAGAAATATCGGCTTGCGCAGAGGCAGAATGGGCGGTCGGCTCGGCACAAGCAACTTGAGCAGAAGCACTGCGACGCAGACAATCGCAATCACCCGAACAAGAAACGGACCCAGATGCCTGACTTTGCGCAAAAACGGTTCGTTTTGTGCCCAAAAACCGTCAGTTTGCGAAAAGAACAATCCGCTCGCCCAAAAGTCAACTTTGGGGAAAGCCAGAAAAAACAGGGAAACGACAACGACATACAAGCTGACCGTCGTCATCGGGTGTTCGAAACACCAATGTCCCGCCTTGCGAAGACCGGACTTCGGATTATGCTCATTGGGCTTGGCTTGGTTCATGGCAGCTCTTTAGCGCATCCGGAATATCTATCCAATCCCCTCTTCCTGTCCCATCCATTCGGCGATATCGGGCAGAAAGTCCATCGGGGAAGTGTCAGTGGAGTTTTAATCGTGCCAGAAAATCACTCGCACCCCGGCGCTGAAATCATCCCGTTGCGTGGAAACGATCAGCCGATCGTTGAATTCTGGTATGAATTTGCGTCGACCTATAGCTATCTGTCTGCGATGCGGATCGAAACCCTGGCGCGGCAGGCTGGGGTCACGATAGCCTGGCGGCCATTCTTGCTCGGCCCTATCTTCAAGAAGCAGGGTTGGGACACATCTCCATTCAACCTTCACCCCGCCAAGGGCCGTCATATGTGGCGGGACATTGCACGCCAATGCGAACGCTATGGCCTCCCCTTGTGTATTCCAACCCCCTTTCCGCAACACAGCCTACTTGCAACACGCATTGCCTGTTGTGGTCAGGAGCAGTCCTGGGTCAGCGAATTTACCCGCTCGGTCTATAGCGCGGAATTCGGCCAGGGCCTCGACATCTCCGACGAAGGGTTATTGGCAAACCTGCTCCTCGACGCTGGCGCGCCGGCAAAGCGGGTTCTGGAAGTCGCGCGGACCGCCGAAACAAAATCAGACTTACGGAACACGGTGAGCGAGGCTGAAAAGCACGGCATTTTCGGAGCACCCAGCTTCATCCTGCCGAATGGCGAACTTTTCTGGGGCAATGACAGGCTCGAACAGGCGCTGGAAGCCGCAAGACGGCTTGCAACAAGCTGACGGACAAAAATGCTCGGCGGGCTATTCCTGCGCAAGCGCAATGCGGTTCCGGCTTCGCTCCATCGCCTCATAAAGCGCCCTTGGCGCGAGCGGTTTGGTCAAGATTTCCTGGAACCCTGCATCACGCAGCCTGGTTTCTCCGACAGAATCGGAGGCCGCTGACACGGCGATCAACGGCAATTCCGCCATGGACCGGAATTGTCTGATTGCTTCGGCGGTTTCGACACCGCTCATTCCCGGCATGTTCAGATCAAGGAGCACGGCATCAAACGCATTCTCCTCGACCAGTCCAAGCGCCTGTTGTCCGGAACTGGCAATTGCGGACGTGATGCCGAAGGATTCCAGCAACGCGGCAAGCAGTCGGCAATTCGTGTCGTTGTCGTCCACGATCAACACGTGGTCCGGCAGCAGCCCGGCAGGAGACATGAGGTCAGTTTTTGCATGTGAACTGCCGTCCGGAAGATTGATTTCATCAGATCCGGTGGGCATCTGAATTTCAAACCGAGACCCGCCAATCTCGGACTGCGTCAGAAGCAGCCGCCCATTCATTTCCTCGACCAATTGCGCGGTTCCCCAAAGGCCCAGGCCGGAACCCTGACCCGTTTCCCGTCCCCGCCGACCGCGGACGAACGGCCGGAACAAACGGGCTCTTTCTTCTGCATCAATCCCGGGTCCGCTATCGGAAATCGAAAGACTTATCCAACCGGAAGGCTCGTGCTTCGCATCCTTTTTGCCCGCCGACGGGAGAACCTGCAAGCTCAACTCAACACTTCCGTGTTCCGTGTACTTGATGGCATTGTCCAGAAGCGCCGCGACAACACGGCGAACCGTGCCGCCATGCGGTGTCATACATGCTCGGGCAGCATCTTCGATACTGACGTTAAACGAAAGCGATTTCGCATCGGCTGCGGCGCGGAACAAATCTGCGCTCTCGGCGACGATTTCACTGACCCGGCTCGGAGTGCCCCCGGCGTTCTTGCCCGGTTCGGCCTGCTGGATCAGCGCGCCGGTCATATCGGTCAATGCGTCGATGGATCTGATCAGGACCGAAAGATGTTCGGCCTGGGAAACATCCAGAGGTCCATTGCCGATGAGTTCCGCGGTCAACCGCATCGCCGACAGGGGGGTTCTGAGGTCGTGGGCCAGGAGCGCCAGTCTAACGCTGTCATCGTCATGATCTGCCATGCGGCCCGGTTCCTTCCTCCGGATTGTGCGTCAATGGGGCTTGCCAGACGACCGGCAAAAAGCCACTTTGACCTGTACTGTGCTTACCTCGATGGCTATCGACTGTCCATCTGCCCCGCCTCAAGTTGCTTCACCCAACCTTAACTCGCCGCTAACAAACCGTTTTTCATAGACATCTTTCCGGCCGGACACCTGGATGCTTGCTCAAACACTCACGATCGTCGCCCCTGTATTCCTGCTGATCGGCATCGGCTACGCCCTCGCCAGATTCCAGGTCCTCACCCAATCCGTCAGTGATGCTCTCGGGCAGTTCGTCTTCGTGGTTGCCATTCCGGTGCTCATTTTCCGCACCTTGACGACCGCGGATCTGTCGGCAGGTGTGCCTCTGGCGCTGTGGGCAAGTTATTTTCTGGGTGCAGGCGTCGCCTGGGCCCTTGGCAATCTTGTCATTCGAAAAGGATTTGGCCGTGAAGCGCGCGCCGGCGCGATTGGCGGAATTTCATCGACGTTCTCCAATCTCGTCCTTGTCGGACTTCCATTGATCACGGCCGTCTACGGCGAAGAGGGTCAGGTTCCCCTTTTGCTGATCATTTCCGTTCATCTGGCAACCATGACCATCGTCATGGCGGTCGCAATGGAACGCGCGGCGGCAATCGACAAGGGAGAAGAGACCCCGCCTCTCGGTCAACTTGTCGGCGGTGCTGCCAAGAGCCTTTTGAAGAACCCGTTGATCGTCACGATCGTATTTGCATTTGTCTGGAGGCAGACGGGTCTGCATTTGCCGGTGATTGGGCAAGATGTGCTCAACCGTATCGCCGCAACGGCTTTGCCGCTTGCCCTTCTCTCCCTCGGCATGAGCCTTGTGCAATACGGCATGCGCGGAAATGTTTTACCGGGTTTCCTGTTGAGCGTCATCAAGATCGCGATCATGCCGACAGTGGTGTTCCTGACGTCCTATTTCGTCTTTCAACTGCCACCTCTCTGGACAGCTGTTGCGACCTTGGCGGCGAGTTGCCCAACGGGAGTGAATGCCTACCTCTTCGCCAACCGCTATGGCACGGGCCATGCAATGTCGGCCAATGCCATCACCATGACCACCTTGAGCGCAATTGTGACCACCAGTCTCTGGATCTGGTTCCTCGACCTCTGGTTCGGTCTTGGCTTGTCGTAGCGATTGGAGCTGAGTGGTATAACTCTAAAGGCCGATCATCTTGCGCAGCTGAACATGTGTCAGACCGCCCTGGCGCAAGGATCGCAGGCTCGTATCCTGATTGGACTTGGACAGTTTGCGTCCGTCTTCACCAAGAATGAGACGGTGATGCCGATAGAGCGGCTCCGGCAGACCAAGCAGTTCCTGAAGGACACGGTGCACGCTGGTAGCGTGGTAAAGGTCCAGTCCGCGCAGGACGTCGGTAATTCCTTGTCTCGCGTCATCCACCACCACCGACAAATGATAACTCGTTGGTGTGTCCTTGCGGGCGAGCACCACATCGCCCCACGTCGCTGCGTCGACGGGAATCTGCCGGGACCGTTCAAACAGCGCCTTTCCTTCAGCCCCAACCTCTTTCCAGGTAAGCTGCTTTCCGAGCTTCTGCAGTGCGGCTTTCATATCGAGGCGCAGCGCAAACGGAGCATCACTGTCGGCTCGCTTCTTCCGCTCCTCGTCCGACAGGACCGCATCGTCTCCGGGATAGACCGGCGCACCATCCGGGTCCCGGGGCCAGGCTTGTCCTCTTTCTTCGAAACTTGAAACGAACCGCTTGATCTCTGCCCGGGTCAGATACGCCGGGTAGACAACACCCATATCCTGGAGTTTCTCAAGAGCTGACCTGTAATGCGAAAAATTCTCCGACTGCCGCAAAACCGGTTCATCCAGCGGAACGCCAAGCCAGGCCAGATCCTCGAACATTTCCTCCTCGAGCTGAGAAGTGCACCTAGTCTGATCGATGTCCTCCACCCGGACCAGAAACCGCCCTTCAAGCGCAATTGCGGCACGCGCATTCAGGAGTGCCGAAAGGGCGTGACCGACATGCAGATGCCCATTGGGCGACGGAGCGAACCGGAAGACGGGCATGGTCATGAAGACAGGCTGAACCGGGTTAGAGAGATGACAGACGGGTAATCCTGTCCTACCTATCATTACCGTTCATACGCGCAAGAGCGCAGATCCTGAGACCAGGCGAAATTTGCAAAAATGAAACCAATTGAGACATTGGCCGACATTCAGGCAGGGCTGACAGTGCTGACACGCGAAGATCCGCGTCTGATTTCTATTGCAGACACAGCCGGTGAGGTTCCACTTCGCCGCCGGGCTGCCAATTTTGAAGGTCTGGCACAGATCATTACCGGTCAGCAGGTCTCCGTCGCCAGCGCAGCGGCCATATTTGCGCGTCTCCAGGCATTGGTTCTGCCGCTGACGGCAGAGCGGCTGGCGGCCTTTTCCGACGAAGACCTCGCCGGTGCCGGCCTATCCAGACCCAAGATCAGAACCTTGCGCGCTGTCAGCCTCGCCTGCGGGGAAGGTCTCGACCTTGCACTCCTGGCAACAGCTCCCGCGGAAGAAGCCCATGCGAGCCTTTGCGCGATCAAGGGAATCGGACGATGGACAGCCGATATCTTTCTGCTGTTTTGCGCAGGACATCCGGACATCTTTCCAAGCGGCGACCTCGCACTTCAGATCGCGGTTCGCGACGCCCTCGCGCTGCCGGAAAAACCTGCGCCCAGGGAGCTGGACGAAATCGCCTCCGACTGGGCACCCAACCGGGCGGTCGCCGCACGGCTGTTCTGGGCCTGGTACCGGGTCCAGAAACAAGGCCGCGAGGCCATGCCGGTGTAAAAATGATTGCTCAAGTGCCCGACATTTCCGCAACCGTGCGCAACAGAAGCTCAATGTCCTGAGCCCGCGACAGGCGGTGGTCGCCATCGGGCACGAGCGAAAAGGTCACGTCATCCTGTGGCAGGGCTTCGACCAGCCTTTGCGCATGGCTTGCCGGAACGTCCGGGTCAAGGGCTCCCTGAAGAATTGCAACCGGCGCACCGATATGGATCGGACTGCCGAACAAAAGATGGTTTCGTCCATCCTCGATCAGCTTTCTGGTGATCACGTAAGGGTTTTCATCGTAAACCGACGGCTGCGCCCATCTGCCCTTTTCCAGGATCGACGCGCGGATCTCGTCCGTAAAACGCTGTTTCCACATCAGCTCTTCGGTGAAGTCCACCGCCGGGGCGATCAGGACAAGTCCCTTGATCCTGTTGGTCTGTTTTCTGCTGAGAGCCAGCAGCAGTGCGATCCACCCTCCCATGGAAGAGCCGACGAGTATCGTTTTCTCAGCACAGAACCGATCGAAGACAGCTTCAGCTTCTTCCAGCCAGTCGGAAACGCATGTCTCTTCGAAAACCCCGCTGGATTGACCATGGCCGGAATAGTCGAACCGGATGACCTCCTGCCCATTTGCCGCACCATATTCCGCAAGAGCCTCTGCCTTTGACCCGGTCATGTCCGACTTGAACCCGGACAGCCAGAGCAAAGAGGGCTGATTTCCCGAAGTCCTGATCACCGCAATCCGGCGTTGATCGTCATTTTTTCCCACCTTGATGAATTGCGGATTGCTCGCACCCATATTATGGCTCTCGTTCTGTTGACCATCATTCTGGCTCCGACCGGGGCCCGAACAGCCGTTTGACATAGCCGTTTCATATTGAAAAGACCTTCCGGAGATCTGACTTGGTTCAATTGCCTTCTGCAACCACCATCCTGCAAGTGATCCCGGATCTCAATTCCGGAGGTGCGGAGCGCACAACGCTGGACGTTGCCCGCGCAACCGTGGAGGCGGGAGGTACGGCTCTTGTGGTCAGCCAGGGGGGGCAGCTGGTGCCGGAGCTTGAATCTTATGGTGCGGAACACATCGTCATGCCGGTAAAGTCCAAGAACCCGCTAACGCTCTACAAAAATGCCGGCAGGTTGAGCTCTCTCGCACTCGAGCGCAAAGTCAGCGTCATTCATGCCAGGAGCCGTGCTCCGGCCTGGTCGTCGCTTTGGGCTGCTCGGCGCACCAAAACACCTTTCGTGACGACCTATCACGGCACCTATAATCAGTCGAACGCACTGAAAGCCTATTACAACTCTGTCATGGTGCGCGGTGACGCCGTCATCGCCAACTCCCATTTCATTGCAAATCTCATCTCGGATAGACACGGCTTCGCCAAGGATCGGATCACCGTGATCCAGCGCGGCTCAGACCTGAAGTCCCTGGCTTCGGAAAACGTAAGTGCCTTGCGGCGGCAGGCTCTCAAAGACAGCTGGGGCATCCCGACCGGACATCCGATCATTGTGAATATGGCCCGGCTTACCGGCTGGAAAGGCCAGAAGGTGATCATCGAGGCTATGGCGAAACTGAAGGACGCCGGCTTCTGTGATCCGATCGCGATCCTCGCCGGTGACGCGCAGGGACGCGACAGTTATGTGGCAGAACTGAAGAAGCTGATTGCCGACAATTCCCTGCAGGAACAGGTCCGCCTCGTCGGCCATTGCGCCGACGTTCCGGCAGCCCTGGCGCTGGCCGACCTGTCCGTCGTTGCCTCAATAGAACCCGAAGCCTTTGGCCGGGCTGCCGTCGAAGCACAAGCCGCCAGCGTTCCGGTGATCGTCTCCAATCACGGCGCGGTGCCTGAAACGGTTCTCGCGCCGCCGCAGGTATCAGAAACCGAGCGCACCGGATGGCGCGTGCCACCCGGAGATGTCAATGCACTTGCAGATGCGATCGGCAATGCATTGAACCAGCCAGCCGAGGCCCGACAGGAAATGACGGACCGGGCACTGGCCCATGTCCGTCAGAACTTTTCCGTCGAGATCATGTGTTCCCGGACGCTGGACGTCTACAAACAAGTCCTCGAGGCCCGGACCGGGGCTTAAGCCGCACGGATCTGGTTCAGGAACCTTCCGACTTCCTCACGCAGCGTGTTTGACTGATGAGTCAGCTCGTCGATGCTGCTGCGCACCTGATGAGTTGCTTCGCTTGCCTCGACAGAAGCATTCTTCACCACCTGGATGCTGTCGGAGACGTCCCGCGTACCTGTGGCAGCCTGGGCAACGTTTTCGGCGACCGATTGCGTGGTAGCCCCCTGTTCTTCCATCGCCGAGGCAATTGCCGTGGAAGAGTGCTCAAGATCCCGGATGACATCGCCGATCTTGCCGATCGAGCCGACCGCGGTCTTGGTTTCAGCCTGTATCTCGGTCACGAGCTCTGAAATGCTCTCGGTCGCCTTGGCCGTTTCGCTCGCCAAAGCTTTCACTTCACTCGCAACCACCGCAAATCCCTTGCCGGCTTCTCCCGCACGAGCGGATTCGATCGTCGCGTTGAGTGCCAGCAAGTTTGTCTGCTCGGCAATATCGGAAATCATCGAGACGACTTCGCCGATCTTGTCGGCCATATTGGCAAGCATATCCATCTGACTCGCGGTCTGAGATACGTCTTGCGCAGCATTGCGAGATGCTTCCGAGGCCCGGATAACCTGCTCGTTGATCTCGCTGATCGAAGCAGTCATCTCTTCGGCGGCCGAAGCAACCACGCTGACATTTTCAGTCGTTTGAGCAGATGCATTGGCAGCGTTTTCCGCCCGTTCGCTTGTGTTTTCCGAGACTCTGGACATGGTTGCAGCACTCTGGTCGAGAGAGACGGCAGCATCCGACACACGTTGAACGATCGCACCGACCGACGCGTCGAACTGGTCGGCGAGGCTTTCCATAAGTGCGCGTTTCTCCTGCTCGGCGCGCGCGGACTGTTCCTGCTGTTCTTCCTCCAGCTCGCGTGTACGCACCGCGTTGGTCCGGAAGACCTCCACTGCCCGCGCCATGCTGCCGATTTCGTTGCTCCGATCCGTAAAGGAAACGTCCACCTCGATATTGCCGCCGGCAAGATCGCGCATCGTATCAGTGAGGTTCTTGACCGGACGGGTGATGCTGCGGCCGATCAGCCAGCCAAGTCCGATCGCCAGAAAGAGCGCAATGCCCGAAACAGTCAGATAGGTTTTGCGTGAGGAGGCTTCCGCAACGTCCAGCGCATTGCCGGCAGCCTGTTTACCGGCGAAAGCAGCTTCCGACATGACGGTCCAGAGCGGATTGACCTTTGCGTAGAGCTCTTCAAGGTGCTCAAGATCCACTTTGATTTCTGTTGCCTTATCGGCATATTTTTTGAAAGCAGCCTGATAGGTGTCCAGAAGCTGATTGAGCTCCGCCTGTTCGCTGGCTGCCAGACCGCTTTGTGTCAGCAGGCTGGCGAATTCTTCACGGCGCTTGTCGATGCGGCCGACATACTTGTCCTTGCCGCGCAGCATGAAGTCCTTTTCGTGCCTGCGCATCATAAGCATCTTGACGGTTAGAGCATCCAGATTTGCTGCCTTCAGTCTTTCTTCCACATTATGGACTGCAGACCGCAGAGCACCTTGAAGGCCGCTGTTTTCATCAAGCCCCATTTCCTGAAGGTCGGTACTCAGGACTTCAAACTCGGCCTTGTGCCTGTCGAGAATACTCCGAAGGCTGTCAATCTCGCGCTTGATTGCAGCCGACTGCGGTTTGACCTCCACTTCGTTCAGGTTCGAAACCGCCTTTTCGTATTCGGACCGGTAGTCTTCAACGAACACGAGGTCCTTGGTCAGCAAAAGGTCTTTTTTGCTGCTTCGCATATTCTGCGCATGGGCCTGCACCTGGGAGACCCTGTAATCCATCTGGGAGTAATCGGCCAGATTGTCGATCTCTGTCGAAACGACATGCTGATTGTAGAGAGCCGTTCCCAACAGCACTCCGATCGCAACAACCGCAATAGCAGACAGGCCACCCACTCGGGCGGCGATGGGGAGATTTGCAAGAAACTTCATTATTATCTCGTTTCATTTTTTTAGACGGCTCATCTAGCGAGCTGCACAGCAAAGCCAGAAAAAGGCCAAAGCAATTAACAAATCTTTACGCAAATAAAAGTTGGAATCTCAATAATTACCACTGCTCTGTTATACTATTTAAAATCAGATTCTTAGGCTCAATACCGGTGGTCGCTTCTTTCAATTTCCCGACCTCCATCGCATTACCTGACACGACGAGGCTGACTGGCTCGAACCGAAGCGGTTCGTTCGATTCGAGCCTTTGATCAGATCGAGAAAATCACGTAAATGAAGCACAGCACCGGCTGTGCGCGGTTACCCGAAACGGCCCTCACGCACTTGACCGGCTCGCCTGTCTTCCGGCTGCCTTCCAGCCTCACGCTGCGAGCGGGTAAGCTTCTTCAACAAGGTACGGGCCGCCTCCGACGCTGGCCTTGGCCGAGAACAGAACAAACCTTCCGGCAACAAAAGGCGGAGCCTGAAAGTTGCCCCGTTCGCTGAGCCACTTGGCAACGTCCTCGTTTGTCGAAGTCTTGCAGCGGGCCACCGTCACGTGCGGAATGTACTTTCGCCTTTCGGCAGGCAGATGCAGCCGCTGCAGGATACGCTCCTGCTCGGCCTGCAGCTCCGCCAGCTGAACCGTCGGTTCGACCCTGGCCCACACCGCATGCGGCTTCCCGTTGCCGAATGACCCCAGACCCGTCAGCCGGATATCCACCGGCTCTCGGTGTATCCGGTCAAGAGCCGCAACGACTTCGTCAGCCGTACGGTCATCGATATCGCCAATGAAGCGCAACGTGATGTGGTAGTTTTCCGGATCAATCCAGCGGGCGCCCCGAAGGCCTCCCCGGAGCATTGAAAGCATGAGCGCCGTCTCTGACGGAATCTCAAGGCCTGTAAATAGGCGCGGCATGGGTATTCCCTCCGCTGTCGCTGATGAATCCCATGAGGAATCAACTTCATGAAATTCGCAAGACAAAAATCCAAGACACTGGCAAAGCGTTGATTTTCTATGTGGACAGCGAACGGCAGCCGAACCGGCCCGGGCCGATCCGGCGAAATGCCTGAAATGATTCTCTTCCCCTGACGCGATAAGCCGTCAGTTATGGCGCGGGATTGCCATACTCCTGATGGAGGGCGTCGATTTTTTCAATCACGTCCGGGCTGAGCGCGAGGTCGGCTGCTGCGATATCTGTTTCCAGCTGGTCCATCTTGGTGGCACCGATAATGACAGACGTCATGAAGCTGCGCGATTTGGCAAAGGCAAGCGCCATCTGGGCCGGATCAAGTCCGGACTCTTTCGCCAGATCCAGGTAGGCATCCACTGCCTGGAATGTGCGCGGATGTTCATAGCGCTGCATGCGATTGAACAGCGTCTTCCTGGCACCTGCCGGCAAGGCGCCATCGCGGTACTTGCCGGTCAGATAACCCTGTGCCAGCGCAGAGTAGCCCAAAAGACCGACGCCCTCGCGATGTGCAACCTCCGCCAGGTTGGTTTCAAACGTCCGGTTCACGAGGGAATAAGCGTTCTGGATCGACACAATTCGGGGAAAATCCATCAGCTCCGCAGCTGTGATGTACCGCATTGTGCCCCAGGCACTTTCATTGGATATTCCGACATGGCGGACCTTGCCCGATTTCACCAGTCCCGCCAGGGCCTCGAGTATCGAATAGATGCTGTTTTCGTCTTCGACCGGCTCCGGGTTGGCCCAGCGCGTCGGATTGGAACCAAACCTTGAAACGTTCCGGTCAGGCCAGTGGATCTGGTAGAGATCGATATAGTCGGTCTGAAGGTTTCGCAGGCTCCTGTCGACCGCAAACTCGATTTGAGCGGCGTTCAGTTGACCCGGCTCGCCCCCCTCGCGAAACCAGTCCATCTCCGTGCGTCCGACAACCTTTGTCGCCAGCACCACCTTGTCGCGGTTGCCGGTGTTCTTGAACCAGGTCCCGATGATCCGCTCGGTCCTGCCTTGCGTCTCTTTTTTCGCCGGAATCGGATAAAGCTCGGCAGCATCGAAAAAGTTGATGCCATTTTCAAAGGCATAGTCCATCTGTGCGTGCCCTTCGGCTTCCGAGTTCTGCTCGCCGAAAGTCATGGTTCCAAGACACAGGGCACTCACTTGCACATCCGTGCGGCCAAGACGGCGCTGTTCCATCAGGCGTTCCTTCAAATTTAGAAAAATAGCAGGCCAGATCCCTCAAGCGTGACCGCTTGAAGGACACGGCCTCAAGAGGATTGGGCTTTTGCCAGAAGCTCTTCGACTTTCGGCAGGATATTCTCGACGATTATGCCAACCCCGTCGGCGTTGGGATGCATGCCGTCGGACAGGTTGAGTTCCGGATTGAGAGCGACACCCTCAAGAAAGAACGGATAGAGCAACGCATCATGTGCCTTGGCAACGTCCGCATAAATCGGATCGAACGCATCCGCGTATTCCTGCCCGAGGTTTCGGGGCGCTAGCATGCCTGCCAGCAGCACTTCAACCCCGCGTTCTCTCAGACGTTGGGTAATTTCTTCAATATTCTTGCGGGTGATTGTCGGTTCGATGCCTCGAAGCGCGTCGTTCGCACCCAATTCTACGATCACCGCATCGGTATCGGCTCCGACGGACCAGTCCAGGCGCGCAAGACCTCCCGTCGATGTGTCGCCTGAGACGCCGGCATTCACGACATCCACCGAATATCCCTTCTCGCCGAGGGCTTTTTGCAACTGTTCGGGAAAGCCCTCTTCGGGCGCAAGCTGATACCCGGCGGACAGACTGTCACCCAGCACAACAAGCTTCAGATCGTCTGAATGCGCCACGATCGGAACGAAGCACAGGATCAGAAAGTTCAGGAAAGCAAAAAATCTGTTCACGCTAATATCTTTCAGGACTGGAAGACCCGCCACATCAGGCCCATATGGTCGCAGAGCGTCCAATTGTCGAGGGCATGCATCTGTCAGGAAGACGATCACGCGCCCGTTGTAAAGGTCTGATAATGACAAATTCACCCGCAATCACCCTCAAAAATGTGCACCTGACACTCGGCGAAGGCGCCGGACGTGTACACATTTTGAAGGGTATCGACCTGGATATCGAAAAGGGAACGTCGGTTGGGCTCGTCGGCCCTTCAGGATCGGGCAAATCGACATTGCTCATGGTCATGGCCGGGTTGGAGCGGGCAGATGAAGGCTCCGTCGAAGTCGCCGGCTCGCAGCTCGGTCCCTTATCGGAAGACCAGCTGGCGCGTTTCAGAGGCCGCAACGTCGGCATCATCTTTCAGTCCTTTCACCTCGTCCCCAACATGACTGCCCTGGAAAACGTTGCCGTTCCGCTGGAACTGGCCGGTGATCCCTCCGCCTTCGAAAAGGCGAAGGCCGAACTGGAAGCCGTCGGACTTGGCCACAGGATGCATCACTATCCGGCGCAAATGTCAGGGGGTGAGCAGCAAAGAGTCGCTGTCGCCCGCGCCCTGGTGGTAGAGCCGCAAATCCTCATTGCCGACGAACCGACGGGCAATCTGGATGAATCCACCGGCGCTCAGATCGTGGAACTGATGTTCTCCGCTCAGCGCGACCGCAAGACGACGCTTGTCCTTGTGACACACGACCCAAGCCTTGCCGAAAAATGCGACCGCATGATCCGCATGCGGTCGGGCGAAGTTGAGGAAGACCATGCAGACAGCGCGCACCTTCCGAAAGAGGTGTCTGCATGAGCAGTTTTGTTTCCGGCAGTGCTCACTCCGGCAATCAGACCTTCAAGCTTGCAAGCCGGTTCGCATTGAGAGAACTGCGCGGCGGTCTGAAGGGGTTTTATATTTTCATCGCCTGCATCGCGCTCGGTGTTGCTGCAATTGCCGGTGTTACCTCTGTTTCCCGCGCTCTCACCGAAGGTATTGCAGAAGAAGGGCAGGCAATTCTGGGCGGTGATCTGTCCTTCTCGATCATTCACAGACAAGTCGAGCCCGACCAGGCGGCGTTTCTGGAAACACTGGGTGATGTTTCCCGTGTCGCCACCCTTCGGGCCATGTCCCGAAGAACCGACACCGGTGATCAGGCCCTTGTCGAACTGAAAGCCGTCGACAACGCTTATCCCTTGTACGGAAGTCTGGATCTGGCCTCGGGCCAATCGCTGGACGAAGCATTGGCGCAAAAAAACGGCGTGTGGGGCGCCGTCGTCGATCTTGCCTTGCTGGCCCGACTTGATGTCGAAGTTGGAGACCAGCTGGCTCTCGGACGCACCACCGTGCGCATTGCTGACGTGATCGAAGGTGAGCCAGACAAACTTGCCGGTGGCATGGATTTCGGGCCCCGGCTGATGATTTCCGACGCCGCCATTCCCGATACCGGTCTCGTCCAACCTGGAAGCCTCGTGCGCTGGCACTACCGTGTGCGCATGTCCCCGGCGCCGGACATTCAGGATCTGCAAAGCGTTGTCGAACGTGCCAAAGCGGCTGAACCGGATGCCGGCTGGCGGGTTCGCTCCCGTGCCAATGCCTCGCCTGGCCTTCAGCGCAGCATCGATCGGTTCGCACAATTCCTGACCCTTGTTGGATTGACGGCACTCGTCGTCGGCGGTGTCGGAGTCGCCAATGCCGTACGTTCCTACCTGGAGACCAAACGGGAAGTCATTGCCAGCTTCAAGTGCCTTGGTTCCACCGGCGGCTTCGTCTTCAGGATTTATTTGGTGCAGATGCTGATCATTGCGCTGATCGGCATTCTCATCGGCCTGGTGCTCGGAGCCATGATCCCCTTCGCGGCCGGAGCAGCCCTTTCGAGTGTCCTGCCGGTGCAATTGGCCGCGAGCATTTATCCGGCTGAACTGGGATTGGGTCTGCTTTACGGTCTGCTCACGGCCCTCGCATTTGCCTTGTGGCCGCTTGGGCGCGCGCACGACGTGCCGCCAACAGCTCTCTTTCGCGACATCGTGACCGGTGGCTCCAAGCTGCCACGCAAGCGCTATCTGTTCGCAACCGCGACGACCGTGCTTGTCCTGGTCGCCATTGCGATTTTCCTGTCTCACGACAAGGATCTGGCGGTTGTCTATATCAGCGCGACCGCCGGGGCTTTCGTTCTGCTTGTTGCGGTGGCACGCCTGATCATGTTCGCCGCCAGACGCCTGCCGAGCGTCCGCTCGACCGAACTCCGTCTGGCCATCGCCAATATCCACCGTCCAGGAGCTCTGACGCCTTCCGTGGTTCTGTCGCTCGGGCTTGGCCTGTCCCTCCTGGTGGCCCTGGCCCTCATTGACGGTAATCTGCGCCGTGAACTGAGCGCCACGATCTCCGACAAGGCTCCAAGTTTCTTCTTCGTCGACATTCAAAGCCATGAGCGCGACGCCTTCGAAGCCTTGTTGGTGCAGGAAGCACCGAATGCCGAGCTGCAGAGCGTCCCGATGCTGCGCGGACGCATCATCAGCCTGAAAGGCATTCCTGCCGATCAATTCGAACCGGCTGAGGAAGGTTCTGAATGGGTGCTGCGAGGCGATCGCGGCATAACCTATGAAAAAACGCTGCCCGAGAATTCCAAGCTTGCCGAGGGAAACTGGTGGCCGGAAGACTATTCCGGAAAACCGCTGGTTTCCTTCGACCTTGAGGCGGCAACGGAACTCGGTCTGGCAATCGGCGATACAATCACCGTCAACGTCCTCGGTCGCGAGATCACCGCGGAAATCGCCAATCTTCGAGATATCGAGTGGCAATCCTTCGGCATCAACTTTGTCATGGTGTTCTCGCCGAATACATTTGCCGGTGCGCCGCATGCCAATCTGATGACACTTGGCTGGGAAGAAGAAGTCCCGACGGAAACCGAACTGGCCCTGCTCAAGACCGTTTCCAATACCTTCCCGACAGTCACATCGGTACGCGTCAAGGATGCGATATCACAGGTGAACGAACTGGTCGCACAATTGGCCTGGGCCATACGGGGGGCAAGTTCCATTACCCTGATTGCCAGCGTGCTGGTGCTCGCGGGAGCCCTGGCAGCAGGACATCGCAGCCGGATCTACGATGCGGTCATTCTCAAGACCATCGGTGCGACCCGGCCTAGACTGATCCTCGCCTACGGCCTGGAATACGCCATTTTGGGCCTGGTGACCGCGGTGTTCGCGCTTGTCGCCGGTGGTATAGCCGCCTGGTATGTGATCACCCAGATCATGGGCGGATCCTTCGTCCTCATGCCGGTAACCGCCGCCGGTGCTGCGCTGGTCGCACTTATTCTGACCGTCGGCTTCGGCCTGATCGGCACCTGGCGGATACTCGGGGAAAAACCGGCACCGGTTCTGAGAAATCTGTAACACCGTCTGAATCGGCATCCACGCCAAGCCCGTCAGGAAACTTTCATAAAAAACAGAAGGTTTCCTGACGGACACCAGCCACACGCAACTTGCATACTGCCCTATTCTTGGCTATCCGATTAGTGTCGGGGCCTAAAATGAAATAGGGGCAGAGTTGTATGCTTAAGTTTACCCAAAAAACTGTTTTCAAAAATCTTGCAAAAGTGGCGGTCTTTGCTGCGGCAGCTACGTTGTCATTCGCTGCTCCTTCCCACGCCGAGAGCCCGTTTCACACCGGTGTCTGGCAACTGAATGAAGCCAACGGTCCACGCGGCCTGGTCGTCAGTGACTGGTTGGTGTTCGAGGATGGCCTGCCGAAGCGCTGGCTCTATCGCCGCGCCGGAACGAATGACGAAAACCAGTTTGACTTCTTCACCCGGACGCTTGGCGATTCCGGCTATACTCCGGTCGGGATCCGGGTATACCGGACCGGTGAAAACTCCATGAAATACACCATTGCCGCAAAGGGTCAGGAACCAATCGAAGTTTCTGCCGTGCGGCTTTCCATACCGAACTTCGAAAACTCGTGCCTGTCGGTCGAGAAAAAAGGCAAGCGTTTCTTCGGCAACTGGGTGGGGACTTCCGGTTCGACGCTCAAGAAGCTCAACGTCGGCAAGAACAAGATCACCATTGACGGAAAAGCCCGTGATATCTCAATTGAGGAGGTTCGCGTCGGCCGCATGGGCATTACTGAAGGCGGCAAGCCGATTGCCTTCCTGACAGACGCCGGAGGCGACTATGCTGTTCTTCAATGGTTCAAGCCGGGCGTAACGGTCGAGCAGATGCGCAACAAGGAAACGGAAATTCTTGATTTCGCGGCAGAAGAAATCGTACGTAATCCGGGTGGCACCTGCGACCGGCAGATCGCGTCACGCCTGAAAGCAATGAAATAATACCGGGTTTTTAAACATAATGACGTATAATGCGGCCAATAGCATGAAGATTACGATTTTTTCAGAAATCTCGTCTTGTGCTTAAGTCCGCATTTTCCCATATGTTGAGGGAGTTGTGTTGCATGTGATCTTGCATGCAAAAACCAATCTAGAAGGGGATTCACACGACCATGTCGACCTTTGACCGTCAACCTCAAGGCGCTTACACAGTCGCCGGCACACGCGCCGAGGCCGGCATCGATCAAGGCCTGCGCAGCTATATGCTCGGCGTCTACAACTACATGACCATCGGTCTCGCCCTGACCGGTTTCTTTGCCCTGGCTACGTCCATGCTGGCAACGACAACCGACCAGAGCGCTGCAGTAGCGAGCCTTGGCAACGGCCAGATGCTCACGCAGCTCGGCGTAACGCTTTATGGCAGCCCGCTGAAATGGGTTGTCATGCTTGCACCGCTTGGAATGGTCATGTGGCTGTCTTTCCGCATTCAGTCCATGAGCGCGAGCTCCGCACGTACCCTGTTCCTGGTCTATTCGGCCGTGATGGGCATTTCGCTGTCGTCGATCTTCCTGGTCTATACCGGAGCCTCGATCGCCCGCGTGTTCTTCATCACCGCCGCTTCCTTCGGTGCGCTTAGCATCTTCGGCTACACCACCAAGAAAGACCTGTCCGGTTGGGGTTCGTTCCTGATGATGGGCCTGATCGGCATCATCATTGCAGCGATCGTGAACATCTTCCTGGCGTCTTCCGCGCTGCAGTTCGCCATCTCCGTGATCGGTGTTCTGGTGTTTGCCGGCCTGACGGCCTACGACACCCAGCAGATCAAGGAAATGTACTACGAAGGTGACAGCGGCGAAGTTGCCACCAAGAAGTCCGTTATGGGCGCCCTGCGTCTCTACCTCGACTTCATCAACATGTTCCTGATGCTGCTGCAGCTGTTCGGCAACCGCGAATAAGCAGACGCAGAAATACGAACACGAAAAGCCCCGCAGAAATGCGGGGCTTTTTTGTTGACTTGAACTGCGTTGGAAACGTCAGGCGTCGACCAGGCGCAAATGCTTTTTCTTTTCCAGGACACGCAGAACCTGAGCCAGGTCGTGCCCCCGTTTCAGGATCATACCTCCGGCTGCGACCACCGAATAGGCTCCCTGTCGACGAGAGAGCTTCGGATCCTTTTCGATCCGGTAGAGCGGCATTTCCGAAGATCGGCGGAACACTGAGAACACTGCCTTGTCTTTAAGGAGATCCATTGCATAGTCACGCCACTCGCCGTCGGCAACCATACGTCCATAGAGCCTTAAGATGGTATCGAGTTCGCGTCTGTTGAATGCAACAACGGGTCTGGAGGGGGGAGCCGGTTGGCTTTGCGGCAGCGGGTTCAGTCCCGCGCCGCGTTGAAACGCGCTGTCATCGGCTTCGCTCATTCCGCCTCCATGTTCGTTTGCGGTTTCGCCCCGGACCGGAAAACCGTTCAAAGGATTTTCCATGTCACCTATCTGTCATGATGCGTCGCCTTTGGGGCGGATGGCAAGCCCGCAATCAAAGAAAGGAAGCTCTGCCAAAGCCGGTCGGTATTTTTGCCAAGTAAATTTTCCGCAGATTACCCAAAGTGTTAACGTAGCGGAAAGTTGCCCAGAAAGAATGCGTAAAATTCCATGATTTCGCCTTATTCCAGCCCTTGGCCAGCCATTTTGCCTACCCATATTGAACTCATACCCTGATGGGTGTGACCAGTAGGGACCGCGGAATGCATTAGCCCCCCAGCCCCCCGGGGTTTTTACAGGTCAACCAGATTTAATGAGTCAAACATCAGGGCAACTGAAGGGCCGGCGCTATGCCGGCCCTTTTCATTTCCAGCTTCCTTCCGATATTGCCATCGTGAGTTTTGCCGATTCCACTGCGCAGCCGGATCACTTTTCACATTTTCCGTTACGAATGCCTCTTTTCCGACGCATCGCTTGCTGTATCCTTTTTGCAGGATGACTACAGACCTGATCGATCTCCGTGCGGCCCGAACCGCAGATTGCGAGGCGCTTGCAGGCATTCACACTGAAGCCTGGCTCGGCGCCTATCGTGGTGTCCTGCACGGTGTTGACCTGCAGAAAATGGTTTCGCGCAGAGGCATCGGCTGGTGGCGCGGCGCGCTGTCGCGCGGCGTCAACATCAGGATTTTGAGCATTGCCGACGTACCGGCAGGCTACGCGACCTACGGACCGTGCCGACTGCGCGGCACAGGCATGGACGGAGAAATCTACGAGCTGTACCTGAAGCCGGAATATCAGGGCCTTGGATTTGGGCGAACACTCTTCACCAATGTCCGCGAAACTCTCGCAGCAAAGAACATGGCCGGTCTCGCTGTCCAGGTGTTGAGCGACAATCAGCCGGCACGCAACTTCTATCGGGCCATGGGGGGTAAGCTGTCGGCAAAATCCTGGTACAGAATTGGCGGACGGCGCATGGAGCTCTCCATTTACACCTGGTTGCCTAACATTCCCTGATGCTGATTACGATCGTTCGCCAGCTTTTTCAGGCATCCGGTTAGTACAGGATCCCGGGCAGCCCTTCGATCAGCGGTCCTTTCGAACAATCGAACTGCCCGGCAAACCTGTCTGCGACATTCCGTGCAAGCACGTTGGCATTCTTGTTGGCCTGGGCGTCAATTCGGGCAATCTGACAAGTGGCTCCACCCGGATCAAGCTGCGTGACAATCAGGACACTGCCGGTCTTACCGCTGTCGTCCAGGGTTGGAAACCAGCGAAGGATCGTTGCAAAAGCTGCTCCGTCCCGCAAGCGCCACTCCAAAGTCTCGTTGATCGTATTGAAATTCGGCAAAGTTTGCGTCGCCGCAGGTTCCTGAGCTGCGGAAGGGCTGAAAGAAACGAACATGCGCAGATCGCCCTCCGCAACATAAACCTTCTGCCCTTGAAGACCTGCACACTCCCAGGACCCGCCAAACGTACTTTCCTCAGACGCTGTTTCGGTCTGCGTGCAGTCCTGAAGCCGGATCTTGGTGTAAGTGCTGGTTATTTCAGCCGCTTCAGCTTCTGCCCACTGCACTTCCAGCAAAACAGCTGAAAAAGCCAGGAAGGTCAATTTCTGGCAAAGGTTGAATTTCCCCATGAACGCACCCCGTCAAATCCGCGACCGCCATCATAGACACACTTTCATCAATTAGGTGCAATGCAAAAATTAAAGGCTTGAACTTCTCGGGCTGGATTGCGATAGACGGCGCAAAGATCAACAGGAGTTTTGCGATGCGTATCGACGCTGTGCCGATTGGCAAGAACCCGCCGGAAGACATCAACGTCATCATCGAGGTGTCGATGGGCGGCGAGCCGATCAAATACGAAATGGACAAGGATGCCGGCGCAATGTACGTCGACCGCTTCCTTTACACCCCGATGCGCTACCCGGGGAACTACGGCTTCGTTCCGCATACCCTGTGCGGTGATGGTGACCCGATCGATGTGATTGTCGTCAACCAGCGCCCGGTCGTGCCCGGCGCCATCATGAACTGCCGTCCGATCGGCGTTCTGCTGATGGAAGACGAGTCCGGCCAGGACGAAAAGATCATCGCCGTTCCGACCCACAAGCTGACCAAGCGGTACGACAACATCAACGATATTGCCGACCTGCCGGAAATCACCATCGCCCAGGTGAAACACTTCTTTGAACATTACAAGGATCTGGAACCGGGCAAATGGGTCAAGGTAACCGGCGTCGAGGGCATGGAAGCAGCCAAGAGACTGATTTCTGAATCTATCGTCCGCGCACAAAAAGAAGCTGCTGAATAAGCTTCCACACGGTTCTTAATGGCGAGGCTGTCGCATGACCTAGCGGTCGGCGGCAGCCTCGATTCTTTCCATGTCTTGATCGGACAGGCCGAAGTGATGGCCAATTTCGTGGATCAGCACATGTGCAACCACGTCGCCTAGTGAATCGTCCATGGCGGCCCAGTAATCCAGGATCGGCCTTCGGAACAACCAGATCCGGTTCGGCATCTGGCCGGTTCGATCAGAATCACCGCCCTGTGCAAGTCCCTGCCCTTCAAACAATCCCAGAAGGTCATGAGGGTCTTCAATCGACAGCGCATCAAGTACATCGTCTGGCGCATAGTCGGCAAGGCTGATCTGCAGATGTCCGCAGCGAAGCAGAACATCGTCCGGCAGTCCAGCCAGAACCTCACTCGCCATTGCCTCGAAATCGGCAAGACCGGGCGCCTTGCGCTCAGACCAGTCGCTACGGCTTATCGGTTGAACAGATGCCATACTGCTTCCCTTGACCCATTTTTCAGCAAAATCCTACCTACAGGTAGGTAACGGCGAGGTAAATCACCAGTCCGACAGCAAAAACGGCACCTGCAATCCGGCCGATCCGGGTCCCCCAGACCTCGATCCGGTCCTCTTCGTCCTTGTCAGCCGCGCTCAAGTGATCCTTGGCACGGTCCGCCATGCGCACGAATGTCGAACCGGTTATGGTCTCGCTTTCCGCCTGTGCCCGGTCGATGGTTCTCAACGCTTCTTCGCGCTGCTTTTCCTTTGGGTGCTTTGATCCGCTCATGCGTTTAAAGTGGCTTCATTCTCACGCCGATTCAACACAAAAGCTGAAATCAGCGCCAGCAGGGCGACACCGCCGGATGCCACCGCGTTCCAACCGGCGAAGGAAAGGCCGAACATGCGCCAACTCGCTTCCGTACAGCTGACGATGCGAGTGGATTGCAGAGCCTGCAGCATGTTGGCGGCAGAGGCCGGGGCTGCTCCCCCTCCTCCACAGTCGTTTGGACCAGCCCAGAAGCCCCATTCGGCACCCGACTGATAGATCCCCAATCCCGACCCGTAGGCAAAGACTGCTGCAACAGTCAGGAGCACGATGGTGGCCAGCCCCAACCTCTTCTGCATCATCAGGATGATAGCCAGAGCTGCAAGCGGCAATCCGACGTAATATGGGATGCGCTGTTCGAGGCAGAGCTTGCAAGGTAGATATCCGCCGATCAGCTGGTATCCCCAGGCCGCGGCAATCGCCGCGGTTCCCCCCAGGAACCCCAGGACGGTCAGATTTCGTGCCACGCGCTCTGAAGACATCACATCACCTCTATTTCTTTAAATATACCGCAGAAGAACAAAAGCACCGACCAGCAACACCACGAACAGGGTGAACATGAGGCCAAGGCGTTTTTCGATGAATTCCTTGATCGGCGGGCCGAAAAAGTAGAGCAGTGCGGCGACGACGAAAAAGCGCAGGCCTCGCGAAACTATACTGGCCAGAATGAACACCGGCAGGCTGAGCCCAGCGACCCCGGAGGCAATCGTAATGACCTTGTATGGAAACGGTGTCAGCCCTGCAATGAAGACGAACCACCAGCCCCAGTGATTGAAAACCGCACTGAACTCATCGAACTTTTCCATTTTTCCGTAGAAGGAAAGAATGGGCTCGGCGACCTGATCGAACAGGAACATGCCGATCAGATAACCCAGAATACCGCCTGCCACCGATGTCAGCGTACACAGAAACGCATACCACCAGGCGCGCTCGCGCCGTGCGATGACCATCGGGATCAAAAGAATGTCCGGCGGGATCGGAAAGACCGAACTTTCAACAAAGGAAACGGAGCCCAGCGCAACGGGCGCGCGCGGTCCGGCAGCAAGGGACAAAGTCCAGTCATAGAGGCGTCTGATCATGGCGCTTCCCATAGCCGCGATGGCACAAAAAGTCACCTGGAGATTTCATGAAGCCGTCACGATGCCGCACACAAGGTACTCATCGCAATCGATCTCCGATCGACAGAAGCATCGAGACTTCAATACCTGAACTCAACTCCGAAAAGGAAATTCGCTCAAAACCAGGCGCATTTGAGCATTCCTGCGGGTGCATTACACGCTCGGCACAGTTGGTCGTAGATTGTGCAAGGAAAATGGTGCCCCCCGCCGGAATCGAACCGGCACTCCCGAAGGAACGGGATTTTGAATCCCGCGCGTCTACCAGTTCCGCCAGAGGGGCAACTGACACCGGAGAGCGTGCCTATCATGGGCCATTGAAGGATGCAAGCGGCCCATCGCACAAAGTGGTTGGTCTTTCCACTACATAGCGGAGAAACAGGTCGGCGAGTTCCCGGCAGCTTTAGCCATTATCTTAACTATTCCTTTGCGATAGCAGGAGAAATCGGCCGGCATCTCCCAATTTCAGAAGGAAGTTCTGCAACACTTAAAGTTCATTTCAATTCCGGCCATGCACAATGACCTGAAACATTGATGACGACTGGATAGTGAGCTGGCACAGAACACACACAAATTCGCCTCGGCATGAAGAAGCGGCCTTGGTGGAAACACTGCAGCTGCTGACGCTGGGAGCAGCCCAACCCCATGCAATTGGCGGACAGTTTTCACAGTCCCGCCTGGACAAGACTTCTCTTGAACCGTCGCCGATCAATCCGACTGGATCCTTGAAGGTAATCCCGAAGCCAAATGCAAGAACCTGTCTCAAATCGGAGACAGCTGGACCGTTGTCGATCACTGGTCCTGCACGGCGGGAAAGTTCGTCTGGCATTACTTTTTTGACGAGACGATTCTCATTCTCGAAGGCGAAGCACTGATCGTGGACGAAAATGGCGTCGAATATCTCGCCGTTCCGGGTACTACCCTCTCCTTTCCGGATGGATCGAAAGCAACCTGGACCGTGCCCGAGTATGTTCGCAAGATCGCCTTCAATCAGAAATCGGTTCCGAACTACCTGCACACAATCTGCCGCGCAGTGAACAAGGTGCACCGCAAATTGTTCAAGTAGATACTGTCCTGATATTCGCTAGACGCATCGGACAACACGCCGCCGCGTCATTAGCCGGCTTACAAAAGTGCAAATTGTGCACCTTTTCTGGACAAGAGCGCTCTGCTTGGCTAGAAATTTTTCATGTCAAAATCTGCACGTGAAATCGAGCTCAAGCTTGAACTGGATCCAGGTGCGCATGACGCGATGAAACGCGTTGGCGTCATCGAAGGATTTACAGCGAGCAAATCAGTCACCAAAACACTGCAGTCGATTTATTTCGACACGCCGGACCAGGCGCTGCGCAAGTCAAAAATCTCGCTCCGGGTCCGTAAATCCGGCCGCAGCTGGATCCAGACAGCCAAACTCGGCACAGGCGTCATGGGGGGGCTTTCCTCGCCCATTGAATCGGAGCACCAGGTCAAGGGTCGCGCGCTCGATTTTACCGTAATCGAAGATCCGGATGTCGCCCGGAAGCTGACGGAGATAATCAGCGGCGGCTCCCTTCAGGAATGCTTTGAAACAGTGATGAAACGGACCACCCGCATCCTCACACGGGAGAGTGACGATACCGAAATCGAGATCGCGTTCGATACTGGCAACATCCTCGCCGGAAGCGGCAGTCAACCGCTTGTCGAGCTTGAACTCGAACTCAAATCGGGACCAAGCCATTCGATTTTCGAAGCGGCCAAAGCATTGGTGAAAGACACTCCCTTCCGTTTTTCACCCTATAGCAAAGCCGAACGCGGCTACAGGTTTGCCGAAGGGCATCAGGCAACTGAACCCGAACCGTTTTTTGCCGACCCGATCTCCTTTTCGGCGGGAAGCAGTGTTGAACTGGGATTCCGCGACGTCCTGCGGTCCTGCCTGACGCAGGTCGCTGAAAACAGGATCGCAATTCTGGCGTCCGACGACCCGGAAGGACCACACCAGCTACGCGTCGGCCTGCGCCGGCTGCGAAGCGCTTTCCGTCTGTTCAGGCCTGCCCTCAATCCGGCGACGACACTTCCGCTCGACCAGATGGCACGCACGATTGCCGCTGAAGCCGGCGCCTTGCGCGACCTCGACGTCCTGATTGATGAAATCGTGGCTCCGCTGGTCGACAGGGCACCTGAAAGCCTTTCTCTCAATTCCCTTCTCAACAACCTCAACGCGTCACGTGGGCAAGAAACGCGCAAGGCGCTGGTTGATCACTTGAAGTCGGCTGAAGTGAACGCCTTCCTTCTGGACATTGCAGCCTATACGGAAGGCCGGGGTTGGCTGGATCCGGAAAACTTTGACCAGACAGGGCTTTTGGCGCAACCGATTGAGGCCTTTTCCAGCGAAGCTCTCGCCAAGCAATGGAAGAAGGTCATCAAGTATGGCAAACGGCTGGAAGAGTTGTCGATTCCAGAGCGCCATGAAATGCGCAAGGCGATGAAGAAGATGCGATACGGCATCGAATTCTTCGGCTGTCTCTACCCGGAAGACACGGTCAAACCATTCCTCAAGCGCATGAAGAAGCTGCAGGATATTTTCGGGTATCTGAACGATGTCGCAATGGCGGAACAGCTGCCGCAAAAGTGCAAGGTCGGCGGAGCCAGGGCGATGGAAACTGCACAAGCCATCGGATTCGTTATCGGCTGGCATGAATCACAGTGTCAGACGAAGTGGCATCATGCCAAAGATTATTGGGAAGCAACCAGGTCCACGCCTAAATTCTGGACATAATCGGGATTGGTTCAACCCGGCAAGGTGTCGGCGGATCCAAAGCCGACAAATCCGAAAAAACTTAGGCACCACCGTTGACGACGAGCTGCATCCGATCGGCTGCCGCACGTGCCCGCGTGTATTGAAGGGGCCTGCCGGATATGTCGAGGTTGACGCTCTCAACAATCAGAACAGGCTGCCCAAGTGGAAGCCCGAGCTGTTGCGCGTCCCGGGCTTCCACCAGTTCGGCCGAGATCCGTGTCTCCTTGCGGCGATAATCGTCGATACCGGCGCGCCGCAAGGCTTCGGTGATCGAACCGCAATCGGCATAATCGGCGACCAGGTTCGGAACCTTCGACTGTTCCAGCCAGCTGGTCCCGATCATCATCGGAATACCATCGGCAACCCTCAGCGTTTCCAGACGGATGAGCATGGTCCCCAGCGGCACGTCCAACTGATTGGCCAGCAGCGCGTCGGCCTCTTCCAACGCCGACCCGATCAGTCGGCCACTTGGCGCACGGTCCTGCCCAGACACAATTTCGGAAAACCGGGTACGCGGACCGATCGGGTAACTGAGCGGCGCGGAGGCGACGAAGGTTCCCCGGCCCTGATCCGCTCGCAAGATACCTTCGCTTGTCAGAGCGGCAATCGCCCGGCGCACCGTATGCCGGTTCACGCCAAAGCGCGTCGCCAATTCCGACTCGGGCGGCAATCGACTGCCCTTTTCGAAAGCACCGCTGACGATTTCCGCCTTCAGCGTTTCCATGATCTGGCGCCAGACGGCGATGCCTGCACTGCGGTCAAGAATGGTGTTGTTCGTCATGTGACCGTCATCAAATTTCGGTACCAAAGAGTCAATCAGTTTATTTGTATAGACAAATAGACAAATCAAAGCTAGAAAACTTCAACACTCTCCTCCCAAGACCGCCAGCAAAAGGCGTGCCCATGACCGAAGCCACCTCCACCACTCCTATCGACGGTGCCGCAGGCATCCGGCAGAAAAACATGGCGACCCTGGCCGCCGCTTCGCCGGAAGCCGTCGCCGAACGGTTCGAAACCCTGTCACCCCCATCCTATGAACTCGTACGCCAGCCCGAGACCGGCCTTGTGATGGTACGAGGCCGCATGGGCGGAACAGGCCGCCCCTTCAATCTCGGGGAAGTCACCGTAACGCGCTGTGTTGTGCGCCTGGACACAGGCGAAACCGGCAGCGCTTACGCCCTGGGCCGCAACAAGACAAAGGCGCTTCAGTCCGCGGTGATTGATGCACTCTGGCAGCGAAGCGAAGTTCGGGCGCAGATCGAAACCGACATCATCGCCCCGCTTGCAGACGCACAGTCCGGTGAGAAGGAAAGTGTTCGCAGCGAGACGGAAGCCACCAAAGTCAACTTCTTCACCATGGTGCGAGGAGACAACTGATGACAATCACAGCAGTAGGACGGCCCGCGGACGGCACACCACTCGCCGCAGGCCTACAGGATCCGGTTCATGACGCACAGACCTGTTTCCGGGCGATCATGGATGTCATGGCAAGACCCGGAGACAGAAGGCCTGTGAACACGGACGGTCTGACACCGCCGTCCCCTTTGACACCGGTCGCAGCCGCAATCGCGCTTACACTGTTCGACTATGACACGCCAATCTGGCTCGATCGCCCACTGATGACATCGGAACCGGTCAAGGCATTTCTGCGTTTTCACACTGGTGCCCCCATTGTCTCAGAACCTGTCGATGCCGCCTTTGCACTTGTCGCAGATCCTGAACACCTGGTCCCTTTGGCAAGCTTCAACCAGGGCTCGGCGGAGTACCCCGATCAATCGACAACCGTTATCCTGATCGGACAAGAATTTGACAGGGCGCCCAAAGTGAAGCTGGAAGGCCCCGGCATAAAGGACTTCACAGCCTTTTCGTCATCTCCCGTTCCTCCGGTTTTCTGGGACCAGACCATCAGCAACAGCAAGCAGTTCCCGCGCGGCATCGACCTGATCTTTGCCGGAAAAACGGACGTGGCAGCCCTGCCTCGCTCCACCCGCATCACGCTCACGGAGGCCTGAGCCATGTATGTTGCCGTTAAGGGTGGCGAAAAGGCCATCCGCAATGCTCACAAGCTTCTGGCAAAGCGCCGCAGGGGCGACACTTCGGTTCCTTCGCTCACATTGGAGCAAATCGCACAGCAGCTGTCCCATTCCGTTGCCCGGGTGATGGGCGAAGGATCTCTTTATGACGAGACCCTCGCCGCGCTTGCCATCAAGCAGGCACGCGGAGACCTGATCGAGGCAGCCTTCCTGATGCGCGCCTATCGCACAACCCTGCCAAGGTTCGGCTACAGCCAGCCGGTCGACACCGCGAAAATGTTGGTGGAACGGCGTATTTCAGCCACTTACAAGGACTTGCCCGGCGGACAGGTCCTCGGGCCGACTTTTGACTACAGCCACCGCCTTCTGGACTTCGCTCTGGCAGCTGAAGAAGACGCATGTGACGTTGCCGTTGAGACCGCTCCCGCAATGGACGAGACGATGCCTCGCGTGACGGATCTTCTCGGAGACGAGGGGCTGATGGAACCGGATCCGATTTCCGATGAAGGTGCTCCGGTGGGTGACCTCACCCGCGAACCGCTGGCATTCCCGGCAGATCGTGACCTCCGCCTGCAGAACCTTGCAAGAGGAGACGAAGGTTTTCTGCTGGCACTCGCCTATTCCACCCAGCGTGGCTATGGCCGCACGCACCCCTTTGCCGGGGAAATCAGATACGGCGAGGTTGAAGTCGAGTTCTTTGCGGAGGAGCTGGGCTTTGCCGTAACCCTAGGCACCATCAAAGTGACCGAGTGCCAGATGGTCAATCAGTTCCAGGGGTCAGCCAAGGCCGCTCCGACGTTCACGCGTGGATATGGATTGGTCTTTGGCCAGGTTGAACGCAAGGCCATGTCCATGGCCATGGTCGACCGGTCCTTGCGGTGGCAGGAGCTTGGCGAGGAACAGACCGCGCCCGCTCAGGACGTTGAATTCGTCCTTTCGCACTCAGACAACATTCAGGCGACCGGTTTTGTCGAGCACCTGAAGCTTCCGCACTATGTCGACTTCCAGGCGGAACTCGATCTTGTTCGCCGCATGCGCGACGAATGGTTCGAGAAGCGTCGGCAGGAAGAAAACGGCGAGACCGCTCAGGAGGCTGCGGAATGAGCCGTGGCCTCAGCCATATCACTTTCATCGTCAGCGACCTTGAAGCGATGACACGCATCCTGATCGATGTGTTGAAGGGCCGGCAAGTCTACGAAAGCGGCGAAGACACCTTTTCGCTGTCTCCGGAGAAGTTCTTTCTGGTTGGCGACGTATGGGTTGCAATCATGCAGGGCGATGCTCTTGCCGAGCGCAGCTACAATCACGTTGCTTTCAAGATAGAGGAAAGCGAATTCGAAAACCGGCTTGAGACCATCAGAAGCCTCGGTCTCGAGTTCAAACCGCCTCGCCCGCGCGTCGAGGGTGAAGGCCGGTCGATCTATTTCTACGACAACGACAACCATCTGTTCGAGTTGCATACCGGGACACTGGAAATGCGGCTTGAGAATTATCGTCAAATTCTGCTGGAGCGGAGGACCGCACCATGAACGACACGGCTCAGATCTACGATCAGGGCGAATACAATTTCGCTTACCTGGATGAACAGACAAAACGCATGATCCGCCGGGCGATCCTGAAAGGCATTGCCATTCCCGGCTATCAGGTTCCCTTTGCTTCCCGCGAAATGCCAATGCCATATGGCTGGGGAACGGGTGGCGTGCAGGTAACGGCTTCGATCCTTGGTCGGGATGATTGTCTGAAGATGATCGACCAGGGATCGGATGACACCACGAATGCGGTCTCATTACGCGGTTTCTTTGAAAAGACCGCCGGCGTCAGGACAACTTACGAGACTTCGGAAGCGACCGTCATCCAGACCCGCCACCGGATCCCGGAAAAGACGCTCACGGAAGACCAGATCCTGGTCTACCAGGTTCCGATCCCCGAACCGCTACGCTTTCTGGAACCGCGCGAGACCGAAACCCGCAAGATGCACGCCCTGGAAGATTACGGGCTGATGCACGTGAAACTCTATGAGGATATCGCCAAGAACGGTCACATCGCCACCACCTACGCCTATCCGGTCAAGGTCAACGATCGCTACGTGATGGACCCATCGCCGACGCCCAAATTCGACAACCCCAAGATGGACGAAATGGCCGCTCTGCAGCTGTTCGGTGCCGGTCGGGAAAAGCGTATCTATGCGATCCCGCCTTTCACGAAAGTCAAGAGCCTCGATTTCGAGGATTACCCGTTCGAAATTCAAAAATTCGACAAGCCCTGCGGACTCTGCGGTGCGGAAAATGTGTATCTCGACGAAGTCATCCTCGATGACCAGGGAGTCCGCATGTTTGTCTGTTCCGACAGCGATTTCTGTGAAGAACGACGTTCCGACGGCCACCTCGGCCCGATGGCTGCAGACCCTGCCGCAGCCCAGATCGGTAGTAACGTGAAGGAGACGGCCCAATGAACGCGTTGATGCCTGAAGAACCGCTCCTGCAGGTTCACAATGTCACCCGCTACTACGGCGACAGGATCGGCTGCTCGAATGTTTCCTTCGACCTGTGGCCAGGCGAAGTACTGGCAATCGTTGGCGAGAGCGGCTCGGGGAAGACAACTCTTCTCAATTGCCTTTCCACACGTCTCGCCCCGACGGCCGGCGCCATCGAATACCGCATGCGTGACGGCTCCATGCGCAATCTCTACCAGCTCACCGAAGCAGAGCGCCGGTTGCTGATGCGCACCGACTGGGGATTTGTTCATCAGAACGCCGCCGACGGATTGCGCATGAACGTGTCGGCCGGTGCCAATGTCGGCGAACGGTTGATGGCGGTTGGCGAGCGTCACTACGGCAATATCCGTTCGACGGCCGATGACTGGTTGGGCCGGGTGGAGATCGAAAGCGACCGGATCGACGACGATCCACGCTCATTTTCCGGCGGCATGCGTCAGCGCCTTCAGATTGCCCGCAATCTCGTGACACGTCCGCGGCTGGTCTTCATGGACGAGCCGACCGGCGGCCTCGACGTTTCCGTTCAGGCCCGTTTGCTCGACTTGCTGCGCCGATTGGTGGCTGACCTCGGACTGTCCGTGGTGATTGTCACCCATGACCTGGCGGTCGCCCGTCTTCTGTCACACCGGATCATGGTCATGCGCCAGGGCAACGTTATCGAGAGCGGCCTGACCGACCAGGTTCTTGACGATCCACGCGAGCCATACACGCAGTTGCTCGTATCCTCGATCCTTCAAGTCTAAGCGGAGTGCACACGAATGCCTGTCCGTCTTTACCTCAACAATGTCGGCAAGTCCTTCACCATGCATCTGCAGGGCGGCACCGTCATACCGGTCGTCGAGAAGGTCGAGTTCTCGGTCAAGGAAGGCGAATGTGTCGTCCTGGGCGGCCCGTCCGGAGCCGGCAAGAGCTCGATCCTGAAAATGATCTACGGCAACTATCGCTGCGACGAGGGTCAGATCCTCGTGACCATCGGCGATGAAATCGTCAATGTCGCCGGTGCCGAGCCGCGCCAGGTTTTGAAACTGCGCGAAAACACCATTGGCTATGTCAGTCAGTTTCTGCGGACGATCCCCCGGGTCTCCGCCGAAGACGTCGTCGCAGAACCCCTGATTGCACAGGGCGCCAGCGAAGCCGAAGGGCGGGACACTGCCCGCGCTCTTCTCGCCCGGCTCAATGTACCGGAGCGACTGTGGACGCTTCCTCCGGCAACTTTTTCAGGCGGAGAACAGCAACGCGTCAACATCGCCCGTGGTTTCATCGCCCATTATCCGATCCTGCTGCTGGACGAACCGACGGCCTCACTTGATGCCGCCAACCGGGCGGTGGTTGTCAGGCTGGTGGAAGAGAAGAAGGCGCAGGGCGTTGCCATGGTTGGCATCCTGCACGATCAGGATGTGCGCGAAGAGATTGCCGACCGGATCATCGACGTCACAGGCTTTGCCGCGGAGGTTGCGGCCTAGCTTCTTGACAAGAAACACTTGCAGGTGACGGAAAACTGTCACAGAACAGTCACTCCCCACCTGTAAGGCCATCACCTCGGCCACCCCTTGATCGAAGTCGTGATTCTGAACCATGCGCTACGCCATCTATTTTGCCGCTTCAGCTGAAGACCGCCTGATGCAGTTGGGCAATGCCTGGCTGGGCCGGGATCCGTTTGCTGCCGAGGACCTGCTGCAGCCGACGCTCGAAGGACTGGAAGCTGAACGCTTTCATGCGCTCACCGTCAATCCTCGCAGATACGGCTTCCACGGCACGCTGAAGGCACCTTTTCATCTGCATCACGACAAGACCGAAGCGGGGCTTGTGGCAGCCTGCAAGGAATTCGCCGGCCTTGTCTCCCCCTTTGAAATCCAGGGGCTGTCGGTCAATCGCCTCGGAAAGTTTCTGGCCCTGACACCTGACCAGAGCGAGCCGGAGCTGTCGGCTTTCGCGGCAACATGCGTTCGCCAATTCGAGGCGTTTCGGGCACCGCTTTCCAAAGCCGACTTGCAGCGGCGTCGGCAAAGCAACCTGACACCCCGGCAGGACTCTTATCTGGTTGACTGGGGGTACCCTTACGTCTTTGACGAGTTCCACTTTCATATGACCTTGTCGAACAAGCTGGACGATGACCGGGAAGCGGAATTGATCGCGGCAGAGGCAAGGTCACATTTCGGCTCCGTGACCGGGCGTCCAAGAACCTGCGGCAGCTTTGCGCTCTATCTTGAGACGGAACGCGGAACCCCCTTTGAAGTCCATTCTGTGTTTGAACTGACCGGCGACATTGGCCCGGTCGAAGCCGAGTCACGATCCGGTGGCGTGACGCCCAAGGAGACAGCATGAGCACGCATCCCAAAACCTTCAAAAACGCCAAACTGATTGTGGCCGATGAAGTGATCGACGGGTCCCTGACCGTCGATGGTGAGGGTCGTATCGAAAACATCGCCTCTCCCACTGAAACCGACGGGCACGATTGCGAAGGCGATTTCTTGCTTCCCGGGCTGGTGGAACTGCACACCGACCACCTGGAAACCCATTACGCCCCGCGCCCCAAAGTGCGCTGGAATACGGTTTCGGCCGTTCAGGCCCACGACGCCCAGATTGCCTGCGCAGGCATCACCACAGTGTTCGACGCGCTCCGGGTCGGCATGGATGAAGATGCCGATCTGACCTACCAGGATATGAGATCGCTGGCCGATGCCATTGAAACCGGTCAGCGGGAACACAGATTGCGCGCAGATCATTTCATTCATCTGCGCTGTGAAGTATCTGCGCCTGATGTCATGAACGCGTTCAAGGTGTTTGAGGAAGATGACAGCATCCGGCTGATATCCCTGATGGACCATACGCCCGGGCAGCGCCAGTTTGTCTCTCTCGACGCCTACAAGGTGTATTTCAAGGGCAAAAAAGGCTTTTCGGATGCCGAGATGGACGCGTTTATCAAACGCCGTCAGGAAAAGGCAAGTGCGCTTGCACCAGAGCATCGCAGGCAGCTTTCCGATCAGGCCGGCAAACGCGGCATTGCCATTGCAAGCCATGATGACGCCACCAGCGAGCATGTCGAGGAAGCCGTCGCCCTGAATACGAGGATCGCGGAATTTCCGACCACGGTGCAGGCGGCAAGAGCCTCCCATGAAGCCGGCATGGCCGTGCTGATGGGCGCGCCGAACGTCGTTCGCGGCGGTTCTCATTCAGGCAATGTGTCGGCACGTGAACTGGCCGAAGCGGGATATCTTGATGTTCTGTCCTCGGACTACATCCCTGCATCGCTCCTGCAGGCCTCGTTCCAGCTGGCTGAAGAAATCGAAGCTATTTCACTTCCCAAAGCGGTCGCGATGGTGACGTCCAATCCTGCGACGGCAATCGGGCTCGATGATCGCGGTTCCCTGCTTCCGGGGCTTCGTGCTGACCTTATCCAGGTAAAGCTGGTCGGCAACGTGCCGATCGTTCGCGGTGTCTGGCGCGAAGGCAAGAGGGTTGCCTGACACCATGAAAGGTCCTTCGGCCAAGCTGGGTCCGGGACGAATGGTGCTTGTCGTCGGTCCGAGCGGTGCGGGCAAGGATACGCTCATGGCCGCATTGAAGGACCGGCTCAAGAGCCATTCCAATGTCCATTTTGCCCGGCGCGCGATTACACGTGCGGCCGATGCAGATGCCGAAGATCACGACACGCTGACCCGGACCGAATTCGATCATCTCGTAAAGTCTGGAGAAACGGCGCTTTCATGGGAGGCGCACGGGCTCGGCTACGTCATTCCCAAATCCTATGACGGGGTCGTCCGCTCCGGCGACACGGTCATTGCGAACGGATCGCGCAAGGTGCTCGGGCAATCCGCCGCCAAGTATCAAACATCAATCGTGCTGCTGATAACGGCTCCGATCGATGTGCTGGCAGAACGGCTCTCCGCGCGTGGGCGCGAAAGCATGGAAGACATTCGCAAGAGGTTGCAGCGCGCAGACCTGGAGCCTGACAATGTTCCCAATCTGATCCGGATCGAAAACACCGGCACAATAGATGAAGGTGTCGCAGCGATGGTCCAAGCCCTGGAACTCTAGGCTCCGGAACATCGTTACCTCGCCGGGTGTGAAGTTAACTCAACACTACACCCGAACATCACGTGCAAATTTACCGGAAACAACTTTCAATATTTACTACTTAAGTAGAAATTACAAGTAAATCCAACAAATAACCAAACAACTTTGAATAAGCAGCGCAGTCGCTTAAGCTATATCTACTGCACGACATCTGACTACAAACAGAGTCTTACGGATATGGCAGAGGCGCTTTTCGACAAATATGGTGGCTTCAAGTTTGTCAGCCGACTTGTGTTGTCCTTTTACGACAAGGTTCTCGACTCTGATCAGGTCGGTGACTATTTCGATGATGTCGACATGCCACGACTTATCGACCATCAGACCAAATTCGTTTCTTCGCTCCTTGGCGGCCCGGTTTCCTACACGGATGAACGCCTTAAGAGAGCACATGCGTCCCTGAACCTGACTTCGGCTGACTTCGATGAAGTTCAACGCCTGTTGCGGGACACCCTCGCCGAACATGGCATCGAGTCTCAGGACATCGATATCGTTATGACGGAAATCGAAGCCCGGCGCGGCTCGATCCTGGCGGATGGCGCGTCATGAGCATTGCTGCCATCAACGAGCAGCTCCTGCGCGCAATCGGCGTGGGTATTGCCGTTGTACGGCGCAAGGATCTCAGGTTCCTCTTCACCAACGAACCTTTCGCCGAATGGTTCGGCAAGCCCGCACCCAGATCGTGCCTGCCCGATATCCTGCAGGACATCGACATGGACGACATAAAGTCCGAGATGGAAAGGAGTGGCCGGTACACCGGTGAGCTGCAGGTGAAGCGGAAAAGGCGAACGCTCATCATCGCCCTGTCCATCTCGTGCGCGAGCGCGGAGGCGCAGGACTTCTACGTGGTCGAATGCCAGAACATCACCCGGATCCGCGAGCTGGAATCGATGATCGACAGCTATTCGGCTATGGTGGAGCGCAACACACGGGAACTGGAACGCGAAAAGGAGCGTGTGGAGCGCCTGCTCCTGAACCTCATGCCTCGCTCGGTATACGAAGAGTTCAAGACGTTCGGCGTTGTCACGCCTCAGCTTTACGAAAGCGTCTCGGTCGTAATGCTGGACTTCGTGGACTTCACCAGGTTCGCCGCCGAACACGACCCGACAGTCACATTGGGTGAATTGAACGACATATTCACCGCCTTCGACCGGATCGCCGAACAGTTCGGTTGCGAACGGATCAAGACCATTGGCGATGCCTATCTTGCCGTTGCAGGCATGCCGGAACCTTCCCCGGACCATACACGTGCGGTTGCCAATTGCGCCGTGCGTTTCATCCGGTATCTCGACCGGCGGAATCAGAGCCACCAATACAAGTGGCAGGCCCGCATCGGTCTTGGCACCGGTTCTGCCGTCGGCTCCGTCGTCGGAATCCAGAAATACGTTTATGACGTCTTCGGTTCAGCGGTTAACCTCGCGGCCCGCCTGCAGGAATTTGCCAATCCCATGTGCATTGTCGCCCCGGACGAGATGAAGGAATTCCTCGTAGATGAATTTCATCTCGTTGACCTTGGCAAACAGGACATCCGCAGTTTCGGCGAAATGCGCCTCATGCGTGTCTCGCCAGGCATCGAACTGGCACGCAAGGCACGGCAGTATTAACCGGTGACCAGGGTCGGTACGTTTGCTTCGGCAGACGTCAGTTCTCTTTCTTCTTCTTGCCGAAGACATTGCCGAGAAGGCCCGAAGGCAGCCCGAAGCCCTCTTCGACCGCCTTCAATACTTCTTCATCATCGACGTCGCCTTCAATAACCTTCTGGACATCGATCTGCGTCCGTCCTCCGGTCGCGCGATTGATGACCTGGTTTGCAGTATCAACGAGTTCCTCCGACGGGGCCTGCTTGCCCTGAAGAATTGAGATCAGTTCACCACCGGTCTCTTGAAGCTGCTTGTAAGCAGCCTCCGGGTTTTCCAGAATACCCGCAATGTCGGGATAAATGCGCGGATCGCTCCAGGGCCCCTCGATCAGGATCGGCACGCCAAGTCCTGACATTTTTTTGTCTGCGCCCTTGCGGCGCGGTACCGGAGCCTGACCTTCCAATGTTGCGACGATCTTCGGCTCGACTCTCCAGTTGAGGGTTTGTCTGGGCATATCCGTCTTGCCCTTGCCGGTCATACGCACCAGCGGACCGGCCATGGCAAGATCTTCGGTACGGGCGACGCCGTCTGCAATCTTGAAGGTTGCTCCGAGAGAGCTGAAGTCGGTCTTTTCTGACTGGTTTTCCTGCCAACCCAGCAAGGTTTCGACGGAAAGCCCGCGCACCATCTTTGGCACATTGATGCCCCGGATCGCACCGTCGACGAATTCAAAATCCGCATCGCCGTTCAATCCCTGAACAAGCGCCTGTTCGCTTCCGCCTTTTGAGCTGACGGCCAGGTTGATTGCCGAAGTGCCTTCGATCCAGTCGAAATCGGCCGCGTCACGCAGCAGCGGATAGGCATCGAGCCCGGACAGTGAGAACTTCGCCTCCACCTCTGGAATTGCCGCCGCACCATTCAGCTTGATGGTTCCTGTTCCGGCGCCTTCGTAAAGGGCAAGTTTTTCAAGATTGGCCGTCAGAACACCGTTCTGAATGGTCGTTGAAAGCGCACTTTCATCGACTTTGATCTTGTCCCAGCGAATTTCGCGTGTTGTGACCTTGAAGTCGACATCGACCGCCTGGAGTCCGGAGAAGTCGATGGGATCGGTGCTCCAACCGGAAGACGGGCCGGAGTTCTTGCTGCTGCTTCCGCTGTTCGAATTCCCGGAAGACCCCGAGCCGCCGCTTGCGGCCTTGGAACCGCCACCAAGGTAAGGATCGAGAACCAGCTCGCGCAATGCCAGTCTGGCGGTCACTTTGGGCTTCCCGCCAAATTCAACCCGTCCATTAGCTTCGCCGGAAGTCTCGTCCAGCGTAAATCGGGTTTCCTCAAACGAAATCGTATTTCCCTGCATTCCGAAGATGCCCGAAGCCTTGAATGTCTTCAGCCCGTCACCTGCTCCTATCGGCTGCCCCATCCAGGCCATCAAGCCACGTAGGTCCGCCGTTTCAACCCGAACGGCTCCATCAACAGAACCATTCATGGCCGCCCGGCCATCAAATCCGGCACTGACACGATTGCCTTTGACAGTCACTGAAACGGGGGCGGCATCCCCGGCGAGCAGGCGCGCCGTGTCGGCCTCGCCGGTCAAGCTGAAGCCTTCTCCGCGCCAGGACAGCGCACCGGTCAAGGCAACCGGGTTCTCAAGTCCTTCCAGTTCCACATCCATTGCAAGGTTGGTCAGACGATCGGCATTCGGATCGCCGCCGACCGAGGAGGCCAATCCCAAGCCGCCGATTTCACCATCGGCGATGGAAACCGACCCATTGATATCGAGCCCTGCTACAAGTTCTTCACCGGTAAGCCCCACGGTCTCAAACGCAAGGTCGGCACTCAGCTTGCCGCTCGCAGGCAGATCCTGTCCGGCAAGCAACAGCAGGTCGGCAATCGAACCTTCCTTCAGTACCAGGCGCCCGGAAATTTCCGGCAGCAACCCGGAGAGATCGGCGTCAGCGGCGCCACCGAGCGACAGTTGCCCGAGCATCACGTGCAGGTCCGCAACTGAAACAGCGGCCTCCGAACCGGAAATCTTTGCGTCCAGGGAGAACGCTCCGGGATCCGTCGCCAGATTTTGCCCTGCCAGTTGAGCCACCGCCTTGAGCGACGGACCGTTTCCTTCCACTGCGAGATTTGCCCTCAGCGGTTCCATTCCGGCATCGCCCGCGACCGTGATGGTGTTTTCGCCGGTGGAGACTGTCAGAGAGACCGGCACCTGCTCTCCGCCGACCAACCCAAGCGGATTGGTCAGGGATCCTGAGACGCTGAGCGGAATATCCTGCAAGGAGAAACTGGAGGCAAGGTCCGCGTCTCCGGCAAGATCCGGAGCCCGGAGCGTCAGATCCAGGTTGCTGATCTTGATCGGTGTCGTGGAGGCCTGGTCCTTGTAGGTCACCGATCCGCCGGTGATACGGAAGCTGTTGACGCCGATGCTCTTCAGATACCCTTCGGAAGACGTGACGGCCCGGGGTTTTTCAGTGTTTGACGGCACGCTTGAAGCATCCGGCTGAGCGGACGGTGCTGCCTCTGAAGCCACCGAAGCCTCGTCTGCCAGCCTCCGGCGCGGTTCCCAGCTGGTTCGCCCATCCGATCTGACTTCCAGATAGATGTCCGGCTGATCGAGAGATATGCCGTCAACCTGAACGTTTCCCGAGATCAGCCCGTCCCAACCGAGCGTGAATTCGACCCGCGAAGCCTTTGCGAATTCCACCCCGTCGGCACCGGCTTCCCCTGCTATGCCGATATCCTCGGCAACAAGCGAGAACCTGGGAAACAATGACAGGGAAACGGGACCGTCCAGCCGGACCCGCCACCCAAGGCGCTTGTCCACCTGTTCGACCACCTGATGCTTGATCTCTTCCTTGGGCAGGAACATCGGCACCACCAGAAGGATGGTCACCAGCACGATTACCAGGCTGCCCAGTCCGATCAAAAGCCTACGCATGTTGGAGCGTCTCCCTTACACGAATCGGCCTCAATGTAGACCAATCCGCCGTCAAAAATGCCCTCTGAATTTGACAAAAGCAGGAAATTTGCCGTTTCGCACTCATAGACGCGGCTCCCGCATTTGTTGAATGCAGGAGCTCTGCTCTCTTCCGGGGCAATAAATCTTTTCCGGACACCGAAAGCATGCTTTTTCGTTTCAGGCAAGTCCGGAACGTGCCGCAGGGTCAATATCAGCCGAACGCCGCCATGTGATTGTCCCAGGAAAATCCGGGGGGCCTGGCCAGGATTTCAGCCGGCTCTTCTGCATCGCTCACATATGACAAGCCGCCATTCCCGTCAGAAATAAGGAAACTGCCCTGATCAATTGGCGCGACGCCGCAACCGTCCGGAATGGCTTGCGTTCCAAGAAACGTACCGTTTGCCACGTCCCAGAACAACGTCTGCCCGCCGCGGGGCGCTGACGTAGCAATCACATCGCCAGCCGCATTGGCGGTCACCGAACCGATGTAGTTCTGTAGCCGCGACGCGACCGCTCCCGGCATCTCCCGAAGTTCCGGCATTTCATCGCGAGAGAAAACTGTGACCAACGGCGGCGTTTCGCTCAGCGCCCCTTGGAACTGTCCGCCGACCCAGGCCCTGCCATTTGCGTCCAGGGCCATATGGCGAAGTGAGAGCTGGTGAAGGGAAGCATCGAGACCATGTCTTGCCAGCAAATCTCCGTTTGCGGCGTCAAGAAACACCACGGAAGGAGACATGGTTTCCAGGTTGAGCTTTTCCCTGCCTTTATCCGGATGGGTTTCGATCCCGCCATTGGCAACGATCAAGGTACGTCCGTCATGGGACAGCAAGATGTCGTGGGGGCCAATGCCGTGGGTGTCGAGCTCGCCGATACGCCGGGTCTGCGGACCGCTGATGTCGTAGACACCGACCACGCCACGAGCTGCATCGAAGTCATTCTCAACGGCATAGAGCAATCTGCCGCCCTTTGAAAAACAGCCGTGCCCGAAATAGTGCCGGCCCGTGTCCGCAGTCAGCAACTCGGGCTCGGCCTGGTCGAAAGGCCGGAGGATGATCAGGAAGGTACCGGGGCGCCGGGCAAAAGCCGCAAGACGTGTTGCGTCCGGCGACACGGCAACGCCATGTCCACGCCCGGGAAGGGAAATCTGGGCAAGCACCTGGCCGAGTTCATCCACGATGCCAATTCCGAAATTCCCATCGGCTTTCTTGAAGGCACTTGCAAAGAGCGGCATGCTTTCCGCGGCATCGCGGCTCAACAGACTGTCAGCCAGCGGAGAACCGGAAAAGACAGTCGCAGCGGTAAGGCCGCCAAGAGCGGTCAGGAAACTCCGCCGCGATAAAGTGCATACCCGGCGGGAGGTTTCAGTCGCCATCAAGGGCATTGAAGCCTCCGGCCAGTTTCAGAGCTCCCGCGACCTCCTGGGCCATCATGTCTCTGATCGCGTTCAGCGTAACGGCGAGTGCGGCCGTCAGGTTGTAGCTGCCGTCTTTGCCAAAGTTCAGACGCAACGGCGGCGTCAGTTTGTCCAGATAGCTTTGCGCATTCTTGAATTCAAAGCCCAGCGTATCAAGAACCCAGCGGTCGCTTTCGGACATCAAAGGCTTCAGGTTCATGCTGTTGACAGCATCGCGGATACCGGAAAGCTCACCGGACAGGTAAATGATCGCGTTTCGGGAACGTGAAAACGGAAACCGGCGCGGCTTGGCTTTTTCCGCCGAAGACCCCAGCGCAGGCAGGATGTCCTGATCCCGCATGATGATCACTCCGGTCACCAATGCGTTGAAAACAGATTCAAGAGCTTCCTTGGAGGTGCGGAACCGTTCGTTGTCCGGGCCTGCCGACAACAGAACAGCGCTATATCCCTTGGGATCGGCCCATTCCGTTTCGAGTTTGGCAGCAATGGAAGCAACGTTGCGGGCAATCGCAGTTGCATAACCACAGTCGAAATCCCTGGTTTCATCCGAAGATCCAAGTACGACCTCTCCGTACTTGTTGAATGCGATCAGCTGCAGGGCTGTCAGCCCCTGGACCGCGACGCTTTTGTCGCGAAGGCTCTCTGGCGAAAGAACGGCAGGATCCTGGGCTGCATATATTTTTCTGATTTGACGCATGCCGGTTCCTCTCGGGTCCGGCATGAACGCCAGTCTGCTGAGGCGATCATCTTCGACAAGCGGTCCGAACCTGAGAAAATGAATTCGGGAAAAATCGCGTACCGTTTCTGTGAAAGCTTCGTAAAAGCCCGAGATCGTTGCCTTTTTTTCCTCGGCACAAATGGCCGAAACTGCGTCTGGAAGCTTCGCGGAGCTTTGGGAAAACTCTGCCACTGCGGGGCGGACATAGTCAGCAATAAAGTGCTCAAGGGGAGGATTGAACTCCTCGGAAGCCGCAGGATACGAAAAGCAAACTGCAATTGCCGCTATAACCAACCGCCGCATTATAAAGACTCCAAGAACCGGATCAGTGAACGACGGTCATCAGGTGTCAGGGACACGACAACGTCTCGAGCCGCCTGGGCTTCGCCGCCATGCCACAAGACCGCCTCCAGAAGGTTGCGCGCCCGCCCGTCATGCAGGAACCGGGTGTGATTGTTGACTGTCTGCGTGAGACCGATACCCCAAAGCGGCGGCGTGCGCCACTCCTGTCCGTTTGCATCCCCGACCGGACGGCCATCCGACAAGCCTTCCCCCATGTCATGAAGGAGAAGATCCGTATAGGGCCAGATCAGCTGAAACTGATGTGCCGGATTTTCGGCATCGCGCCGCGTGACGTATTTCGGCTGGTGACAGGAGACGCATCCGGCTTCGTAAAAGATCTGTTTGCCCTTCAACACTTGCGGGTCGTCAACATCACGGCGCATCGGGACAGCCAGGTTTTCCGAATAGAAAGTCACCAGGTCCATGACCGGGTCTGGAGCTTCGGACGGGCCAAGTTGAGCCTGTTCGCCGTGAGGCAATGCCCGGCATTCCTGTTGGGCATCGGTGCAATCGCCGTAATTGTCGGGCTTGTAAGGGGTGCTGATGCCGATGTCGCCAGCAAAGGCTCCGGCTGATTGGGCGCGAATGGTCGGATTGGATGCCTTCCAGCCGAAACGGCCGATCGTCAACTCTCCGGTTTCCATATCCCGGACCCGGCTGACCTTGCCGGAAATACCGTTTCCATTCAGATCGTCCGGGTCGGCAAGTGCTTTGATATCACCTGGATGTATGGCTTGCAGGAGCCCCAGACCGATCATTGGAGGCGCAACGCGCGGTGACGTCATCGTATCTGGATGCATCTCGCCGAAACCGAGATCCCGGACCTTGTATGTCGGCTTTTGCAGAACGGCGATTTCACCACCATTCAGCTCGACCTCAATATTCTCAAGCTCGATATCGAACTTGCCTTCCGCCGAAAGGCCTGGGACGGCGAATGCCTGGAATTGCCCGCCGTAGGTCGGCTCGGGAACCGACAGGATCTCTTTGGCGTCAAGGGCCTGCCGATCTTCATCGCTCTGAGGGGGAATGGACAGGCGCAGGAACAGGGAAACCGCCTCATCGCCGGGACGCGGCGGCCGTCCACGGCCGTCCTTCAAATGGCATCCCTGGCAGGATCTTGCATTGTAGAGCGGGCCGAGACCGTCAGACGCCTGCGTCGATGAAGGCGAGGATGCCCAGAGCTTTTTGAAGAGCCCGTTACCGACCTTGAACGTGTGCTGCTCTTCAAAGGTCAGATTGGTATTTGAATGAGAAAAGGCATCTCTGTTGGGCCGTCTCTTCGACGTGCCCGCACCACCTTGCATGGGTTCGAAAAGTTCCGGTTTCTCAAAGTCCGCCGGGCTCTTCAGCACCTTGACGGCCTTCGCTTTGTCCTTGGCGGACAGATCGCCTCTGTGAGACAGGGTCTCTTCTGCAATCGCAGAACCGGTAGAAAGTAAAATAGCCAACATGGCGCCGGAAAAGGCGCTGGTCACGGGGGCCAGTCCCATAAGTCGCATCCTGAACTGTTGTCCGCGAGCCCCAATTCGCAGACATGAAAGAAACGTCAGGCGGCTTTGACACCGCCTGACGCAAAGATCTTATTCGAAGACAGCGCCCGGGTTGTCCAGGCTGTCGGAGCCTTCAAACGCGATTTCGTCCAGTTCGAGAACCTTGACGACGCGCTCGATGGAAGAAGTCTGGTCAACCAGGGCGTCGACGGCAGCCTGAATGACGGCATTGCCCTCTTCGTTGCCTTCACCGATCATCTGATCGTATGCCTCACCGCCTTCAGCACGTGCCTTCATCGTTTCGAATGCTGCGAGCGTGGCATCGAGCTTGGTTTTCATTTCTTCAGCAAGTGCCGGATCCTTCGCGGCAACGAGCTCTGCAAGCGAAGCGCCGGAAACATTGTTGCCGAGCGGGCTCTTGTACTCACCGAAGTAAACGTTCCGGATACCGACCACATCGTTGTAGTGAGACAGGTGGGTGTTGTCGGAGAAGCAGTCATGCTCTTCTTCCGGGTCATGCAGCATCAGGCCAAGCTTGATCCGCTCACCCGCCAGTTCGCCGTAGGAAAGCGAGCCCATACCGGTCAGGATGGTTGCGAGACCACCGTTTTCGCCCTTGCCGGAAAGTTCTTCGCGAGCTGCTCCACCCGGAGCCCAGGCCGCAGCCATTTCTTCCAGGTCGGTAATCAGCAGATCTGTAACGGCTTTCAGGTACTGAACACGACGCTCACAGTTGCCACCGGTGCAGTTTGCAGTGTCGAAATCAGTTGCCGGACGGCTGCCGGCACCGGCATCGGTTCCGTTCAGATCCTGGCCCCAGAGCAGGAATTCGATAGCGTGGTAGCCGGTTGCAACGTTTGCTTCCACTTCACCGGCTTCCTGAAGCTTGTCTGCAAGAAGGCCCGGGGTGATTTCGGCTGCATCAATGGTCTCACCACCGACCTTCAGGCTCGGGTTGGCAATGACATTGGCAACATAGAAGTCGTTTTCTTCCGATTCATCGCCGTAGGATGCGTCGACATAGTCGATCAGGCCTTCATCCAGCGGCCACGCGTTTACCTTGCCTTCCCAGTCGTCGACGATCGCGTTGCCGAAGCGATAGGCTTCTGTCTGCTGGTAAGGGTTGCGCGCCTCGATCCAGGCCGCACGCGCAGCTTCCAGATTGGCTTCGGTCGGCTCGGCAATCAGCTTGTCGATCGCAGTCTTGAGCGTCTTTGCGGTCTCAAGCGAGTCCGCGTATTTTGCCTGTGCGATATCGCCATATGTTGAAAGAACGTCGGCCGGAGCTGCTGCGAACGCCGGAGTTACGAACAGAGCGGTTGCGGCCAGAAGGCCAAGCTTGAAGGAATTCATTGTCCCATCCCAATATTTGAGGCGCCGTCTTGCCAAGGCGCCAAACAGGCGAAAACTGAATGATGTCGCGGCCCCACGAACCGGAACGCGAGTCGCGTAAAACCATTTCATGAGGGTAAAAGTCAAGAAATAAATTCAGAAAAATCAATAGTTTAGAACGATTCAAAAAACTTGACTTGGAAATGTAAGTTTAACTACTCATATCAAGGTCTTAAAAGAGACATCAACACTTTGATGCTAAGGGCAGATTGGTATAGCAATAGAAACCGGCCGAGCGGACCGGACCATGGGAACGTCGAAAATGCTGAATGCACTTAAGAGCTTTGTTCGTGAAATTACTTTTGGCGACAGCGGCAAGAAGACCTTCGCTGAAGATGACAAGCGCCTTGCGGCGGCCGCCCTTCTGTTTCATCTGATTGATATCGACGGCATCATCGAAGACAGCGAAAGCGAGAAACTTCGCCAGATCCTCAAGAAGCACTATGAGCTGACGGATCAGGAGACCTCCGAACTCATCGCAGCCGCCAAGCAGCGTGATGAGGAAGCGGTTGACCTTTATGGCTTCACCTCGGTCCTGAAGCGCACCACGGACGAAAACGAGCGCCTGGCCATCGTCGAGATGATGTGGGAGATCGTTTATGCGGACGGTCATGTCCATGAATTTGAAGACAACACAATCTGGCGTGTTGCCGAACTGCTCGGCGTTTCGACCCGGGACCGGATGACACTTCGCCACAAGGTGGCCCAGTCGGCACCTGAAGAAGAGGACAAAGACTAAGAGCGATCACTTGGCGGTCCGGGCACTTTCTGGTGACGCCTTTTGTCAGGGGTCGATTTTTTGTCGGCCGTCCCTCATATTATTCCCATGAGACTTCCTTTCGATCCAGGCAGCAACCGCCCCAAAATTCTGATCATTCTTCATCAGGAAACCTCCTCCCCCGGCCGTGTCGGTCAGGAACTGGTCAAACGCGGATTTGCACTGGATGTTCGCAAGCCCCGCTTCGGCGACTCGCTTCCCGACACGCTAGAACACCATGCCGGTGCCGTCATTTTCGGCGGACCTATGAGTGCCAACGATCCGGACGCCTTCGTTCATAAGGAAATCGACTGGATCAAGGTTCCACTGGCGGAGGAAAAACCCTTCCTCGGCATCTGTCTCGGCGCCCAGATGATGGTCAAGCATCTCGGCGGCACCGTGTCCGGTCATCGTGACAGCCTGGTCGAAATCGGCTACTACCCGCTGCAGCCAACCGCAGCCGGCAAGGAGCTGATGAGCTGGCCGAAAAAAGTCTATCAGTGGCACCGGGAAGGCTTCGACCTGCCGAGGGGCGCGGAACTTCTGGCCGGAGGCCCCACCTATCCGAACCAGGCCATTCGCGTTGGCCGGGCAGCTTACGGCATTCAGTTCCACCCGGAACTCACCCACCAGATGATGGTTCGCTGGACCACAAAAGGCGCACCGCGCATGGAACTTCCCGGCGCCCAGAACCGCCGCGATCATTTTGCAGGACGGTTCGTCTATGATCCCGACGTCAGGAAGTGGCTAGACCGGTTCCTGGACATCTGGATCGGCACCGCTGCGGCACCAGTTGAATATTGCCAGCTGAAGGCGGCGGAGTGATACGACTGTATCGGTTTAACGCGTGGGTGCCGCAATCTAAGCCTTACTCAAGCTCCCCAGATTCCGAAAAACGTTGATTTAGCAATCAGAACGAACTGAAGTATTCTGATCTCAAACCTCCGCACTGACCCCGCGAATTTTATCGTGAGGAGGAGATCATGGACATTGAAACCAGATCACCCAAGACCCCACTCACCTTTCTCCGCGCGGAGATGGCCTGCTGGGTCGGACTTTTCACGGTCTTGCTGATGTTTACGGTAGGCAGCAACTGGCTGGACGACCTTTCCAACCCGATCTGGTTCCTTATCCTCTTTCTCGGACTGTGCGCCGTCATCCTTTGGGCTGCTTTCGGGGTCACCAGACACGCGGACTGTCTGGCGATCATGCTGGGCGAACCATACGGCACGCTGCTACTGACCGTCGCCGTGACCGGAATGGAAGTTGTCATGATCGTCGCCGTTGCCTTTTCCGGCAGCAGCGCTCCAACCGTTGCGCGCGACACGATGTTCTCTGTCGTCATGATCCAGCTGAACGGTCTTGTTGGCCTGGCTTTGTTGATCGGCGGCCTCACCCATCGCGAGCAATACTTCAACATTCAGGGAAACACGACTTTTCTCGCGGTCATTGCCGCACTGTCGGGCCTGACCCTGATACTGCCGAAACTGATGCCCGTTCCGGCATGGTTCCTGATCGCCGCAACGATTGTTCTTTATGGAACGTTTCTGGGCATTCAGACCATGCGCCATCAGGGCTATTTCAAGTTTGCCGAAACCGAGGGAGATAATGCCGACGACCATGGTCATCACGGTCTTGTCCTTCGGCCAAAGCCCTATCACGTTGCCTTTCTGCTCCTGACAATGTTGCCCGTCGTTCTGCTGGCCAAGAAATTCGCGATCCTTGTCGACCACGGCGTCGATCAGATGGGCGCTCCGGTCGCAATTGGCGGTCTGTTGATTGCCGTCCTTGTGCTATCGCCTGAGGTCATGAGCGCCATCAAGGCAGCTCGCGAAAACAGGATGCAACGCTCGGACAACATCATTCTGGGAGCAACCCTGGCCACAATCGGACTGACTGTGCCTGGCGTGACCATTGCGTCGCTGATGACAGGAAACGCCGTTGAGCTCGGTCTTGACGATGTCGGAGTTCTTCTTCTCAGCCTGACCTTGCTGATTTCCTTCATCAACGCCTCAACCGGCCGAACCAACATTCTTCAAGGCCTGATCCACCTGACCCTTTTCGCCGCGTTCCTGCTGACCGTTTTCGCGTAGGGGCTTCCGAATTTCCCACAAAAGATCGGGTAATCAGGAGCCTCGAAACTGCCGCATGACCAAAACGGGATGTCAGGTCACATTCTCCCTTGGCTTGACGTTCTTCAAGCCGGCCAGTGTCAGTCCGTAAATGCAGCCAACTACAATGACGAGTGCGATGACCTGATACAGCTCGATGCTGTTGCCCAGAAAGACGACAGCCAGAACCATGGTCAGCGCGGGCCACGGCGTGGTGATCGAACTGGCAAGCGACACATCGATATGCCGGACGGCATAAAACCAGACGATCAATTCCAGGAAATAGACCAGCCCCATGACCGCTGACGTGATCTGAAAAATCGAACGCCCGGCATGCAGGATTTCCTCCGGCGCCATAATCGCAACAAGCACAAAGAGGAACACCGTGGAGATCGTCGCCCTGAAGAATGTCACCTGCACCGGCGTAATGGGTGTCCGGCCGAGTTCTTCCTTGATGATGACATGGGCGATGCTCCAGAGCAGCGGCACACACAGACTGACAAGAAACCAGGGAGACAGGCCCGACAATCGAAAAGTGCCGCCTGTACCAAGGTAAAACAGTGTCCCGATCAGAACCGCTGTGAGCGCCAGCTCAATGGCGGATTTTGTGCGTTTCAAAAACAGGCTTTCCCAAAGAATTGCGAAAAGCGGATAGGCCTGAATGGCTATGGCCGCATTGGCGGCACCGGCTTTCTGTACCCCCAGGACGTAAAGATAGGTCGACAGACCGAACGCCGCTCCGGTGGAAATTGCCACGAAAGGCAAGCGCTTTTTCTCATGTCGGGAAAGACCCGCATCAAAGATGCCCTTTACACCCTTTTGCAATTCAATTCCGAAGACCGGAATTGCGAAAATCACCTGCCAGACCGAGAGCGCAAACGCGAAGGAGAGCGCGCCGACCTCCGGAGGCCTCGAATTAGAAATGATCGGCATCACGCCGAGAAACAAAAGACAGATCAGGGACAGCAGAACACCCTTTCCGACTGATCGAGATGAAAGGACCATCAGACTTGCTCGCTAAATTGCATTGACTGCAGATAAAATTGATAAGAAGCTAAGTAGGATGCAATCAAAACATTGATCTGATGGCAATTTGGATTCCAAATCTCAAGGGACGTCGCGGCCCCAAATATCTTCAAATCGTTGATGTGATGGCTGAAGACATCGCTTCCGGGCGACTGTTGCCGAATGCGAGGCTTCTGCCGCATCGGGAACTGGCCTATCAGCTTGGAATTTCGGCCAACACGACCAGCCGTGCCTATGCAGAAGCCACCAGGCGAGCGTTGCTAAGAGGAGAAGTGGGACGAGGCACCTTTGTTCGCGTTCCCGGCGCCGTGCCGGAAAATGGCGAACACGGTACTTTGCTTCGCCAAGAAAACGGACCGGTTGATCTGTCTCGCAATCTTCCGCTGCCCGGCTTCTCCGAGCCGCACATACGGCGCATCCTCAAGGAAATTGCAGCCGATACCAGGCTTCCGTCACTTCTGGACTACCAGACGGACAAGGACCTTGATCACCACAACGATGCCGCCAGGGTCTGGTTCTCAAATTGCGGGATTGATGCTGCCGCCGATCAGGTTGTCATGACAATGGGGGGACAGCACGGCATACTTTGTTCGCTTATGTCGGTGTTGAATTCGGGGGATCTGCTGCTGACGGAACCCCTCACCTATACGCCGGTGCGCGCAATCGCCGAACGTCAGAGGTTGAATACGGCAGTCGTGCAAATGGATGACGACGGCGTCATTCCGGAGGCCTTTGAAGAACTCTGCAGTCGAGCAAAACCGAAGGCCTTTTATCTGACACCCACGCTGCAGGCCCCGACCACAGTGACCCTTCCGACCCAGCGCCGGAAGGCGATTGCGGATCTCGCACAAAGATACAATGTGATCTTGATAGAAGACGACGTGTTCGGTCCACTCAAGGAGGGCCGCCCGCCGCCCATTGCATCCTTTGCGCCCGATCACACGATCTACGTGACCAGCCTGTCAAAAACCGTCGCACCGGGTTTGAGGGTAGGGTTTTTGCGTGCGCCCGACAGATTGGTTCCCGCCCTTCGCCATGCGATCAACCTGAGCGTCTGGATGCCCCCGCCGATGACCCTGGAAGTTGCGGCAAGGGTGATTAATGACGGAACGGCTTTCAAACTCGCCAAGAAGCAAAGAGATGCGGCGGCACATCGGCAAACGCTCGCCCGAACGATCTTGAAGGAAGTGGATTTCACTTCCGACCACCATGGCCTCCACATGTGGATCAGGCTCCCCGCCGATTGGAGAGCGGATACATTCCGGGCACAATGCGCCCGGCATGGCGTATTGGTCAGCGAGGGCCGCAGCTTCGCAGCCTCGTCAGCAACGGCGCCGGAGGCTGTTCGTATCTGCTTGAGCCACGAAGTGAGTGAACTGCGCCTCATGAAGGGACTGCAGGTTCTGGCAAACCTGCATCACCAGGCACCAAGTTCATCCGCAATGGAAATCTGATCCGGCGCCAAATGGCAGGCGATCATTCAAAGCCTGAAATACCTTTTGAACCAGAAGAGCAGCGAAACACCCACGTCTTCCGCCACCACTTCACTGGCATGCCTATTTGATCCGGGCATCTTCAACCGGATAACCAAGACCGCCCTGCTCGCCGAAATTGCCTTGATGGCATTCGCTGCAGGCAACGAGCACGTTGACCGCCTGCGGCGTGCCGTTGGGTGCTACCATCATGTAATACCAGTCGTCGGTTTCAGGGGACTTGCCGGCTGCCACCTTCTCCATGAGGAACAGAGGCCCCGGGCTTGCCTTGCCATCGTCGTTCACGGCAAAGGATTCCTTGGCGATCTTGGTGCCCGCCGGAATGTTCACATTCTCCGGCTTGTATTTCAGATATTCATCCGCTCCGATGGAATTGACGTAAGTGACCAGAAACCGCCCACCGTGAAAACCGGGAGCTGCCGGAAAAGCGCTCACCTTGGTCCAGCCCGGATAATCCTTGACGAAATCCTCGGGTATCCAGCGTTTCGGCCCCTTCTGGTACCCCGCCTGCAAATCCGCCTTCAAACAGTCGTAGACCGCCTCGGCCTCGGCGCCGGTCAGTTCGTCGCCGGGTTTTTTCGCGTCGCAGGCCGCATGAGCGGATGCCGTTAGTAACAGGGACGCAATGGCGCCGCCCAGCCAAACAGGTAGCTTCCTCATCATTCTCTCCCATAGCTACCGCCTCAAAAGAGACAGGACGGGAAAAGCATCCGGGTGAAGCAAGCTCGCGTTCAATTCACATGAAGGGTGACCATATGTGAACTCGCGTGATCGAAGAAGATTATGTAAATGAATTCAGATAATTAGTGAGCGGATCGCGTCAACGTGCGATCCGCTCACCTTTGCTCGATCAGCTTTCAAAGACGACCAGAAGGTCCTTGGCGTCGATCTGCGCTCCAGGCGTAACCAACACTTCCTTCACGGTGCCGTCACGTTCTGCATGGAGCGCGGTTTCCATTTTCATGGCCTCGATCGACACAAGAACGTCTCCGGCCTTGACTTCCTGACCGGTCGCGATCGCCACCGTGGAAATGACACCGGGCATCGGCGCGCCGACATGGGAAGCGTTGCCGTCTTCCGCCTTGCGCATGGCCGCTGCGCCGGTGGCGCCGTGAGCCCGATCCGGAACCTTGACGTTGCGAGGTTGGCCATTGAGCTCGAAGAACACCTTCTTCTCGCCCTTCTCATCGGTTTCACCGATGGCCTGGCAGCGCACCACAAGGGTCTTGCCCGGCTCCAGGTCGACGAAGATTTCCTCGCCCGCCTCCAGTCCGTAGAAATAGACCGGCGTCGGCAGGACCGACGTCGGACCGTATTGCTGTTGCGCCTTGTCGAAGTCCGTGTAGACCTTCGGGTACATCAGATAGGAAGCAAGCTCGGTGTCGTCGATGTCATGACCGGTCGCCGCAGCTGCCGTTTTGCGCTCTGCATCGAGATCAGCCTCGTCCAGAAGCGAGCCGGGACGAACGGTAATCGGCGTTTCACCTTTGAGCACCTTGTTCTGCAGGGCTCCCGGCCAACCGCCCGGAGACTGACCGAGGTCGCCGTGCAGCATCTTCACGACACTGTCCGGGAAGGCAACGTCCTTTGCCGGGTCCTCGACCTCTTCAACAGTGAGGCCCTGGCTGACCATCATCAGCGCCATGTCGCCGACAACCTTGGACGACGGTGTCACCTTGACGATGTCGCCGAACATCATATTGACGTCCGCATAAGCCTGCGCGACCTCGTGCCAGCGGGTTTCAAGCCCCAGGGAACGGGCCTGTTCCTTGAGGTTCGTGAACTGACCACCGGGCATTTCGTGCAAGTAAACTTCAGACGCACCGAAGCGCAAGTCGCTTTCGAAGGCGCGGTATTGAGTGCGCACAGCCTCCCAATAGAAAGAGATCTGACGGATCGTCTTTGCATCGAGACCGGTGTCTCTTTCGCTGCCGCGCAGCGCCTCCACAATGGATCCGAGACATGGCTGAGATGTCAGACCGGAAAGCGCATCCATGGCCGCATCGACCGCGTCCGCTCCTGCCTCAACGGCTGCCAGAATTGTTGATGCCGCGATGCCCGAAGTGTCATGCGTATGGAAATGGATCGGCAGATCCGTTTCCTGCTTCAGTGTCCTGATCAGAACCTTCGCGGCTTCCGGTTTCAGGAGGCCCGCCATATCCTTGATACCGAGAATATGGGCACCAGCTGCTTCGAGCTCCTTCGCCAGACCGACATAATATTTCAGATCATACTTCGGCCGCGCGCTGTCCAGCATGTCGCCGGTGTAGCACAGCACACCTTCGCAGAGCTTGCCTGCTTCCTGGACGGCATCCATGGAAACACGCATGTTTTCCACCCAGTTGAGGCAGTCGAAGACCCGGAACAGATCGATGCCGTTGTCGGCAGCCTGCTTGACGAAGAACTTGACCACATTGTCCGGATAGTTGGTGTAGCCGACACCGTTGGAGCCGCGCAGCAGCATCTGCAACAGGATGTTCGGCGCCTTTTCCCGGATGTGATGCAATCGCTCCCACGGACTTTCCGTCAGGAAGCGCATCGCCACATCAAAGGTTGCACCACCCCAGCATTCCAGCGAAAACAGCGAGGGCAGACCCGCGGAATAGGCATCCGCGATGCTGACGATGTCATGGGTACGCATGCGGGTTGCCAGCAACGACTGGTGGGCATCGCGCATGGTGGTATCGGTGATCAGCGCTCGCTTCTGCGCTTTCATCCAGTCGGCAAAACCTTTCGGGCCGAGATCGTCCAGCAACTGCCTGGTACCGGCTGGCTTGTCGTCGCCGAAATCCGGAACCACAGGCGCTGCAACATCCTTCGGCGGACGCGCCCGGCTCTTGGTTTCCGGGTGACCGTTGACGGAGACATCCGCAATGTAGGTCAAAAGCTTGGTGGCACGGTCCTGGCGCTTGGTCTGCTCGAACAGGGCCGGCGTGTCGTCAATGAAGCGGGTCGTGTATTTGTTTGCCCGGAAATCTGCATGATCGATGATGTTTTCAAGGAACACAAGGTTGGTTGCAACACCGCGAATACGGAATTCGCGCAAGGCGCGGTCCATGCGCTTGCGCGCATCTTCTGCGGTTGGCGCCCAGGCAGTGACCTTTTCCAGGAGCGGGTCGTAAAAGCGGGTGATAACCGCGCCGGAATAAGCTGTACCACCATCGAGACGAATGCCGAAGCCGGTGGCGCCGCGATAGGCGGTGATGCGGCCATAGTCCGGAATGAAGTTCTGCTCCGGATCTTCCGTGGTGATACGGCACTGCAGAGCGTGGCCGTTGAGCCGGATATCCTGCTGGGCCGGCACACCGCTTTCCGGTGTTCCGATCTTTGCACCGTCCGCGATATGGATCTGGGCCTGAACGATATCGATTCCGGTAACCTCTTCGGTCACCGTATGCTCCACCTGAACGCGCGGATTGACCTCGATGAAGTAGATGGCTCCGGTGTCGGCATCCATAAGGAACTCGACGGTACCGGCCCCCCGGTAGTCAACCGCCTTGCCGATCTTGAGACCGTACTCGCATAGCTCCGTGCGTTTTGCCTCCTCCAGATAAGGCGCCGGCGCGCGCTCAACGACTTTCTGGTGGCGACGCTGGATCGAACAGTCGCGCTCATAAAGATGGACGACGTTTTCGCCGTCCCCGAGGATCTGAACCTCAACGTGACGCGCCCGCTGAACCAGTTTCTCAAGGTAGATCTCGTCCTTGCCGAAAGCTGCCTTGGCTTCGCGCTTGGCCGCCAGGACTTCTTTTTCCAGCGTGGCCTCATCCGGGATCACGCGCATGCCGCGTCCGCCGCCGCCCCAGGAGGCTTTCAGCATCACCGGATAACCGATCTCCAGCGCCTGACGCTTGATTTCTTCAATGTCGTCCGGCAGTGGGTCGGTCGCCGGCATGACCGGCACACCGGCCTCGATCGCCAGATTGCGCGCGGCAACCTTGTTACCGAGACGGCGCATGGTTTCCGACTTCGGGCCGATAAAGGTGATGCCGGCCTCTTCGCAGGCGTCAACGAATTCCGGACTTTCCGACAGGAGACCGTATCCCGGGTGAATGGCATCCGCGCCGGCATGTTTGGCAACACGGATAATCTCGTCGATGGACAGATAAGCCTCGATCGGGCCGAGTCCCTTGCCCACCTGGTAGGCTTCATCGGCCTTGAAGCGATGCAGCGCCAGTTTGTCTTGCTCTGCATAGATGGCGACGGTCTTCAGACCGAGCTCGTTAGCTGCCCGGAAAACCCGGATCGCGATTTCGGACCTGTTTGCAACGAGAATTTTTGTTATCGCCAAACGCCCTCTCCTCCTAATTTTACGCAAAAGCGGAGCTGATTTTGGCAAGATTTCTACTTTGGTCGGAGGCGCTTGAAAAGGGGCAGAAATGATGTCCTTTTTTTTACCAGGAAAAATATTTTGCGCCTGCACCCGTAACTCTTGGAAAAAGAACGCATATTCGCCGATTTTCCCGTCGAATGCTTCGGTTCGAAAAAATTTGCAGCGCAGCAAAAATTGGCAAAATTCAGATTTGAGAACCGACAAAAATCGCGTTTTTCATGTTTTGCCCCGGTTTGAGACAGACTGATTAATGCGCATGACGACGAAGATCGGCGATCAAAAGTCCAAAGCCAGCTGATTAGACCTCATCACTGCCAAACCTACTAGATGTTGTAAGAACAAAGCTGAAACACTTTCAAATCACCGATTCGTCCGGGATTCGTTCTCCATGTGTCCAATCGTTAACAAATGTCAGAGTCCAGAAATCCGAGTAGTTTTTTAAAAATTAATCATTGACACGGATTCGCCGCAATTCACACCACCCCTCCCGAACTGAATCAAACCATTGACCAGATTCATGATTTCGTACCAACCCGAAGGCAGAAGACCACATCTTGTAGGGAACAAATCCTGAATCAACGAGAGTCAGCGATTCGGTTTCGGTTTGTTCCAGAGTCGTTCTCCACAGGAAACTTTTCTTCGCAATTTCCGTCACTTCACCCCAAAAGAATTAGCGACACGGCCAGTCCTGGTGTGCTAGACACGCGACACTAGATATAGGCGCAGAGCCGAAAGAAAGCCGACCACAACCAATTCCATGTCCCGCCCTCAGCCCCTGCCGCTGCCTCCGTCAGCCCGGTCCCGCACTGTGACGGCAGTCCTCGGACCGACGAATACCGGCAAGACCCATCTCGCGATCGAACGCATGCTGGCACAGCCTTCCGGGCTGATCGGCCTGCCGTTGCGATTGCTCGCGCGCGAAGTCTATGGCCGCGTTGCTGACAGGGCAGGACCAGAATCCGTTGCGCTGATCACCGGTGAAGAGAAGATCATCCCGGACAATCCGCGCTTCTGGGTGTCCACGGTTGAAGCAATGCCGCTGGATCTGAACACGGAATTCGTTGCAATCGACGAGGTGCAGCTCGCCGGAAATCTCGATCGCGGCCACGTGTTCACCGACCGCATCCTGAACCTGCGCGGCAAATCGGAAACGCTGCTTCTGGGCGCTGCGACCATTCGGCCGCTTCTGGAAAAACTTATTCCCGGCCTCAACGTCGTCACGCGGCCCCGCATGTCGGTCCTGGAATATGCAGGTTCGAAAAAGGTTTCCCGCTTGCCGGCCCGATCCGCTGTGGTCGCATTCTCGGCCGACGAAGTCTATTCCATTGCCGAACTGATCCGGCGTCAGCGTGGCGGTGCGGCGGTGGTACTCGGCTCGTTAAGTCCGCGCACCCGCAATGCGCAGGTCGAATTGTTCCAGAACGGCGATGTGGACCACCTGGTTGCGACCGATGCCATCGGCATGGGCCTCAACCTCGACGTTCATCACATTGCGTTCGCAGGAAACCGAAAATTCGACGGTTATCAGTACCGCCAACTGACCCCCGCGGAGATGGGACAGATCGCCGGACGCGCCGGCCGGCACACCAAAGACGGCACCTTCGGCGTGACCGGACGGGTCGATCCGCTGGATGATGATCTTGTCGAACAGATCGAAAGTCACCACTTTGACGGCTTGAAAGTGCTGCAATGGCGCAACAGTTCGCTGGATTTTTCATCCACCGGCGCCTTGCGGCGAAGCCTTGATACCGTCCCGAAAGAAGAGGGTCTCGCTAGGGCGCCCACTGGTGACGATATTACCGCGCTTGAACATTTGTTGCGCGATAGCGCAATATCTGGAATGGCAACAGGGGCAAAATCAGTCGAATTGTTATGGGACGTGTGTCAGGTCCCCGACTATCGTAAGATCGCCCCGGCAAACCACGCAGAGTTGTTGAACACGATCTACACACATCTGATGCAGGACAATTACATCGCGGATGACTGGTTCACCCGTCAATTGGCCTTCGCAGACCGCACAGATGGTGATATCGACACACTCGCGAACCGGATTGCACATATCCGGACCTGGACCTATGTCGCAAATCGCCCTGACTGGCTGGCCGATCCGGCCCACTGGCAGGGGGAGACACGCGACATTGAAGATAAACTATCTGACGCCCTTCACGAGCGGCTGACACAGCGCTTCGTGGATCGGCGGACAAGTGTATTGATGCGACGTTTGAGAGAGAACGCAATGCTGGAAGCGGAAATTACATCGAGCGGCGATGTGCTCGTTGAAGGTCAGCACATCGGAAATCTGCTTGGCTTCCGGTTTGCCCCTGATGCGGCGGCAGAAGGACCGGATGGCAAGACCGTCCGGGCTGCCGCACAGAAAGCCCTGACCACTGAAATCGAAGCCAGAGCGGAAAAGCTTGGGAAATCGGAAAACGCCGATTTCGTGCTCACGTCCGATGGAGCCATTCGCTGGCGCGGAGAACCCGTGGCCAAGCTGATGGCCGGCGAAGACGTGTTGACACCAACCGTGCTGTTGCTGGCGGACGAACATCTGACGGGGTCTGCTCGCGAAGCCGTACAGGGACGTCTGGACCTCTGGATCAAGGCGCAGATCGATACGCTGCTCAAGCCTCTGATGGATCTGAAGTCCGGCGAAGGTCTCGAAGGTCTCGCAAGAGGTATCGCTTTCCGCATCGTTGAGGGGCTCGGCATTCTCGAGCGCCAGGACGCCGCCGATGAAATTCGCCAGCTGGATCAGGACATGCGCGCTGGCCTGCGCAAGCATGGCGTTCGTTTTGGCGCCTACACTATTTTTGTCCCGGCCCTGCTGAAACCCGCGCCAAGCCAGTTACTCGCACAACTGTGGGCACTGAAGCACGGTGCGCTCGACATGAACGGCATGGCAGAGCTGCCACAGCTTTCAGCATCCGGGCGTACGTCGATCCCGGTTGACGAAAGCATCGAAAAAGCCCTTTACAAGGTCGTCGGCTTTCGGGTTTGCGGCCCACGCGCCGTGCGTGTCGACATTCTGGAACGTCTGGCGGATCTCATTCGACCGCTGATTGCCTGGAAGCCTCTGGACGCCGAAGTCTCCCCTCCGGAAGGTGCGATTGAGCAAGGCGGCGGCTTCACTGTCACCGTTGCCATGACGTCTCTGCTCGGCTGCGCGGGTGAGGATTTCTCGGCTGTCCTGAAGTCTCTCGGCTATCGGGTCGAGACCAAAGAGGTTCAACGACCGGTCACGGCCAAACCTGCCAGTGAGCAGGAGAGCGGTGACACCACCAAGGCTCCGGAAGCTGTTGACGCTCCGCAAGTCGCGTCTGAATCCACGCAGTCGCCTGATGCACGGGAAGAGGTTGCTCAATCAGCAACGGCTGAAACTGCAGAGACTGAGGTAGCTGAAGCGATTGCAGCTGAAGCCCCGGCCGGGGACCCTGACACGGCAGTAAACGTTCAGGCGACTGTAGATGCACCGGCGGAAGTCGCTCAAAATCCGGAAGAAGCAGCACCTGAAGTCTCAGGCGAAACTGCGGCTTCTGGTGACGAAGCAACTGCTGAAGCGGAAATGGAAACCGTCACCATCGAAATCTGGCGCCCGGGTCGGCACGATCGTCGTCCGAGAGGCCGTCATGACCAGCGGCGCGGAGATAACCGCAGAGGGTCTGGTCCAAAAGGCGGCCAGGGCGAGAAGCGTCACGGCAAGGGCGGCGGCAAAGGCGGCCCCAATCGCAACCGCGGTGGTCATTCGCATGGTCAGAAAGGCTTCGACGGCGGCAACCGGCGCGGCAACGCTCCCAAGGACAAGCCGATTGATCCGAACTCACCGTTTGCAGCCCTTATGGCGCTGAAGGCCGATATGGACAGCAAGGACAAGAAGTAATCTCTGCCGCACAAACACAAATGGCAGGCGGCAACCTGCGCATAGACAAGTGGCTCTGGTACGCCAGGGTCACAAAGTCCCGGTCTCTTGCCCAGAAGCTGGCGACATCCGGTCATGTCCGCGTCAACAAGGACAAGATTGCCTCCGCCAGCAAGACCATCAAGGAAGGTGACGTTCTGACAATCGTGTTGGAACGCAGGGTCCTGGTCCTTAAGGTCATCGCACTTGGCACCCGGCGCGGCCCTTATGAAGAAGCCCGGAAACTATACGAAGACCTGTCCCCCCCGCCACCGCCCAAGAAAGAAGCGCCACCGCCACCTCCGGGCCAACGTGAAGCGGGGTCGGGCCGCCCGACGAAGCGGGATCGGCGTAAATTGGACGCCTTTCGTCGCGACGACTGAAGCAAAATTCTGAAAGAGCTGCAAAAACAGAATAACATTCTCTTGTAACGCCGGATTGCGTCATCCTGTGCGCTTGCGCGCATCCGACAAAAACGATACCCAACTGCGATCAGAGAATTGAACCGTGCGCCTCCCATGGATTGTGCTGCACGAATATAACCGCCGGATAAAGCTTGAGATACATTTCGACGTTCTCATGCAGGGTTGGCACGAAGCGAGGATACGATGACCTACGTCGTCACGGACAACTGCATCAAATGCAAATACACCGATTGTGTGGAAGTCTGCCCGGTTGATTGTTTCTATGAGGGTGAGAACTTCCTCGTCATCAATCCGGATGAATGTATCGACTGCGGTGTATGCGAACCGGAATGCCCGGCTGAAGCCATTCTCCCCGACACTGAACCTGGTTTGGAGAAGTGGATAGAGGTAAACGCAGAGTATTCGGAGAAATGGCCGAACATTACCGAGAAGAAAGATCCGCTTCCGGAAGCTGAAGAGTTTGACGGCAAGGAAAACAAGTTCGAAAAGTTCTTTTCGCCAAATCCGGCGTCCTGATTCGCTTTAGACGCTTGCGTCAGACTGACGCAAGCGTCATTTCGGCATTAAGCGATTGCAATTTCATCAGGAAATCTATCGGCTGCCGCGCAAGTAAGGGCAGGCGGGACATGGTGTTTGCGCACTGCAAAAGAGCAGTACTTTAATTTTCCACAAAAGTATGTTACAAGTGGAAGATAGTCGCCAACCATGAGAACAACCCCCAAAACGGAGTCTTGAAAACGTGTTCGGGTCTTTTCGATACCGGACAACGCAAGATCCCGGCAGCTCATCTGTCTGAGATTAGGTTTTATAGTGGAAATCGGCGACTGACCAGCCCTGACACGCCGCATATCAACAGGCGTTCCACATTGGATCGCTCGGCGGGGTTCGTGTCGCATAAGAACAGGTGACCGCACAGCGGTCCTTCCCGGCCCTAAACGGGCCGATTAACTGCGCAGGAGAGAATACGAGTATGGCAACGAACACCAAAAAGACCGCGCAGCGTCAAGGTTTCAAGACTGGTGAGTACATCGTGTACCCGGCTCATGGGGTCGGCCAGATTACCGCCATTGAAGAACAGAATGTTGCGGGTCACTCTTTGGAGTTGCTCGTTATCGTTTTTGAACAGGACAAGATGACCCTACGGGTTCCTGTCGCCAAGATCGCTTCCGTTGGAATGCGCAAGCTCGGCGATCCGGCAGCCGTCAAGAAGGCTCTGGAAACCGTCCGTGGCCGTCCGCGTGTCAAGCGGACCATGTGGAGCCGCCGCGCACAGGAATATGAAGCAAAAATCAATTCCGGCGATCTGATCGCAATTTCCGAAGTTGTTCGTGACCTTTACCGGTCCGAAAGCCAGCCGGAGCAGTCCTATTCCGAGCGCCAGCTTTATGAAGCTGCCCTCGACCGCATGGCACGCGAAATTGCTGCCGTGAACAAGTGCTCCGAAACGGAAGCTGTCAAGCAGATCGAGCAGAACCTGGCCAAATCCCCAAGCCGGGCAAAAGCTGCGGCGGAAGTTGATTCCGACGATGATGAGGACAAGGAAGAAGCCGCCTGATTTCTGCGGCATTCTCTGGTCTGTAAAAATGAAAGGGTCCGGCTCGTTTCCGGACCCTTTTTTGTTCAGTTTATTGTCGAGTGCACGCCTGATCGCGCACCAATCACAAAGAAGTGCACAAAATATGCCCCTACGGTAGCAATAAGTGATCTAACCTAAGCTCTGGTACGTAAATTCACCGATAACTTATCGGAGCGTCGAATATGTCCCTGAACGAAAAACGTCAGCTGGTTCAAGCCGCTATGAAGGCCCCCTACCTCTCTCGTGAAGAGGAGCTGGAGCTTGCGGTTCGCTGGCGCGAAAACAGGGACGAAAAAGCACTCGAAAAACTCTCGCTTTCACACATGCGCCTGGTCATTGCAGTCGCTTCGCGTTTCCGCAATTTCGGTCTAAATCTCGGAGACCTGATACAGGAAGGCCATGTCGGCTTGCTTGAGGCTGCAGCTCGTTTCGAACCGGCTCGCGAAGTCCGGTTTTCAACTTACGCAACATGGTGGATCCGCGCATCCATCCAGGACTATATCCTGCGGAACTGGTCCATCGTACGTGGCGGGACCTCTTCATCGCAAAAGGCACTGTTTTTTAACCTGCGGCGGCTGCGCGCCAAACTCTCGAGCAATCAAACGCCCCTGACCGACAGCGAACTTCACCAAAAAATCGCGGATGCGATTGGAGTGAAGCAATCCGATGTCGCCTTGATGAATGCGCGCTTGTCCGGACCGGATACCTCTTTGAACGCGCCTGTAACCGACAGTGACGGCTCCAGCGCCGATCGGCAGGATTTTCTGGTTTCCGATGCTCCACTTCCGGACGAAATCGTAACCGGTAACATCGATGCCGAGCGACGCAGAAAATGGCTGAAATCGGCACTGGAGGTTCTCAGTGAGCGCGAACTCAAGATCGTGCGCGAGCGCCGATTGACCGAAGATGGTGCAACCCTTGAAGCGCTCGGGCTGAAACTCGGCATCTCCAAGGAACGGGTTCGGCAGATAGAAAGCCGCGCCATGGAAAAGCTCAAATCAGCTCTTCTGGCGGTACAGCCGGACCAGGCCGTATATCGCGCCTAGTCCGTAATTGCGCTGATTCAGTCCTCAATTTTCAAGCTCCTCAGATGGACCCGGCTCGGGGTTCAGCACGAATGTCGCGACCGCCCTTGTTATCTGCCGATGGATTTCTGCGCGATCCACCCCTGCCGGATCGTCACAAACGGGATCGTCTTTTTCTTCCTGTAAAATCTTCGCTCCCTGCTCCGTACATTCATCCAGAAAAGTGAAGTGATTGGCGGGAGACAAGGTGACATGCGTCACGTGTTCCAGCTTGCCGATCAGGTTGCTGCCGGTCGGTCCGATGTCAGCCGCATTCCAAAGGTTCCGTTGCCCCAGACTGATCAGTTGAACTGGGAGCTTCATCCGCTCGACGCTTTCATCACGCACCGCGTAGGTAAAACCGGGATCAATGGAGACGACGGCCTGAACGCGGTGATCTCTGCCGTTTGCAGCCAGGCCATCCGACATGACTGCCAGATCGACATCCCCTTTGGCAAAGAACACACAGTCCTGCGCCTTGTCGCCAAACTTCAGGCAATACTCGGCATATGTATTCGGTTCAAAGGTCACGCCACCCAAGCTCAGTGCAGTCGCTCCACCAAGAGAAAACCCGGCAGCAACGATCCGATTTTTTTCGATGAACCGGGAAAAATAGGGGTCGTTCAAAAGATGATCGAGAGCGGCGCTCAGATCAGCTGCCCGTTCAGCCGGCTGCAGGGAGCGACGCGGAGAAGAGTCTCCCGAAGTGGATCCCGGGTGGTTCACTCCAACAACGATGATGCCTTTCTTGGCGAGTGATGAAAACAACCAGGAAAGTGCATCCATATTTCCACCCGATCCGTGGGAAAAAAGCACGATCGGGTAGCGCCCTTTCCTGACACCGGCACCAACGAGAGCTTTCGTTCCCTTGAAAACCGGTCCCTTGCCGATAAAGCCGGCATAGGTTCGAGTGCCGGCGGGATACCATACAGACCCTTGCAACCGGGCAGGACGATGAGCAGCGGATACAGAGAACCGATCATATCCGGCAAGCTCCGGATCGGCAGCAAAGGCGGAAGCCACGGGCAGAAGGGAAAGCGCAACCAAAAGAGACTTCATTTGTCCGGATCCATTTCTATTTCTGACAAGGATCCGTTACTGAATTCTGCGTCAATGAACGTCCTGAAACCGGAAACAGGTCGCCTCGAACCGGTTTTCGTCCTATCGCAATCACCTGTTCACGAACGCACGAACGAGCTGAGTATGATTGTATTGCCCCTTCCGATGTTTGTCGCCTTGGTGCTTGGCTTCCTTTTCGTACAAGGCGTGCTCGCCAGAAACCGGCCGGCGCTGTTTTCCGCGCTTCTTCTCGTGTGCGCACTCCAGAACCTGATCGTTGCTCTGGCGCAATATTACCAACTGGCTCCGGCCTGGAAACTTCAGCCGGTGAGCGCATCGTTGATACCGCCTCTGGCATGGCTTGCATTCGTTTCCGCTTCCATACGCCCCGTAACACTTGCAAGAGACTGGATTCACGGGTTCGGCACGGTGTTCATCGCCTTTTGCGCGTTTTTCGCGCCGATCACGCTGGACATTGCGCTCATTGCGCTGTTCTTCGGATACGGATCGGCGATTCTCGCAAACTTGCACCTCCATCGGGATGCCTTGCCTCTGGTCCGGCTGGATACCGGCACCATCCCTCAGAAAATCTGGACCGCAATGGCCGTTTCCTTGCTGTTTTCGGCTCTGACCGATGCGCTGATCGCATCTGCCGTTCTGGGTGGAAATCTGAGCTGGGCCCCCAAAATCATCAGTGCCGGTTCCGTCGCTTCTCTATTTGCAATCGGCGTTTTGAGCCTGTCTCCCGATTTGCGCGCGATTGATCCCACTCCGCTTTCAGCATCCGCTGAAGGCACTCCACTGAACGAACCTCTGACATCGAAAGCGGATTTTGAACTGGTTGATCGCCTGAATGAATTGCTGCAGTCCAGAAATCTCTATCTTGACCCCGGTCTGACACTCAGCAGGCTGGCCCTCAGACTGGGCGTTCCGGCAAAGAAATTGTCCGCTGCCATCAACAAGACATCGGGAGAAAACGTCTCCCGCTATATCAACGCATATCGCATTCGCCACGCATGTTCCCTGATTGAAAACGGTGCAAACGTAACAACAGCCATGCTGGAAAGCGGGTTCAACACCAAGTCGAATTTCAATCGCGAATTCGCAAGAATAACCGGGAAGACGCCCAGCAACTGGAGCAAGTCGCCTTTTCCGACTGAAAGTCAGCAGTCAGCGCAACTTAGTAAACCTGACGACCGTCATGACACATCTTGCGGCAGGCAACCGATGGATAGGGCCGGCTAAACATCCGGGTGTTCTCGCCCGGTTCCGAAGGCAGGCAGCTAGTCGACCACCAGCTTGACCGCTGTGCCGACCGGTATCGGCTTGTTCGGGCTCAAATCGTTGAGGATCGAGAAAAACTCCAACCTGCGCGACGGTTCGACCCCGCTCATGCCAACGGCAAGTTTGCGCGGAGTATCGCCCGGCTTGGCCTTGACCACCTTGATCCTCAAGGACCGCAACCGGGCACGTTCAGTCGGCGTCAACTGCTTGAAGCTGTCAATCGTCTGGCGGAAGTCCTTGTCGAAGGTGTCATTCGGCGACCGGCTGGCGAAAATGAAGCGATAACCGGTTTTCCCGATGCGAACGACCGCGATGCGGAACGACCACCCTTGAGTGATGGCTGCACCGGTAACGCCCGGAAGCCCGTTTATCGTGGTTTCGCGCACGCTTTCCGGCAGCAGGCCGTTGATCCAGCCGGACTTCATGTAGTCGACAAGACTGGAATACCTGCTGACATCGGCACCGTCGAACCGGATCGCCGTTCCCGAACCGTTGCTTGCAAGTACGGCTTCCGGGGTATTTTCCAGGATATAGCCCTTGGGTACGGAAAAACCGATCCCGAGAGCCTTGTGCAGGAATGACCTGCCTCGGACAAAGCCTTCCAACGGGTCGTCGCCAAAGAGCATGCCGTTGATCTGGCCAAGATACCGGTCGCGGTCGCGTTCACCGATCCCGGGCGCACCTATCTGGCGGGCAGAGCGAACGGCAATCTGCAGACGCTCCGGTGTCGAGGGATGCGAGGACAGGAAATCCGGCGCGGCAGAGGCCGCCTTGTCGGCCGACTGGTACTGCGCGAAGGCTGCCATGGATCTCAGGAAGCGGGCAGCGGCATAAGGATCATACCCGGCCTTGGCCAGTGTTCTGACCCCGATCGCATCGGCTTCCAGTTCCTGAACCTGGCTGAACCGTGCGAAGGACAGCTGCGAGGAGACAAGCGCCTTCCGCGCTTCTTCGGAATCCTGAACCACGTCGGTCAGGATCCTGTTTGCCAGCTGCTTGGCTTCGGCCCGCTGCGCACGTTTGATTGCGTGGCTTGCCGTTACATGAGCCATTTCGTGCGCAAGAACGGCTGCAACTTCCGACGTGTCGTTCGCCAGCGCCAGCAGACCACGGGTGACATAAAGATATCCACCCGGCAACGCGAATGCGTTGATGGCGGGCGAGTTCAAAATAGTGATCTTGTAGCTTTGCGAGGGGTCGTCCGATGCGGCAACCAGACGTCCGACAACGCTGGCAACGGCTCTTTCAGCGCCCGGGTCCTTGTAAACGCCGCCATATGTCGCGACGACGCGCGGGTGTTCTCGCGCTCCGATATCGCCTGCCAGGTTCGGTCGCAGGGTCCCGGGTGAGACCGTCCCGACACTCGCCCCGTTTCCAAGCAGCTGGCAGGAGGCAACGACAAGCGACAAAGCACCAACCAACCCGGCGCGCGCCCAGCTGCGCACCGTGCCAAGGTTTTTTCTCACCCTTGTCCGAAGCATTCTGATGTGCGGGAGTTTAGTTGATGTTTCGGCCGCCACGTCCTGCCCTTTTGTCCTCAAGTACCGCCAGTTGCTCCGGATGACGGAGCACAATCAGCGGACCGTCCCGTACCTGGACTACACCGCGAATTTCGACGGTTTTGTTCGCCAGGTCCTCTATTCGCCAACCGTTTCGCCCGAGCGCCGCGTCGAACTCTGCCTCGTCGGAGGCTTTCAGTGTGACGGTGAAATCAGTCTTCCAATATCTTCCAAAATTCAGATAGCGGGTGCTGCGCGTTTTTCCAAGTGAAACAACGCGCCCGTGCGCAATTACATATTGCCCGGCTGACGCTTCGAGTTCTTTCAGGTCAGCCGCCGAGTAGACAGGGAGGTGTTTTCCTCTCGCCCAGATGCCGGACTTTTCACCACGCGCCAAAGTCTCGGCCTGACGCAGATGATCGGCACACGGACCGGAAGCCTTGTCCGGCGCAAATACGGCAACCCCGGCTTCCAGTTCAGCTGCCTGAAGCAGCCTTGACGCATCTGCCTCACGCACGACAATCCAGGCCGGGATAAATCCCCAGCGATTGGCCGGTCCTGCCGGAATGGCTTCCAGCACCTGCCGGTTTCCGGCGGCGTCACTGCCGTGCGCAACCAGGATGGAAGACCTGTCGGAGGCATGAGATTGAATGTCCGTCGCCAAAAATCGCTGCCCGGTCCTTGAAACAAATACACGGTCGGCGCTCTTCTCCTCGACGGCAACCGCTTCGACACCGGCAGGAACACAAGCTGAGATTGCGGCGTCCGGGGAGTCGTCGGCGTTGACGGCGTTCCAGGGACTGCCGAATAGAACAAGCAAGACGGCACACGGCAAGGACCTTCTCACAAACAACCCGCCTACGCCCTTACCGATGCAGAACTTTCCCGGTAACTGCCAAAACTCCTTGAACACCTGCTGCCCTCTCAGCCCGTTCAATTCAATCGTTCTCTGCTTCAAACTACCCCTGCAGCGACATCAACAGCTCGCTCCGGAGACTAGATCCGAAGTTGTGTTTCCATCATTGACGAGAGAACGGTCACGACGAAACCACTTGCTAAGGAGCGAATAAGGCAAGTCAAAGACATTGCGCCATTCTGTCGTCAAATCAGCCCTTAAATTTCCATCTGGATGCCGCACTGATACACAATAATCCCCATCCCGCCCCGGCTTCGTCCCTGAGGGCTCGCATAGATCGAAAAATCATGCTAATCGAGCTCCTCAAGGCCCCGTAGCTCAGCAGGATAGAGCATCAGATTCCTAATCTGAGGGTCACAGGTTCGAATCCTGTCGGGGTCACCAATCTTTTCAAATACTTAACCTGTGGATGAATTTCACGTTGCGTAAGCGGCGTCCAAGTGGCGTCCAATCATGCAATCGAGTTCGGTTCTGCTTTTGGCGTTTTTGGGAGTCGGGAAAAGCTGGTTGCGTGAGGACAAAAGACCTGACCTCTGTCAAATGACCTTTTTGGGGCCGGAGGCGGACCGTCGGTTTCCGTACGAAAAGTCATTGAAGCGGACGTTCACGCAGCGCAAGTTCGCGGCTGGTTTCGGCCCAATCCTGACATTAGTGCAATCGGCCGCAAATGTCGGCTTAGACCCCAGACCGTACGGCGTCTCGCAAGTCGTTCGTGGTTTCAGAGCATCTATCCATCCGTTAATATACGGTATGGGTTCAATGATTCATCTTGCCGTAGGGCGTCTGGAAATCGACTGGGGCCAGAATTTTGGCTTCCAAGACCATTCAGCTTTGTTTCAGGGCGAGAAGGATATTGCTAATATTCCCTATTACTACGCGGGAAACCAAGTCGGAATTGACTTCGAGAGTGACACAATTTGGGAACCGATAGTCGAGCTTAAAGAAGGTTTGACCAAACCCCTTCCACTTGTGATCGACAGAATTAACTTGCTCGGTCACACCTTTGACCAATGTGAGAAGGAGTTCTTGTTCCGCGCGCAGTTCAACGACTTTGATCCTGATCGTTTCACTTTTTCTCAGTTACGCGATGCCCTCGCCAAAGTCGATGTTACGGCTCTATCAGCCGATTATGGCGATGGCGGTCAGGATTTTGGGAAGTTTTTCCGCCGAGAGCTGGCGCCGCGGCTTGGTCTCGATGCGCTAGCTAAAGATGATTTCGAGACCTATCACCGGATATCGGAGGCGATGGAGAACATGAGTGCTTATACGGTGCTTCATCTCCTCGCACGTAATCCCCACGCCGCGTCATTGCCAGTACAATGGTCGTTCAATGATATTGACACAGGGGGCTATGCGCGCCGTGAAGATTTCGTACGATTGCTCGATCCCAGCGCCCGTTTCCTGATCGTTACTGAAGGCAGCTCCGATGCCAAGATCATCCAGCATGCTCTTAACCTGCTTCGCCCTCACGTCGCAGACTTTTTCTCTTTTGTTGATATGGAAGAAGGCTATCCATTCTCGGGCACCGGCAATATGTTCCGCTTCGTGCAAGGGCTCATTGGAATAGCGGTCCAGAATAAAATTCTCGTTCTGTTTGACAACGATGCGGAAGGTCTCGCCAACCATGGTCGCTGCGCTGCGCTAAGCGTGCCTACCAACATGCGTATCCTCGCACTGCCAGACCTTCCCGACTTTACGACGTTCAGGACGCTAGGCCCAGACGGTGAGCATACTGGTGATATCAACGGACGCGCAGCCGCCATTGAATGCTATCTCGATCTCGGCGACAAGGCGCGTGTTCAGTGGACAAATTTCAACCGAGCGACCGCTTCATACCAAGGTGAACTCGAAGGCAAGACGCGTTACATGCGAAAATTCCTGGAACAGCGTGAGCGCAAAAGTGGCTACGATTACACCCGCATTGAGCAGGTGCTCGACGTCCTGATCGGCGGCGCAGTGTCAATTGCGGCTACGGAAGTAGCAGAAGAGTGGCAGCGACACTTAGAGTATTGATTTGAGTAGCAGTTTTGCGCCTAATTCTCACGCGAAGTGTCAGAACATATGCTCTAGTTACACCCCAGACGTTGCTCCGCACAAAAAACTATCTATTGCTTAGCTAGGGCATCAATCTCCCTCGGCTTTGTTCGCATTTCCGCCATTGGTTTCCGTTGCAGCAAACGTCCGCTCTCCGCCCATTTTAGTCCTTCACTCAACCTGCAACGAACGTCAGCTTCCGGGACACTATATAGAACCGATGAACGACCGATTTGGCGGGGCAATGCCGTCATTAAGCACGCGCGCGCAGTAGGTCGGCTTCGAGCCCGTTTACGACATTCCAATTCGAGAGTTTTCGCCACTTTCGGCCTGATCCGGAATTGGTATTCATTTCCAGTATTGGCGAAAATCTCACATAACAGTATGAGCTTTCAGCGCTCCGATCCACGTCCGGGTCACAGTCAGGGAAAGTTGTACGGTACGGGAACCCACCGCTTCGGATGCGTTGCGCGAGTGCGGTTCACGTACCTCTGCTCGATAGGCCAATCGGGATGTTTCACAAATTTGAAAAAATCACCAATTTGATCTTTCCAATTGTGGATCAGCCGATACTGAGCCGCGAGCATGATCGCGCAGCCACATACGGCATCAATCGCGTGCTCTACAGTAGCTCTAGAGAAATGAAGCTCCCTGTCATGTTTGACGGCATTGTAGGCATCATACCACGGCAGCGATTGGGTGGCAGCTTGCGCACTCCAACTTGAGAATGGAGAACGGCTCGGTATGGATGGATAATAGCCAAGCTGCACTTCATATTCTGTCAATCGAAGTGGCTGAAGTACTTTGACAAAGTCCACGGTTGACCAGCGGGTAGGTCCGCCCGGTGGCACATAGCCGTTGGCCGTCAGCACGCCCTTACATTCATTCTCGAATTCCATCGCTGCGAACAACAACGTATTCCGGATAAGATGTCCGTATAGCGCCATGTTGCCCGTATCTGGTTCGACAGAGTGAAAAATATTCTTGATGTTCCCTACGAGAATTGAAAGCTGATTAAGACCAGATGACAAGGACGCTTTATCGTGTGGAAGTGCAGGCTGAGCGTTCTCTGCCATGACGTAGAGCGGCCCGGGAGCAGGCATGTTGATGTAGCTGTCAGTGCCCAGTTGAGGACGAGCCATCCGTATTCGGTGCTTCAAAGCATCGAACTCACATCGCCTGAAGCTTAATTGTCGTCGAGCACCGTTTAAATGACCTGGAATATGCTTCGGATATTCGGTTGCTGCATGCGCATCATCGTCCGCTTCGAACAATCTTGCTGCGAGCCATTGCATTTAGTTGCCCGATGCGTTCCGGCAGGAAAGGAAATCCAATGGAAACCGACGAGTAGCATGGGCTGAGGCGGTTCAACGGCTTCGGTTTGGGAGGGCAAGATAAAAGGAAGTGGTGCAACACCCTTCTCCCACTAGTCTGCACATCGGGTTTCACCTGCACCAGGCGTCAAGCTTCAGGTGCAGACAAATGAAATCAAACCTTTGAAAACCATGGCAAAAACCTAGTGCAAGCAAAGCACTGACACGGTTTCAATGGGAAAAGACCCCCTAAGGGGTCCCCCTCGCGCCCGCTAGGGAGCCGTGGCTCGCCTGCGGCTGCGCCCGCACCACTCCCTTGCACTTGCTACCCCCACGCTCGCCACTTGGCAGGGGTGCAGGGCACCCCACCTTCGAAAGTGAGCCGGAGAGTCACAGTAAGTCGCAGTGTCGGCCTTCGGTCCGAACGGACACGACGATAGGTAGGTTCCCCATCACGGGTCTTTTGCAATTGAACGTATTCGGCCTGGAACAATCTCGATCAGACAAGGGTTGCGAATCACATAAGCGCGTGCTTATGTGTTATCGTGATGGAAAATGAAATATTCAAGGCTCTGGCTGATCCAACTCGCCGTGCGATCTTCGAAAAGCTAGCCTTCGGCCGCATGAATGCGAGTTCGTTGAGGGAAGGCATGGATATCAGCCAACCAGCAATGTCACAGCACCTTTCGGTCCTGTGCCAGGCCAAGCTCGTGCGCCAGGAACGGGACGGCCGTTATGTGAACTATGAAGTCGACCCGGATGGGCTCGCGCTCATCGCGAATTGGCTCGCAAAATATCGGGCCTATTGGCCAGCACGTATCGACGCGTTGAAAGCCCTACTGAAGGACATGGACCAATGAGCGATCGAGCAACCGAGGAAGAGACCGAAACAGCTGTTGCTGACGGCGCACAATCAGCTGACGTGGTTCTTGAATACGAACTCGAAGCTCCGCCGGAAAAGGTTTGGCGGGCGATCACGATCCCAGCGTTCAGAGAAAAATGGTTGCCGGAGAGGGACCTTGCCCAATCAGAGCCGCTGACAGAAGTGCCCGGCGAGGAAGTCTCTTACCGTATGAAGGATGGCACCCCACCATTTCTGGAAAGTGTCGTAGCATTTGAGCTCATACCCGAAGAGAATGGCGGTACACTCCTCAGGATCGTGCATCGGCTCACCGACATTCGTTTGATGTCGCCAATTTCTAAGGCAGCAAACAGTAATGAGCCGTTCCTGATGTTGGTTGCCTGACAAACCTTTTCTGAAAACCGAAATCTTTAAACTCAGGAGTTCGCCAATGCGCGAAGCGATGCAGCTCGTCCCGACGGTTGTTGAACAATCCAGCCGCGGAGAACGGTCTTTCGACATTTATTCCCGCCTCCTTCGCGAAAGGATCATATTCCTCAATGGGGAAGTAAATGACTCGGTGTCGGCGCTCGTCTGCGCCCAGTTGCTGTTTCTGGAAGCCGAGAGCCCAAAGCGACCAATTCAACTCTATATCAATTCGCCAGGCGGCGTGGTCACAAGCGGCTTCGCGATGTACGACACCATGCGCTATATCCAAGCGCCAGTTCACACGCTGTGCATGGGGACAGCCCGATCGATGGGCTCGTTCCTTCTGATGGCCGGCGAACCCGGCGAGCGTGCCGTACTACCTAACGCCAATATTCTGATCCATCAGCCGTCTGGCGGCTTCCAAGGACAGGCATCTGACATGGCGATCCATGCCGAGGAGATCCTGCGAACGAAGCAGCACATGACGCGTCTATATGCCGAACACTGCAATCGAACTTACGAGGAGTTCGAACTTGCGATGGACAGGGACAGGTTCATGACACCGGAAGAAGCTCTGGACTGGGGACTGATCGATCGCATCTTGGTCGAACGCGAAAAAACTGAATGATCAAATCAAGGGCATGTCGGGCGCTCAGCGGTCTCAATTCATTTTAACAAGGCTCAAATTGGCTCGGCTGCTGAAGACAATTTGCCGAGAGGTACAAGTGCTTTGCCGCTTTGGTATTGCGGGTGGCAGAGAGATAGAAATCGATGGTGTTGCCGAACGTGTCTAACGCACGGTAGAGACAGGGCCATTTTCCGCGGACATTGATGTAGGTTTCGTCGACCTGCCAACTGCCCGAAGCCGGCCGACGCCATTGCCAGCGAAGTCGCTTCTCCATTTCGGGTGCATAAGATTGAACCCACCGATAGAGGGTGACGTGATCAATGCGCACACCGCGCTCGGCCATCATCTGTTCAAGATCGCGGTAGCTGATCCCATACCGGCAATACCAGCGAACCGTCCACAACACGACATCGCCGCTGAAATGACGGCCTTTGAATGCACTCATGAAATCAACAGCCTACTGTGAAAAAGCTGCTTTTCACACCTGAGACAGGAACTTGCAACAGAGCCTTTTTTCCTACCAGGTTTATCAGGCATATCAACGTCAACTGCCTGCCTCAGGCTCGCAAAGCGATGCTATTGTCTACACCATTCAGGCCGAATGGGCTTGCTCTTCCTTTACATCTCCCGCCGGAGTTCCGTGTACCTTTTCGCGGAACCATTGGGCCACAACGTACAGCGCTGGAATGAAGAGGACGCCGACAAATGAAGCTGCGATCATGCCGCCGAATACCGGGGTCCCTACGCCTTTTCGTGCCAACATGGAGGCACCTGTAGCAACAACCAGCGGGAACAGACCTGCGATGAAGGCAAAGCTGGTCATCATGACGGCACGGAATCTCGATCGCCCCCCGTCTATAGCAGCATCGATGATACTCATCCCCTCTGCGCGGCGGTCCATAGCAAATTCTACGATCAGAATTGCGTTCTTGGCCGCGAGAGCGATCAGCACCACGAGCCCGATTTGCGCATAAATGTTGTTGGCGAGCCCAGCTATCAGCAATGCCGACATCGCACCACAGACCGCGAACGAAACTGACAGCAAAACGATCAACGGAATCGTCCAGCTTTCATACAACGCTACCAGGAATAAATAGGCAAAAAGAACGGCCAAACCCAAGACAATCGGAGTTTGGCCAGCCGCTGCGATTTCCTGTTGTGCGGTACCTGTCCAATCAAAGCTATAGCCTTTGGACAGCGATTTTGTAGCAACTTCTTGCATCGCGGCGATGGATTCACCCGAAGACACGCCTGGGGCCGGGTTGCCGGAAATGGTGACGGACCGATAGTTATTGTACCGCACTAATTTCTCTGGGCCGGTCGTTAATGCTGTTGTGGCAATAGCCCGGACAGGGACCATTTCACCCTTGTCGTTGCGCACATGAATACGGCCGACATCTTCGATATTCTGTCGGAACTTTTCTTCAGCCTCCAGATTCACCTGCCAAGTCCGGCCGAACAGGTTCATGTCGTTGACATAATAGCCCCCCATTGAAACCTGCATTGCTTGGAACAGCGTGCTGACGTCGACACCCAGAGTCTGCAGCCTTTCGCGATCAAGCTTCAGGTCCAGCTTAGGGGTGTTGGCCGAAAATGTCGTATAAACACCTGTCAAACGCGGGTCGCTGTTGGCACCGGTAATCAGCCCTTTGGCTGCGGCTCCCAGTTCAAGCGGGCTGCCACCCTGCAAATCCAGAAGCTGGAATTCAAACCCTGCGCCGGTGCCCAGACCCGAAATCGGAGGTAGATTGAACGGAATTCCAATGGCCGACTTCAACGACGCCAGATGCCGGTGAGTATAAGCAATCGACGCATCTACAGAAAGCGCGGGGTCGGTCCGGTCTTCGAAAGGCTTCATGATGGCGATCATGAAGCCCGCATTCGACTCTGTTAGGCCATCAAGAATGCTGAATCCAGTGACCGTCATCACATTCTGAACGCCCGGTGCATTCTTTAGAATTTCATACGTCTCGTCCATAACATTGGCCGTGCGATTGACCGATGCACCTTGAGGCAATTGGATTTCAACAAAGTATGCGCCTTGATCTTCGGTCGGCAAAAACCCGGACGGGGCGATCTTGAACAAGGTACCTGCGCCAAAAACCGCTACGGCCAAGAAAATCAGTCCAAGTACGGCGCGGCGTGCAAAAATCCCGGCGACGACGGCATAGCCGTCACGCGCATTGTCTATTCTCCGCGACAGCCATGCCAGTGGCCCCTTTCTGGGTCCTTCATGACGTTTCAACAGGATTGCACACAACGCAGGACTGAGCGTCAGTGCATTGAGCGCGGAAATCAACATTGAGAACGAGACGGCGACCGCAAATTGCTGAAACATTGCACCGGTGATACCCGGTACAAACGCAACAGGGACGAAGACGGACAACAGCACAAAGGTGATCGCCAAAATGGGGGCGGTGATCTGCCCCATCGCCTCCGCTGTGGCGTCAGCAACTGATAGGTCAGGCCGCTCCGACATGACCTTTTCGACGTTTTCCAGAACTACTATCGCATCATCCACAACGATACCGATTGCCAAAACTAACGCTAGCAGCGTCACCGTATTTATTGAGAATCCGAGCGCCAGCATGAACGCCAACGCTCCGATCAGCGAGACCGGAACCGCGATCAGAGGGATCAGAGCCATCCGCAGGCTGCCCAGGAACAGGAAGACAACGATGACAACCAGACCGAAGGCTTCGATCAGTGTCCTCACAACCTCATCAATACTGGCCTCGACGAAATAGACGGAGTTATACGGTATTTGCCATTTCACCCCATCGGGGAACGAAGGCTCGAGCTGCTCGATGGCTTTGCGCACTTCTTCGGCTGTGTTCAGGGCGTTTGCGCCGGGTGTCAGGTAAACACCAATCATGGCAGTCGGGCTGCCGTCAAATTGTGCAAAGGAATCCTGAGACTGCGCACCCAGGTCGACGCGCCCGATATCGCGCACATAGATGAATGAACCGTCCGGATCAGCCCGAACGACGATGTTTTCGAATTCCTCGACTGTGCTCAGACGTCCTTGCGTCTGAATGTTCAACTGAAACGCGGGGTCTTCCGTCATCGGTTGCGCACCAACTCGACCGACAGCAGCCTGCACGTTCTGGGAGTTCAGGGCGGTGATCACATCTGATACGGCCACGTTCAGGCCGGTCATGGTGTCAACGTCCAGCCATATTCTCATCGAATAGTTTTGCGCCCCGAAGATGGTCGCGTTGCCGACACCGGGCGAGCGTTTGATGCTGTCTAGCAGGTTGATGGTTGCGAAGTTCGACAGATAAAGCGTGTCATGCTCGGGATCGTCGGATGTGATTGCGATTGCCTGTAGCAGGGCCGTGGATTGCTTTTGCGTAATCACACCTGCGCGCACCACTTCGTCGGGAAGGGATGCAGTAGCCAGCGCCACACGGTTTTGCACATTGACGGCATTGATATCCGGGTCGGTTCCGGGCTTGAACGTGACCTGTAGGCCGTAGCTGCCGTCTCCACCGCTGGTGGACTTCATGTAGAGCATGTCGCTGACGCCAATAATCTGCTCTTCAATCGACTGCGCGACGGTACTTTCCACAACCTCGGCGCTCGCCCCGGGATAAAAAGCCGAGACTTGAACGGTTGGCGGAACGATGTCCGGCAGTTGCTGAATCGGCAGACGCGTGAGCGAGATCAGGCCAGCTAGCGTGAACAGAATGGAAATTACGATCGCAAAGCGCGGCCTGCGAATGAAAAGACGCGAGATCATCCGCTTATTCCTTGGCTGACTGTTGGGAGCTGGCGGCGGTCTCGGTCGTGACTTCCATGCCGACACGCACCTTCTGAGAGCCCTGAGTGATGACCTTGTCACCCGCCTTCAACCCATCGGTAACGACGGCCTGTGTGCCAGTAACTTCGCGCGTCTTAATCGGCGTTTTGGCAACTTTCCCATCGGTTCCGACCGTCAGTACAAAGTAGCCACCCTGGTCACTTTGCAGGGCGTCAGCCGGAATGATCAATGACTTTTCATCCGGACTGTCGATAACGCTGACACGCGCCAACTGATCGTTCAACAGGGCTCCATCCGGGTTAGGGAAAATGCCTCGAACAAGCACGGTATCAGTGTTTTCCTGGACCGTTGTATCAATGACAGCTACTTTGCCTCTGCTTTTGTAAGCCTCACCGTTCGCCAAGATGAGTTGCAACGCAACTTCGCTGCTTTCAAGGATTTCACCTTGTTTCTGGAAATCCAGTAGTTGCGCATTTGAGACCGGGAAGGTCACATAAATTGGGTCGATACTGGACAACGTCAGCAGCGTACCGCTCTGCGGGTTCACAAAAGCTCCGGTGCCTATACTGGTCAGCCCAATCCGTCCGTCGAAGGGCGCGGTGACTTTTGTGTAGGACAACTGGATTTGCGCATTCTGTAAACTGCCTTGTAACTGCATGATCAGACCGTTTGCCTGACCCTGCTGTGCTTCTGCCTTTTGTACGACCGATTCGGAGACATCACCGCGTTTAAACAGCTTTTGCTGACGGTCCAGTTGAATGTCTGCAAGCTTCTTCTCCGCCTTTGCCGCTTCAATCTGACCTTGGATCTGTGTGACGTCCGCTTTGTAGGAATCCGATTCAATCTCTATCAGGACTTCGCCCGAGGCGACTTTTGTCCCATCCTTGAAATTAACCTTTTCGACGAACCCCGCCACACGGGCAATGATGTCCACTGAGTTCACCGCCACGACACGACCGAGATAGGTATCGCTATAAGTTACCGACTCAAGCTTTGCTTCAGCGACAACAACTGATGGTTTTGGAGGCGTCTGCGCCTGAATTGACGTCGAAATCAGAAAGACCGACAGAACCGTATTGATCAAAGCTCTACAAAAGCGGTGACCAATTATGATAAACGACATTTCAAAACCTCTGCAGAATCCCAAACTTCATTCATCCAGAATCAAGTCAACTAACCAATCTCAGGTTAGAAGACTGAAAATCACGCAAAATTCGTGCCTATGCTGCCGATGCGGCACAACCCTGGATGGAGCCACCAACACCCGATTGTTTGATTGGAAGCTGCGTTCCTAAAGTGCTGCGCAGCGACAACTCATACCCAACGTTGAGTACGGCTCCCACAAAAGCTTGAACAATCGGGCGGAGAATTCTCACTTGCCGTTCCGAAAACGAGAGCGGACGCGACACGGCTTCCGATCACTCGGTTCACTGCAACATTTCGTGTCGAATTCGTCTGCAATCCGTGATCACTTCTTTCGGGCCCAATCCAACCGCTCCTCTTCTCAAATTCGAACCCATCGCTGTCAGGCCATGCTTGAGTGGAAGTTTGCGGCCGAACAAATTGCGTAAAAACAGCCGTAGTCTCGCGCGCGACTAAACCTTAGATAACCTGACAACACCGTGGATACGACTTCACCAAGCCGCCGATTGATTGTGAACGGCGATTGGAAAGACTCGCCGGTTGGCGAGCCAGGTCACGATCCGTATCGCCGAAGAACCTATTGAAGGTCTTCCTTTGCCTGCGAAAAAGCCTCCTTGCAGTCGGGCTGCAGCTTGTCCATGCTTTTGGTTAGACATTGAGCAATACGCCCGCCACCAACCGGAACGCCGTCACAATGCTCATCGATATCCGCATGGCACTGCTCGACTACATAGTTGACGGTATTCAGGATAATCGACAACTGCAGCAGGCCTGCCTCGAAGGCGATTTCACATTGCTCGGAGAGCTTGTCGTTGTGAGCCATTAGGCAGGCTGCAATTCTGCCCCTGCTTGGTGTTACGCTGTCACAATATTGAGCCAGCTCCTGCTTGCACTCTGCGCCAATAACTTCAGCAACAGACTGCTGAGCGGACACTGGTGCAATTGGCAGCAAAAACACCAGAGAAAACAGCGATAACTGCGCTGCAAACCTAAACATATTTGCGGTCACATGAGACCCTTTCACAATTCAGAATTAGAACGGCCATCGGGGCTAAGCTCCCCAAGCTCGCGAATTAGCAAACCGTAGACAGACCCTTCCGGGGCTCCGGTCAACGGCGCGGCAAGATGGACTTAAGGGCCACTGCAATAGTACCAGTAGCCTTCTGTCAGTGCAGAGTTGGTCCAGGTCCAGCACAGCGAGGGATCCGGCGGAGGAGGTGGGGTGTTGGCTGCGACAACGATGATCGCGCCCATCGTCACGCCAAACGCAACGGCCCCCCAACGAGCCCCTCTCCAACCATATGGGCGGGTCCTGACGTTGACGTGAACATTCACGTTTCGGTTGCGATTTACGTTGATGTTCGTGTTTTTGTTGCGGTTAATGTTGGTATTGCGGTTAACGTCGGTGTTACGATTAATATTGGTGTTGCGATTAACATTTTTGTTGCGGTTCACATCGTGACCACCAACTCGCGCCCCTCGGCTACGAGCGCTACCGCCCCCGCGCCTTTCGGCCAACTGCATATAATCCGTTTTCGATGACAATGCCGGTGATTTTTTCCAGCTATTTCCAGCTGAAAAATCGGAAGCCAAATCATGGGCGTTGCCAGGGCTAGCCGCAGATCCTATTAGCAATCCGGTCGTCAGAACGGAGATCAAACACAACCTAACAGACACTCGGTTTTTCCTTTCTTTTAAGCATAGTAGTCTCGTCCAAAGTCCTGTCGCACGATCGTCGATCTTCCCACGCAAACTCATCGATTCGTATGACATCAGCGCTCCAAACTGGCTCCTTCAGCGCAACCAAAAGAGACTTCCCTCTGTGAAGCTGGTCTGATGCTTACTCGCGACATAGGTGCACTAGGTGAGGGCAAAAGGTAGGGTTCTGGAGCGTTGATACGCTGTCCGTGCGGTCAAGAATGCTAAGAACTTGGCATTCTTGATCTTAGTTCAAAAAAATTTGGGTCAGACTTTCTATTCTGCGATAAAACACGCAAAACAGTCCAAACAAGAGGTAAATTAAAGTATTAAATCGAGACTCTAATAGTGAATAATAACTATTAAAGTCACTCAACATATGCATAGCATTACTTTATAATATTCAGCTATAACTCCATAAGCATAGTAAAGAGATGGGCTTTCAATGAAAAGATGCAATCTATAGTAGTATTCTGCGGTGCGAAAGTGATCCCTGCCGATTGTTAGGCTGTGCTCGCAAGCTTCGAACCTAGAAACGCAAAGCGGTCATACTTAGAAACGCAGCAAATTCTGCGACAGAATTCCGAGCTATTGCATCGATGAATTCATTGGTTCGGGCGCTTATTAAATAGCGCTCTTTCTACGAAGAATTCTCAGCCCTGGCAGCATCAATCCAATCGGACAGGGCTTTGGCGTCGGGAATTTCGATGGCGCCATACTTCAGTGCGATCAACCCTTCCTGCTCGAGCTTCTTCAGCGCTTTGCCCACTGACACCCGGGACGCCCCAACGGCGACCGCCAACTCGGACTGGTTCCAATGCAGAACGCCGGAAACTTCGGATTCCTCAGGCAAATTCTTCAACAACAGCGATGCTGTAAAGGCGGTTAGATTCAACAAGCGGATATCGTCCACGATGCTAAACGCCATATTCAGACGGTCCAATGCCATC
>NZ_JBDZYH010000007.1:0-296871 GCF_040329475.1 Roseibium sp. SCP14
CGGCAGTGGAGCCGGCGGGGTGATCAACCGGCATGAGGCCGGTCTGAGCGTTGAAGCCGACCCGGAGCTTCCGGTGACGGGGGACCGGCAGGTTCCGCAAAGCTGGACGGATTACAATGGCCACATGAACGAGGCCCACTATCTGGAGGCGGCGGCGGCGGCGACGGACCGGTTCATGGAGCTGATCGGCGCTGATGGCGACTATGTTGCCTCCGGCAGAAGCTACTTCACGGTCGAGAACCACATCCGGTATCTGGACGAGCTGCATGCGGGCGAGCGGTTGACGATCACGACGCAGGTGCTGAAGGGAGAAGGCAAGAAGATGCAGCTCTTCCACTTCCTGAAAGGTGCCGGGGGGCAGGTGGCGGCCACGGTCGAGACGCTGCTGCTGCATGTGGATCTGAAGACCCGCTCCAGCTCGCTGCCGGGCCAGGAGGTTGCCGACAGGCTTGCCGCCTTCGCAAACGACCACGCGCGCCTCGCCATGCCCGACGGCGCAGGACGATATGTCGGGCAAAAAGCCGTCACGCAAGTTGCGGCAGAGTGAGAGCTTAAGCGTGACATCAAACCGCCCTTTGTCGCATATTCGCGTCCTTGACTTCGGACAGTATCTCGCAGGTCCACTGGTCGGCATGATGCTTGCCGACATGGGCGCGGAGGTAATCCGGATCGATCCTCCAGGCGGACCTCGCCTGTCGTCTCCTGCAGCCGACATGCTGTCCCGAGGCAAGACTTTTCTGGAGCTCGACCTGAAGACCCCCCTGGGACAACGGACTGCCGTTGAGCTTGTCAAGCGCGCCGACGTGATGATCGAGAATTTCCGCCCGGGTGTGATGGATCGCCTCGGTCTCGGCTGGGAAGCACTCCAGCAGGTGAACGATCAACTCGTTTACTGTTCCCTGCCGGGATTTGCCTCCGAAGATCCGGAATTTGCCCATCTTCCGGCCTGGGAGGCGGTCATTGCCGCTTGCACCGGCCAATTCACCGACATGGGCCTCAACCGTCGGCTGATGGGGATCAATCCATCATTCACGCCACTGGCGCTTGCTTCCGCCTATGGGGCCTCTTTCGGTGCCATGTCCGTGCTGTTTGCGCTTCAGGCGCGCGCACAAAATGGCGGCGAACACATAGAAGTCCCCCTCGCCTCGGCCCTGCTTGAAGGCCTGGTCTATAATTGCGAGCAGATCGAGGATTACCCGGAAAGATACAAGTCCCCGCGTGAAGTCGAACTCGACCGCCGTGCCGCGCAAGACCTGCCGATGGATCTGGACTATTCGGAACTCTCCGAGTTCCTCGATCCCTTTTACAGAACCTATACCTGTGCGGACGGTCGCGGCTTTTATGTGGTGTCCGGAAGCGTCAAGTCTCACCCCAGGCGGGTTCTTGAAGTGCTGGGTCTTTCGGATCTGCTCAAGGACCTTCCGGATTTCAGCGCCTATCTGGATACCAAGGACTGGCCTGCGGACTGGAGCCTGCGCAACTATCCGGTCGGCGCGAAAGACCGCCAGCGTCTTTCTACAGCGATGAAGAAGGCCTTCCTGACGCGCCCGGCCAGCGAATGGGAAGATCTTTTCGGTGCAGCCAAAGCCCCGGCGACAGCGCAACGTTTCACCAGAGAGTGGATGGCCGATACCCATGCGCTGGCCTCCGGTCTCGTCCTTGAAGTCGATGACCCGCAGCATGGCCGGATGCGCCAGATGGGAAATGTCGCATGGCTGACGGCAGACACGCACGCAGTTCAAAAGCAAGCTGCCCGGGCAGCTGACCTGGATCGGTTGATACACGAGCCATTTCGAACGGGTACGAGCGCGACAAACGGCTCTGCCTGGCTGGACGGCCTGAAGGTGCTTGACCTGACCAACGTGATTGCAGGCCCGACCATTGGCTCGACGCTCGCCCGCTTCGGTGCTGACGTCACTCTGGTTCAGCCGGTCGAACCCTCGGTTGACCCCTGGAACACCGTTGTCTTCGGCATCCACGCGCAACGCGGAAAGAAGAGCATTCTTCTGGACCTTTCCTCAGCCGACGGACAAGAAGCGCTTGAAAAGCTGATCGCAGAAACTGACGTCATCACCATGAACGGAACGGATCAGCAGCGCGACCGTCTTGGTCTGTCTCCGGATCAGCTGGAGGCGATCAATCCGCGCCTGATCCTGGTTCAGCTCGATGCTTTCGGCGGGCCTGAGCGCGGTCCCAAATCCGATCATCTGGGCTATGACGATCTTGCACAGGCGGCAACCGGGGTCATGGTGCGCTTCGGCGGGGGAATGGAAACCCCGGAAGAACATGCGCATTTCGGTACAATCGACGTGCTCACCGGCTTTTGCGCCTGTGTGGCCCTCGGCGGCGCTCTCTTGCGTCTTCAGGAAACCGGTAAGGGCGGTGTTGCCCGCGCTTCGCTTGCAGCGGCCGGGAACCTGATCCAGGCGCAGTTCATGTACGATTTTGAAGGTCGTGAGCCATTTGATGAGCCCTCCGGACGCGACAGGCTCGGTTGGGGGCCTTTCTATCATTGCTATGAAGCCTTGGACGGCTGGTTCTTTTTCGCAGCACCGCGCGAGCGGCAAGCGCTGCTGTCCCGGGTTCCTGAACTCGCTGACCTGGCAGGTCTCCCCGAAGGTCATCTTCAGAAAGCGCTTGCACAGCGATTTGCGACCCGATCTGTGGCGCACTGGCAGCAGGCCATCGGCACGGGAGCGTCCACCGCAGTTCGACTTGCATCGCTGCATGAGACGCGCGACGCGGCGCTTCAGCATGAAAGCCGGGGGGACATCGATCTCAAGCGATCGACCTTCCGCGTCATCCGGCATGACAGACATCCAATGGGGCGCTGGTGCGATCTCGTCGCACCCAATGCGGTGCGTCCGAAGAACGGCAAAATCATCATTCCGGACCCAATGCCGAAATACGGCGAACACACAAGAGAAATCCTGCAGCGGATCGGCTTCGACCCGGAACGGATCGAGAAAATGGTGGCGGACGGTTCGGCCGGACTGCAGTGGTCGGAGAAATACTTGCCCGAGTAAAGCCGGCTTCGGCACCCGGCAGACAATGCACGTAACAAGGCGGGCATGAAGAAGTGGAGGAGAAAATGTCTGAAAATCACCCCAACGGTCACCTTGTGGCCAAGTCCGGTTTCTTTACCGGACTGCATCCCGGCATGGGTCTCGCCGCCAAGGCGATGATTGCCGCATTTGTTATCTTCACGGTGCTGAATGTGGACTTTGCGGGCAAGGTCTACGGCGCGTTGCGCAGCTGGATCGAAAGCGGACTGAGCTGGTATTACATCTCTGTTCTCGCCGCGATCATGTTCTTCTGCTTCTATCTGATGTTTTCCAAATGGGGCAGCCTGCGCCTCGGTGACGATGACAGCCGCCCGGAATTCAGCAACTTTTCCTGGTTTGCAATGCTGTTTTCAGCTGGTATCGGCATCGGGATCCTGTTTTTCGGCGTGGCCGAACCGATTTTCTATTTCGACAACTCAGGAGCTTTCGGCTATCCGAACAATCCCCATGCCGAGCTGAACGGCCATTCGGACATGAACATGCAGCGGGCGATAGACGCCATGCGGGTGACCTATTTCCACTGGGGCTTCCACGGTTGGGCGCTCTATGTGATCGTCGGTCTTTGCCTTGCCTATTTCGGCTTCCGCAAGAAACTGCCGCTGACCATACGTTCCTCGCTCTACCCGCTGATCGGTGATCGCATTTACGGCCCGCTCGGTCATACCGTCGACCTGCTGGCCGTGTTCGGCTCGGTCTTCGGGATTGCAACCTCGCTCGGACTTGGCAGCAGCCAGATCGCGACCGGCCTGAATGTGCTGTTCGGCATTGATCCGGGCGTCACGACGCAGGTGGTCCTGATCATTCTGGTCTCGATCATCGCCACGCTGTCGACGGTTTCCGGTGTCGGCAAGGGTATCCGCATCATATCGGAGTGGAACATCTGGCTGTCGATCCTGCTCCTGGCGACTTTTGTTGTTGTCGGTCCGTTCAAGTGGCTGATGGGTTTCTACATCACCACGCTCGGCGACTACATCTGGAACTTCATTCCGATGGGCTTCTGGACCGCAAGCACGGATGAGAACATCGCCTGGCAGGGTGGCTGGACCATCTTCTACTGGGGCTGGTGGATTGCATGGGCACCCATGGTCGGTATGTTCATCGCGCGAATCTCGCGCGGCCGGACGATCCGCGAATTCATGCTCGGCGTGTTCTTCGTTCCGACCGCGATCGCATTCTTCTGGCTGTGCATGTTTGGCGGCAATGCCATCTGGCAGGAGTTGAACTCCGCGGCCGGACCGGGCATCGAGGGTGGCGCAGGCATCATCGAGCTGGTGCGCGCCTGGAACCTCCCTGCTGCTCTTTACGGCACAATCGGCAATCTGGGCACAACATCCTGGATGGGTGACATGGGCTGGCTGACCTGGCCGCTGTCCGCACTTGCGACGTTGCTTCTGGTTTCCTGGTTCGTCACTTCGGCGGACTCCGGAACCCTTGTGATCACTACCATGCTTTCCATGGGTGACGATCATCCGCCGAAGAAGTTCCGTATCATATGGGGCATGGGAATCGGAGCCGTCGCAATGGTTCTGTTGCTTGCCGGCGGATTGAAAGCGCTTCAGACGGCATCGATTGCCGCGGCGTTCCCGATCTCCTTCGTGCTTCTGGCGATGACCTGGGGGCTCTACAAATCGCTGAAGGAAGATCCTTCCGCATCGCCGATTGAAGCTGCTGCAGTCGCACCTGACGGCACCAAGATCGGCCAGGAATTGCATGCCTGATCACGTCTGACCGGAGCATCATTCAGCGTAGACAGGCGGCCGGCTCAGCTGGCCGCCTGAGTTTTTCGGGTCAAAGCGCAACAGCGTTCTGTTTCGTCATCTCGTTCACGTCGACAACCTGCATTCCTGCATTCTGCGCAGCCTCAATGCCTTGAGGGCTGTCCTCGAAGACCAGGCAAGCATCAGGGTCTACACCCAATCGCCGGGCAGCTTCCAGAAACAGATCCGGGGCCGGTTTTGGATGCGCGACGTCTTCCACCGTGACGATGGCATCGAAGAGATCGAGAAGGTTGGTCGCCTCTAGGGAGGGCCTTACAGCAGTCACAGGTCCACCGGACGCAACCGCGATAGGTTTTTGCCCCTTGTGCCTGCGGGCAATATCGCAAACGGCAGAAATTTCCTGGACGTTGTCGATATTCCTTTGAAGAAACGATCGGCTGTCAGCAACCATCCTCTCGCGATCCAAAACTACGCCAAAGTCATTTTCAAAGGCCTCCATGAGCACCTGTTCGGACAGCCCTGCCCTTTCCAGGTACCACTCGGGACGCATATCGGCACCGGCATTGCTGAAAGCCTCCTGCCAGGCTTTCGCATAGAGCGCCGGCGTGTCGACCAGTGTACCGTCGCAATCGAAAATAAGGGCTTCTGCCTTTGAAATCAGAGTTTCCAGATCTTTCATCTCAATAACTCTCAAAGAAGATCGCGCGTGGGTCTTTCGCGCTGGTTGGTGTCAGTCCGGCAGCTGCAACAATCATGCAGCCTTCCGGTTATCTAGAGCGTTGCTAGGAACGAATACGACGAGAGCAGCATCTGCTTTCATTCAAATCCGAGGCTCGATTGCCGCTCGATCAGCGCAACATCGTAGCGCTTCTCGTCTGGAGGTCGCTTGCCTTCCACAATCCAGGCCAACATCGCTTCTGCGGCGTTCTTGCCGAACAATGCCGTGTCGCAGCGAATGGAACTGAGGCGGGGATAAACGAGAGAACTTTCCTCGATGTCGTCAAAGCCGACAATTCTGAAATCCTTGCCGACCTGAATCCCGGCCTCCGCAAATCCGCTGAGCATGCCGAGCGCAACCAGATCGCTGAAGCAGATGGCCGCTTCAATATCCTTGTGCCGCTCCACGATCTCCAGCGCAATTTCGCGGCCATACATGCGAGACGGACGGCCATGGAAGGTCCTCGACGAAAGATCGTTCGATGCCATGACCCGGCTGTAGCCCGACATTCGTTCAAGCGTGATCGGCCTGTCCTCCAGGCCACCGACAAAGGCTATCTTCCGGCACCCAAGACCGATCAGATGGTCACTGGCGAGTTCACCTCCAGCTGCATAATTGTGCGAAGCAAAGGGAAAGAGATCGGTTCGCTCATCCTGCTGGCGCAGCACCTGCATCGTCGGAATGCCCGCTCGCTGGATGCGGTCGAACGCGCCGTCATCCGAAGTATAGGCGGGCGAGACGACGAACGCGGAAACACCATGCTCAATCATGGAGTCGATCACCTGCGCCTGAATGCCGGCATCTTCATCGGTATTGGCAATGACCGTTGAATATCCCTTGCTGGCAAACGTCATCTGGGCACTCGCCGCGAACTCGGTGAAGAACGGGTTGCGCAGGTCGTTGATGATCAGACCGATCAGACCGGACGCGGCGCCGCGCAAACCAGCTGCAGAGCGGTTATAGACATAACCGAGCTCTTCCATGGATCTGGTGACGTCTTCCCGGGTCGTTTCCTTGACCAACGTTGAATTCTGCAAAACGAGCGACACCGTCGACTTGGAGACGCCTGCGTGTTTTGCAACATCCAGAATTGTTGGCCGTTTCTTCATCGCTATCCGATACCGTGCAGTTTCAACAACAATGTCATCCGTTCAACGGCGACATCCGGCTTTGACAACAAACGCGCCTTGTCTGCAAGGCGGAAGACTTCCGAATAGTGGGTTATCTCCCGCGAAGACTGAAACCCGCCCGGCATGATGAAGTGACTTTGAGCACCGTTCAGCCATGCAAGGAAAGCAATCCCAGCCTTGTAAAACCGCGTCGGCGCCTTGAAGATTTCACGGCTGAGCGGGACCGTCGGTGCAAAAAGGGCATGATAGGTGTCGTGATCCCCTTCCGAGAGCGCTTCCAGAGCCTGGCTCGCAACCGGAGCAATGGCCGCAAACGCGCCGAGCAATGCATGGGAATAGTGCTTGCCATCCCCTTCGATCAGGTCGGCATAGTTGAAGTCGTCCCCGGTATAAAGCCGCACGCCTTCCGGCAAACGTGCCCGGAACTGCTCTTCATAAGCCTGATCCAGAAGTGAAATCTTGATGCCGTCAACCTTGTCCTTGTGTTCTTCGATGATCGCCAAAACCGCATCTGACGCCGCGCCAACATCCTGCGATCCCCAGTAGCCCGTCAGAGCGGGGTCGAACATGTCACCGAGCCAGTGCAGGATGACCGGCGCTGCGGCCTGCCTCAGCAGCTTGCGATAGACCTCGGCATAGTCTTCCGGTCCGGCATTGATTGACGGGAAAGCGCGCGAAGCCATGATGATGACCTGACCACCCGCGGCCTCGATCGCCTCCATCTGCTCCGTATAAGCAGCCAGAATGTCCTCGTTGGTCTTGAGATCGGAAAGCTCTTTCTGATCGGTTCCCGCACCACAGGCAACGCGCGGTTTCAACGGATGGGCCTTGGCTTCGCGCATGGTTCGTTCGATCAGTTCCTTTGCCGTTGGCCAATCGACGCCCATCATCCGTTGGGCCGTGTCCATGGCCTCGGCCAGTCCGAGGCCCTGATCCCAGAGCCAATGCCTGAAACGCAAGGTGTTGTCCCAGTCAACGGCAGGCGATCCGACCCATGGGTCGCGTTCTGCGATAGGGTCGGAGACAACATGCGCCGCCGCAAAGGCCGTTCGTGTCAAAGGAACACGCGGTGCCCGCGGTATCAGTGCGTCGCCGGTCAGGGAATATTCTTCCAGACGGTTGTCATAGGTCGGCAGGGTCAGCATCGACTACTCCAGAAATCAGAAATGACGCACATTCAAGACGTGACGGGAATGTCCAGGACGAGGATGCCGTCCAGACCGCCGACAGCGTTGGCGACAAGTTTGGCGCCAAGAGCCTTGTGATCAGGGTGGTTCTGGTAGGTTTCCAAAGCTTCCCAGCTTTCGAAATCCGCGACAAAGCCGTGCATGTAACCGCGTTCGATCTTTTCAGGGCTTTCGCTCCGCCCGGCCGTAATGCTCAAGATGCCCGGCACTTCAGACCTGATGGCATGCAGCTCCTGAAACAATTCACCGATCTTTTCTTCGCTAACGCCGGTCTGGAACTTGATAAGGACGATGTGACGGATCATGACTGAGCCCCGTGGTCTTGGCGGATCATGTCGGCGGCTTTTTCGCCGATCATGATGGCCGCTGCGTTGGTATTGGAAGACACGACCGTCGGCATGACCGAAGCATCGACCACCCGGAGACGCTCTACCCCGTTGAACCGTAGACGCGGGTCAACAACGGCTTCCTTGTCAGATCCCATGCGGCACGTTCCGGCTGGATGATGAGAGGTCTTGGAATGCTCGCAAATGAAGCGGTAATAGTCGTCATCTGTCTTGACGCCCGGGCCAGGCAAACGCTCCGCCTTGATGAACTTCCTGAGCGGTCCCTGGGCAAGGATATCCTGTGTGAGTTTCAAGCCCCGGATGGACATTTCGCGGTCGCGCGGATCATCCAGGTAGTTCGGATCGATCAGTGGCGCGTCATCCGGATTGGCACTTTGCAACCGTACTGTTCCTCGAGAGCGCGGGCGCAAGTAACAGGAATTCAGTGTGACACCACCATCCGGCATCGCGGCCACACCGGATTCAATGCCTGTTCCAAGACCGAGATGAAACTGGAGATCCGGCGACCTTGCTTCAGGGTCGGCGTACCAGAACCCGCCGGTCTCAAACAGGCTGGACGACACCGGCCCACGTCTGGTGAAAAGATACTGAAGTCCCGCTACAACAGACCAGTGTGGCTTAGCGTAACGGTCATAGGTGAAAGGACCATTCACCTCGCAAATGCAATAGAGATCCAGGTGATCCTGAAGGTTCGACCCCACACCTGGCTGATCGTATTCAACAGAAATTCCAAGACTTCTAAGGTGGTCTGCCGGTCCGATCCCGGAGAGCTGCAGCAAACGGGGCGAACCGATTGATCCTGATGATAAAATGACTTCGGTTTCCGCCGTCAAACGCGTCCCGTCGACAAGCTCGACACCTTTGGCGATGCCGTTTTCAACAATGATCCTGCGGACTTGGGCTCCTGTTTTCACATGGAGGTTCGAGCGTCCGCTGTTGGGGGCAAGATATGCCATCGCCGCGGAAGAGCGTCGGGCATTTTTCTGCGTCAGCTGGTAGTAGGCAACACCATCCTGTTTTTCGCCGGTGACGTCCTGATTGCGCGGTATGCCAAGTTCGGCTGCCGCATCGAAGTAGGCTTCGCAAATGGGCAGCGGAGCACAGGGTTGAGAGACACCCAAGGGGCCCCCCTTGCCATGATACCTGTTGTCATACGTGTCGTTGTCTTCGGCCTTTCGGTAGTAGGGCAAGACATCTTCATAGCCCCATCCCTCGCAGCCCATCTGGCGCCACTCGTCGTAGTCCAGCGCATTGCCGCGCGTATAGATCTGGGCATTGATGGCCGAGCCACCACCGATAACTTTCGCCTGAGTGTACCGAAAGACACGGTCCTGCATGTTTTTTTGCGGAACCGTTTGCCAACCCCAGGAGCCGATGCCCTTGGTCATCTTCGCGAAACCGGCGGGCAGATGATAGAACGGATGCCAGTCCTTGCCGCCGGCCTCCAGCAGCAACACCTGAACATTCGGATCTTCAGTCAATCGTGCCGCGACGACCGAACCCGCGCTTCCGCCACCGATGATGATGAAATCGTAGCCTTTTTCCATGATCTTCTCTCAGGGACTTCTAGAGCTGCGGGATCGCGAGACCACCGTCCACATTGATGACGGAACCTGTTGCAAAGGCCATCTGACCTTCTGCAATCGGAACCACTGTCGAACCGATATCGGCGGGATATCCCCATCGAGCCGCCGGAACGAGACCACCCTCAATTCGGGCCGTGTACTTGTCCTGCACACCGGCGGTCATGCCAGTTTCGATGATGCCGGGTCTGATTTCGAATACGCCTATGCCGTGCGGGGCCAAGCGAACCGCGAACAGTTTCGCCATCATCGAAGCTCCCGCCTTGGAGAGGCAGTATTCAGCGCGCTCGATCGAAACCATCTTCGCACTTACCGAGGTCACAAACACGAGAGAGCGGTATGTTTCCTCCGGCATTTTCAGCATGCGCCGCGCGGCTTCCTGCGCCAGAAAGTATGCCCCTTTCAGGTTGATGCCGAAAACAAAGTCGAAATTGTCCGGTTGAAGATCCAGCATGTCGCCACGGACCTTGGCAGGAACCCCGGCATTCGAAACAAACGTGGAAACAGCGCCGAAGCTGTCTGCGATCTGATCGAACAGATTCTTGCAGTTTTCAACGTCCTGCAGATCGTGACTGAAATAGGCCGCATTGCCTCCCAGCAGTTCCAGTGCCTCGCACACTTCCGGTGCATCAGGTTTGACGTTGGCCGCGAGTGCTACTTTGTAGCCCGCTCCGATCAACGCTTCCGCAATGCCCAAGCCGATGCCTCTCTGCCCACCGGTTACAAGCGCAATCCTGCTCATTGCGTCAATTCCTGTCTGATTGTTTCGGCGGCCCTCAGCGCCAGCGCAGCGACGGTGAGGGCCGGATTGACGGCAGCTGAAGTCGGCAGGGCCGCGGCATCCGTGACGAACAGGTTCGGATGGTCCCAGGACCGGCAGTCAGGATCGAGTACAGAAGTCTTCGGGTCGGTTCCCATGCGCACCGTGCCGCACTGGTGGGAAGGCACCCGGCCGTCGAAAAGACGCGACAAGACGATCGGGAAACCGGCCTTTTTCAAGGTTTTCTTCGCCTTTGCCACAAGCTGGTGGTGCGCAGTCATGTTGCTACGACGCCAGATGAGCTGAACTTTCCCGTCCCTCAATTGTATCCGGCTTTCCGGATCAGGCAGATCCTCCGAGATGAGATAGAGATCGAGCGCATGGCCGGAGATCCAGCGGGCAGCCGCCATCGGGAGCCTCGGCACCTGAATTTTCAGGATATCCGGTGTCACACGCCCGAGCAGCTGGATGTTTCCCAAAGGCTTTCCGCCATTGCCATCGGACAAGTACCAATCGTTGATGCCAAAGGTCTTTTGATAGATGGCATCGTTGCGGAAGCGCGGATCAACGGCGATCATTGCCGTGGCATTGTGGTTCATGAAACAGCGGCCGACCTGGTCAGAGCTGTTGGCAACATCCGACTTGAGCAGAAGCGCAGCAGACTGAACGGCTCCAGCGCACAAGGCTACGGCTTTTGGCAGGAGGCGCATTTCAACGCCGTCCTTCACAAAAACCACTTCGTTGATGCGCCCTGATTGCGGTTCAACCTTGAGAGAGGTGACTTCCGCGCCGGTCACGAGGTCCACATTTTCATGTGCGAGAGCTGCTGCCAGACCGCAGGTTTCCGCGTCCATCTTGCCGCATCGAACATCCGGATAACCGTCCCAGCCTGTCTCCCCCGCCGACAGCCAGCGGTCAATATCGACACCGAGCGGCAGGCTGAACGGTTTGACCCCTGCCCCTTCCAGGCGGTGCCGTGCAATCCGGATCGCATCTTCATCCGGCACGGGAGGAAATGGATAAGCCGTTGAATGAGCAGGCTCCGTTGGATCGGAAGAAATGTCACCCCTCACCTTGTAGAGACGTTCTGCGGCATCGTACCAGGGAGCCAACTCCTCATAGGCAAACGGCCAGGCCGGCGACACCCCGCCATGGTGCTGGAGCTCGCCAAAGTCCTCTTTCCGGTATCGGATCAGAACCGCGCCATAAAGCTTGGAATTGCCACCGACATTATAGTAGTTGCCGGGTTCGAACGCCGTTCCGTTTTCATCCAGCCAGGTTTCGCGGGAGCGGAATGCACTGTTGGTGTAAATTCGCCAGGGATCACGGGCCGGAGCATCATCCGGAATCTGGTGCCCGCGCTCAAGAATGGTGATTTGCGCACCGGACGGCGCAAGACCGGCCGCGAGCGTCGCACCGCCCATGCCACTGCCGATTATCACGATGTCCGGCGCATTGCTCATGCCTCAGGCGATCCTGTTTTCGCTCTGGGGATCGAATGCGACGGCCTTTTCCATGTTGAAGGCGAAGGGGAAGACTTCACCCGCATTGACCGAGACGTCTGCACGGAACCTGCCAGTCACATCCTTGCCGCCGATCTGGCTGACAACAAACGTGTCTGATCCGGCAGGTTCTGTGACTTCCACCGGCGCTTCGACCAGATGAACTGCCTGCGAGTTACGATCCGCGCCGTCCCTGTCCGTGATTGCCTCCGGCCGGATACCGAGAATGATGTCCCGGCCGACGCTGGAAGCGAGGGTTTCATTCGCAAACGGAATGGCAGCGGTCTTGCCGTCCGAGAGACTGACCTGCGCAGCTGGCTTGCCGCCCGCATCAACGACTTTCGCCGGGAAGAGATTCATCGAAGGAGAGCCCATGAACCCTGCAACGAACATGTTGGCTGGATTGTCGTAGATCTCCTTCGGCGTGCCGAGCTGCTGAACATAGCCGCCGAACATGACCGCGATCCGGGTGGAGAGCGTCAGCGCCTCGATCTGGTCGTGCGTGACGTAGACAATCGTCGTTCCGAGCTTCTGGTGAAGCTTCTTGATCTCGGTGCGCATGTCGACGCGCAGCTTCGCATCCAGGTTGGACAACGGTTCGTCGAACAGGAACACGTCCGGTTCGCGGACCAGAGCCCGGCCCATGGCAACGCGTTGACGCTGCCCGCCGGAAAGCTGACCGGGTTTGCGGTCAAGAAGATGACTGATCTGAAGAAGATCGGCGACCTGGGCAATGCGTTTTTCACGTTCCGGCTTCGGAATGCCATGCATTTCCATGCCGAAGGAGATGTTGCCGCCTACAGTCATGTTCGGATAAAGCGCATAGGACTGGAACACCATTGCGATGTTGCGGTCCGCGGGCTTGATGCCGTTCATGTTGCGGCCCCGGATCGCGATTTCACCGGTGGTGATGTCCTCAAGGCCCGCGATCATGTTGAGCAAGGTTGATTTGCCGCAACCGGACGGCCCGACCAGCACAAGAAATTCACCCTCTTCGATCGAGATATTGGTCTCGTGAAGGACTTTGACGGAACCGTAGGACTTGGTTGCCTGCTTGATGTCGAGAAAGCCCATGGTCTTATCCTTTTACTGAGCCAGCCATCAGGCCGCGGACGAAGTACCGGCCCGCAATGATGTAGACGAGAAGAGTCGGCAGTGCGGCCATGATCGCACCGGCGAAATGGACGTTGTATTCCTTCACCCCGGTAGACGACTGCACCAGGTTGTTGAGCGCGACAGTCATGGGCTGGCTGTCGAAATCTGAGAAGGAGGCTCCGAACAGGAAGTCGTTCCAGATATTGGTGAACTGCCAGATGACGCAAACCACTGCGATGGGTCCGGAGGAAGGCAACAGAATGCGCCAGAAAATCCGGAAGAATCCGGCTCCATCGATCTGGGCCGCCTTGACCAGTTCGGTCGGGAACGCAGCATAGTAGTTGCGGAAATAGAGCGTCGAAAAACCGATGCCGTAGACAAAGTGCACGAAGATCAGTCCCGGCACCGACCCTGCCAGTCCCATCAGGCCGAGCATGCGCGCCATCGGAATCAGAACCATCTGGAACGGAATGAAGCACCCGAACAGGAGCAACCCGAACAGCACCGTTGCGCCCCGGAAGGTCCACTTGGTCAGAACATAACCGTTGAGCGCACCGACAAGGGTCGAGAAGGCAACGGCGGGAACCACCATGATGATGGAATTGAGGAAGTAGGGACGCAGGCCCGTCGCCTCAACCCCTACCTGAGCGGTCGACCACGCGCTCGACCATGGAGCGATTGTCCATTGCTGCGGCAGAGCCATCATGCCACCGGCCGTGATTTCGGAAAGCGGCTTCAGGGAGTTCACCACCATCACGTAAAGCGGCAGCAGGTAGTAGATACAGAAGAATACCAGCAGCAGATAAAGAATGACGCGGGCGGGCCTGACGGAAAGCGCGGATTTCTTTCGAGCACCCGTCAGCCCGGACGCGGCCATGGTTTCGGTGTTGGGAGTGGTGCTCATCACTTTTTCTCCCTCAGTTCCGACCACAGATACGGGACGATGATGGCGGCGATCGTCATGAGCATGATGACGGCGGAGGCTGCACCGATTCCCATCTGGTTTCTGGTAAAAGTGTAGGAATACATGAAGGTCGCCGGCAGTTCGGTCGACGTGCCCGGGCCGCCTCCGGTCAGCGCGATGACCAGGTCGTAGGACTTGATTGCCATGTGAGCGAGCACCACGAAAGCCGACATGAAGGCTGGGCGCAGTTGCGGGATCACGATCCGGCGATAAAGGGCAAAGGTCGATGCTCCATCGATCTGGGCCGCCTTCAGCATCTCGTTGTCTATGCCGCGAAGCCCGGCGAGGAACATGGCCATGACAAAGCCCGAGGTCTGCCACACTGCCGCGATGACGATCGTGTAGATCGCCATGTTCCGGTCTTTGATCCAGTTGAATTCGAAACTTTTCCAGCCCCAGCCCTGAACTACCGCCTCAAGTCCGATACCCGGATCCAGGAACCATTTCCAGGCAACACCGGTGACGATGAAGCTGAGCGCCATCGGATAAAGATAGACGGTGCGGATAAAGCCTTCCGCACGGATCTTCTGGTCCAGGAGGATTGCCAGAAGCAAACCGAGGACGCAGCAGATCACGATGTAGAGCAATCCGAACACAACAAGGTTTGAAACGGCGGTGTCCCAGGCACGGATGCGGAACAGGTTCTCATAGTTTTGCCAGCCGACCCAACCGAAACTCGGCAGGATCCGGCTGTCGGTAAAAGACAAATAGAGCGTGAACAGGATGAAGCCGTAAACGAAGATCGCAACGATTGCGACCGTCGGGCTCAGCACCAATTTGGGTAAAGCGTCACGCAGTCTGTCAACAACAGAACCACGTGGGTTCGCCGTTTCAGAGTAAGACATTTCAGGTTCCCCGACTTAGAACGTTGTTGGCGATGATGTTGGCATCAATCGCACGCTCTAACTCCGTAAATTGCGAGTGCGGAGCGTATCCGCACTTCGCTTTGAGAGAGCGGTGACGGATCACCGCTCTCCTGCCGTCATCACTTGTTGATCTGAACGGCGGTCACGAGTTCTTCGACAGCTGTTTCGCTGTCATATTCGCCGTTGAAATGCGCTGTGATCACGTCGTACATCGCGTTCTTGATGGCTGCCGGATTTGCGTGGCCATGGGCCATGGAGCCATAAAGGTTGCCGCTATCAGCAGCTTTTTTCAGGTCGGCCATGCCCTTCTTGCCGCAGGCATCGAACGCCTCGTCGGAAACGTCGGTACGTGCCGGAACCGAGCCCTTGACCACGTTGAACGCGGACTGGAAGTTCGGCGACAGAATTGCGGTTGCAAGAGCTGCCTGTTCCTTGCCGACTTCCTTGCCCTGCGCAAACATGGCGAACTGGTCGGCATTGAAGGTCACCTGATCCTGCGTGCCCGGGAAGCGGAAGCAGAGGAAGTCCTGATCCGGCTGCTTGCCGGCATTCAGGAACTCACCCTTCGCCCAATCACCCATCATCTGGAACGCTGCATCGCCGTTGATAACCATGGCGGTTGCCAGGTTCCAGTCACGGCCGGAGAAGTTGTCGTCCACGTATGAACGGATCACGGCCATGCGGTCGAAGGCTTCCTTCATCGTGTCGGAACCGAGTGCTTCCTCGTCCAGATCGATGAATGCCTTCTTGTAGAACTCCGGGCCACCGGTGGACATTGCAACAGCGTCGAAAACGGTGGCGTCCTGCCAGGCCTGACCACCGTGGGCGATAGCGGTCTTGCCGGAGGCTTTCACCTTCTCAAGAGCGGCAACAAACTCGTCCCAGTTGGTCGGAACGGCAATGCCCAACTCGTCAAGAACCGCCTTGTTGGCCCAGACCCAGTTGGTCGAGTGGACGTTCACAGGGGCCGACACCCACTTGCCGTCATGCTTGGCAAAATTCTGCAGGGCTGCAGGAACAACATCGTCCCAGCCTTCGAGACCGGCCTGGATGTTGAGATCTGCAAGAGCGCCTTCCTTGGCCCAATCCAGAATGTCAAAGCCGAGCATCTGGACGGCGGTCGGCGGGTTGCCGGACGTTACGCGGGCACGCAGAACGGTCATGGCCTGAGAGCCGCCACCGCCGGCAACCGGCATATCCTGCCAGCCGATACCCTGTTTCTCGAGATCTTCCTTCAGGACGTTCAGAGCAGCTGCTTCACCGCCTGATGTCCACCAGTGAAGAACTTCAACGTCCTCCGCCTGAACACTTGTGCTGGCTACCATCAGGGCAGCAGCAGCAGTCATCATGGTCAATTTACGCATAGTTTTCCTCCCATAGCGTGCCAGTAATCGTCTCGGGTGCTGGTTTCCAGCAGTCCGGTCAAAACGCAACATCTATTGTAACGTTGCAAACTGGGTTCGTGTCAATGGTTTCAGCAAAATGTTTCGAAATATGTTTTGTTGTTGTTTTACATACTATTATGAGAAAAATAAGCCTTTTGCAGCGCAGCAAGGTTTTTTGTTGTAACGTTTTAAATTCCCGGATTAGACTTGAGCGGTCATCCACGCTACAAGGCTTTTGTCGAGTTGAACGGGCATGTCGCGAAAAAAATTGGAACCCATCGAAGAAAGCACAGCCAAGGCGCCCGCGCGCCCTACCCTTCGCACGGTCGCGGCCGCGGCCGGTGTCGCGGTGACCACGGTTTCCCGTGCGCTGGCCGACGATCCAAGAATTGCCGAAGCCACCAGGAAGCGAATTGCAGAGGTCGCGAACAAACTGGGATATGTTCCCAACCGGGCGGCTCAAAGGCTGCGCACCGGCCGGACAAAAGTCATCAGCCTTCTTCTCAACCCCCGGCACGAGTTTCTCAGCTTCACGTCCGAGTTTCTTGGCGGCATGAGCGAGGAACTTTCCGGAACCGGCTACGCGATCAACATCACCGCTGACAGCCTTGCCGATGATCGGTTGGAAGCGATCCGGCACATTCGCCGGCACTCGCTTGCCGACGCGATTGTCTTTACCCGGACCGAATGTTTCGACGACCGGGTGCGTTATCTGCTTGAACATGACTTTCCATTCGCCACCCACGGTCGGACAGACTTCATGACGCCCCACCCCTATGTCGATTTCGACAACGAGGCCTTTGTGCGAATGGCGGTCGAGCGTCTCGTTCAGAAGGGACGAAAGCACATCTGCATCGTCATGCCGAACGAGCGGTACACGTTCGGACAACATTTGCGCTTCGGCGCACGACAGGCTGCGATCTCGTCTGGCGTGAAGGTCACAATCCCTGAACGCGTCGACCTTGACAGCGAACCGGACGAGATCGCGGCGATGCTGCGTACCCTGCATGCGGGACCGGAAGCACCGGACGGTTACATATGTGTCGGTGAGGTTATGGCATTGATTACGCTTGCCTATCTCAACGACATGGGTCTGACGCCGGGCCGCGAGGTGGATGTGGTTGCGAAGCGTGCGTCGCCAATTTCCAACCACTTCCGCCCGCGAATTGAGACCATCGACGAGGACCTTCGCGCCACCGGAAGAGCCATGGCCAAAGTGCTTCTGGCCCGAATTTCCGGTGCGCCCACCGATGAAATGCAGGTCTTGCTCAAGCCTGAAGGACCGTTCTCGATTTCCCGTTAGGTCGGTCATCACGATACCCAGGGCGCGCGCGTGCGTCCGATGCGCATCGTCACGGTCTTCACTTCGAGAAACTCTTCCAGACCGTATTTGCCGAGTTCACGGCCCTGACCGCTTTCCTTCATGCCGCCGAAAGGCAGTTCAGGGAAACCGTCCATCCAGGTATTGGTCCAGACCGTGCCGGCACGGGCCCGGCGGGCAAATTCAAGACAGGTATGAACGTTGTCGCTCCACACCCCGGCAGATAGACCGTAGTCGGCGTCGTTCACAAGTTCGATCGCCTCATCGAGCGTCTTGAAGGTCAACACCGATAGAACCGGACCGAACACCTCTTCGCGTGCTATCGCCATGTTGCTTTGTACATTGGCGATTACCGTCGGTTGGTAGAACTGTCCGCTAAGGCCCGGCACGTCAAGCGCCTCACCACCAAGACGAATATCCGCGCCCGACTGTTCAGCGTCCCGGACATATCCCTCGATCTTGCCCTGATGATCAGCGGTTATGATCGCGCCAACCTTGGTGGAAGGGTCGAGCGGATCGCCGAAGGGGACTTGGCGAGAGAGGTCAACGGTACGAGCAATTACATCTTCCGCGACATCCTCGTGAACGATGATCCGGGAACCGGAATTGCAGCACTCACCGGCGTTGAAATAGACTCCAAAGACAATCGCATCGATCGCGCTTTCAAGATCCGCATCGGGAAAAACAACCTGCGGATTCTTGCCGCCGAGCTCCAGCGATACTTTCTTCAATGTGCCGGACGCTGCACTGACAATGGCTTTTCCAACCCCTGTCGAGCCGGTAAAGGTCACCATGTCGACCCGCTTGTCCGTGGTCATCGCGGTTCCGACAGGATCTCCATAACCGAGCACGATGTTGACCACGCCTGCCGGCACGCCGGCTTCCATGCACAATTCACCCAGGATAACCGTGGTTGCCGGGGTCATCTCGGATGGCTTGATGACCGCAGTACACCCAGCCGCCAGCGCGAATGGCAACTTCTGAGACACGATCAGGAATGGGAAATTCCAGGGGGTGATCATCGAAACGACCCCGATGGGTTCCTTCAGAACCACACCAAGCATGTCGCTTCCCAGGGAATTGTGGCTGTCGCCATGCATGGTGCGCGCCAGAGAGGCTGCAAAGCGCCACAAGTCGGAAGCACCTTCGATTTCGGCCATGGCCTGGCTGATCGGCTTGCCCGACTCCAGTGTTTCGTGGAACGCAATCCGTTCCCGTTCACGGTCAATCAGATCGGCGATCTTCAACAAAAGCGTCGCACGTTCCTTGCCGCTCGTCCGGGACCACCCCCCTTTGTCGAATGCCTTGCGCGCGGCGAAAACAGCCGCGTCGACATCACGTGGACCGCCTTTGCCGGCAATCGTGACGACTTTGCCATGGGAAGGCGAAACGCGTTCGAAGGTCGCCCCGTCCGCGCTTGCCTGCCACTCGCCATTGATCAGGTGACGGGCTCGGAACGGCTCGGCCGGAAGTTGTGCCTCGCTCAGGGAAACCACGTTCAGTTCGCTCATCGTCATCGTCCAGAAAAATTCGGTTTGCGCTTTTCGCGGAAGGCCGCAACGCCTTCCTTGCGATCTTCAGTCGGACTGATCATGCCGGCCCCAAGAGCCTCGATCATGGCATTTCGATCTTCACCTGCAGCGGCATGGATCATGTATTTGGCTACTTCGATTGCATTGCCGGACGTGCCGGCAACTTGTTCGGCAATCTCGAAAGCGGCCGTTCTTGGATCTTCTGCAATTTCGGCGACAAAACCGGCCGCAAGGGCGCGCTCTGCAGAAATGCGGCGGCCGAACAGCGCCATTTCCTTGACCAAGGGCTCACCCAACAATCGAATCAGTCGCTGTGTACCCGACCATCCCGGTACAATTCCAACAGAGGCTTCCGGCAAGGCCAGGGTCGCAGTCGGCGACATGACGCGGATATCGGTCGTTGCGGCAAACTCGAGGCCGCCGCCAAATGCATGACCGTTTATTGCGGCAATGGTCGGTTTTGAAAGCCGTGCGACACGGTCAAATATTCGATGGCCATCGCGGATCCAGTGCCGCGCGAAATCCCAGGGCTCAAGTTCAGACCAGGCGAGAATGTCGGCCCCGGCGCAAAATGCCTTGCTGTCTTCGGCCGAAATCACAACAGCTCTAACAGAAGCATCCCGCTCCAGCTCCTCGCAATACGGCTCAAGAGCTCTCAGCATCTCGGCTGTAAAGGCGTTGAGTTTCGCCGGATTGTCGAGCCGCAACTCGGCAACGGTGCCATGGCGTATCAGATGCAGCGCGCTCACAAGCTCAACTCCATCGGCACGTCTCGCAGCAACGCTTTCGGCATTTCCTTCAGGTTGTTGGCAAGTCTGACTCGTCCCGCGGAAGCGTCGACAATGTCCCGTCCGGGATCGATACCGGGCATGATTTCAGTGGCGATCAGCCCGCTGTCAGTCAGCTTGATAACGCAGCGCTCGGTGACATAAAGAATGTCCTGCCCCAATTCACGGGCGCGTCGGCCGGAGAATGTCACATGCTCGACTTCATCGACCATCTTCGTGAACTTTCCAGGCGATTTCACAGCCAGAGCATCGTCGGTCAGGTCAAGCTCGGCTCCGGCTTCAAACAAACCGGAAAACACGATCTTGCGTGCATTTGCCGTGATATCGACGAAGCCGCCACAACCGGCAGTCAGGTAAGGTTTCTTGCCGAGCTTGGAGACATTCACGTTTCCTTCCAGGTCAACTTCGAGGAAAGACAGGAAGGAAACATCAAAGCCACCGCCTTGAAAGTACGTGAACTGCTGAGGGGACGGCATATAGGCATCGGCGTTTGACGCGCAACCAAAGGCAAAGCCGGTCAAAGGCATACCACCGGTCGCCCCCTGCTCGATCGCCCAGGTCACCGCTTTTTCCCGCCCGGCCTCAAGCAAGACCCGAGGGACCATCGCCGAAATGCCAAAACCGAGATTGGCTGTCTGACCTTTCACGAGTTCCATGGCCGCGCGGCGCGCAACGACCTTCTCAATACCATGTTCGGCAAGGGAGAAACTGGACCAGGGCCGCATGATTTCACCGGAGATTGCCGGATCGTAGTCGGTTTCCGTGGTCTGACGTTGCTCCGGATCGACAACAATGAGGTCGACCAGATGCCCGGGAATACGCACATCGTGAGGTCGAAGGGAACCGGCAGCTGTGACACGTTTGACCTGTGCAATCACAAGGCCGCCGTGGTTTCGCACTGCAATGGCCTGCTCCAGGCCGCCGAGATATGCGCCTTCATGCTCATAAGTCAGGTTGCCGCTTTCGTCAGCGGTCGTTGCGCGAATGATCGCGACGTCAGGTACGATATTCGGGAAGTGAAGCCAGGTTTCGCCGGCCATTTCAAAGCGGGAAACAATCGGTTTTGCCGATGCCGCGTCATTCATGGCACAGCCTTGCCGAACCGGGTCAACGAACGTATCGAGCCCAACCTTGGTCAGAATACCCGGTCGTCTTGCGGCAACATCCCGGTGCATGTCGAACATGATGCCTGAAGGAACGTTGTAGGCCGCGACCCGGTTGTCCACCAGCATTCGCCAGATCTCCGGCATCGGCATTGAAGACGGCCCGGAGGGATAAGACCCGGCGATGATGGTCGACAAAAGGCCATCCTTCGCGATGTGGTCGATGCCCTTGATCCCATACATGTCTCCGGCAGCAATCGGGTGCAATGTGGTGAGGTTCCTCGGATGCCCTTCGCGGTCGAACCTTTGGCCAATGGCCTCAAGAACCTTGTCCGGACATCCGAGGCCGGAGGAAGAGGAAACTGTCACCACAGCGCCGTCGGCAATTCTTCCCGCAGCCTTTTCCATGGAAACGATCTTGGAAGTCATTTCTCAAAATCCTCCATAGTCAACGCGGACTGCTTTTCCGGACTGAGCCGCTTCGCGGACCGCCAGAGCAACTGCGAGTGATTTTACGCCATCAACACCATCAGCGGACGGGCGTCCGTTGCCCGCAACAGCGCCGGTGAACAAACCCAGCGACCGATGATAAAGATTATGACCGTCAAACGGGACGTTCCGTTCTCCCTCGGCGGTCACAATCCGGATCTGACCGACTGGTTCCTGGGTCATTACGTTTCTTGCAAAAACCGACCCCTTCGATCCGTGAATTTCGATACCGGTTCCGGCGAACTGGTGGGTGAAACTCTCATGCGCCTGTACCATCGCCCCCGAAGGCATGGACCAGACAGACATTACGCTGTCCTCTACGCCCTGCCCCATTCCCGACGTTCCCGCCTTGGCGACGACCTCAATCGGATCTTCTCCTAGGTGGAAACGGACCGTGTCTGCATCATGAACTGTAATGTCAGGAATGACGCCGCCACCTGCGGCCGCGTCATTTATGCGCCAGCCTCTGAGGTGTTCAGGCAGGTTGACCGCGTGGAAAACCCGCGCACTCAGTACCTCGCCGATACGTCCGTCCTCAATGAGGCCCCGGATCGCCAGATGCGAACCGGCATTGCGCAAATGATGGTTGGTTGCAAAAACCACGCCCTTTTCGGCGGCAAGACGAACCATCCGCGCCGCATCGTCCAACGTCATGGCCAGGGGTTTTTCGCACAGCACATGCTTGCCGGCTTCGATTGCCGCCAAAGCCTGCGGATAATGCTTCTCATTGGTCGTCGATATGTACACCGCATCGACCGTATCATCTGCGAGCTGCGCATCGAGATCTGTAAAGCTTTCGGGAATATCGTGCTCCCGAGCAAACGCAGCACCACGCTCCGAACTGGAACTTAGAACGGACTGAATGCCCGCACCGTCCTGCGCCCGAATTGCGTCAATCATGTAGCTCGACGCTATCCGGCTCGCGCCAATCAGAGCCCAACGCATGAAGTCCTCCCGAAATCTTTTGGAACGTTCCAATTTGTTGAATCGAGTTCTACTGGAACGTTCCAATACTGTCAAGGCAAATCAACTCACTTCGAACCCGTTTGATCCGACAATGAGCGCATCAGTTAGCTCAGGGAAAGTGCAAGCCATTGATGTTTCGGCTTAATCTCCCCTGAAAATCACAGAGAAGACGACGTTCAAGCCAGTAGCCCGGATGTACTCCCAACTCGCGGCCTGATTTGCTCATCGATCCATTTGGCAAAGGAGTTGAGCTGGTTTAGCAACTTCAGCTTGCTCGCTATTTTCCGCCCCTACATCAAAATCTGTATTACGACGAAACTTTACCAAGCGCGCTCTGCCGTCTGCACCAAAATCCGGTTTTGTCGGGCACTTAACCCAGGTGCCTCAGTATTCAAGACCTCGTGCAAACGCAGAACCTTGCGATTGGTCCGAACACCATTCATCGCCTTGCGAACGTTGTTTTTCCCGCGCGCCGGCCGCGGAAGCGATGGCCAGCACGAGGAAGAGCAAACCAATGCGGCGGCTGCCAGCTCGAGCCGACTTTCAAAACCCGCTGTTTTCACGGCGACCACCGGATCAGCCTGCTGCCAGTCCGAACAATGAGCGCGCCAAGGCCAACTTGCCTTCCGCCGCGCGATCGCAGCACGCCCGGAAGTATCCACCAGGCGAGCTTATCTTGTTGGGATCGCGCAACGCTTTTTCCGCAACAACCGCCAATATCGCCGTTGCTGTCTGCCGGCCAAGCTTCCCACAAGCATCCGCGTAAGCTGTTTCACTCAATCCGATACCGAGCCTGAGAACCTCGGCGGCGGACAACAACTCCGGCCAGCTGTCAAAGGATAGTCCAAAATCACTTTGAACGGCCGTACACGCACTTTCCAGCAAAGAGATCGAAACGCTGTCTAGAGTTCCCGAATGGTCGGAAAACCTCCCTTTTGGACGCTTCTGCTCGCGATCAAGAGGTGTTTTAGCCCCACCCCGCTCCGCTTGCTCCCTTTCAGGAGCTATTTCGTCGCCGTAGGCGGCGTTAGGCTTGTTAAATTGTTCTTCCGCGTTAGCGGATGGCCTTTTATTTAAACAAGAGTCTTGAGAGCTTGTATTAAATAAGGGGGTGACATCTGTGTCATACTCGGATGACATATTTTCATTTTTTGCTGGCTGATCCTTATTTTTCCAGTCCTTGTTCAGTGCCTCGACAAGCAGGTCGTAAAGATTCTGTAGGTCAGCAGCTTTCTTTTGGACGGTCATTGTACTTTCAAGGATGGCCATCATCTGATCATGGAAATCACTCAAATCAACATCGTCCGTCGCTTCGACTATATCCACGATCGCCCTGGAAACCTTGGTTACAGACCGTCGAGCTTCCCTGTCGGCATTGAGTTTGGCTTGCCATTCATCAGCCAGTTTCTTGATTTCGTGGTAGCGAACACGTGCAGGTGTGAAATCAAGGCCATATGCATAGGTGATTTCACCCGTATCGTTGCGGTGAACCCACCGCCGGCCGGTGGAACTGTCGCGATAGGCCAAAACCTGAGCCTCAACGAGCTGCTTAATGGCTCGAATAACCGTCCGCTCGCTCCTTCCGACATAGGCTGCCAGTTTTTCGTTGGAAATCGCCACAACCGGCCGATTTCCACCCTTCCAGTCCTCCGGTTTTGACAAACCAAGAAGAATATCCAGTACATGATAGGCAGTTGAAGCAAGTCCCAGAGGTTGAGCTGCTCGTTTCAGGGCAATTGCAACTTCGGATTTGCCGATATCGGGAATGTCGTTGGACATTGCCAGGCGTTGGGACGCAAGCATCCCCGGCGTCACCTTCCTGAAGGAAGAAACGTTCGAAACAGTAGGCATAATAACCCCCGTTCACCGGCACGTATCAACGTGCGGCGTTATTCAACTCGGGAGGTTCAACGGGAAAATACCGGCAGAAATCCACCGTTCGCACAAGACAGATCTTGCACGTGATTCGGAATTAGCCTAAACAGAAGTGTGTCGAGGTTCCTGTTTGGGCTTTCCAAGTTGAACCGTGAATTAGAGACTGAACGGTTGCCGCCGTTTCGGTCTCTTTTCATTTCTAGCTTGATGTTTTCGTCGCCAAAATTCCTTTTCGCTCTGAACTTCCGTTCCTGTCTTCATCGGTGATTGTGAGGCTGAGAAAATTGGCTCTCGTCAATCACCTGTCCGAACTGAGTTTCTCAATCACGGACCGTTTTCTAGTTGCTTCCACCACCTGATTTCGTCCGGCCATTCAGAAAATCGTCGTGAAAGTCTGAGAGATTTTCGCTGAGCCAGGCCGCAAACTCCGTTTCGGACTTCGGAATGGAGAACGTGGTCGCCGATGCCGTTTTCTTCACCTTGGCAACAATTGTTCCGTTGGACATGATTTCGGCCGAAGTCGCATCAACCACCGGCGGCCTAGCCGCCCGGCCGCGCGCCGCCGTTGTCGCGATCGCCAGTTTTTCCTGCGCCGGAGCCCGACGGAAATTATCGTTCTCTAGAATTCTCCGGATTCGTTCTTCCGATTTGGGATCGTCAAACAACTTGGCAAATTCCATCCAGGCTGGACGGCCGACATTCTTTGCCCGGCCAATCGCACGGATGATGTCGGACGGAACGCCATCAGCAACTTTCAACATCAGTGAAATCACTGCCTGCCCCTGGCCGAGCAGCGGTTGCATCTCGCGTTGCTTGAGACCTGCCTCGCGCAGTTGAACCGCCCATAGCGCCATTTCGGCGAAAGTCAGGTTCTCCCGCACGCCATTCTCAAGCGACTGTTCCTTAATCAGCTCGGCATCCGTCAGTTTCCGGACATGGGCTTTGACCTTGACGCTCTCGGGCTTGGCCGCATCTGCCATCAGGGACTGAATGGCCAACAAACGCCTGTGTCCGTAGGCCAGCTGGTATCGATCCTTTTCAACCGGATGCGGTCGAACCAAGATAGGGATCTTTTGACCTTCATTTCCGATCGAGAGCTTCAGTTCGTCAAGGGCTGCTGCGGCCTCTTCATCCGTCTCGAACCGGTCTGAATAAGGACTCGGGTCAATTTTGGAAGGATCCAGCGACACGATGCTGTCTTCGCGCATATGCGACAAAGCCCGGCCCATGGAATTCACGACCGGTGCCGTCACACGCTGGTTCGCAGCCGATTTCGACGGATCTTTCTTTTGCGCGGCAGCTGCGGTTGCATCCGACATCATTTTTACGATTGATTTTTTCATCAGCGACCCTCCCTGCCCCAAACTTGCTTGATCATCTCCAGAATTTCAGCGTTCACCCGGTCTGCGCTTTCAAGTGCACGCTTCAGGGTCTCACGTCCGATTTCACCCGGCTCAATCTCGTAAAGCGTTTTCTTGGCAACGCCCGCCGATGCAATGGCTGTCGACTCGATCGCTTCGGCCACCAATACGTCGGTGCCGAAAAGGTCGCGCATCGTTCCGGACATGATCTTCTGCGGACCGTCATTCGGATTGACCCGGGTCAGAAGAAACTTCGTGAAGTCATGCTCGAATACGGCTCCACCTTCCGAAAGCGTGTGCGTGACGTCCGAGATCATCTTCAGGAACTGGGAGCATGAGGACACGTCGAGCATTGCCGGATGAACGGTAATGATCAGCCCCGTCGCGGCGTAGAGAGCCGCCATGGTCGTGTACCCCAATGAAGGCGGCGTATCGAGCACAACGACATCGTAGTTTTCTTCAACCGACTGGATCACAGCATCCAGCCGTTGGAAAAAGAGCCCAAGCTCGTCGGTTGTGCGTTCGGCCAACGCGGTCGGCGTATCGTATTCGAAGTCCATCAGGCGTAGGTTTCCGCAGGCCAGATGGATGCCGGGGAAATAGGTCTCGCGAATTACTTCGGCAAAGGGAACACGGTAATTGTCGTAACGAAGGGCGTCGTATGTGGTGTCGGTCCGCTCGTCCTCGTCTTCGCCCGAACGAAGATCCCGGTCCGGTTGAATTCCGAACTTTGTTGTCATGGATGCTTGCGGATCGAGATCGACGCACAAAACGCGATATCCCTGCAATGCAAGGTAATGCGCCAGGTGCACCGATGTTGTGGTCTTGGAACTGCCGCCTTTGAAGTTCGCCGCTGCGATCACCTGCAATTTCTCGCCGGGTCGGCGATGAGGCAGAAGCCGGAGTGCATCGTCCGGCCTCAGATCCGCCAGATACGCGCGCAGCTCCCAAACCTGTTCGATGGTATAAATTCTGCGATTGTTTTCCGAGCGGTGCGGCTGAGGACCACGGCCCTCCAGCGTCAGAGTGCGTAGCGTGCTCTCAGGGACACCAAGGAGGCGAACGAGATCCGTTGTCGAGAACGTGCGGCCATATACTTTTTGCGCTTCCGGCGGATATGCCATCTCGCGCATAGTTTGCAGACGATCGGAGAGCCTCTGAGTAAAATCCTCGATCTTTGCAATTGTATCGCGTTCGCCGGTAAAATTCTCGCTTAAAGCCATTGATGCTCTCTGACGGTTTGATATCCGTTTAGCTCAAATACTCCGTCATAGATGCCTAAATCCCATATTCCGTGCAAGATATTTTAAGTTAACAAGATCTTAACAGCGCGTTGCCGAACGCTACGCTCGACTTGACAGCACCGGATTTCAATCGGGGCTCCCCACCAGAACGGCTATGCGCAAGACCAAGAGCCATGCTCCTAAAATATACTTTTCATTAACGTTTTCAGATAATTGAACCAGCTTTTGCTCACGTTTGTTTATCCAGATGAGTCGCTACCGTGAATCCTTCCGCCCGGGGAAAACGAGAGTGAAAAGAATCCCTTGGATGGAAACAACTGGTTCCTGAATTCATGGCCTTAGGTAAGGTTCACAAAGAAATAGAATCGAATCTGTCAGAAGCACTGACATTTTTGACAGCAGGCAATCATTGAAGGATTCGCCTCCTTGTTTCCTTCCACCAGCAGGTGAATTCTCCGCGTCGGCCTCAGGAAATTACAAGTGTCGATTGAGGTGACTCTTTCGCCATAAGCGCCTTACCGTTCCTGTAACGCCAACCGGGCGCCCAGACCGCAATAGATGCTGCCGACCACTTTGCCCTGCCACCTCAAAACAGTCGGATTACGGCGTAGGAAACTGCCGAGACTTCCCGCACCTATTGCAAAGATCACTGTGCTCAAAAGACCAAGCAGCACAAAGACCAGCCCGAGAACAGTCAACTGGACCGCGACATAGCCACTTCCCGGCTGCACAAATTGCGGCAGAAACGCCAGGAAAAACAGCGCAGTTTTAGGATTCAGCACTTCCGCGAGGATCGCCTGATGGAATGCCTGGCGTGCGGTTATCCGAAGCGCCCCTCTTGCAAGGTCCGTAGGCGCTTTTTCAAGTATCGCGCGAATACCCAGATAAACGAGATAGGCAGCGCCTGCATATTTGATGATGCTGAAGAGCAGCGCCGAAGTCGCAATCACCGCTGAAAGCCCAACAACGGCCATCAGAGTGTGGAGCAGATCCCCCGCGGCAATTCCCGCCCCTGTCGCGATACCGACCTTCGTTCCTGAGCTCGTTGCTCGTGCCAATGTCAGAAACGTTGCCGGGCCAGGAATAAAGACAAAGCCGAGCACGATAGCGACATAGGTCATGAGTGTGGTCGGATCTATCACGGACTGGCCCTCCAATTCTCTTACTCTCGCGCCCAAAAAACCACAGCTTCGAATTGAAGACAATCAGGTTCAGTCCAAGGGAAGCACGAAGAAACCAAGGGGAGTATGACCTGCAACAAAGCCGTCCTGCTGAAGCAAACCAGTCTATAGGCCCACCCTATCGATCAATCAAAAATCATGATTTTGGGAATAGATAATTTCGCCGCACAATTGATTGGTAGATGGAGTTTTAGCTTCGACAAAAGGCTGTCTTCAAAGTGAAGATCCTCTTCACACCCGCGAATTTTTCCCGCCTTGGCCGGAACGGTCCAAGGTGTTCCTCCCCAGACTGCGAGGCTTGCCAAGCCTCGCATTTTTTTGACGGAGCAAGGTTGACGTCGCCAGAAGCCCAGTTTGTCAGTATCTCCGGTCAGCGATGAGAAAACTGTTCGCATCCACGTCAATCGACCTTGAACCTAGCGCGCGTTTTCAAAGATCAGAATGCCGCAACCACTGATGCAGTTGAATTGGAGATTGTTTCATGAAAATCGTTCGGACGGACCGGGAACTCCAGCTTCCTGTCGTGGATTCTGAGCTACGCAAAGCCGGTCACAATCTGGTTCTTCTGCCCGACGGTATTGCCGAAGACGAGTTGCTACGCGAAGTCGCTGACGCAGACCTTCTGCTGAAATGCTACACGCCGATTACCCGCCGGGTGATCGAGGCCGCAAGGAACCTGCGCGGCATCGTGAAATATGGTGTCGGCATTGACGCAATCGACATTCCAGCCGCCATCGAGCACGGAATTCCGGTCGTCAACATTCCCGAATATGCGGAAGAAACGGTTGCGGAAGGTGCATTTTCACTGATGATCTCGCTGGCAAAGCGCCTGCCTGCGTTGGGTCGGCAGATGCAAGCCGAAGGTTGGGCCTGGCCTGAACCCGAATGGATCGGGCGGGATCTCGCCGAAAGCACTGTCGGCATTATCGGTCTGGGAAAGATCGGACGCAGCATGGCCAGAATGGCCGGAGCGGGCTTCCGGGCAAATGTCGTCGCCTACAATCCCGGCATGTCGAGCGAGGAGATGACCAAACACGGCGCCCGCAAGTGCGAGACGCTTCAGGAGTTGCTGGAGCAGTCCGACTTCGTTTCGATCCACACGGTGCTAAATGACGGTACCCGGCATCTGTTGGGAGAGGCCGAATTGCGGTCCATGAAACCCAGCGCCTGTCTGATCAACGTTTCGCGAGGAGCGATCGTTGATGAAATGGCACTGATCAAGGCGCTTGACGAGGGCTGGATAGCCGGCGCCGGACTGGACGTCTTCAGCATGGAACCGCTCGCCTTGAAGGATCATCCACTTAGTCCGCTCTTTGGCAGGGACAATGTCATTCTGACGCCACACCTCACCTTCTATACCGAGCAGGCAATGCTTAGACTTGAGACCGAAACATTGGACCGGTGCCAGGAGCTGCTCAACGGGCATCCGGTTCAGGTCAAATCGAGAGATCCGCGTCTTCGCGCACAATCGGCAGGCGTAACTTTCTCAAGCTGACGTGCATATTGGCAACTTCACGACAAACGCGCTGTTTTCGACAAGAGTTGCACGCCAGGAATCCGGGCCTTGCTCAGCTTGGCAAAATTTGGCATTTTAAACATTGCAAAATGAGAAAGTGCCAACATGCTTCCAGACGAACGATACGCAGTCATTCTCAATGAGGTGAACCTGCACCCGGCCGTTTCCATCCGGTCGCTGACGGAGCGTCTGGGAGTGTCGCGGGAGACGGTGCGCAAGGACATAGAGTTTCTTGCCGGTCAAGGAAAGCTTGCGCAGGTACGCGGTGGTGCGGCGCGTGTTGTTTCAAAAGAAGCCCCGATGAGGGATCGCGTTCAGCGCAATGCCGACGGCAAGTCCAAAATCGCAGCACATGTTTCGTCGATGATCCCTGACGGAGCCTCAATCATCATCGACAACGGCTCATCCACCCTCGAAGTTGCGCGCCAATTGGTCAATCATCGCAAGGAATTGCAGGTAGTTACCAACGATCTGAAACTTGCTGAACTGATTGCGCCGGCTTGCCGCGAGGTCGTGCTTCTGGGGGGGCGGATGGACCCCGCCGAGATGGCGACATTCGGGCTGGAAGTGTTCGAGAACCTCGCCAGATACAGGGCGGAGTTTGCGATCATAAGCGCCGGAGGGATCAGCGAACGGGCTGGTTTTACCGATTTCACCCGGGATGCCGCAGATCTGCGCGCACGCATGTTAATGCAGGCGGAAACCGCAATGATCCTGGCAGACAGCTCCAAGTTTGGCGTTGTTGGCAAGATCGTCATGCCACGGTTTCAAGACGGGACATTGCTGATAACCGACGCTGCCCCTCCATCCGAATTGTCAAATGTTCTAAGCGATTTGCAGCTTCAAATTGGCAGCTAACTTGCCATAACTTGAAAATATTTGCCAAATATTGCCAAATATGAAACTCTCCAGCGGAAACCCTTTCCTGATGCTGGAGATCAAAAGATGGCTGAGACGAAGCTTCCCGGAAGCGCGCAATACGTAATCATTGGCGGTGGTATCGTCGGGTGCTCAGTTGCCTATCACGTGGCAAAAATGGGTCACACGGACATTGTCCTCCTCGAACAGGGGCAACTCAGCTGCGGAACAACATGGCATGCAGCCGGACTGGTAGGCCAATTGCGCAGCACACCGGCAATGACCAACCTGATCCGGTATTCAACGCATCTCTACTCCGAGCTTGAAGCGGAAACCGGACTGGCCACCGGCTGGAAGGAATGCGGCTCGGTTACGGTCGCCCGCTCCGACGAACGCATGACGATGCTGCTGCGAACGGCAGCCGCCGCACGAGCGCAGGGCGTGGAAGTCGAGGTCATTACGCCGGCAGAGGCCGCTGACAAATGGCCGGTCATGCAAGTGGATGACCTAAAAGGCGGGCTCTGGATGCCGGGCGATGGCAAGGCGAACCCGACGGATCTGACACAGTCTCTTGCCAAAGGCGCGCGCCTGCGCGGTGCGCGGGTGATTGAAGGGATCCAGGTCACAGACATTCTGACCCGCGGAGACAGGATTACCGGTGTGGTCACCGACAAGGGCTGTATAGAGGCTGAGGTCGTCGTCAATTGCGCAGGTCAATGGGCGCGACAGATCGGCAAAATGTGCGGTGCCAACGTACCTCTGCACTCAGCCGAACACATGTATATCGTGACCGAACAGATCGAGGGCGTGAATCCCGATTTGCCGGTGCTAAGAGACCCGGACGGCTATATCTATTTCAAGGAAGAAACCGGCGGTCTCGTCATGGGAGGCTTCGAGCCGGAAGCCAAGCCCTGGGGAATGAAAGTCATTCCGGATAACTTCTTCTTTCAATTGCTACCCGACGACTGGGATCAGTTTGAGATTTTGATGGAAAACGCTCTTGTCCGTGTGCCGCAGATGGGCAACACGGGTGTACGGGAGTTCTACAACGGACCGGAGAGCTTTACTCCGGACAATAATTATCTCTTGGGAGAAACTCCCGAGGTAAAGAATTTCTTTGTCGGGGCCGGCTTCAATTCGATGGGAATTGCAAGCGCCGGCGGTGCCGGCAAGGCTCTGGCGGAGTGGATCGTCGAAGGTGCTCCAACGATGGATTTGTTTGCCGTCGACATCCGGCGGTTCGCCGACTTCAACAACAACCCGACGTGGCTCCACGATCGTGTCAAGGAAGTGCTTGGCCTGCACTATGCCATGCCATGGCCGAACCGGGAGCTGGACAGCGCCCGTCCATTCCGGCGCTCCGCTCTTTATGACCGTCTTGCTGCAAAGAACGCCGTATTTGGATCAAAGATGGGTTGGGAACGCGCCAACTATTTCGCGACCTCCCCGGGCAACCAGACCGAGTATGGCTTTGGCCGTCAGAACTGGCACGAGACGGTTGGCGAAGAACACAAGGCGGCACGGGAGGGTGTTGCCTTGTTCGATCAGAGCTCGTTCGCCAAACTGCTTGTGCAGGGACGCGATGCCTGCGATCAGCTAAACCGAATCTGCGCCGGTAACATCGACATCGAAATTGGCCGAACGGTTTATACCGGTCTTCTAAACAAGCGCGGCGGCTATGAAAGCGACCTGACGGCTTTGCGGTTGAAGCAGGACGAGTATCTCCTGATCACCGGTTCTGCGCAGGCAGTTCGGGATGCTGACTGGCTGCGCAACAACGTCGATCCAGAAGCCCATGTATTTCTGACAGATGTGACCGGCGCCTGGTCGGTTCTGGCCCTGATGGGACCGGCTTCGCGCGACGTTCTCGCCAAGGTCACGCAGTCCGATCTTTCAAATGAAGCCTTTCCCTTTGGAACCGTGCGCAAGATCGATCTCGGATACGCAGCAGTGCTTGCCAACCGCATGACGTATGTCGGCGAATTGGGATGGGAGTTGATTGTTCCTGTCGAATTCACCGTCGGAGTTTACGAGGACCTGATGCAGGCCGGCCAAGCCCATGGCATCCGGGATGCCGGGTACTACGCCCTTGAAGGATTGCGGATTGAGAAAGGCTTTCGGGCATGGAGCCGCGAACTTACCCCTGACATCACACCTCTGCAGGCCGGATTGAGTTTTGCCGTCGACTTTGAAAAAACATGCGATTTCATTGGCAAGGACGCTCTTCTTGCCGCCAAGTCTGACCCGGAACATCTGAACACCCGTATTGTGCAGATGGTGTTGAAAGACAGTTCACCACAGCTTTGGGGCGGCGAATCTGTCCTTTGCAACGGCACTGTCATTGGCGAGGTTCGCTCTGCCGCCTATGGTCATACCCTTGGTGCGTCGACTGCTTTGGTTCAGCTCAACGCACCTCAAAACGTGACTGCCGAGTATCTGTCGGCGAACGACTGGGAAATTGATCTTGCAGGTGTAAGGCATCCGGCAACTCCATATTTGCGAACGCCGTATGACCCGCGCGGTGAACGGGCGCGTTTCGGATAAGCACCTGAACTTAAATAAAGTTTCCCATCGAAGCGACGGCGCGGAGCTGCACGATTAGCCTCCTAAGGGAATTTTGATTGTATCCTGGTGTTTTAAATCCAATACCGGGATACTCTTCTTTTTGCTCAAGTTGCAATTGCGTCAGAAAGCGCCATAAGCTCAGCCTATGATATGGTAGACATAATCGATTTTTTTTGTGCTGAGAACCTGCCAAACTGATTGCTTCAGGATGAAGGAGACAAAGAATTTCCAATTTCTGATTACCGAATGGAGGAGAACGTGATGAGGAATACAAGGACCTTTTTGGCTTCCTTGGCGGCGAGCATGTTGCTGGTTGCCCCGGTAGCGGCCGAAACCGAGCTGACAGTCTACACCGCCGTCGAGGCAGAAGACCTCAAGCGCTACGCCGAGAAATTCAACGAAAGCTATCCGGACATCAAGATAAACTGGGTTCGGGACTCCACCGGAATTATCACAGCAAAGCTTCTGGCCGAACGCGACAACCCGCAGGCGGATGCCATCTGGGGCCTTGCGGCAACATCGCTGCTTCTGTTGAAGTCCGAAGGCATGCTGGAACCTTACGCCCCGGTCGGAGTTGACAAACTCGACAAGAAATTCGTCGACGGTGACAATCCCCCGGCATGGGTTGGTATGGACGCCTGGGTGGCCTCGGTTTGCTACAACACGGTAGAGGCCGAAAAAGCCGGACTGAAACCGCCAACTTCCTGGAAGGACCTGACGGATCCGATGTATGCGGGCCACGTCATCATGCCAAACCCGAATTCCTCCGGAACGGGCTTTCTGGACGTCTCCAGCTGGCTGCAGATGTTCGGTGAAGAAGGCGGCTGGGAATACATGGATGCGTTGCATGATAACATTGCGCGCTACACTCATTCCGGCTCCAAGCCATGCAAGCTGGCGGCGGCAGGTGAAATCCCGATCGGCATTTCCTTCGCATTCCGTGGCGCAAAATCCAAAGCCGCTGGCGCACCGCTTGAAATCATCGTACCGAGCGAAGGTGTGGGCTGGGATATGGAAGCCTCTGCCATCGTCGCAGGAACCGCAAATCCGGAAGCTGCCCAGAAACTCCTTGACTTCTCGGTGACCAAGGAAGCCAACGAAATGTACAATTCCGGCTATGCGGTTGTCGCTTATCCGGGTGTTGCGAAACCGGTTGAGCATTTCCCCGAAGGGCTGCTGGACGCGATGATCGAAAACGACTTCGAGTTCGCTGCGAACAATCGCGATGCCATCCTGAAGGAATGGCAGTCACGCTACGACGGCAAGTCGGAAGCGAAGTAACCAGATGAAGAGCGGAGGTGGTTGCGCCTCCGCTCGTCTTGTTCGTCTTATTCTTTCCAATTTGCCAGCCCCCGGAACGCCATGAAACATTATGACGTAAGGACCTCCGCCGTGACCCAGACAGCCGCCTCGGAAAATCTTTATCTGAGCATCGACAATCTCTGGAAAGCCTTTGGCGGATTCATGGCGCTCAAGGACATTTCGCTCAACATCAATGAGGGCGAATTCGTCTGTTTCCTCGGCCCTTCCGGTTGCGGCAAGACGACCTTGCTGCGCGCGATTGCCGGTCTGGACCTCCAGACCAAGGGAGCAATAAAGCAGGCGGGACAGGACATATCCAACCTGCCCCCATCCGAGCGCGACTTCGGCATTGTCTTTCAATCCTATGCGTTGTTCCCGAACCTGACGATCGAGAAGAACATCGCGTTTGGTCTGGAAAATGCCGGCCGCAGCAGATCCGAAATCACGACGCGCGTCGCGGAACTCCTGGAGCTGGTAGGTTTGCCGGACCAGGGCAAGAAATATCCGGCTCAACTCTCTGGTGGCCAGCAGCAGCGAATTGCCCTGGCGCGCGCGATCGCGACCAATCCCGGTCTGTTGCTTCTGGACGAACCTCTGTCTGCGCTCGATGCCAAGGTGCGCGTTCACCTGCGCCATGAGATCAAGGAGTTACAGCGCAAGCTGGGTGTGACCACGATCATGGTGACCCACGATCAGGAAGAAGCCTTGAGCATGGCCGATCGGATCGTGGTGATGAACCATGGCGTGATCGAGCAGGTGGGCGTTCCGACCGAAATCTACCGCGAACCATCCAACCTCTTCGTTGCCGACTTCATTGGCGAAATGAACCAGATCAACTCCAGGGTTGCCCAGGGTGGACGCCTGAGCGTCGGCGAGAAAACGTTTGCCTGTCACGCGCACGCATTTCGGGATGGCGATGAGGTTGTTGCCGCGATCCGTCCGGAGGACGTCATTCCGCATGAAGCCGGATATCAGCCGAGCGACGAAAATCGAAATTGCATCGACGTTCTTCTCCAGGAAATGGAATTCCTCGGTTCGTTCTGGCGTTGCCGGCTTCAGAACGAACGTTTTGGCGGCTCTGAATTGTTTGCAGATTTCTCGATCAACGCTGTCCGCCGTCTTGATCTTGGCGAAGGCAAGAACATGGTGATTGAGCTTCCTGCAGATCGCCTGATGGCCTTCGAGCGCCCGGAGGTCCCGGCATGAGTGCGCTCGACACAGCGCCGGACACGATGCCGGCCGGCCCGGAAATCAAGCCGAAACTGAGCCGTGATGACATCATCATGCGCGGTGGCATGATCGTCATCGCTCTCTATTTGCTGATCAGCCTGGCTTTCCCGCTCTGGGCGATGCTCTCCAAATCCTTTTCGACCTACCAGTTCGACCTGTCTCAGTACGAATTTCAGGTCAGTGATGAAGCGGGCATTTTCGACGGAACGATCCTGACCGGTACGCAGCTGAACGAAAGATCGAATGCCTATGATGCTTCAGACCTTGCCGGCAGCTCCGACAGCAGATTGAGCGTCACGAAATTCTTTCCGGATTTCAGCTTCCGCAGCCCGGTCCACTACAAGATCCGAAACAGCACCGAAGGCGGACGCTTCCTTGTCGGTTCCACATTGCACAACAATCTCGATTGGGTAGAGCTCGACAGCAACACATTCCGGCGCGTCCAGCTCCGGCCGGTGAAGTCCACGGGCATCGCCAACTTCGTCAATTACTTCTCGACACCAGCGCTGTTCAACTCAATCAAGAACTCCCTGGTGATTGCGGTCATCTCCACGGTCATCACGGTCTCGCTGGCTTTCTGGTTCGCTTATGCGCTGAATCGCAGCTGTATGCGTTTCAAGGGTGTCTTCCGCCTGATCGCAATGATGCCTATCCTGGTTCCCTCGCTGTTGCCGGGTATCGCGCTCGTCTATCTGTTCGGCAATCAGGGCATGCTCAAGGGACTCCTCTTCGGAGCCTCGATCTATGGCCCGATCGGCATTGTCATCGGGTCGGTGTTCTTCACCTTCCCCCATGCCTTCATCATCATCTCGACCGCGCTGGCAATTTCGGATTCCCGCCTCTATGAGGCGGCAACGTCGCTCCGCTCGACGCCCTGGCGGACTTTCTGGACCGTCACTGTTCCCGGAGCACGCTACGGATTGATCTCCGCGACATTCGTTGTCTTCAATCTGGTGATCACGGATTTCGGCCTGCCAAAGGTGATTGGCGGCCAGTTCAACGTTCTGGCGGTCGATATCTACAAGCAGGTGATCGGTCAACAGAATTTCGAAATGGGGGCCGTGGTGTCGGTTGTTCTGGTCATCCCGGCCATCCTTGCCTTCGCCATCGACCGGATCGTGCAATCCAAGCAGGTTGCCCTGCTATCGGCGCGCTCGGTCCCTTACGCGCCCTCGCCCAACCCGAAGATGGACCGGATCTTTCTGATCTATTCGTCACTGGTTGCGCTCTTTATCGTCGGCCTGCTCGCGGTCTGCCAGTTTGCGGCGCTGGTCAAGTTCTGGCCCTATGACCTGAGCCTCAGTCTGAACAACTACCAGTTCGACAAGATGGATGGCGGCGGTTGGGGGTCCTATTACAACTCGATCGAACTTGCGCTGCTAACGGCGGTCATCGGAACCTCGGTTGTCTTTTTCGGAGCCTATCTTGTCGAAAAAACCAACGGTTTCAGGATGGGTCGATCCCTGTTCCAGATGTTCGCCATGCTGCCAATGGCCATTCCCGGCATGGTGCTGGGACTTGCCTACATCTTCTTCTTCAACAGTCCGTCAAACCCGTTGAATGTCATCTATGGTACGATGACGATTCTGGTGATCTGCACTGTCACCCATTTCTATACCGTCTCTCACCTGACGGCCGTGACGGCATTGAAACAGATGGACCGCGAGTTCGAAGCTGTTTCGGCGTCTCTGAAGCAGCCGACCATGAAGCTGTTTGCTCGTGTGACAGTGCCGGTTTGCTTACCGGCAATTCTGGATATTTCCATCTATTTGTTCGTGAACGCCATGACGACCGTCTCCGCAGTGGTCTTCCTCTATTCACCAAAGACAACGCTTGCCTCGATCGCGGTCCTGAACATGGATGATGCTGGCGACATTGCCCCCGCGGCAGCGATGGGAATGATGATCTTCTATACCAACGCCGCTGCCAGGATCATTCATCTGATTGCTTCCAAGGGCATTTTGAAACGGACGCAGGCCTGGCGATCCCGATAGCGGGTCGAAGGTCTGCCCTTCACGAAGACCGGGGTATACGCTCGACAAGAAAAACCATCGGACCCGATTTCCAGGTCCGATGGTTCTTTTCATTCAGGCTGATCCCAGAGGGAGCGTTCACCAGAGGTTTCATGTGCGGTTCAGCCAAGAAACCCCTGACGATTTTAAACGTCGCGCTTACGACTTCACGCGTTCCATCTTCGGGTCATAGAGCGGTGCGAGGGTGACCTCGCAGGCAACCCGCTCTGTTGCCACTTCCAGCTCATATGTGCCGGACTTCACAAACTCCGCATCGACTCCATCGGGATTGCGCACATAGCCGTAGCCGATGGATTTGCCGACCGTGTAACCGAAGCCGCCCGACGTCAGCCAGCCGACACGCTGGCCATTGCGATAGATCGTTTCACGGCCGAGCAACACCACGCTCGGGTCGACCGTGAAGCAGGCAAGCATCTTTTTGACGCCATTTGCCTTTTGCGCTTCGGCAGCTGCCCGGCCCTTGAAGTCCACGTTCTTTCTCAGTTTGACCGCCCAGCCAAGTCCGGATTCAAATGGCGTGTGATCCGGGCCGATATCGCTGCCCCAGGCGCGATATCCTTTTTCCAGCCTCAGGGATTCAATGGCGCGATAACCCGCGTTTGCCAAACCATGTTCCGCGCCGGCTTCCTGCAGGGCGGAATAGACGGTCTGGGCATATTCGACCGGCAGATGCAGCTCCCAACCCAGTTCGCCGACATAGGTCACCCTGAGGGCCTGGACCGGGCATCCGGCAATGCCGATTGTGCGAATGGTGCCGAACTTGAAGCCGTCGTTCGAAACATCATCACGCGTGACTTTTTCAAGAACATCACGCGCTTTCGGGCCCATCAAAGACAGGACCGCATTGGAAGACGTAATGTCAAAGAGCTGACAGTTCATGCCGTCTGGAATGTTTCGACTGATCCAGTCAAAGTCATGCGTGGCAAAGCCGGTACCGGTCACGATGTAAAATTCATCTTCGGCGACACGTCCAACGGTCAGGTCACATTCAATGCCACCCTTGTCATTGAGCATCTGGGTATAGGTCAGTGAACCGACCGGCTTGTCGACATCATTGGCGCAGATCCAGTTCATCGCGGCGGCGGCGTCCGGACCCTTCAATGCGAATTTGGCAAACGAGGTCTGATCGAAGATGACTGCGGCTTCGCGTGCTGCCTTGTGCTCGCGCCCGACAGCCTCGAACCAGTTCTGGCGGCCGAAACTGTAAACATCTGTCGGAGTTTCTCCAAGGGATGCGTCCGCATACCAGTTCGGGCGTTCCCACCCCAGCTTTTCGCCAAAGCATGCGCCTTGCGCCGCCAGGGTCTCGTAGAGGGGCGACTTGCGGCAAGGACGGCCGGATTTGTTTTCCTCATGCGGCCAGGCCATCGTGTAGTGCTTGCCATAAGCTTCAACCGTGCGGGTCCGCACCCAGTCCGTATCGAAATGCGGTCTGCCAAATCGGCGGATATCGGCGGACCATAGATCGAAGGGAGGCTCTCCCTTGTGCACCCACTCAGCGAGCGCCATGCCGGCCCCGCCTCCGGCAGCAATTCCAAAGGCATTGAAACCGGCTCCGACATAGAAATTGCTGAGCTCCGGAGCTTCACCGACAATGAAATTACCGTCGGGAGTGAAGCTCTCTGGGCCATTGGTGAGCATTCGAACACCCGCTGTTTCCAGCGCCGGAACCCGGCCGAGAGCCAGTTCCATCAATTGCTCGAAATGATCGAAATTGCTGTCGAGCAGCGTGTAGTGAAAACCTCTCGGAATTCCGTCAACCGCCCAGGGGATCGGGTTGGGTTCGTACCCTCCCATGACCAGGCCGCCAACTTCCTCCTTGTAGTAGGTCAGACGATCGGGATCGCGCAGGGTCGGAAGATTGGAGGGCACACCTTCGAAAGGCTCCGTCACCATGAACTGGTGTTCCATCGGCACCAGAGGCACATTCACGCCGAAACGTTTGGCAAAATCACGCGTCCATTGCCCGGCACAGCAGATCACTTTTTCACACTCGATACGGCCGTGTTCGGTTATGACAGCCCGGATCTTGCCCTTTTCGATCTCGATATCGGTGACCTTGGTGTCTTCGAAAATCTTGGCACCGGCCATGCGCGCGCCCTTGGCAAGCGCCTGGGTGATGTCGGACGGATTGGCCTGACCGTCTGTCGGCAGAAAGGCTGCGCCGACCACATCGGAAATATCCATAAGCGGCCACAGGTCCTGCGCTTCCTTCGGCGTCAGCAGCTCCATCGGCAGACCGAAACTGTGCGCTGTGGTTGCCTGACGTTTCACTTCGGTCCAGCGTTCTTCGTTACACGCCAACCGCAGACCGCCATTCATTTTCCAGCCCGTGCCAAGACCGGTTTCCTCTTCGATCTTGTTGTAGAGGTCGACGGAATATCCGAGAAGCTGCGTGATGTTGGCATTCGAACGCAATTGTCCAACCAGCCCGGCTGCGTGAAAGGTCGTGCCAGATGTCAGTTTCTTCCGCTCGAGAAGAACCGTGTCCGTCCAGCCGAGCTTGGCGAGATGGTAGGCGGTTGAGCAACCGATAATGCCGCCGCCAATGATGACGGCTTTGGCGGTAGAGGGAAGTTTGGTCATGTCAGTCCTCAACTCACTTGAAAGTCTTCATACGCCGCACGAAAGCGTGCGAGGTTTTCGGCCGTATAGGCCTCGTAGTCGAAATCGATGGCGGAGGTTATTTCCGAAACCATGCTCCACATGGTCTCCCGCAGCAGCGATGCGCATTTCATGGCTTGGTACCTGTGGCGCAGGTCGTCGGTGACCTGGCATTCGAAGTAGGTTGCCAGCATCCAGTCTTCCTGCTCAGCGCTCAGGCCGTTGTTGGAAGCAAGACCGCCGAGATCAAAGAGAGGCGTGTTGAACCCGGCATAGTCAAAATCGATCAGCCAGAGCCGTTGGCCATCATCCAACAGGTTTCCGCACAGGAGATCATTGTGGCCAAAGACAATGTCGAACGGTCCTGCGGCCTGTTCCAGCTTGCTTGCCATTTCAAGAAGTTCCGGCAGCATCTGGCTGTAACTTGACTTGCGGTCGACAAGCGTTGCTCCGTAATCGCGGATGACGTGAAAAACCCAGAAAACCAATGCCGGACCGCGAAGGAACTCGGGTACCTTCCGATGGCAGGCTTTGACGAGATTGAGGACACGCGGCAGCATTTCCGGATTGCGCACATCGGCTTCGGTCAACGTCCGGCTTTCGATGTATTCCAGCACCACCAGATTATCAGATGCATGAACTACCGCCGGGGACAGGCCAGCTGCATGAGCTGCTCGCGCGGCCGCGAGTTCGTTGAAGCGCATCACCTGGTGCAGGGGAATGTCATCACCAGCGCGCACGACATATTTGCCGCTCCCGTCTTCAACGAGATAGTTGACGTTGGTTATGCCTCCAGCCAGCGGTTTGGCCGTGACATCTCCCTGCCAAATGGGCAGCGCATGGATCTGGGAGATCAATTCGGATTGTTTCATGGCTCAGCTCTCCAGTCCGAAACGGATGCGCGCATTGCGGGCTCCGGCTTTCAGAAGACGATCGGCGATTATGGCGATGAAGGCGATAGCAAGGCCGGCAACCAGACCGCGTCCAGTGTCGGCTTTGGTCAGGGCAATGTAGACCTCCTGACCAAGGTCCCGGGTGCCGACCAGCGCGGTGATCACGAGCATGGACAGTGCCAGCATGATGGTCTGGTTCAGCCCCAGGAGGATTTCGGGAAGCGCCATGGGGAGACGGATGTGCCGCAGCAATTGCCAACGTGTGCAACCGGAAACCTGCCCGGCTTCTATCAGATCCTTGCTGACACTGCGCACGCCATGAGCTGCGTACCGGACCGCTGGAGCCAAGGCATAAAGTACGATCGCGATCATCGCCGTGAAATCGCCGACGCGGAACAGCATTACCACAGGGATCAGATACACGAAGCTAGGCAGCGTTTGCAGCGTATCGATAAACAGGTTGATCGCCGTTCCGGCATGCCGGTTCAAGGCAGCCAGAACCCCAAGCGGTATTCCGATCACAGTTGCGAGAATGACGGATGCACCACACAGATAGACGGTCACCATGGCTTTGGTCCAAAGCCCGGATATCGCAATCAATCCCGACAACGCGAGGCAGAGCACTCCAAGCTTCCAGCCACCTGCACGCCAACCAAGCAGTGACAGCAATGCAATTGCCATCGGCCAGGGAATTCCGAGCATGACTTTTTTGATCGGCAGCAGGAACCAGGTCAGAAAGAAGATCTTCACGGCTTCCAGTGCGTCGAAGTAGTTCACATTAAGGTACTTGACCGTATCGTTCCAGAAAGCACCTGTCGTGATGGTCTGGCTCTCCGGGTATTTCAGGAGCAGCGGCGAAAACTGGCCCAAGACCCAGGTCAGAAGGAGAAGAACTCCGACCAGCGTCGTGCGCTTGTGACGCGACACCCAGGACCCGGGTGCAGGCTTGTCGACCTGGCCGATGCGTTCAGCAAAGGCCTGGCTGAGCCGATCAACGGCAATTGCAAGAACGACAATGGCAATGCCCGCTTCAAAACCGGCGCCGATGTCGAGCCGCCGCAGGGCGGCCAAGACATCGAACCCGAGACCGCCCGCCCCGATCATCGATGCGATGATGACCATGTTCAGGGTCAGCATGATCACCTGATTGACGCCGACCATCAGGGTCTGGGAGGCGGAAGGCACCAGAACCCGCCAGGTCAGCTGGCGCCGGGTCGTGCCCGCCATTCGGCCGAAGTCCAGAATTTCCGGGTCGACGGATTTCAGCGCCAGAGTGGTGATGCGCACCATGGGAGGTGTTGCGTAGATGATCGTGGCGACCAGGGCAGACACCGGACCGAAGCCGAACATGAACAGAATGGGCACCAGGTAGGCGAAGATTGGGATGGTCTGCATCAAATCCAGGATTGGCGACAGGATGCGCTCACCCAATGGATGGCGATAGGCCCAGATACCCAGGAGCAATCCACCACCGGCACCGATCGGCACGGCTATGATCACGGAAGCCAGCGTAACCATTGCACTGTCCCACTGACCAAAGACCGCGAGATACAGAAAACAGGCTCCAACAAGGGCCGCCAATCCCCAGTCACGGCAATACTGCCCTAATGCTATGACCGCCGCCGTTACGACGATCCAGCTTATGGCAGGAAGCACGGTCGTGGCCTCAGCTCCCTGACCAACGACAAACCCGTCGGCCAGCAGTGCCAGGCTCAGGTGATAAGGTTGCTCGATCAACCAGGCGATGCCGCGTGTCACGTCGGTAAATGAGACCGGCCCGATGGCTGCGTCTTCGACCAGCCACTTCATGGCGGCGGAGATTTCCACGTTGAAACGAACGACCCAGGCGGAGGGGAACTTGATCAACCAACGCGCGTCCAACAACTTTGCCAGATCGCGTCCGTAGTAGCCGATGATGATCGTTGCAACGATCAGCGTCCAGGTGACAACCGTTTGCGTTTCGAGCCGCTTTTTCATTGCGAGCTTCCGCCGTCGAACAAAGTGCTGGCAACCGTGACACGATCGACAGATCCGACGATACGGCCGGTTTCGTCAGCTACCGGCAAAGGCCTGTCGGAGGCGATGATGCGTTCTGCGACATCGGAAATTCGATCAGTAACGGAGACGGGATTTCCCTCGCCTCTCAGCTCGGGTTTCATCAGTCCGCCCACTGTCAGAACCTTGGAGCGTGGAATATGACGGGTAAATTCAGCCACATAGTCGGTGGCCGGGTTCATCACCAGCTCTTCCGGCGTTGCCACCTGAATAACTTCACCGTCTTTCATGATCGCGATGCGGTCGGCAAGACGTACCGCCTCGTCAAAATCGTGGGTAATGAAGACGATGGTCTTGTGAAGGCGCGCCTGCAGGCGCAGGAACTCGTCCTGCATCTCGCGCCGGATCAACGGGTCGAGCGCCGAAAATGGCTCATCAAGGAACCACAGGTCAGGTTCGGTCACCAGAGACCGCGCGATACCGACCCGCTGCTGCTGTCCGCCTGACAGCTCTCGCGGAAAATTGTCTTCGCGTCCCTTGAGCCCGACCAACTCAACAACGTCTCGCGCCTTCGCTTCGGCCTCCGCCTTGCCGACCGCCTGAACGGTCAGGGGAAACATGACGTTCTGCAGCACGCTCAAGTGTGGCAACAACGCGAAGTGCTGGAAAACCATCCCCATCTTGTGACGACGGATTTCGATCAACTCCCTTTCATTGGCGCGCAGAAGATCAATGCCATCAAACAACACCTCGCCGCCTGTCGGCTCGATCAATCTCGACAGGCAGCGAACCAGCGTCGACTTACCGGAACCGGAAAGGCCCATGATCACGAAGATCTCGCCTTCGGAGATCTCCAGGGAAACGTTGCGGACGGCACCGATCATGCCTGCGCGCTCTAGGTCGTCACCACTGGGTGAGACATGCTGCTTCAGAAAGGCCTCTGAATCTGCTCCGTACAATTTCCAGATATTGCGGCAGGAAAGCTTGGCCTTCGACTTCATAGACGAGCTCCGCATCCGCTCTCCGTTTCAGGAGGCGCGACCATTGAGATGGAGAAATTTAACCCTGAAACCAGGGCTGCGCGACCCTTCGCGAGCCCTGGCTAATTCAGACTATTGAGCGATCCAGCCGGACCAACGATCCTTATTGGCTGTCATCCAGTCCGCAACTACGGTGTCGATGTCGACACCTTCAAGATCGGCCTTGCCGACCATGGCGCTCATCTCGTCATTGGAAATGTTGTAAGCCTCGATGACATCATATGCCCCAGGCCACTTTTCCTTCAGACCCGACCAGGCAGCTTTCCAGATCGGTCCGCGCGGCTTGCCGCAATCATAGGCCAGATCCGGATTAACACCCACGGACGGATCAGCATAGCATTCCGCCGAATAGGGCGGGAACTCAACGAATTCACCATCATATTTTGCCGGTGCCCAGTGAGGCACATATACCCAGAGCATGATCGGGTCTTCGCGCTGATAGGCGGATTCCAGTTCGGCAAACAATGCTGCATCAGTGCCCGCATGCACGACTTCAAAATCCAGCTCAAGCGCTTCGACACGCTCTTCGTCAAATCCGCCCCAGGTAACCGGCCCGCCGACATAACGTCCGGAAGGCGCGGTTTCGGCAGTGGAGAATTCCTCGGCGCAATCCTTCAGAGCTTCCCAGTTCGGAAGCCCTGGGCAGCGCTCTTTCATATATGTGGGATACCACCATTCTTCGATTGCCATCAGACCGGTTTCACCCACATTCACGACTTTGCCGGTCCCCGTGGCTTCATCCAGTGCCTCACGGCCCGTGGTCTCCCAGATTTCCATCGCCAGATGCAGGTCACCATTCTTCAGACCCGCGAATTGGGCAATATAGTCGGCCTGGACATATTCCACATTGTATCCGGCCTCCTTGAGGATACTTCCCATGATCTTGGTGTTGATCAATTGCCCCGACCAGTCGTGCAGCGTCAGCTTTATCGGATCAGTCGATTCCACCGCCCAAGCCATGGATACCGAAGTAACCAGCGACATCGCCAATGCGCCCAATCTTACAGTTTGCATCCTCATCTCCTCCTCCCAATGTGGCTTTTTGTTCTAAAATGTCACATTCAATGTGGTTATTGAACTCTCTAAAGTGAATCAGATCAACAAAAAACCACACAAAGCCATAAAAAAATGGTCTAATGCCACATATAGGTATGTGACATCCATGTGATTGCTTTGTGCAAGATTCCTTGTAAACGAAGGACCTGACTGAGGAATTCGATTTTGAGCAGCGGCTTATGACCCCGAAAACGACAAACCAACGAGAAGAAGAAATTTTGCGAGAACTGCGGCGCGCGGGCGGTTCTTGCCGTGTCAGTTTTCTGGCCAAGGAGCTTGGCGTCACACTCGAAACGATCCGCCGGAATCTCAGAACACTTGAAGACAGGAAAATCGTCCGCAAGGTGCATGGCGGCGTCCATCTCATCGAGGACATTCTGGAACCGACTTTCGAAAGCCGTCTCGACAAGAAGGTCCATGCAAAGGAAGCTCTTGCCAGGGCGGTGGCGAAGACCGTGAGCGACGGCGATTCCATTTTCCTCGATATTGGTTCTACGACCGCCTACGTCGCCCTTGCCCTTAAAAACCATCAGAACCTGTTTGTCCTGACAAACTCGGTTTTCGTGGCGCAGACCCTGTCCATGCGCAACGGCAACAGAGTGTTCATGGCCGGTGGCGAACTGCGCGCGCATGACGGAGGGGCATTTGGCGTTGAGGCGCAGGACCTTGTCCGCCGTCTGAATGTGAATTTCGCCGTATTTTCGATTGGTGCCATCAATGCAGACCAGGGCTTCATGCTGCACGACCTGCAAGAAGCCAATCTTGCAAACATCGCGATCGGAAATGCACAAGTCCGCATTGTGGTCGCAGATGGAGAGAAATTCGGCAAACGCGCACCGGTTACCCTGGAAACAGCTGATCAGATCGACCTTCTTTTCACAGATGTTCAGCCCGCAGACGATATTTGCCAGATGCTGGACGAGAACGATATTGATCTGATCGTGGTCGACGAAAGCTGAAATAAGAGGTTCCTCCCGGGCTTCCCCGCTTTACTTCCACCAATCTTCTCTCGATCCCAAGCTGGAAGCGATGAAGTTCGTGCGTGCGGCATTTCCAAAGTGCTGCCATAACTAGCATTTGATGGACTTGTGGAACCGCGTAAATGACGACACTTGATGTTAGAACACTCGAAGAAGTCGCGCTAAACGCCTGGCCAGCTTTGCAGACTGTTTCGGTGGGCGGATGGGTGTTTCGTATCTCCGGCGGCTGCACCAAGCGTTCGAATTCGGTCAACGCGCTCGCTCCCTGGTCGAAATTCGAAGAGATTGTCTGCGAAGCAGAGTCCTTTTACGCCAGATGCGACTTGCCGCCGATCTTTCGCCTGTCCCCACTGGCGCCACCTGAATGCGACGCGTTGCTTCAGGACCGCGGATACACTTTTTTCGACCAGTCTCTGGTCCTGCTCGCACCGATCGAAAACGCAAGATTGCCGGAGCAGATAGAGATCAGGAAAAGCCCTTCATCAGATTGGCTCAGCAGCGTTGCCGACGCCAATCAGATCTCGGTGGATCTTCGACCTGTACATGAAGAAATCGTCCACGCCATCAAGATGCCGGCAGCGTTCGCAACCGTCTACCAGAACGGCACAGCAGTCGGCTTTGGACTGGCCGTGCGTGAACGTGGCATGGTCGGGTTGTTCGACATTGTTGTATCACCCCGGGCCCGGGGAAAAGGCCACGGACGAGCTGTCACGCAAGCGTTGATGAACTGGGGGCAAGCCGGGGGAGCAACACAAGCCTATTTGCAAGTCCATGCGCAGAATTCGGTAGCACGCTCTCTATACGCCAGCCTGGGCTTCGAGGAAGTCTACAGCTACCACTACAGATTGCCTCCCAAGCGGTAACCCTCCGCACTTCTGTCATCGAAATTATTATTTTTGCCGGCGAATTTTTTCAGCCGTACCGCTGTCGCCAGAACCGTCATTTACAACCCCCTTCCTCAAGGTTATGCGCGTCCATGGTTGGATAGCCTTTGCAACCTAACTGGCCTCGCAGGTCTTCCAGAATCCGGATTTGCGAGGCGCCTTGTTCATTTGTGCTCCGCGCCATCAGAAGCTGTTTTCCCTTCATTTCAAGCGGGGTTTCACAGAACCGAAACGCCTCCAGCCCATTGAGTGGAGAAATTGTCGTCCTTGCAACGACGCAAGCCAGCCAGTTGACGCGTTCAATGATAACTACATCACCATTCGAGATATTCGGCGCATCTGAGCAGAGGCATCAGCGTCCGAGATCGCGTTTGCTGCGTACTCGCACGTTCCCGTTTCCCTGAGCTCGGAGGCAGCCCTGATCATTTCGCCGAGAGCTGCCCGGGCGAGTGACCCGCCGGTGCTGATGCGCCGTACACCCACCGCGGAGAGATCGCCCACCGTGAAATTCGCGGTGCTTAGCCCGACTACAACATTCACCGGAACGGAAACGGCGCTACAGATCGCCCTGACGGTTTCGATGTCGGGAAGACCCGGTGCATAGACCACATCCGCACCAACTTCCTCAAACGCCAGCAATCGTTGAATTGTATCCTCAAGATCTGGTCGGTTGTACAGGAAGTTTTCGGCCCGTGCCGTTACGAGGAAGTCGGAATGAGGCTTGGCTTCAACCGCAGCCCGGATCCGGTCCACAGCCAGACCGAACTCGTAAATCGGCTGGTCTGGATTGCCGGTTGCATCTTCAATTGCTCCACCGCACAGACCGACTTGCCCGGCCTCGCGAATGGTCAGCGCACAATCTTCCGGTGAAGCGCCAAATCCGTCTTCCAGGTCCGCCGAAACCGGAATGTTCGTCGCTTCGACAATGGCACCGGCATTATCGATCACCTGTCCGCGCGACAGGCTACCGCTGGAATCTCGCAACCCCAATGAAAACGCCAATCCTGCGCTTGTGGTTGCCAGAGCCTGAAACCCTAGCTTTTCAAGCAGACGCGCCGATCCGGCATCCCACGCGTTCGGCATCAGAAACGCGCCTTTAATCGTGTGGAGTTTTGCAAATTCCGCCCTTTTGTGCCGCACGAGGTCGATGGGATCCACCATCTTGTCCCGTCGATTTTCACCAGTGGCACCTGTTGGAACAGCATTGCCGACAGGGGTGATGCGCGTTGCTTCGAACAGACACTGAGCGATCAGATCAAGCATTTCACCTTCCTCCTGCAGCAAACGTATCTCTCGGCACCAGATAAGAAAAACGAATAATATTGCTAATCGTGATGAGTTTATGAAATGATAGGTTCATGAAACGCGATCTCGAAATCGAACTGCTCCGGTCTTTCGTTGCCGTTGCGGCACATCGAAATTTCACGCAGGCCGGTCAGTCCGTCGGCCGTACTCAGTCGGCCGTCAGCTTGCAAATCAAGCGGCTTGAAGAGATCGCCGGGAAGCGCCTGTTCGAGCGCAGCCGCCAGTCGGTTTCCATCACGCATGCAGGTGAAACCCTGCTGGTCTACGCCAAGCGCATCCTGTCTGCGAACGATGCCGCGCTGTCGCATATTCAAAGGCCGGAGGCTGAAGGTCTCGTCCGGATCGGTGCGCCGGACGATTACGCAACCTATCTGTTGCCTCCCATTCTTTCAGCGTTGGCAAAAGATCATCCACGCCTCCAGTTCGAAGTGACCTGCGACAACGCCTGTGATCTTTTGCCGATGCTTGAACATGGGCAGCTCGATGTTGTCATCGCGACCCATCACCCGAGCGCGGTTGCCGGGCAGATTGCAAGGTACGAGCCGCTTCACTGGGTGGCCTCTCCGACTTTTACAGATCAGCCCGAAGATCCACTGTCGCTTGTCCTGTTCCCATCCGGCTGTGTCTGCCGAGACGTTGCGCTGGATGCCCTCAAAGGGACAGACCGTAGCTGGCGTGTCGCTTACTCAACCCGTAGCATCGGCCTGATGGAACAAGCGATGCTGGAAGGATCCGGTGTCTCTGTGATGGAGGCTTCGGTCATTCCAAGCTCTCTTAAAATCATCGATGGACAAGCGGGGCTGCCCCCCCTCACGGAGGTGGCCATCTCCGTACACAAGTCAGGTCCTGAGGAAGCCCATGTGGCGCTTGTTGCAGATCTCATGGTCGAGAAACTCGGCAAAGTAGCGCTTCGTCGCGCGTCGTGAAATTGCGACCTATCCTGAGAAGTTTTGCAGTCTTCCCAACTACCGCTTTTGCGCCAGCCATATCGTCCCTGGACTTTCGGCTTGAAGTACGCACTTTGGAGCAGGGCCGTCACTTCTCCGGAAGCCCAATGCCGCTGAGTATCTCGAAGTATTCAGGGTCGCTCAGAACATAGCCTTGCGGCAATCCGGCGCGAAGCCGTTCCATCGTAAGTCCCGGATTGTGCTCAATCAGTTTTTCGATAGCATATTTGGATTTCTTCTCGTCCCCGTGCCGTGCGCAATATGCGGCCAGCATTCTGTAGGCCCACGTGACGCCAGGGCCGGCTCGTAAACCTTTTTCCGCAAGCTCTATCGCCTTTGGCAAGTCATTCTCACGCGCATGTGCCGCCGACATGCCGAAATAGACATTGAACAGAAACGGGTCGCGGGGACTGAGCTCTATGGACTTGCGGAAACACTCATGCGAGTTTTCCGTACGGTTGAACAAGACCCCGAGCCACCCAAGACGCATCCAACCCCAGGCATTGTTGGGGTCCATGTCAAGGCTCCGCAAGATGAAGGATTCTGCCAGTTCCCTGTCGGTTGACGCGATGGTGTAGGCAGCGCCAATCGCGGTCAAAGCCGCGGCATGATCGCTGACGCACAAGGCGGCCTGATTTGCTGTCGATATCGCCAGGCTCTTGTCCCGTTTCGGATTCTCGGACCACAGGTAGCAGGCCTGCTGCGCATGACACCAAGCCTTGTAGGCCAGGGCAACTCCGTAATCGGGATCCCGTTCCAGAGCCTTGTCGAGCAATGCAAGTGCCTTACGATTTCCCTCGTCCCGATGAGCCCAGAAATGCGGCAGAGCACGCATAACGAAGTCATAGGCCTGCTGATTTTCCGGCTTTGTTCGACGGGCGATATCGATCTCAGACGCACGGATGCTGGGATGAATGGCGCCCGCGACACGAGATGCAATGTGATCCTGCAACTCGAACTGTTCCGAAAGGTCGCCTTCAAAACGGTCTGACCAAAGTTGGGTGCCATTTTCGGTCTCGACAAGTTGAACCGTTATGCGAAGCCGGTCGCCACCTCGGCGCACAGTGCCTTCGACGAGATAACGCACACCAAGTTCCTGCCCAACTTGCCGCGCATCTACAAAGCGGTCCTTGTAGGTGTAAGCGGTCTGCCGGGCGATGACAAAGAATTCGCGAATGCGCGAGAGCGCCGACGTAATTTCATCAACCACACCATCTGCAAAGAAATCGTCTTCCTCGGGACCAAGTGTATCGAATGGCATTACGACGAGAGACGGGCCGGGTCGCCCCTGGGGCAGATGCACGCTCGCTTGCGCCGACGTCGATTGAAAGAGCTGATCAGTGTCGGCTCCCGTTCTTTGCGCCATCCGCAACAATGCCAGCGTGCTTTCTTCCGGTTCAGCCCCTAATTGCTGCCTGACTGCCTCGCTGCATTGCTCGAGCTGGCGCCGTGCAGCGTTGGTCTGTCCTTCAGACAAGCGCAAGCGGATCAGCGCACGGTGAGCCTCCTCGGCCGCCGGGTCGCTCGCAACAAGCCGGTTTGCGAGCGCTTCGCATGCAGTAAACTGTTCGGTGCCGGGAGCAGCCTGCCTGCTCAGTGTTTCAACCAGCACCAACGCCTGATGCCTCAATTGCACGCGCAACGGAGTTACCATCTCGGCGAGCGGCACCGGTAAATCGGCATTTTCCAGAAGATCACCGCCATAGCGCACAGCAGCCACAGCAAGATCGTCGGGATCAATTGAGTTCGCATTCCTGGAAAAGCTGCGGATGTCGATCAGATCATCCGGCCCAACAAGACGCAGTTTGTCGAGAGACGGCTCCAACGAAAACTCCGGCAGGCAATGCGCCAATATTTTCCTGATCGCAGTTAGTGCCTGTCGCAGGGAGGACTTGGCTTGCCCCTCGGACCGGTCCGGCCAAATCAGTTCTGCAAGCAATGTGCGCGTGACGCCGGATGCTCCCTTCAGACAAAGAACGGCCAGAACCAAAGCTGCCTTCTTTGTCGGCAGTTGGCACTCGCAACCGTTCCCGTCCTTCAGCTGGATACCGCCAAGCAGGTCTACACTCATTGATAATCCCTACCATCGCCACCACGCCTCCGACAGCTTGGAAGACCGGATTTTACGTAAATTTCACGCCGAGGCCATTCTTTTTATTGTGCTTTTGCATTTGCCAGCCCGCTCCGCAAACGGCAGCGAGCGATGCTTGTTCCATCACCCGGGTCAGTAGCCATAGATGGAGCAAAACAATGAGTATCACCGTGATCCGTTCAACCGAGTCCGGAACTCTCAACAAGAACGTGAAAGAACAGCTCTTTGCCCGAAAGCTGATCGGAGCGATCGGAACAGCGCTTCGCCGTCGAGCCAATCGCGACATTCTGGAAAAACTTGATGAAGACCGGCTGAAGGACATCGGGATCAATCCGGAAGATGTCAAAGGAGGCAAGACTGTTCAAGTAGGCACGACCCTCATGACGAGCCTGATGTCCATGCGCTAGAATGCTCACTTTCAGGCATTCCGCTCATCGGTCACGCAGCGACGGAAATGCCAGGTCACGTCAACAGTGACAGCAAACGGGACTAAATTCTAATTTCATCAGGTGGAGCCAGTCGCTGAAGTGGAGCATGCATCAACCTCATGATATCGACCCAGTTTCGTGAACATATCGCGGCTTCAGAAATTGATGGCGTCTGGACTTTCCCTGACAATCCCGATGCAATTCCGCGGGACAAGGGAGCCTACGCATTGGCTCTTTGTCTGGGCGGCCCGGTTGATCTCGAGATCAACCGGACATGTCGGGGGCGGTTGATGCCTGGCTGGTATTTCTACCTGGGCAGCGCTCGCGGCAGTGGTGGTCTTGCCGCACGGTTGAAGCGACATTTTCGGGAGAAGAAGAAACTCCATTGGCATGTCGACAGGTTGACAGTGCAAACCATCGCCATGGCGGCATTGGCCGTTCCAGACGGAAACGAGTGCGAGCTGGCAGATGGGCTTCTTGCAACGCCTTGGTTCAAGATCGCCCTCGCAGGCTTCGGCAGCACCGATTGCAGACGTTGTGACAGTCACCTGCTGATGGCAGCACCGGACTAAACACCCATCCGATTGTCGGATCACACCCCTTCGCAAATTCAACGAGAAACACACTTACAGAAATGAAAATGGGGTTCTTCTCCGAGACTGCAGGCTCGAGTTGCGAAAACCCGCTCAGTCCGTTGGCTAGACCAGATCCATTGCGGTGGCAGATCGCGGCAAGAGCGACAAGTCAGCAAATGTTGCGACATCTCCGCCAACAACATTGTCTTTTTCCATCAGCGCGACCTGCGCAGGGGTCAAAGGAGGATTTGGCAACTGGTTTGCCAGCACCGCGAGGACGCGCCAAATCGCGAAAGGCACAGGCAGGAGCAGTCGACGTCGGCCGGCACGTGCGGCGAGCCTCTTCACGATCTCTCGATAGGAGATTATTTCGGGTCCGCCTAACTCAAAAACTGTTCCGGTGGCCGCGTCTGAATCCAGAACACGACAGGCAGCTTCGGCGACATCGCCGACAAAAACAGGCTGAAGCCGCGTGGCTCCATCACCAAAGAGCGGCACAACAGGAAGGCGCCGAATGATCGCGTCCAGGTCACCAAAAAAAGCGCCGTCCCTGCTGAACATGGCACTCGGGCGCAGGATGATTGCCGCGGGGCAAACACTGCGAACCTCCTCCTCTCCCTCGGCGCGCGCGCGGATATAGTCGGAAGGGGAATCTCGCCTGGCACCGATCCCTGACACGTGGACCAATTTACAATTTTCTGTCTCCCTGACGCACCTTGCAACAGTTCTCGCCGCGTCCACGTGAACACTTTGGAAGGTGTCCGCTCTCGTTTCGACATAGAGCCCAATGCAATTGATCACGGCCCCTGCTCCACTGAGAGCGTTCCAGATTGAATCTGTATCCGAAAGGTTGATTTCAATCGGGCGGACCTCTTGTTCCCAACGCGCAGAAATCCGGGCCAGTTTTTCGGGAAAGCGTGTTCCAACACCGACGCGATGCCCGTGGTCCAGCAACCTCCGGACAACTCGCCTCCCGAGGAACCCTGTCCCACCCAGGACAATTACTTCGCGTTCAGCCGTCAAAGCGACCAACCTCCGCACCTTCTGCGTTGCCAGTCATTATGCATCCAAAACGAAATAAAGCCGAGCGGCCGTGCAGGTTGCCTCAATTTGCCCCTGAATTTCCTGTGCCTGAAAGCGGTACAATCATTGAAGAGAAATCCCTCTCGGTTGAGCTGTCAGCACCGCCCGATTTCAGTTTCCAACGAATGATGCCATACTGCCTTGAGTTGCAACTCGGTCGGTGGGGGATTGCACATGCGATGGTTGAGGATTTCAGGTGCTGTTGCGGCGGCTCTCATCTCCGTGTCCGGCTGCGTCAATACCGACCTTCTACAAAGTCAGGCCACCACAAATCCCAAACCGGATTGCACAGCACCGGAGATCGCAACGACCAGCGGCAATGTCTGCGGACTGTTTGTGGACGGCAACAAACGCCTACGCAGTTACCTCGGCATTCCTTACGCAGGCCCGGTTTCCGGCGACAAGCGCTGGACACCGCCCACACCCGCCGAGAAAATGCCGGGCATATACCAGGCGACCGGCTTCGGCCCGGTCTGCCCGCAGCCTGCAAAACGCACACCTTTTCCGCAAAGCGAGGATTGTCTGAGCCTCAACATCTGGACACCTGCCGGAAGCGGCGCACGCCGGCCTGTGATGGTGTTCATTCATGGCGGCGCCTTCTTTTTCGGATCAAGCGCCAATCCGGTCTACGACGGCAAGGTTCTGGCGGAGAAAGGCAATGTCGTCGTCGTCACTTTGAACTATCGGCTTGGCGCACTCGGGTTTTTGGCCGGGATCGATGGATTTGAAGGCAATTACGGTTTCCTCGACCAGCAACTGGCGCTGCGTTGGGTACGCGACAATATTGCCGCTTTCGGTGGTGATCCCTCCAAAGTGACCCTGTTTGGTGAAAGTGCCGGCGCAATGTCGACCGCACTGCATCTGACGTCTCCCACCAGCCGGCGTTACTTCCGCACTGCGATCATGGAGAGCAATCCATACGGACTGCCATATAAATCCCTCGCAGAAGCAGGCAGGTTCGGCAAACGCCTGCGGTCCGCTCTCGGCTGCCGCGAAGGCGATACGGACTGTCTGCGCCAACGCCCTGCAAGTGAAGTCGTCAAGCACGAGTCGTCACTCAGACTGCGCCTGACGTCCTATCTGGCCGGATTCAGCGGCCAGCTGACATGGTCGCCGGTACTCGACGGCAAGGTCCTCACAAAGCAGCCCAACCAGGACAGGATCGGCAAGTCCACGATCATCGGCACCAACCGCGATGAAGGCGTGATTTTTGCCCAGGAAGCAAGGCTCGGCCTGCTGGGGCGTCAAATCCCGCGGATCGAGTACCGTCTGGTGCTCGACCTGCTGTTCTCCAAGCCGCTGGCTGAAAAGGTCGAAGCGATTGACCGCTACGCTCCGATCGACGGTGACAATACCTGGCAGTTCTCCAATGTGCTGACGGACTATCTTTTCACCTGCGCCAACCGGCATGTGATGAACCGGTCGAACCGGCCTGTCTACGGTTACTTCTTCACCCATGTTCCGTCTTACGACATCATGCCGCGCGACAAGCTCTGCGCCCCCGGCGAAGACCGCGTATGTCACGAGATGGAACTTCCCTTCGTTTTCGGCTCGCAAACCACTGTGACGGTTGAAAGTCCTCCGGTTAAGGCAGAGTTCTCGCCTGGTGAAAAGCGCCTCTCTGAACGCATGGTGGACTACTGGACGCATTTCGCCACCACCGGGACGCCAAACTCTACCAGAACGCCCGACTGGCCGCGTTACAGAGCCGGCTCGAAGCGCGTGCAGATCTTGAACGACCCGATCAGTCGTGGAAGAACGACGGACGCCAATTGCGCCTTCTGGGACACGCTCGGTTACAACCTGCCGGGCCTTTATGACCGTCTTCACGAAAAGACGAAGCAATAGTTTCCCGGATGATCAAGCAGGTTTGCGTTATGCGTATTGCGCCTCACCCAGTCCAAGCGACCAGTTCTCTTTGCTAACCTCTACCAGATTGACAAAAACGTCTTGTGGTCTGAGACCGGGATCTTCACCGAGCAAGGCTGCGATGCGTCTGTAGAGCGCCTTTTTCTGCTCCGTACTGCGGGTGTTGTTCGCTGATATCTGAATGAAGACAAGATCATCACTGCGGGCAATATCCAGATAGGTCGCCCCGTAACGAAAGTTTGCGGCAGAGTGCTCGGTAATCGTCATGAACTGATCATCCTCCGGCACATCAAATTCCTGATTTAACGCATGATAAATTCCGTCGAAAATTGCCTGACGAAAGGCGTCAGACTTTCCTGAACACATTGAGATTTGAACGAGTGGCATCGCGGGTTCCTTTCTGGCTTGTCCGGAATTGACCCTAGATGCTGCGCTATCATTTTGATATGCAATGAATCTCGATATCAAAAATTGAGATTTTAAATGACTAATCGTCCTCTTGATCTTGATGCGGTTCGAACTTTTGTTCGCATTGCCGAACTGGGCAGCTTCACGCGTGCAGCCGAGGCGACCCGCTCCACCCAATCTACGGTCAGTCTGAAACTCAAGAGGCTCGAAGACCGGCTTGGCTGCAAACTGATTGAACGCACCCCTCGCTATGTGCAGCTTTCGGCACAAGGAGCAACATTTCTGGAACATGCCCGTGAGCTCCTGAAAAAACACGATCGTGCACTGTCCGCCCTGACAGCCACCCGGCAACGGGTGACGATCGGCATCAGCGATCATGTTGCTGGACCTGAGCTTCCGGTGTTGATAGCGCGCATGAATGCGCAGGATCCCAATTTGCTGATTGAGATAAGGATCGGGTCTTCCAGTGATCTTCTGAAAAGCTTCGACCGGCACGAACTGGACACCGTTATCGTGCGCCTTCATGACGGAAGAAGCGACGGTGAACATCTTGCTGAAGAAAAATTCAGTTGGTTTGCTTCGAGAAATTGGCAACATCGTGCAAACGAACCGCTGCCTGTCGCGACAATGCCGGCACCTTGCGGTGTACGCATCATGTCAGGAGACCTTCTTGATGAAGCCGGCATTCTCTGGACCGAAGTTTTTGTAGGAGGCGGAGTTGCGGCGGTGTCCGCCGCCGTCATGGCAGGGCTCGGCGTTTCGGCTTTGGCGCGCCGCATGTTGCCTTTCGGAGCGGTCGACGTTGGCCCAAGGCTTGGGCTTCCCGACTTGCCCTCCTTGCCGATCGTCCTTCACACAAGGGTCAAAGACCAAAGACCACGCGATGCCATTGAAGCACTTTCAGCCGCATTCAAAGGCGCGGTTCAGAATTAATTTGCTGTTCCGGGGACATGTTCCAGGCCAGGCATTGTGGTGTCCAACAGGTTGACGGAGAACGCGACAGACGCGCAGGTCGCGTGCGGCTTGTTAACTCGGAAATCGAACACGCTCTGCCAGAGACAATCAGAGGAAATAGGAAACGATGAAGTCACGCCGGTTTGTTCAATGTGATGTGTTTACATCCGTGCCGACAAAAGGAAACGCTCTCGCTGTTGTTGTCGATGGAGACGGTCTCACTGACGAGCAGATGCAAGGCTTCGCCCGCTGGACAAACCTGGCAGAGACGACTTTCCTGATGAAACCGACAGACGAAAGGGCCGATTACCGGGTTCGAATTTTCACACCTTTGAGAGAAATGCCGTTTGCAGGACACCCGACCCTTGGCAGCTGTATCACCTGGCTTCAGGCGGGTGGTGTTCCGGGCAATCCAAACGTCGTCAGGCAGGAGTGCGGCGTTGGCATTGTTGAGATAGACATGTCCGGACCCGCTCCCGCTTTCGCAGCGCCGCCAACAGAAATCAAATCCATGAGGGACGGCGAGAAAGCGCGAATAATGGATCGCCTTGGTTTGCAGGATGATCAGGTCCTGACCACAGCTGAATTGACAAACGGCCCAGTCTGGCAGGTCTTTGAACTGGATTGCGCCGACAGTGTTCTGGCGGTCGATTCCAGCAACGTCCGATGGCCGGAGTACAAGGCAATCGGCCTGATCGGGAAGAACAACGATGACAGGGAAACCGACTATGAGGTGCGTATGCTGGCACCCTCCAGCGGGATGAGCGAAGATCCGATCACCGGCTCGCTGAACGCAGCCATCGCCTGTTGGTTCAGGGAAACCGGGCGTCTGGAAAAATCGCTCTTGATTTCCCAGGGAACAAAGATCGGAAGAAGTGGACGTGTCTCTGTGAGAACCTCACCCGGCGGACCGATCCTGATCGGAGGTGAAGTGCATATCCTGATAAAGGGGGAAGTCACTCTCTGACTACTGTTTGATGGAGTCCGCACTCTTCCACCAGTAAGTAGGCTGAAGGTTTCGGCTGGCAGCAATTACCTCAGCACTACAACCATTAATTTATATAACCAATCGGTTATTCAATTAAAGATCGTTTGGCCGGGTAACTTTCATGGCCTACGCTGCAGCGGGAGGCCTTGCAGGGAGGTACTGGACGTTGAGATTGACCGACGAGTACGGCAATGCGATTTCGACGAGCTCTTCACGGGCCCGGGATCACTATGACCAGGGACTGCAGCTGTTCCTCGGTGCAAATTACGGTGCAATTGAAGCGTTCGAAGATGCGATAGCCGCTGACCCGGGATTTGCACTTGGACATGCGGCCCATGCCCGCGCACTGATGATGAGCGCAAGAATGCCTGAGGCGAAGGTTTCGATTGCAAAGAGCCTGGAACTGGCAGGTTCCGCGGACACGCGGGAACGCGCTCATATTGCAATGATGTCGTCGCTCCTCGCCGGGAAGGCCAGTGAGACAAGGACGGCCGTTTTGGGGCACGTGCGAGAGTTCCCGCGCGACACGATGGCCGCGCAGCTCTGCACCAACGTCTTCGGATTGATCGGCTTTTCCGGCGAGCCTGGCCGTGAAGCGGAATTGCTCGCATTCACCGAGGCGCTACTGCCGCATTACGGAGAAGATTGGTGGATGATGTCCATGCATGCGCTTTCCCTGTGCGAAACCGGCCAGGTGGACGCATCAGCCGAACTCATGGAGAAGTCTCTCAAACAGAACCCGCGAAATGCCAACGGATCGCATTTCAAAGCACACGCTCAATACGAAGTGGGGGAAACCGCTGCAGGACGCGCCTATCTGGGTGAATGGATGGAGGCATATGACGACAGGTCTGTTCTGCATGGACATTTGACCTGGCATCTTGCGCTGTGGGCCCTGCATGACGGCGACGAAACGGCGATGTGGGAGGCCGTGGACAGCGGTGTCAAACCGGGTACCGCCAAGGGACTTCCAATAAACGTCCTGACGGACACGGCCGCCATATTGCATCGTGCAGAGATTGCTGGAATGACCGTTGAACCTCGGCGCTGGAAAGACCTGAGCGATTATGCCGCCCGTTGTTTCCCTCAGACCGGACAGAGTTTCGCCGATATCCACGCCGCATTGAGTCACGCCATGGCGGGGAACGGTGATCGCCTGGCCACGATCGCTGAAACCACCAAAGGGTTTGCAGGGGATCTGGTACGTCCCGTTGCAAGAGCCTGGGGAGAGATTGCGCGTGGCAATTGGTCCGCAGCGCTCTCGGAGCTCTCTGCTGTCATGGCGACGACTGAACGTCTTGGTGGCAGTCGGGCGCAACGCGACTTGATTGAGTTGGCATATGTCAACGCACTGATGAAACTTGGACATGCGAAAGAAGCCCGGAGAACCCTGCTGACCCGGCGCCCCGTTCTTTCAAGTTCACCACCAGTAGCTGGATTAAACTAGCCTAGTAGCCGCCTGAGAGGGTGACGACTTCTCCTGTCATGAAACTGCTCGCACTAGAAGCGAGCAACAAGGCGGCTCCAATCATCTCTTCCGCGTTACCGGCTCTTCCCATCCAGTTGGCCGTTGAAACGTAGTCGCCCCAAGCTTCCGGGTCGCTCGACTTTCTGTCCGCATTCCGGTCGGTATCGATCAGGCCGGGAGACAGGGTGTTCAACGTGACCCCGGAGCGTGCATATTCACGCGCCTGGCTCTGGATCAGGTTGTGCTGCGCTGCTTTCGTCGCTGCATAAGCCGTAACAACTGGCTTCGGACCGGACTGGTTTATGGAACCGATATTGACCACACGGCCCCAACCACGCGCAGCCATCAGCGGCAGGCAGGTTTGCAGCATGTCGATGGTCGAGCGAAGATTGACATCGATCTGATGGGAAAGGTCGGCTTCGGTAAGTCCAGCGAGCGGTGCGTTGATTTGCGCTGATGCATTAACGACGAGAATGTCGAGGTGATCAGCCCGGCGCTCACACTCTTCAATGAGCTTCCTCCCCTGCCCCTTTATTGCAAGGTCGCCAAAGACGGCTTCTCCTTCGGCCCCTGCCGCTCGGATCTGCGCAAGAGTGTCTTCAGTCGAAGCTTTCGATTGGCCATGAACGAACACTTTCGCCCCGGCTCCGGCAAGACCGCAGGCGATCGCGGCGCCGATCCCGCGGCTTGAACCGGTGACAAGAGCAGTGCGACCCGTCAGGTCGAAAATGGTCTGCGGTGAGTACTGCATATCGGTCTTATGTGGCTGGCGTGAACAAGGTGGAGTCAAGACCACTGAACCCCGGCTTACAGGCAAAAACTCCACCAGAGAGAGGCGCCTCGGAGAGCGTGGACGCCGGCAATCTGGTACGTGCACTGGTGATGAACAGCATGTCGTTGTTCGCCCCCCCAAAGCACAGACTGGTCGGACGCGGCACTGGCAGCTCAATGGAAAAGTCGATCTTTCCGTCCGGCGTGTATCTGCGAACGCTCCAGCCATCCCAGAGCGCGCACCAGACACCGCCATCGCGGTCGATCGTTATGCCATCCGCACGCCCCTGTTCTTGTGGGATCTTCGCAAAAACGCGTCGATTGGCGAGATTGCCCGTGCCCGGAGTGCTGTCATAGGCATAAATGACGCCCGGCACCGTATCAACGAAGTAGAAGGTGCTGTTGTCCGGGCTCCAACCGAGACCGTTGGAGACGGTGATACCGCTTTCCTTCTGGGAAAATCCGCCATCCGGGTCGACACGATAAAGACCGCCGCTTGGTTTGGCGGCGTCCATCCGCATCGATCCTACCCATATGGCTCCTCCAGGACCGACCTTGGCGTCGTTGAGACGGTTTTCCGGACGATCGTTTTCCGGATGACTGAAGGAGTTCAGACGACCGGTCTCAAAGTCCAGTGCCTCGATTCCGTCCTGCGTAGCAACCATGACGCCACCGCCGGACTTCGGCAGCACGGCGCTGACCAGCTTGTCCAGCGTGCAGACCTCGTTGATCCCGGTCTCGGGAGAAAAGCGATAGACGGCGGGCCGCAGGATATCGACCCAGTAAAGCCGGTTCTCAAGCGGATGCCAGACAGGGGCCTCGCCCAGTTGCGCTCCCCAGGGCAAAATGCAATCCAGATCCGCGACTTGCCTCGCTTCACTGTCCCTTGGCTGTGGCCTTGAGCTGATTGCAACGGCACCCGCGGAACCGGTAATGCGCCTTGCGGCTGCAATCAGGTCCCGGCCGACGGGATGAATGTTGGTTTCATCAAGCCTGGAGGCTGGCGCAAGAACGGTCAGCGCCCCAAGCGGGGTGCCGTCCGGTGCGCCAATGGCAACGGCAACCGAGTTCACGCCCTGTTGGTACTCCTCAAACGAAATCGCATACCCGCGCGCCCTGGTCAGGGCGAGATCCGCATTCAGGGCCGTCTGGTTGGTCAATGTCTGTTTCGTAAAGCCATCCAGTTCCAGCCGGTCAATAAGGGCTCTGCCGGCGGACGGTTCCTGAAACGCAAGCAGCGCCTTACCCGCAGCTGTGCAATGAAGCGGCTCGCGTTGTCCGGGTTCCACCCGCACGCCAAGTCCGGCGCCGGATCGTTCCAGCAGATAAACAATCTTGTCCTGATCGAGTTTGCACAGCGCAACGGTCTCACCCAACTCTTGCGACAGCCGATCCAGCTCCGCCTGGGAAAAGGAATTCAGGTCGAACGTGTCCCAGACGCGATGCGACAGTTCAAGAAATCTCGGTCCCAGAAAATAAGTGCCCTTGTTCTCATCGTGACGAACAAGTCCGAAGGCGATCAGGGTTCTGAGGATTCTTGCAAATGTCGGCTTTGAAAGTTCCGACAAACGCTGTAACTCGGCAAAACGAATTGGACTTTCCGCATCGGCGATCAGGTTGAGCAATGTGAGCCCTTTTGCCAACGCCGCAGCCCCTGCAGGCACGGTCTTGTCGCGCTGCATTACCCCGTCATCCGTTTCGTTCGGGCCTCGGCTGCCTCTGTCAGCATTCGGTCTATTGTCCATTCCGGCTTAAATCCCAGTTCCTGTCGGATTTTCTCGTTCGAGGTTTCATAGTAGACGCCGGCACCTGGAAGATCGACTGTTACCACGGGGTAACCGGTAATCTTCGACATCTTCTCCAGAAGAGTTGTAAAATCAACAGGATCGGTTGCACCGAGATTGAAGATGTCTCCAGCAGCTTCCGAAGCATCGAGGGCAAGCTCCACCCCCTGGATCATGTCTCGGGTGTCGGTGATGTGCATCTGAAACGGACGTCCGTTTTCATTGCGCGCCAGGATATGGGCAGGAATGCCGGGATCGGCGGCGGCAAGCAGGTCCGCAACAGCGTGATTGCCGAAGTTTCTCTGTTGCGCCACCCGCTGACGCAAAAAGAAGCGAGGACCTGAAAAGAAACTTTCCTCCTCCAGAAGCTCGGATGCATCCTGTGTATGCGAGAAGCGCAGAATAACCGTTTCGAAGGAGCCGGTACGCTGATGGAACCTGACCAATTCCTCTCCCAGCATTTTCGTCAGACCGTAGGTTGTGTTGGAATGGCAGGGGTGGTTTTCCGTCACCGGGAGGAATTCGGGTCGGTTTTCCGGATAAACCTCTCCGGAAGACGCGAAGACGAACCGTTTCACGCCGCCGTCTGCGGCAGCATCCAGCAAGATGCGCGTTCCTTCCACGTTGGCTGCAAACATTGTGGCCCGATCTGACGGTGACCAGGACATGAACGCACCGAGATGCAGCACCGCATCCACACCGGCAACCGCCTGTTCTGCTCTACTGACATCCCCAGGCTCGGCCACGATCTCCTCGTAGCCTTCTGCCTGTCTGCCGGACGCCCGCATATCCAGTCCCCTCACCCGGTCACCGCGCGCCAGAAGTCGTTCCACTGCCCGCGATCCGATGCGCCCGGAAGAGCCCGTAACCAGTATTTTCATTGTGTGTCCTTATCGCGTTGGGTTGGGCCCGAACGGCAAACGGCAAAGGTGAAAACTCAGGGCAATCCGTTCGCCACCAGGTTGGGCAGAAACAGCGTAATGGCGGGGATCAAGGTGATAACGATCAACGTGATCACGATGGGTAGATAAAACGGCAACATCGCGCGGACCAGAGCGCCATAGCTAAGCTTGGCAATGTCCATCATGATGAACAGGATCACGCCGAATGGCGGCGTTATCGCACCTATCAGCAGATTGAAGATCATCATCACACCGAATTGTGTCGGGTCCATTCCTATGGTCTTGATCAGCGGCAGAAGTGTCGGCACAGCAATCAGGAGAATTGCTGTCGTTTCCAGGAACAGTCCTGCGACCAGCAGCATGAGATTGATCATCAGAAGCAGGACGATCGGATTGTCCGATACAGACAGCAAGCCGTTCTGAAGTGCAGCCGGGACATTCAATACAGAAATGATCCATGAAATCGGTGCGGCGCAGCCGAGGATGAACACAAGGGCACCGATCGTGAACACCGTCGTGCGCAAGGCCCCGATGAAGTTCTCCATTGTGAGTTCACGGGTCAGAACACCGAGAAGGATGGCATAGACGGTGACGACCGCCCCGAGTTCGGTTGGCGTCGCGACCCCGGTCAACAAACCGGTGACCAGCAGGATCGGCGCCATGAGACCGGGCAATGCCCGCCAGGCGGCACAGGTTACATCCCGAAATGTCGCTCTCGGTGTACGGGGAGAATGTACCCGGCCGGTAACAGCCAAACCGTAAATCAGGGCCATCAGAACAAAGCCAAGAAAGAGGCCCGGCACAATGCCTGCCAGAAACAGTTTAGCAATCGACTCGCCCGACAGGACCGCATAGATCACCATGATCACGCTTGGCGGAATGACCGGACCAATGATCGAAGAAGCCGCTGTTACGGCAGCACTGAACGCCCGGTCGTATCCGGCCTTTGTCATTGCCTTGATCTCGATTGCACCGAGACCGGCTGCATCCGCGGTCGCGACGCCCGACATTCCGGAAAAGACAATGGAGGCAAGGATGTTTACATGGGCCAGCCCACCGTGAATATGAGCCACCAGAGTTTTGGCGAAGGCAAAAATCCTGTCTGAGATTCCCGTTGCGTTCAGGAGGTTCCCTGCGAAGACAAAAAGGGGAATGGCCAGCAGCGGAAAGCTCTCAAGCGACGGTGTGATCCTCTGGGGGATCACTTTGAGGCCGGCAATCGCAAAAATCGGCTGAGTTCCGGCCCACATCTGGATGAGGATAAACGCCACCGCCGAGGTGAGCATCGCAAACGGCACCGGCATTCGAAGAAAGATGAGGCCGAAAAGAATGGCGAGAAGAACCAGGGCTTCCATAATCAGACAAGCGCCTCTTGGTCGTCTTTTCGCTCAAAGATCACATCGTAAAGGATCGCCAGGATGATCGAGCAAAAGCAGTATGCGAGAGGGACTGAATTGTAATAGGCGATCGGAAAGTTTACCGGCAGCGACACCGTGGTGCGGCGCATTTCGACCGTCATGATCGGCCCCATATTTGCCAGGATCAGGAGAAGCGTTGCCACCGTCAGAACCGACATGGACAGACCAAGGAAGCGTGACATCCGACCCGCAGGAAGAAGATCCACAAGGATGTGGCGCTTCTCCTTCGCAGCGACGGCTGCTGCCAACAGCGTGACATAGATGAACATGATCATCACGCTTTCTTCCATCCACGGCACGGGCGCGTTGAAGATGTAGCGCATCACGATTTGCATCGTGATCGTGACCACGATCAGCACTGTAAGCGCCATGGCGCATGCCATTTCAAACTTGCCCATCCATCGAATGACGGACTTAAGAACGCCTTGCATCGGCTCCTCCCATCTGCGCCGGAAACATCTCTCCGGCCGGAAAGGTTGCCGGGTTTGGCACCCGGCAACCAGACAGCTTATTGCTGCTGAACTGCGTCGAAGAGGCCTTCTCGCCACAGGCCGTCAGCTTCGAGCTTCGCGACAGCTTCCCGAGCTGCGGCCTGCAATCCCGAGGCGTCGTACTGATTGATCGTCGCTCCGCCCTCTTTCATCTTTGCAAGGACTTCTTCCCGACGGGTCGTTGCATCGTCATAGGCCCAGACAGCGGAATCGAGCGCGGCCTGCTTCACGATCTCCTGGTGTTCCGGCGACAGGCTGTTGAACTTGTCCTCGTTGATGACGATGGTCGACGTGGCCCAGACATGATTGGTCAGGTAAACGTTCGGCGCAACCTCATGAAATCGCTGGGAGATTGCCGCCGTCGGAGGACCTTCTGCTCCCTCCACGACCCCTGTACTCATGGCAAGATACACTTCACTCCAGGCAACCTGGGTCGGTTGCGCTCCAAGCGCTTTCCAGAGTTCCAGGTAAGACTGGATCTGCGGAATGCGCATCTTGCGGTCATTGAAATTGCCGCCTTCCTCAAGCGGCTCGGTCAGGAACGCAACGCGCGGCTCGGTCGGCCCGGCCGACAGAACACGAATGCGGCCCGTGTCACGCATCTCCGTCGTCAGATCCTGAAACAGATCACTGTTGAAGAAGTCAAACACATGATCTCCGTCCCGGAACGTAAAGCCCCAGGTCAGGATCTGCGTATCGGGAGCATAGGCGGAAAGCCAGGCACCGGCTGTTCCCATGGCATCGACGACACCCGCTGAAATCTGATCCATCACCTGAGGAGGTGTGCCCAACTGGTTGCCGGAAATGTAATTCACCTCGATTTCACCATCGGACCGCTCTTCGATCAGCTTGGCGAAGTGCGCGTTCATCTGGTCCATTGGCGACCCGATCGAATCCGCATTTACAAGGGTCAGAGTTTCAGCAGAGGCGCCGAACGCGATGGTGCACGCTGTCGCGGCTCCCATCAATATTGCTTTGATATTCACAGTGTCTCCTCCGTTTTCAGTTCAGTTCGCACATCTGTTCCGGTGTGCTGTCAGTTGATCTTGAGGGTGCCGCGTTGCTTTCCAGCTACAACGGCTTCAGCAGATTGACCGCTTCCTCGGACAGTTCGACACCCAGACCCGGGCCTGAAGAGGGTGTGTAGTACCCTTCCCGGCAGTCCATGTTTCCCGACAGAAGCCGTCGGTTGGGCTCGAAGATCGAATGTTGAAATTCGTGATACCGGGTCATCGCCAAGGCGCTGCTGGCCTGCAGGCTGGCGGCAAGAAAGATGCCGGAACCGATGGTGGCGTGGGGAATGACGTCAATTTCATGCTGTTCGGCCAATCTCCCGATCCGCATGAAATTCGTGATGCCCTTGTGGCCCATTTCAGGCTGCACGATAGCGATGTTGCAGCGTTCAATCCGGTGCAGCATATCGAAATGGGTTCGCCACTCCTCACCAACGGCAATGGAAGAATTGCTGGCCCGAGAGACCCTCTCAAGCGCCGCGATGTCTTCAGTTCGAACAGGAGCCTCCGCGAACCAAAGCCCATGCGGTTCCATGGCCCTGATAAGCGCCAGAGCTTCATCAGCGCTTTGGTTCCAATGCATGTCGGCCGCGATCATTGCTGACGAACCGAGTGTCTCGCGAAGGGTCCTGATTTCTTCCGCCGGCCCGTCGTCAGCGACAGGAGTGGCAAATTTGAACGCATTGAAACCACGGTCCTGCCAGGACTTCGCAAGAGCTGCACGGCTGGCGCGCGTTTTTTCAGGCAAGCCGGAAACATACGCCGGAATTTGAGCGTGTTTCACCCCACCGAGCAGCTCGGTCACTGAACGTCCGGCTTGTTTTCCGGCAATGTCCCAAAGGGCAATATCGAGGGCACAGAGCGCGTCAACATAGAAACCGCCGGTATAACCGCGCACCCGCATCAGGTCGTAGAGATCATCGTAGATGGCCTCTGGATCACTAGGATCGCGACCTATCGTGAACCCCGCCAACAGGTCATTGATCAGCTCACCGACGGCACCGGGGGCCACCAGCCCATAGGTTTCCCCCCAGCCGACAACCCCGCTCCGGGTTTCTATTCGCACCAGAACCGACCGGTCGAAGACAGGGTACACCGTGCGGTTCCCCTTACGCACAAGATAGCCCTGCGCATTCGGCTCCTCGCCGGGACGCGCTGCACCTAGATAGGGCGTTTCCCTTGGCAAGGTCAGCGTGAAGGTCTTTATGGATTTGACTGGATCGGCCATAGCTGCCTCTTAAGCGCTCACGGCATCGATGATGCCCAACTCTGCCAAATTTGCGTCAATGTCAGCGGTCGCGAACTCATCCAGTTCGGGCGTTGGAGCTCTCACCACGGCGTTTTCAAGAATACCGCGACGGACCATTGCGTGTTTGGTCAGGCGCATCCTGTAGATCGCCTGAAGGGTCAATAACGGTAGTGTCCTGACATAAAGATCGCGCGCGGCGGGGCGGTCACCTGTCCGCCAGGCAGTATCCAGTGCCACGTGTTCCTCCGCGATTTCAATCGCAGGCATCGCGGCACAGGCTCCGCGCTCGTATTCGTCCAGAATATAGCGCGCACCGCCTCCGCCAATCACACCCAGGAGGTTTTGCGGCTTGCCCTTCAGGATTGCAGTTATCGCGGGTCCGGCGGGAAGCGTTTCCTCCTTGACGTAACCGATCTGAGGCACCGCTTCGGCGATCTTCAGGATTGTCTCCGGCGACAGATCAGAACCGCGGGGCGCAGGCGCATTTTGCAGGATGATCCGGGCGTCCGGCAGCTGGGCGGTGACTTCCTGAAGAAAGTCTATGACTTCCGCCGCACCGGAACCAAGAGACTTTGGCGGCTGGATCATCAGCCAGTTAACTCCAAGGCTATGCGCCCCTTTTCCATAAGCAATGACAGCTGCTGGCGTCTCTGCGCTCGCTCCGGCAACGACCTGCATGTTTGCCCCGGCTGTCCGAACCACTCTTTCAAGCAGAGCCTGGCGTTCCTCACCGGTCAAATGCTCCACCTCACTGGCAAAACCCGGGAAGACGACTCCATCGACACCAGACCGGCAGGCGTAGTCGACGAGCCGTACCATCGCCTCAAGATCCACATCGCCAGCTGCGGTGAATGGAGTGGGCAGGACAGGCAGGATTCCGTTTATCGGAGCACTCATTCTTTAATGGTCCATATTGTGATACCTAATATCATAAATTGACACTAACCTAAGAACCCGATTATTGCAAGGTCTCGAAAAATCGAGTTTTCAATTCATGAAAGGATCCAGCGTGGCCCAAACCTCTGAGCCGTCCGGAAAAGTCATCGTTGTTGACTGGGGCACGACGTCACTTCGCGCCGCATTGGTTTCTCCTGCGGGTAAAACAATCGAGTTTGTCGAGAACGGGTGCGGAATTCAGTTCATCGCCGACAGGAAATTCGAACCGGAGCTGCTGAAGACGGTAGGTCCTTGGTTGAAGACCCATGGCAAGCTGCCCGTCATTGCCTCCGGAATGATCACCAGCAGAAACGGCTGGGTCGAAGTGCCATACATATCATGCCCTGCCCGTGTGGTTGATCTAGCTGAGGGAACGGTGCGCCGACGGCTCTCAAACGGATCGGAACTTTTTCTGCTCCCGGGTCTCACAGACAGATCGCGTCGACCTTTTCCAGATGTGATGCGAGGTGAAGAAACCCAGATCGTCGGCTTCGGATTGCAAAGACCGGCCACAATCGTACTGCCGGGCACACACAGCAAATGGGCAAAAGTTGAGACCGGACAAATTGCGAAATTCCAGACCTTCGTCACCGGTGAGATCTTTGCCCTGCTCTCGCAACACTCCTTTATCGCCAAGACAGCAGGCGAGGCTTCCGCCACCGCAAACTGGCCGGCGTTTGAACGCGGCGTCAACGTTGCCAAGAACATGCTGGATGCCGATGCGGCGTTTCTGACACAGCTCTTTTCCGCGCGTACCGGAATGCTGGCCAATGAGTTGGGGCCAGAAGACATCCGGGATTTCATTTCAGGTGTGTTGATTGGCAACGAATTTCGCGAGGCCCAATGCTGCGGTTGGACAGAAGCAGGGCAAAAGATCGGCATCGTCGGAAATGACGGACTGAATGAACGATATTCCCGTGCGGCCAATCTTTTCGAGTTGTTCCCGACGGAAGGAGGCGACCAGGCAGTTGTCGCCGGTGCGCTTGAAATCTATTCAGCGCTCAGGCAATCCGCCGTGGAAGTTGCCTGAGATTTCTGGGTAGAAATTTGTGCCCGTCGATTTCACAGAAAGGCCGGGTGACGATAGACGTGATAGGTCCAATCTTCCTGAACCCGCGTTTCTTCCTTTTTGGCTCCAAGTTTTTCCGCAAGCCGAATTGACCGCTCGTTATCGATATCGATGAAACTTGCGAGAGCGTCGAGACCGAACGCCGTCCGGGCATGATCGCGGGCGGCAGAAACACCTTCGAACGCATACCCTTGGCCTTCCGCATCTGCAGACCAGATCGCCCAACCGATTTCCAGTTCCGGATGCGTGGCGGGAAACCACAAACCACCACCCCCGATGGGCTCACCTGTATCGTTGCGCTCAAAAATAAAAGGACCAAACCCGCGCAGGATCCACTGTCCGGCCAGATTGGAAAACTTGCGATATCTTTGTTCCGCACTTGCGACCGGGCCGCCGACATATGTCATCCGGTCTGATTTCTGATACTCGGAAAATGCTGCAAAATCCTCCATTTTTGGCAAACGAAGGGTCAAGCGCTCGGTCTTGAGTTCGGGAAACGTGAATGAACGGCTCATTTGACGATTTCTGTTCCTGCATCATTGAAACTCTGACAACGCCAGCAACAGTTGACCCATCCAACCGGCCTTCGCAACACCCGATGAACAGGGGTGAAAGAAAAGTTCGATAAACTCACCCATCTGACAAGAAACGAGCCAGTCGACAGTTTCGACGTGTGCAATTTTGAACGAGAGCAGTTCTAGATGACTCGCTCATTACCGCCATCAATCGGGATTTGAGCGCCGGTTGTCCTCCGGAACGTTCCTCCAACCAACGCCAGCGCCGCATTTGCGACATCCGTCGAGCTCACTTCGTTCTTCATGAGGTTGCGGCGTTTGTACTCATCGACGGTGAGGCCATATCGCATGGCGGACCGATTCAGGGCTTCTTCGGTCCAGAGTTCGGTATCGAACACCGCGTCCGGATGAAGGGCGTTCACGGTGATCCCTTCAGGAGAGAGCTCCAGCGCCAGAACGCGCATCAACTGGGTGAGACCGGCCTTGGCAACCGAATAGGCCGCAGCCCCGGCCCCGGGCGCAGGAACATTGCGGGACGCCATAACAAGCAGAGACGGATCAAAGCCATGGCGCAGCACCGGTATCGCGGCTCTTGCCAGGATCATGTGCGCATCCAGATTGACCTGCATCGAGCGCGCCCAGTTATCGTCATCCATCTGCTCCACGCGCTCGCCCGCAGTGAAAATGCCTGCGTTGGAAACAACGATATCAAGTCCGCCATACGCATGCGTCACCTGAGCAACAGCGTTTTCGACCGCAGACCTGTCCGTCGCGTCAACGACCAGCCCCTCGAACCCCGTGCCGTTCAGCCTGATCCTTACCGCCTCGTTGATATCAAGACCGACGACAACGGCGCCCCTTTCGCGCAACTTTTGCGCAACTGCAAAACCGATGCCCGCAGCTGCGCCCGAGACCAACGCAATCTTGCCGGTCAGTTCCGGCCCCTTGGGCTGTTTCCTTAATTTCGCTTGCTCAAGTTCCCAGTATTCCAGCGCGCGAAGGTCGTCTTCACTCAGCCCTTTCCAGTCGCCTGTCCGATCGGCGTAAAGAAGGGCCTTGGCCGTCGTGCGCGCCACATCTGCAGAAACATCCGCGCGCTTCTGATTGACGCCGAAGCTTCGGATATTGCCGTTCCCGAACACAGCCCAGTGCGGATTGAGCGGCAGGCGCACGAGGTCCGGGTCATTTGCCCGGTCGAAATAGGCTTGATAATCCGAAGCGAAGTTGTCCAGTCCACCGTGGGCATCGTCTCCTATGAAGGCAGGGAACGGCTTGTTATGAATGACATGCTCCGGCGTCACTGTGCCCCGCCTGCTTAGTCTTGTCAGGCGCTCAGCAAAATCCGAAGGAACACTGCAGGACGGCCGTGAAATGACCGGTCCACCAGCCATATCGCCAATCGCGCGACGCAGCTTTGCAAGCTTTACCGGATCTTCTTCCAATGCATCCGACGGCGCCAGAACACCGTAGTTTTGTTCCAGAAACCTCTGCGCGACGTCCACAAGTTCGATGTGGCGGTCGTAACTCTTGCGGGCGTCATCATGGAAGGTGAAGAGACCATGGTTCTCCAGAACCAGCCCGTCATGCTTCTTAAATCCGCCCGAGGCAGAAAACTCCGATATCTGGCGAGCCAGGTCGAAGCCCGGTTTGACATAGGGCAGCACGGCGACAGCCTCGCCAAAAACGTCGCGCCAGGTAGAAACCGGCAAGGCGGAGTTTGAGATCGTCAGGATCGCGTCCGCATGGGAATGGTCGACAAACCTGAAGGGGATGAGTGCGTGCACGATGGCTTCGATAGATGCATTGGCGGCGGATGGGTCGAACTGGGCACGTTTGACTTCACGAACCATTTCGGTGTCGGACAATGCAGGAAGTTCCGCCAATGCCAGAAGCCTGCACAGCTCCAGACCGGTAAATCCCTCCACCCCCATCTTGGCCAGATCGAAACCGGACGATTTGACATAGATCGCCTCAACCGTTTCGCCGAAGATGTTGTATGCCGTTGTCTTGACCGACGTGTTTCCACCACCATGAAGAACGAGTTCAGGGTCAACACCGATCAGGCGGGAGGAATACGCCCTCAGTTCGAGGTCGGATGAAGTCTCGGCAGCATCGACAGGATTCCAGCGATTTTTCATGGAACGCTCCAAACAAGGTCATCTGGCCTGCAGGTAGAGCACGTAGCCCCAGGCCGAGATGACGGCAAACACGATCAGAAGGATGAGAACGGCCAGGATGACACTCCCGGCTGTGCGGACCGACCGCCAGGATCGGCCTGCGATCAGAAACGGCATCAGGTTGAAGAGGATCGCAGACAAAAAGATCGTCACGCACCCCACCTGAAACAACAGGTGCGAAATGGGTTGGAACACCGCAACCAACGAACCGATAGACAGCGTCAGGATGGCACCTCGCGCCAGAGTGGCTGATCGTTCACTCATGAGTGCTTCACTACGCATCAGTGCCTCCCTCCATCACTTTTCAAGGCCAGACGCAGGCCAACTCGATTGAACAGGGTCAAGGCATCGACGCTTACGCCAAGGTCGAGACAAGTGCCGACATCTCGGCAATTTCCTTGCGCCAGCATCCTGATCGGCAGATCGTTCCACTCGGCATGGACCAGTGTTTCTGCGCCCATGTTTTCTGTGAGCACCACCTTCGCATTCTCGAAAATCACATCAGCTGCATGGCCGGGAGACACTGCTCTCGGTCGGAAGGCAAGTGTGATTTTCTCGCCGTTTTCAGTTAGTTCGGCGAAACGGTTGCCAGGAAGGACAAGCGCTTCGCCCCCCAGTTCAAGTATCACTTCAGTTTCGCTTACAGCTTTGCACTGGCCTTCGAGGAGGTTCATTTGAGGAGTACCGATGAACCCGGCCACAAATGTATTGCATGGTCGGTCGAAGACATCCTGAGGTCGCCCTATCTGCTCGACCTTTCCCTCGCGCATGACCGCAATCCGGTCACCCATTGTCATCGCCTCAAGCTGATCGTGCGTCACGATCACGGTCGGTTTGTCGAGCGTTGCAAGGATCTTGCGGATTGATCCTCTCATCTCGTCTCGGAGCTTGGCATCCAGACGGCTTAACGGTTCGTCGAACAGGAAGGCATTGGGCGCGCGGATGACGCATCGCCCTACGGCGACCCGTTGCTTTTCTCCCTCCGATAGCTGATGCGGATGACGATGCAATATGGTGCCGAGCTGCAGAATGTCCGATATCCGGTTCAGCCGCTGCGCGCACTCGTCAGCGGTCGCCTTCTCGGCCTTAAGCGGGTAGACGAGATTTTCCGCGACTGTCAGGTCCGGATAAAGAGCGTAAAACTGAAACGCCATGGCGACATCACGCTGCCGGGCCGGCAGACCGGTAACCTCTTGATCACCGAATGCCACGCTGCCGCGGGTTGCCGATTCCAGCCCGGCGATCATGCGCAAAGTTGTGGTCTTACCGCAACCGGACGGCCCCAGGAGGCACAGAACCTCGTCAGGTTGCACGGCCATCGACACATCCTTGACCGCAGCGAAGCTGCCGAAATTCTTGGAGAGCCCTTCGAGCGTCAGAATTGACATTTCGACCTCGTTACTTGCGGACAGTGCCAAATGTGACGCCACGCAAGAGCTGGTTCTGCAAGGCAAATGTCACGATGAAAACGGGGATGAGAAAGAGCGAAACCATTGCCGACAGCTTGCCCCAGTGCACGCCGATCTCACCGCCGATCGTGCTGGCAATGGCAACCGGAACGGTTCGCGTTTCAGTACCCGTGAGCAACAAGGCAAAAATGAACTCGTTCCAGGTCAGGATCAGCGCAAATACGGCTGTTGCGGCCAGACCGGCGAGCACCTGCGGCAGCGCAATCCTTCCAAGCACAGTCCAGTCGCCGGATCCATCCATCCGCGCGCTGTCTTCGACTTCCGGATTGAGGTCATCAAAGAAGCTTTTCATCATCCAGATCGAGAACGGCAGGTTGAAACCGGTGTAGAGCAGGATGATCCCGAGATAGGAGCCGGATAGCCCGGTCACGCGGAACATCAGAAAGATCGGGATGATGACCACGATCGGTGGCAGCATTCTGGTCGTGAGGATCACGAACAGATAGGTGTCGTTGCCCTTGAGGGGATATCGGGAAAACGCATAGGCAGCCAGCGTTCCGATGACCAGGGCCAGCAAGACCGAGGTGATCGCGATGAAGGCCGAATTCGCAAAATAGAGCCAGACGCCGGTTCCGGTCACATCGCCGGTACTGGAGACATTGAAGAAAACCGCGTGAAAGTTGTCCAGTGTTGGCGAAAAGAAAAGCTTCGGCGGAATTGCCAACGCGTCCGCTCTCGTCTTGAACGCGGTCAGGATGATCCAGAAGACCGGCGCAAAGTAGATCCCCCCGACAATCCAGGCGCATGCAGCGCGCAGCTTGCTTGCCTGATCATGTTTGCGGAACGAACCGGACATATCAGACCTCCTCCGCCGCGTTGCGGCGTTTGACGACATAGAGATAGATCGACGTCAGCACGATCACGACGAACAGGATCATGTAGGCCAGGGCTGAGGCTTCGCTTGTGCGGAAAAACTGGAAACCAAGACGGTAGGCATAGATGGCAATTGTTTCCGTGCTTGATCCCGGACCGCCCTCGGTGATCAGGAAAACCAGATCGAAGGTCTTGAAGGTCTCGATTGTCCGGAAGAGCAAGGCCAGCAGCAGCAGACTCTTCACATAGGGGAATGTGATCGTGCGAAATCGTGTCCAAGCCGAAGCCCGGTCGATCTCGGCCGCCTCGTAAAGGTAGCCCGGAACCGATACGAGGCCTGCCAGCACCAGCAGCATGACGAAGGGCGACCACATCCAGGCGTCGGCGACGACGATCCCGAGAATGGCACCTTGCGGCGTGGAAAGAAGCGCGAAACTTTCACCGGTAAAAAGACTTACGAACCAGGACAGAATGCCCAGCGTCGGATCGTAGAACAGCTTGAAGAATATGGCGACAGACACGAATGAAAGCATCATGGGCGTCAGGACCAGCATGAGAACCAGCCTTCGCATGGGAAAGTTCTTGGCAAACAGCAATGCCAGGCCAAATCCGATCATCAGCTGAAGCGCAACCGAAGAGCTGACAATCAGTCCGGTGGTCACGAAACGCTCCCAAACCCGGTCGTCGGTCAGAAGATCGGCATAGTTTTCAAGGCCCTTGAACCGGGGCAGAGCCTGCCGGTTGGCTCGATAATTGAAGAAGCTCAGTCCGAAAGACCAAAGCAGGGGCAAAATGTTGATCAGAAACAGGGTTGCCAATGCCGGGGCGACAAGGAGCGGCCCGCGTCGCTCCGGTGCATTGATCCATTGAAGAAGGCCGCGTGCATCTGCCTTTTCGGTAAAAGCGGGCGGCAAGACGGAAGTTTGCATAACCATGATCGCGGCCTTCTTGTTCCGATTACTTCAGGCGTTCTGCGTCACGCAGAAGCTCGTCCTGGAATTCAGCGACGGCATCGAGAGCTTCGCGTGCTGAAATCTGTCCAGTGATGGCGCGGTCGAATTCTTCCTGTTGCTGAGTCAGCATCTCGAACATCTCCGGGACATGCCAGAGATCCTTCTGCCACGGCAGCGACTGCCGGTAGGTCGCGTTCCACGGAGCCCAGCTGTCATAGTCAGGATTTCCAAGAACCGACATGAGGCCCGATTGCCCACCGGCCTTGACGGCGGCAATCTGGGTGTCTTCCGACAGCCACCACTTGACCAGATCAATGGCTTCGGCAATCACTTCATCGTCGTTCCAGGTGGTGAGGACAAAGGGTTGGCCGCCGAGATTGGCACTCCGGTCGAGTTTGCCGTTCAGCATGTTCCCCGGCATCAGACCGAAGCCGGTAACGTCAGACACCTGGCTTGTCTGAGGATCGACAACGGGCGCGGCAAGAGCTGCCCAATCGATGATCGCGGCAATCTTGCCCTGCATGTAGAGGTCCTGGATCTCGAAGATACCCATCTGACCTGTTTTGGCGATCGGTGGTGCGTGTTGCAGCAGTTCCAGATACCGCTCGAAGCCTGCGACGTTTTCGTCCGAGTTCACGACACCAAGAACAGGTGAATTGGGCTCATTGGACTCATCCCAGATACCGCCTCCCCATTGCCAGAAGAACGCGTTGATCTGCATCGTTGAGAAGTCGAGCGGTTTGCCGGCCTGATAAGCGACGCCGTAGAAATCGCTTTCAAGGGTTTTGCCCGCAAGTGTCTCGCCTGCGCTGCGGGTAAAGAATTCGCCGATATTGCCCCAGTCGTCCCAGGTCATGTCTTCCCAGGCGGAAGCGTCACACGGCAGATCCGAGCCGTACTTGGCCTGGTAGGCCGCATTTTCCCCTTCATCACAGAAGAGGTCGGTCCTGTAGTAGGTGAAATAGTTGTCGGGAAACTGAGGAAAACCGTAATAGTTTATGTCAGGCGAGTAGTTCCCCATTTCGGCAACCTTGTCTGCCGGAACGTTGGGATAGGTCGAATAGCCGGAAACCAGCGCCGGATGCAGGTCCTTGATGATTGCCTGCAACTCTTCGTCTTCGGCAATCAGGTCGTTGAGCTTCAAAAAGTAACCGGCTTCGATGAACGTTCCGAGCCACTGGCTGTCTGAAACCAGCATCTGGTACTTCTGCTCACCCGAGTTCAGGGAGGCATTCACCCGGTCAAAGAAATTCGGCCACGGAATGAAGTCGATCTCGAGTTTGACGTTGTTTCCCGAGGGGGCCTTGTAGGTCTCGTTTGCGTATTCCTGCATGAACCGTGTCGGGCCCCAATCGGGCGCGGCCATGCGGATCGTGATGTCTTCTGCAAGGGCGGATGAGCCCAAGAACATCGATGCAGTGAGCAACAGTCCTGTCTTCAGGTAATGGGTCATTTTCTCCTCCGTTGAATGCCGATTTGCTTGATTTTTTTCGCTAGGCCGGCATCGCGCCTGCGTCTGGAAGAAAAAGCGCCCGCTCAATCTTGAGGGGCAGCCTGTCGCCGATGCGCACCCGCGCGGCGTCCGCGCCGTAGAGAACTGTCCGAACCCGCGCCTCGGCGGCACTGACCGTGACCACGCTGACATCACCAAGCGCTTCGGTCAGGACGACCGTGCCCAAGAAGTCCGGCGTGTCCGGATCAAGCTTCAGGTCGTGCGGACGGATCGCGCATACGGTTCCCTCAGGGGCTGATTGCGGCAGGTCCGCAAAACCCAGCGATACCGTGTTGGCGCGGCGGTTTTTAACCGGCAACAGGTTCACCGGCGGCGAACCGACAAGCTGAGCAACCCGGGTATTTTGCGGCGCGTGATAGAGATCCGATGGCCTTCCGGAAGCGATGATCCTGCCATCGTCGATGACGGCGATTTCATCAGCCATAGTCGTGGCTTCCAGCTGATCCGGTGTTGCGTAAAGCATCGTGATGCCCAGCTCACGGTGCAACCGCTTGAATTCCACACGCATTGAATCGCGCAACTTTGCATCAAGATTTGTAAGCGGTTCATCCAGGAGAAGAACACGTGGCTCCCGGATCAGCGCACGACCGATCGCGACACGTTGCTGTTCTCCGCCCGAGAGCTGGGTCGTCTTGTTTTCCAGCCGGTGGCCGATGCGCAAGGTCTCCGCGACCTGACCCACCTTTCTTTTGATGACCTCGTCAGTTGCACCCATTCGCTTCAATGGATAGGCGAGGTTCTGGCGCACATTCATATGCGGATAAAGTGCGAAGCTCTGAAAGATCATCGCCAGGCCGCGCCCTTGTATGGGGGCTTCATTTGCCCTGTAGCCATAAAGGGAAACCGAGCCTTTTTCCGGCGTCTCCAATCCGCAGATCACGCGCAGCGCAGTCGTTTTTCCCGCCGATGACGGGCCAAGCAATGCGTGGAACGCACCTTCGGGAACACTGATGGATATCCCTTTGAGGGCGTGCAGCCTGCCGTAGCTCTTGTGCACATTGTCGAGCGCAAGCATCATCTTCGTGCCGCTTCGATGTTGCTGAGCAGTTCTTCGATAGCCCGCTCCACAAAGACTGGATCCTCCGCTGCTGCATCCACGTCGATGACCGGGCCTATGCTTCCAAGCTCCCGGTGCGCAGCAGCGAATAAAACCTCGTCGGCTTCTTTGTCGCGCAACGGTCCACCTTCAACGGAATAAGCGCTCCCTCCCTGACGCGGCATCAGAAAACTGACATGGCGCGCCTTGGCCGTGCGGCGGCCCAGCTCGGCCATGATCTGAGCGCCCTCCTCCGCTGATGTGCGGGGAACCAGGATCGTCGGATTGTGGAAGGCGTGCTGACGGTCGGCATACTCTTCAGGAACGGTGTTGGGCTCTTCCAGAACGACGCCGATATGGTCAATCCCCCCCGGCACGATCACCTGCGGCAGGCCCAGTTCCGCGGCAACTGTCAGCCTGCTGTCGTCGCAAGCCCTGATACCTCCGAACATCTGGTCGGCCAGCTCGCCAAGGCCATAGTCGAACACCGCCGTGATGACGCCTTCGCGCATCATTGCTTCCATAGCCGCACCGCCGGAGCCGACCGCATGGAAGACAACGACCTCGTAGCCCTTTTCATTCAGCAGCTTGATTGCGTGCAAGGTGCCCTTTGTCAGAACGCCGAGATTGGTCATTCCGATGACTGGGCGTTCGGACTTGAAATTCAGCGTGGCTCCTGCCCTCGCCATTCCGGCGATCGCACCGGCGGCATTGGCCAACATCGCGCGCGAAAACGGATTGAGCCCGAGAATGTCGCTGACGGAGAACATCATCGTGATGTCCCGAATGCCGACATATCCTGCCGTATTGCCCGACGCCATGGTCGAGAACATCACCTTCGGCAGCCCGTATGGCAGCCCTTGCAACACCTTCGTGATGGCTTCCGTGCCTTGCGTGCCGCCAAGACCGATCACACCGCTTAGTGCTTCTTGTCCCAGAAGGTCGAGGAGCAAAGCGGTCATGCCCCGGGCCATGACCGCGCTGGCTTCTTCGCGCTTTGCGCTTGCGCGCAGTTCCGAAAGGTTTGCACCACCGGCAATTGCTAAATCAGCCGCCGAAAAATCGACGTTGATTTGTGGGTCGTCCATGACACCGAAATCGAACACCAGCGCTTCGACACCGGCCTCGCGGATCTTGGCACGAAGATAATCGACCTCGTTACCCTTGGTGTCGGCAGTGGCAAGAATTGCAACGGTCTTGGACATTCTGCGCCCCTTGATTTACGTGAAGGAAAGACGACGGAACTGCGCAGCGGCCTGTGTGACGGCCCGCTCGATCGGCAAACGTTCCGTTGACGAACCCGTCCAGAATCCGTCTCCGCTGGTGTTGTTCAGCATGAATTGCGCATCTTCCGGCGTTTCCATCGCCGCTCCGTGGCCAACCAGGATCGTGTCCGGGGCGATGCTGCGTACCTGCGCATAGACGGCTTCGGTTTCGCGCGCGGTGTCTTCGATTGTCGAACCGTTGTCGTAGCCTGTACGTCCACCTTTTGTGGTTCCGGCGTGGTAGCAAAAGATATGCGGCCGGGCTTCTTTCGCGATGCGCAGGGAATCTTCAACGGTGAACGCCAACCCTACGGTGACCATGCCCATTTCCCTGGCGAGCTTCAGCATCTCGATTTCGTTGTCGAGCGTGATCCCGGCACTCGTCAGCACTTTCTTGATTTCGCTGTTCTCGTCCACATAGGAAATCGAAGGACCTATGTTGGAAACGGCATTCGCACCCATTCGCTGGCAATCTTCCAGCACCATGCGCATGTCGCGAAGGGGATCGTTTGCATTCAGGCAGGCACACACCATTGCCTTGCCCGAGAGCGCCGGCAAGATGTCCTCGCGGGTGTAGTTGAGCGTTTGGGCATTGCTGTCGAGAATGGGCCACATCATCGACATGGTTCCCATGCCGTTGGCCCTCAGGCGTGCGCCCGAAAAGGTATTGATGATGTCGATACCTTCATCTTCCAGAAGCCTGGCAACCAGCCCGCTCCCGGCGCTCGCAATCATGATCGGTTCGCGATCGGCAACCTTCTTTTTCATTCGGGCGAGAAACTCGCGGGGATCAACCCTTTTGGTAATCACGATGGTCTCCATGCGGCTGGCGCATCACCTTCCACAGCGTTTCTTTCAACGCGGCAGCGTGCGCAGCAGGTTCGAGATAGCGGGGAGGCAAGATGCCGAAACGCGCGTTCGGCAGCGCATTTGCTGTCTGGTGCGCCAGCGCAATCGGATGAAGCGCATCGGCATTGGTGCCAAGAACATCGACAGGGCATTCAACCGCGCGCATATCCGCCAGACGCGCGAACGGACGGTCACCATAAATCGCGGTCAGCACCGGAGCATGTTCACGTGCATTGTCCCGGGTCACGACACCACGAACCGAAGCGGCCGAACCTGACACGTCCGCTGCAAGCTCCCGATATGACGGAACGGCTTCAAGCCGGGCCAGCACATCTTCAGCATCGTGGTTTTCGAACAACTCACCGATCAGGCCGATCAGCTTCAGGTGCACCGGCTTCTGGCTGGTCATCCATGCAGGCCGGACAGCAACGACATGGCGCACCAGATCGGGTCTCTTCGCCGCGATCTTGAGCGAGAGCGCAGAACCCATGGAAATGCCGCAAAAGACCGAACGGCGAAGGTCCAGTCGATCGCACAGGTCAATGATCAACTCGCTGAAAGTGTTAAAACCGGCAGCTCGTTCTGGTTCGCGGCAAATGTTGCGTGCATGTCCGGGCAAATCGACCAAAAGCAGCCGGATGCCCCGGTCGCCAAAATCCAGCAGATCGGCAAACTGATTGGAAGACGCACCAAGCCCATGTATGAGCACAAGCGTATCGGAAGGGGTCTTCGACCCTTGCACTTTGTGATCTATACCGTTGACACGTTTCAACAATTTCCCGTTAGGCCACGGCAGCTGCCGTGGTCCTCCTCCCCTTGAGAACCCAACAATTCAAACTAGTGCTGAGGGGAAGTTTCCATTGAACGGATACGGAAAGTCTTGAACGAAAATGTCTGAGTTTTATAATTATTCGATCATTTGAGGCTTATGTACTGCGCCAGCGCAGACGATAGTTCTTCGGCGGCTGCCCGAAAAACCTGGTGAACTGACGGGTGAAATAGCTCTGATCGGAAAAACCGCATTCGAGCGAAATCTGGGAAAAAGGCTTGCCCGTACCCGCAATCATGCGTGACGCCGCCTGCAAACGGGTGCGTAAGATGAACTCCTGAGCAGACACCCCAAAAGTCTCCTTGAACCGTCTTCTGAAGTGACTCTCTGACATCCCTGCAAGGTGAGCAAGATCGGGAACGCGCAATGTTCCGCCCATATTGTCTTCGATATGACCGATCACATTCCGGAACCTTTCAAGCGGCCCCGGCAACGCCCGGCTTTCAGGCAGGACGCGGGTTATGCCGACCAGCCCGAGCACGTCCCCGGTCAAGTCGAGAATGGGAAGCTTGTTGGTCACGACCCAGACGAGCTGACCGCTTTCATTCGCGATCAGTTCGAACTTGTTGATGATGCGTGTCTTGCCGCGAATGACGTTCAGATCATCCCTGAGGATGGCTTCTGCCACTTGCGGGGGAAAGAAACTCTCTTCCCGTGCGCCGAATATCTCCTCGCGCCGCGAAAGTGACAGCAGACGCAAGCTGGCAATGTTGCAGGTAACCCATCGCCCGCTCTTTCCTTTCACATAGAAATAGATGTCAGGGATCAGATCGAAAATCGGTTCGAAGTGCCTGACATCTTCACGGGTCAAAGGCTCTGTGACATCGAGAATGAACTGCTGCGGCAGCTTGGGCCGCTCCGGGATTTCCGCTCCTGCGCCGCTCTCGATCGTCCCAATCATCCAAACCTCATTTCACCTTGAGCAGGTAACCGAGCAGAATTTCATCCAGCTGGCAACAGAAGTGAAAATTCTGCGATGGGCGCGCACAACTGCCGATTTCAGGTTGTCGCAAGGATCTCCTTTTTGCGCAGCCGGTGCCAGAGCATGAGCCCGCGAACCAGGAAAAGTGTGAGTATCAACCGACCGAAGAACAGCACCCAGAAATCACCGCCGATCGCCACCATCAGTGCCACATCCTCGATCAAGCCGTGACAAAGCGACAACCAGCACAGCGCGTAGTATCGCGCCTTGTGGGAAATTGCCGGATCGTTGCCGCGGGCGATGATCAGTCCACCGCCATAGGCCAGTCCGAGGAGTATTCCGGCAGTGGTGATCGACGTGACTGAGCGATCCAGCCCGGACAAGTGCATGACGGGCGCGAAGAGGCGGTTGAACACCGCCGTCACACCAAACCGGTCAAACGCGTCCATCATGACCAGGAGGCCCGCGAGAATAATGAACAGCAACACCATTCCCTTGAGGCTTGATAGAGCCCAGTCCATGTGACCGGCATCCACGCGGGCAAATTCCTTGAAGTGATCCAGCGATTGAGGCTCGGACAGATAACCCGTCACCTTGCTGCCGGCGTCAATCAGAAGCACGGCGAGACAGGCCGCGAACAGGCGCAGAAAGACTGTTCCCCAGAACGATCCCCCTGCCTTTCGAACAATGGCCTGCTCCACCGGAAGGGCATGGGCAATCAGCATGAAAGTGCAAATGGAGGTGATTTGCGCGGCTGTGAGCTCCTGTCCGATCAGGACCGGCAGTGTAGCGATTGCGCCGTACAGCCCCGTCAGGATCGCCGTCAGGCAGACGATGGCCGCTTCCGGCGGAAGGTTGAGCAACGCCATGACCGGTTGCATGGCCGGGCTCATCCAGTCAATCACGCCATAGGTGTCGGCAAGGCGCATGATGATCATGATCGGGACCATGATGCGGGCCATTTCCCAAAAGGTGCTCAGGCTGCGGTGGCTAAGATCGCGAAGGTAAGATTGCAATGTCAGGGACTTCTTCTGAGGGATTCAATGACTGAAAGTTCGTCGCCAACATCTCACTAATTGATTGAAATGGGTGATCGAAGATGGCAGGTTTTTGCAATAAAATTCGAATAAAGTAAAATTTTGAAGCAAATGGACCAGATAGATCGAAAGATACTGGATTACCTGCAGCAGGACGCCTCGATAAGCAATATCGATCTGGCCGACAGGGTTGGCCTTGCTCCTTCCAGCTGCCTGCGCCGGGTGCGCAACCTCTGGAAGGAAGGCATCATCACCCGCTCAATCGTCCTGACGGATGGCGAAAAGCTGGGCCGGAACGTGAAAGCGATTGTGAGTGTCAAATTGTTCGATCACGGCAATACTGCCCGCGAAGAATGGTTGCAGGCGCTTGCACAGGAGCGCTCCGTGTCACAAGTCTATTCTGTCTCCGGCGAGACCGACGCCGTCGTGTTCCTGACCCTTGCCAACATGAAAGAATTTCACGCGCTCAGCCAAAGTCTGTTTGCAGGCAATCCAAACGTGTTTCAGTTCGTCACGCAGTTCATTCTTGAAGAGCACAAATTCGAGTTGGCGAACTGACAAGCGGCGTCCCACAATCGGCGTTCGTCGCCGAATGTTCTAAACACTCAGGCAGCAGTACTTCACTTCGAGGTAGTCTTCGATCCCGTACTTTGACCCTTCGCGTCCCTGCCCGCTTTCCTTGACCCCGCCAAACGGCGCGACTTCTGTGGAGATCAAGCCCGTGTTAACGCCAACCATTCCGTATTCCAGTCCTTCCATCATCTGCCACACCCGACTCAGGTCTCGGCTGTAGAAGTAGGAAGCCAGGCCAAACTCGGTGTCGTTGGCCACCGCCAGAACCTCTTCAGTGGTTGAAAAGCGGAACACCGGAGCAAGAGGACCAAAGGTTTCTTCGCGCGCAACTGCCATATCGCGGGTCGCACCGGAAATCACCGTGGGCTGGAAAAACGTGCCGCCCAGAGCATGCATTTCGCCTCCAGTCGCAATGGCTGCACCTTTGCTGACGGCATCCGCGATGTGTTCTCGAACCTTCGAGACCGCCGCATCCGTGATCAGCGGTCCAATGGCGGAGCCATCCGCCGCGCCATCTCCCACCTGCAAGGCTGCCACGGCCGCAGAAAGCTTCTCGACAAAGGTGTCATACACTCCATCCTGGACATAGATCCGGTTGGAACAGACGCAGGTCTGTCCTGCATTGCGAAACTTGGAGATCATGGCGCCTTCGACAGCTGCATCCAGATCCGCATCGTCAAAGACGATAAACGGCGCGTTGCCACCCAGTTCCAGCGACAGCTTCTTGAGTTGCGCCGCTCCTTGCTGCATCAGGATCTTGCCGACGCGGGTCGAACCGGTGAAGCTGATCTTGCGCATGATCGGATTTTCACAAAATGCCTTGCCGACACCGACACTATCCGTCGACGGCAGGACGGAAAAAACACCGGCTGGCAGACCCGCTTCTTCTGCGAGACGCGCCATGGCAAGCGCCGAGAGAGGAGTTTCCGTAGCAGGACGAACGACCATCGCGCAGCCTGCCGCGAGTGCGGGGGCTGCCTTGCGCGAAATCATCGCATTGGGGAAGTTCCACGGCGTGATGGCTCCAACCACACCGATTGGCTGCTTCATGACCAGAATGCGCTTGTCACGCTGGTGACCGGGAATGGTGTCCCCGTAAATCCGTTTGGCTTCTTCTGAAAACCACTCGATGAAACTGGCGCCATAGAGGATCTCGCCCTTTGCCTCGGCCAGCGGCTTGCCCATTTCCGCGGTCAGGATCGCCGCCAGATCGTCGGCATGTTCCACCATCAGTTCATACCAGCGATGCAGGATTGCTGCCCGTTCCTTGCCGGTTCGTGCGGCCCACTCTCTTTGTGCGGATTGCGCAGCTGAAATTGCCTCGTCCACTTGGCCGAGATCGCAATCAGTCACATTTGCCAGGGTTTCGCCTGTTGCCGGGTTCTGCACCGCAAAACGTGCCTGGCCTTCATGCCAGACGCCGTTGATGTAGGCTTTTTCGGTCAGCAGGTCATTGCGGTTCAGGTTCAGCACAGGGCGTCTCCGGTATTTGGGAAACGGACGGGAGATCCCGCCCAAATGTCGTTGTCACCTTGAACCTCCCCGGCTCACGCCATGCGTGGCCAAAAGACAGGTTGAAACAAGGGATTTGAGAGAAATGCAGCGGGCGGAATTCTCCGCCCGCGCTTCATTTTCTGGATCAGGCGTGAAGATCGCCGTCGAGGGCGGTCCCGTCGGGCGCAATCTCACCCACGTTGCTGACTGCAGCTGGATCATCCATCAGTGATTTGATCACGCCCCAAGCCATCATCACCACCAGAACCGAGATTGGCAGAGCCGCGGCAATGGCTGCCGTTTGCAAAGCCGACAGGCCGCCGGCAAGCAGGAGAACGGCCGCCACCAGGCCCTGGGCAGCGCCCCAGATGATGCGGTGCTGCTTCGGCGGGTGTGCGTTGCCCATCGACAGGATCGTGGTCACGACAAGCGTCCCGGAGTCGGAGCTGGTAATGAACCAGGTCGCCAACAGGAACGTCGCCAAGGCTGAAATGATCCAGGCCAGGGCCCCGCCTTCCGCCAGACGCTCAATCGTGCCGTAGAGCGTACCGCCGAGGTTCCAGTTGTTGACCTGCTCGATCAACCCGGCGGTACCGACACCGCCTGCCGCATTCAGTTCCATGTAGAGCGCGTTGCCACCGAAGATGGAGATCCAGATGAAAGCCATCGTTGTGGGAACCAGCATGGCACCCAGCATGAACTGGCGGATCGTACGGCCTTTGGAAATCCGTGCCACGAACATGCCTACGAACGGTGCCCATGAGAGCCACCAGCCCCAGTAGAACAGGGTCCAGCCACCTTGCCATTTGACATCGCCGGGTTCGGACGCAGTCCAGAAACCCATCGACCAGAGCGTGGTTGCATAGTCACCCAGCGCGTTCAGAAAGAAGCCGATCAACCATTGCGTCGGTCCTGCGATCAGGAAGAACAGCACCAGCAAGATAGACAGGATGATGTTCCACTCCGACAGGATGCGGATGCCCTTGCCGATGCCGGAGACTGCCGACATGGTCGCAACGATCGAGATCGCGATGACAAGCCCGACCTTCAGGCCGGTGCCGGTCCCGGTGCCGAACAGAACGTTCAGGCCTTCGGCCATCTGCGTCACACCAAGTCCCATGGACGTGGCAATCCCGAATACCGTGCCGAACACGGCAAGCAGATCAACCGCATGACCGGCCGGACCGTAGATCTTGTCACCGAGGATCGGGTAAAGCGCGGAACGGAAGGTCAGAGGCAGCTTCTTGCGGAAAGCAAAATAGCCAAGCGCAAGGCCGGTCATCGTGTAGATTGCCCAGCCGTGAAGTCCCCAGTGAAAGTTGGTGGTTCTTACGGCATCGACTGCACGCTCAACCGTCATCGCCGTATGACCGGCTGCATCCGCGAACGGGTTGTTCGGATATCCCCAGCCCGCCGAGTTGTCGAAATAGAACAACGGCTCGGCAATGCCGAAGAACAGGATGCCGATGGAAACCCCGGCGGAGAACAACATCGCGAACCACGAGAAGTTCGAGAACTCAGGCCGTGAATCGTCGTCGCCCAGCCGGATGGAGCCGAAGCGGCTGAACATCAGGAACAGGCAGACGAAAAACAGGATCACGACCGAACTGATATAGTACCAGCTCAGGGCACTCTCGACCCATGAGCGGATACCGCCATAAATCTTGCCTGCATATTCCACGTTGAGAATTGTAAAGACCACAAAGGCGGCGATCATTGCCTTTGATGCAATGCTCATACCGTTGTGCAGGCCTTTGAACAGTCCCCTGTCAGAGACCAGATGGTCTCCTCCACGGGGCTCGATGCCCTGTGTCATGATGCTTTCCTCCCATCAGCAAATCAGGATTTTTTGGTGCACTCGTCCTCGGTGCCGGTGAATGTGATGTCAGCGCATCACGAAGGGATCGGGAATGGGGTCGTCGCTCGTACGAAGCCAGACCGTCTTGATTTTGGTGTAGTCGAGAGCTGCCTGCAGTCCGCCTTCGCGCCCGTGACCGGAAAGCCCGTGGCCGCCAAAGGGTGCGATCGGGCTGACGGCACGATAAGTGTTGACCCAGACAATGCCCGAACGGATCTTTCGGATCATGCGATGGGCGCGCGTCAGGTTCTGGGTGAAAACGCCAGAGGCGAGACCGAACTCGGTGTCGTTGGCAATCCGCACGGCCTCGGCTTCATCCTTGAAGGAAACCACCGACAGAACCGGACCGAAAAACTCGTTGTTCAGGCTGGGCGCTTCCGGAACGCCCGAGCAATCCAGGATCGTCGGCGCAAAGTAGAACCCTTCACGGTCCAGGGCCTTACCGCCGGTGACGAGCCTTGCCCCCACTTCAACGGATCGAGCGATCAGATCCAGTGCGAGCTCGCGCTGGCGCAACGTGCACAATGGGCCGACTTCAGTGGCCATGTCATCGGGAGACCCGATTACCACCGCTTCGGCTTTCTCCTTCAAGCGCGCAAGAAACTCATCCTTGATCGAGGCCTGCACCAACAGACGCGACCCGGCCACGCAGCTCTGGCCCGTAGCGGCGAAAATACCCGAGACCTGCGCATTTACGGCGCTTTCGATATCAGCGTCTTCAAAGACGATGAACGGCGATTTCCCACCAAGCTCCAACGAAGTGGATGCGAGGTTTTCTGCGGAATTTCGCACGATGTGACGCGCCGTCTCCGGCCCGCCGGTAAACGCGACATGATCGACCTTGGCGTGACTGGTCAGCGCAGCTCCGGCTTCGGGACCTCCGGTGATGACATTCAGGACACCTTTCGGGAACCCGGCCAGGTCAAAGATCCTGGCGAATTCCAGCATGGGGGCCGGTGCTTCTTCAGAAGCTTTCAGCACGACCGTGCATCCGGCGGCAAGTGCCGGGCCGATTTTCACGGCTGACAGGAACAATTGCGAATTCCAGGGAACGATGGCCGCGACCACGCCCACCGGTTCACGGCGCAACCAGACTTCCATGTCCGGCTTGTCAATCGGCAGATGCGCACCTTCGATCTTGTCGGCAAGGCCGGCGAAATAGCGGAAGTACTCGGCGACATAGGCGATCTGGGCGCTGGTTTCGCGAATGATCTTGCCGGTATCGCGGGTTTCGATTTCGGCAAGTCTCGGTGCGTTCTCGGCAATCAGATCGGCAAGCCGCAAGAGCAGCTTGCCCCGCGCCGTTGCGGTCATGTCTGCCCATTCGGGAGCAAAGAACGCCTCGGACGCGGCTTCAACAGCCCGGTTTACATCTTCGGCACCAGCCTCGGCCATCCGGGCCCAGGGTTTCCCCGTGGCTGGATCCAAACTGGCGAACTGTGCGGTGCCATCAGAGAAAACGCCGTCGATATACTGCTGAAAAACCTGCATTTTCCGGTCCTATCCCTGTCTTATTGAAAGGCGGGCATCACTTCATTGATGAACCGCAGCAATGACGCTTTCTTGCGCTCAAAGGGCATCGAACTGTCGATCCAGAAGGAATATTCGTCGTAGCCGAGCGCTTCATAAGCCTTGAGCCGTTCGATGACCTTATCAGGCGTGCCGATTACCAGGTCACGTTCCATTGCTTCAGGCGTATAGAAGGGATGCGCGGCAATCTCATCGTCGCTCAATGGATCAATCAGACCCTGATTGATGTCCCGTTTGTTCATGAACCATGCGCCGAAATAGCAATAGAAACGGTTCAGTTCGACAGCACCCAACTTGGCGTCTTCCTCACTGTCAGCCACGTAGGTGTGCATCAAAAGCATGATATCGGGCCGTGGCAGGCTCGGAAACTTCTGGCAAGCTTCATTGAACTTGCGCATCAGGTCCTGAATTTCCTCATCCCCGTTCCAAAGAGGCGTGACCTGCACGTTACAGCCACTTTCCACGGCAAACTCGTGACTGTTCGGGTCGCGGGCCGCAATCCAGATTGGCGGTCCTTCCTTCTGCACCGGTTGAGGTGACGAGGTCGTTTTCGGGAACTGGTGATATTCGCCCTGATGCTCATAATCGCCATGCCAGAGCGCCTTGACCGCGGGGACAAGCTCGCGCATGCGCTTTCCTGCTTCCCATGCGTCCATACCCGGCATCAGGCGTTCATATTCGAAGGAATATGCGCCGCGCGCGATACCGAGCTCAAGTCGGCCATCCGTGATGATATCGGTCATCGCGGCCTCACCGGCAAGTCGGATCGGGTGCCAGAACGGTGCTATCACCGTGCCGGTGCCAAGACGGACATTTTCGGTGTGGCGGGCCAGATCCACGAGATTGAGCATCGGGTTCGGCGCGATTGTGAAGTTCATGCCGTGGTGCTCACCCGTCCAGACCGCATGCATTCCGCCCCGGTCGGCAATCTTGCAAAGCTCGATAAACTCGTCATAGAGCTGCTTCTGGTCTTCGTTTGGGGAAATGCGCTCCATATGCGCAAAAAGCGAGAACCTCATGCCTCAACTCCCTGATGTCATCGGCCGAATTTCACCGGCGGCCTGATTGCCATAATAAATTCCGAAATTTCCCATCCGGCTTTCCGCCGCGAACCGCTCCAGCATCGTAGAGATTGCCGGGTCCGCCACGTCCTTCAACGTAGCTTGCGAAAGCTCGTAAAACCGGCCCTTGGTCGCGGTATCTTCGCTTGCCTGGCACAGGAACGAAATGTGCTGTGTTTCACGCGCTTCATCTTCATAGACCGAGTAGATGAAGCCACGCTCCGCCTCAGCTCCGCTCGTGGAAATAAGCTGTTCCAGCGCCGCCGCAGCCCCTTCCTTGCCGACCTTGATTTCCGGAACGCTCAACTGTCCGCTGTCGTTGTCGACAAGGAGAACATTGCCCTGGTGCTCGATCAAAGCAGAAACCACCAGGTGTGCACTGTTGCTCAAGGCTTCGGCCTCGGCCGCAGGTGTTACATATGCGCCGCGGGCATATCCGAGGCCTGGATGCGTGCTGGCTTCGAACGCCTCGACCTTGCCGATCAGAATGATATGGTCTCCGGCCTCCACCGTGTTGTACATGGAACAGTCGAACCAGGCCGATACGTCTTCGAACACTGGTGAACCTTCCGGTCCCCTGTGCCAGGAAACCGAAGCAAAACGGTCTTCCACCGGCCGGGCAAACGTGTTCGACACATCCTTTTGCGCTTCCGACAAGATGTTGACGGCAAAGCCATCCGCATTGCTGAAGGCCTCATAGTTTCGCGAGCTGTTGGCGAGACATACCAGTACCAGCGGAGGGTCCAGGGACACGGAAGAAAAGGAGTTGGCAGTGAAGCCGAGCGGATTACCCTCCCTGTCGTGAGTGGTTACCACGGTCACCCCTGTCATGAAGGCGCCGAAAGCGTTGCGAAGCGCGCGTGGGTCAAACGTGCTCATGGCTTGTGTCCTTTTGATCTAGCGGGGACTGGAATGGCGTCTTCAGCCAATCCTTGAGAGCGGTGTTCACCTGCTCCGGTGCCGTCAGGTTCACCATGTGACGGTGACCTTCAATCACCAGAGATTTTCCGTTTTGCGCAGCTTCCGCCATCGCCGCGGACATTGCCGGGCTTGAGTTCTGATCCCCATCCCCGGTCAAGGCGAGCAGCGGACAAGAAATGGCGGAAAATCGATCCGCGTATGTGGCATCACCGCGCGCGAAAGCGGAATACGCCGTCGCATAACCAGACGGATCAACCGAAGCGAGCCAATCCGAGACTTTGACGCGCGCAGCCATATCGGCTTTCCCGTCACCGAACCATCGGGTCAACGGTGTTTCCAGATCGATCATGCCGCTACGAATCTGCTCTGCCCGGGCAATCACGGCGGTGCGCGCTTCTTGCGAACGACGGAAAACGCCGTTCAGGAGTGCAAGACGAGTAACCATTTCAGGATACGTGATCGCATACCCGCCGGAGACCAATGCTCCCATGGAATGCCCAGCCAGACTGATCGGACCGGTGCCAAGAGCGCGCAGCACAACGTGAAGCCAGGCAACAAAGTCCGGCAGCGAAGCCTCGGTGGGCAACGCATCGCTGCCCCCATGGCCGGGCATATCCACCGCAATCACCTGATGGGACTGTGAGAGCGCGTCAATCTGGGGCTCCCATGCCGCCGACTGCATGCCAACGCCATGGATAAGGACCAGCGGGTCGCCGTCGCCGGTTGCGCGGTACGCAACCTTTCCGAAGGGCTTAGACAGCTGCAGGGTTGTCAACGTCATGGCCAAGGTCCTTGAGATCCTGGTAGCGGTCGCCGATGCGGTGATGCGGACGGCCACTTGTCGATGCGCCCAGTGCAATAACGATCTCGTCCGGACCGGGCGCATCCGCGACCTGCAGCTGGATGGTCAGATAATGACTGCGGCGACCGCCGTCATTCTTGTCCATCAGGGGGATCTGCAGCGGGGCGTTTGCCGGTCCGCGAGTATTGGTGAAAGCCAGGTAGGACTTCGCACCGACCGCCTCACGGAAGTGATTGCCGAAACGCAGCGTGTGGATCAGGGCTGATGCGTGCTCGACCTCCCCATTCACGCCGACGATACCGGATTTGCCATAACCTTCCACCCGGTCGCCACCACCTGCTGCCTCAAGAATCATCCCGGTCAGCAGTTCGCCCAGTCCCGGGGCGCAATCGTGAATCGCCGGCTTCAGATCCTCGACAAAGCCCTGCCCCGCCCATGGGTTCTTGATCACGGCAACAGCCGCGATCATTTTCAGCGGCGTCTCGGCAACCTTGCCTCCTTCGATCAGGGTGTTTTCGACGTGCAGCAGTGTTTTGCGAATTTCAGCGGGCATTGTGACACCTACGTTGTGGTCTGTTGAATGGTATTATGGTATACCATATGACAATAAGTCAACCCACCTTGCTCAGAATGCATCGCTCTGCTACCCAATGCTTCATGACGACATCTGAACTTGAGAAAATCTCGCAACCGCCCGCGACCCTGCGCGACATGGTCCAGGAACGTATGCGCGAAGCAATTATTGCGGGACATTTCAAGCCTGGAGAACGCCTTGTCGAGCGCCCGCTCTGTGAGCAACTTGGTGTCAGCCGGACGGTTATTCGCGAAACAATCCGGTATCTTGAAGCCGAAGGCCTGGTCGAAATCCTGCCCGGCCGCGGTCCGATCGTTGCCAGGATGAGCTGGGATGACGCACGCCAGATCTATGATATCCGGCGGATGCTCGAAACCGCAGCAGCGCGTGCCTGCGCTGCCCGCATCACCCCGGAACGCAAAGCCCGCCTGCAAGCTTCTCTGAAAACCTTGAAGAAGGGTGTTGCAGACAAAAACCCGGGGGAAGTTTTCACGGTGACCGCCGAATTTTATTCCGAGATTTTCGACGGCGCGGGACACAATGTCGCCTGGGAAATCGTGCAGCGCCTGAACGGGCGCATCAGCCGACTACGCATGATGACCCTGTCATCGTCCGATCGCGAACGCCCCGGGCCAGATCACATGCAGGCAATCTGTGATGCGATCATTTCCGGAGATGCAGATGCGGCAGGTGCAGCCGTTGCACGCCATCTTGACGACACAACAGCCATTGCCGAACGCTTGCTGGCTGCAGAAGAAAACAAAGACTGACCATGCCCAAGGCTTACTGGATTGCCAATGTCACCGTCACCGATCCGGTGGCGTACAAGGACTATCAAGCAATTGCTCCTGATGCCTTCACCGAATTCGGCGCCCGTTTCCTGGCGCGCGGCGAAGCGGAAACTCTGGAAGGACGACCCTGGCAACGCCGGGTGGTCATAGAGTTCGAAAGCCTGGAACAGGCCCACGCCTGTTACAATTCACCGGCGTATCGTGCCGCCCGCGAAAAGCGCGCAGGTGCATGCGATGCGGATATCGCAATCATCGAAGGTCTTGCCTGAGATCAGCCACGGTATCTGAAGGTATTTTTGCAAGTTGTTGCCGTTACGGTGACTCTGTTGGGTCCCCCATCGGCCAGGCGACACTTTTCCCACGATCCATTTTTTCGATCGCACGCATGTCTTCGTCATCGATGACAAATGAGAACAGATCCAGGTTTTGTTGCATGCGCCCGCGGCTATTGCTTTTTGGCAATACCGGGTGTTTTTGCTGCACAGCCCATCTGAGTAGAACCTGAGCTTCGGAGACCCCATACTTCTCAGCCATTGCGCTGAACGGTGAGCGACCCGCTTCCCCTTCGGCGCGCATTTGCGAAGTTTTGGCGCTCTCCTGTCCCTGCTTACTGCGCCACGTCGATAAAGGCACAAGACTGCTGTAGGCAATCGAGGTGATTCCATTGTCATCAAGATAGGCAACAAGCTCGGGCTTTTGCGACCACGGATGCAGCTCAATCTGATTTACACACGGTATCGGCAAACCTGCAGACCTGATTTCCTCAATATGTGCCTGACTATAGTTGCTCACCCCGACCGCTCGCGCCTTTCCCAATTGCTGCAATTCGACAAGTCCCCGCCACTGGTTAAGCCGCTGCTCACGGCAAAAGGGCGCATGAATGAGATAGAGATCGACATAGTCAATCTGAAGCCGCTGAAGACTTTCGAGTAGAGAAGCGATAGTCGTTTCTTTGGTCTTGGCAGGATCGCCCCATTCCGGATTTCCCGGCCAAAGCTTGGTCGTCACAAAAACATCTTCCCGCGACAACTCATGTTCGCTCATGCTGACCGCGATACCTTCACCGACGCCGCTTTCGTTTTCATACCCTTCTGCAGTATCCACGTGTCGATACCCCACCCCAAAGGCGGTGTTTACGAGTGCCGACGCTTCGATGTCCGGGATCAAGTAGGTTCCAAATCCTACACACGGAATCGCCACCGTGTCTGTGAGCTGAATATTCGGACAAGTATCGTCCATATGGTCCTCCGCTTGACGCATTCGGGAGCATTCTTATCGTCGCTAGCTCCCGACACAGGTGTTCAAATCGGTTTTCCCGTTGCTATGAACACGTCTCGTTTCGGAAACTTTTCAACAACGTCAGGCTTCTGGTTGAAGTGAGCTTCGAGCAGGTAATCGGGATTGCCCGCGAGCCATTCGGAAAGATCAATGGCCTGATAAAGTCCCGTATTGAAGCCAATCAGAACCCGGGCTTTTTCGCTGCCGGTGTTTTCAATCGAATGGCCGTAACCTTGCGGGATGTACCCAACATCTCCGGTCTGGAAACTCTCGATTGCATAGCGTCCCTTCGCACCGAACAAGGTGACACTGATGGTACCGCCGAGCACGTATTGCCATTCTTCTGCATTTGGGTGCCAGTGCAATTCCCTCAACCCACCCGGCTCCAACTCGAGAACAACACCTGTTACCGTGGTGGAAATTGGAAATTCTCTTTCGCTGACAAGCCACTCACGACCGCCGGCAAAAGTTGCATGAGGCTCCTGAGCAAGGAGTTTGTACTTGTGAGTGTTGGGCGGCGAAACGAGGTGACCACGATGCGGGAGTGCGGGTTGCGCCGGCGGCGGCTGCCCGTGAACAAAATACACTTCACTCTTTGGGAAGCTGTCAAAGGCGGATGCGGGTAAACCGAGATTCTTTGCCAACAACTCCTTTGGCGTATGTCCGATCCAATCAGTTATGCTGAATGTGCCGAACTCGGAAAAGTAGCCATTGTCGAAAATCAGGATGAAGTGACAAGGCTGATTGCCCAGGCATTGGATTGAATGGCCGAAACCACGCGGAAAGTACCACACGTCTCCCGGCTCAAAGTCATTGGTTTCAGATTGCCCCTCGGGATTGATCACCGTTGTGCGGCAATTCCCGCTTATCACGAACGCCCACTCCGCCGCCGTTGCATGCCAATGCAATTCACGCGCAACACCCGGCTGTAGCTTCATCGAAACACCGGCAATACCGGTTGATATCGGCAATTGCTCGACTGTGACTTCCTTTCCATAACTGCCGCCGTCTACGCGTCCCGTCGACTTTTCAAGCTCGAATTTGAAATTGGGAAGTGTGCTTTTCGACAAATCCGGATCCGGAACATTGTTCCAGAACGGGCCTGAAGGATATTCAGATGCCGAGACTTGCGAAGCAGCCACGCTTCCAAGTCCGGTTGCCGCAGCTGCGGTCATAAATTCTCGTCGGGAAGAGGAAACCATGACGCCTCCATGATGGAAGAGGTCTTTTCAGAATTCTGTCACAACAGATCCTCCCAACAATAACTCATTGCTTACGCAGCGTCAGCTAGAAATCTACAATCACCTGACGCTGAAGATTCCGGGCTTGCGGCAACAGCACGAGCGTCTCGAGCTCCATGGTTATGACAGGTCTCATGTATTTGGCGGTGTAAATGCCATTTGGACACCTGTTCGCACAAACCCCGGGACGCGGTTGTGATGCATGCCGACTCCTGTTGCCCGACAACGAAATGCGACGGTGCAACTATGAAGAGCCGGGTACAGTCCTTGTAAACAGTTCACCCCAACCTCTCACGCGGCGCGGATCGACGCCTGCCAAACACATGGAATGCCAGATTGTTAGGGAGACACTGTCGAAAACCGGCAGCGCGAGCTGCCGCTCCAGTATGGGAGCAATTCGAGTACCGTCGAAATTGGTGCAATAGATAACTATCGCATCCGGTTCAGCGGCTGCAACTTCGCGCACCATACGTTCAATGGTCGGCTCATCATATTCGGAAAAAGAGTAGTTTCCCTTGTCGTTGAGGTGGCGTTCGGCGAGACATGAATAACCCAACCTGGAAAAATTCATCTGAATGGCGCTTTGAATTTCGCTTAAGTAAGGCGTCACCAGCGAAAAGCTTTTAACGCCGAACGCTTCGAGAGCCGCCAGAAATGCAATTGTCGATGTTGTTGCAGGAACACCGCTTCTTTCGCTGATCTGCCGGCAAAGCTCCCTGTCGGCCTCAACACCAACCCAACCGCCAGAGGTACCACCCCAGGCGATCACGTCTACCCTGGCTTGCACCAGCAAGTCTGCAGCCTTCAATTGCGGTTCGAACCCGGGGTGCCAAAGCGTTCCGTCATGCATCGAAATCTCCGTGACTTCAACGCGTGAGAAGTGAACGGACACATCGTCCAAACCTGACACGACCTCCGTCGCTCTCGGCTCCATGATCGTGTTGGATGAAGGCGTCAACAGACCGAGTTTCCGGCGTTTCTGCATAGGCGGCTCCGTAAGCGAAATTTGCTCAATTCGAACTCGACTGGACCAACTATACGGATTTTGACTTCGAAAGTGTCGCGCCGTGCGGAAAATGGCAGCTCGTTCGTCAGTCGACGAAAGCCCTTTCAACGACGAATGTTGCCGGTTTGTTGTTGGCGCCCTCGACCAGGCCGAAGCCCTCAAGCAGAGCCTTGGTGTCGCGCAGCATGTCCATCGAACCGCAAATCATGCCGCGGTCGTCATCAGGCGAGATCGGCGGCACGCCGAGCTTCTTGAACAATTCCCCGCTTTTCATCAGGTCAGTGATACGACCGGTGTTTTCAAATGGTTCACGGGTAACCGACGCGAAGTGACGAAGCCGTCCGTTGGCAAATTCCCCCACCAGAGGATCCGCGGTGATTTCGGCGACCAAGTCCTGCCCGTATTTCAGCTCGGCGACCTCCCGGCAAGTGTGGGTCAAAATGACTTCTTCGAATTTCTCGTAGGTTTCCGGATCGCGGATCAACGAAGCAAAGGGCGCTATGCCTGTTCCGGTAGAGAACATGTAAAGCCGCTTGCCGGGCATGAGCGCATCATTGACCAGTGTGCCCGTCGGCTTCTTGCGCATGAGAATGGTGTCACCGACCTGAATCTTCTGAAGATGTTCCGTCAACGGGCCGCCGGGCACCTTGATGGAAAAAAACTCGAGCTCCTCGTCCCAGGAAGGGCTCGCCACAGAATAGGCGCGAAACACCGGCTTTTCCGCATTCGGCAAGCCGATCATGACGAACTCTCCGGAACGGAAGCGAAAGCTTCCGGGGCGTGTGGTCCGGAACTTGAAAAGACGATCAGTGTAATGCTGGACCGAAGTCACCGTCTCGGCATGAACACCCGCCGGGATCGGGAAGGCAACGGGCTCAATCGAATTCAGTTCGTTTACGGACATGTGCGCTCCTTTGTCTGGAGGATTGTGTCAGGCGGCCGGTTTTTCGGAAAGCAGTTTCAGCTTGTCCGTGATTTGCGCCCATTTTTCGTGATCGGCAGGTGGTTCGCCCTTTTCGGAAATGTTTGGCCAGAGTTCCGCAAATTTCGCATTCAAGTCCAGCCAGGCATCCATGCCCGGTTCGCTGTCGGGCTTGATGGCGTCGACTGGGCATTCCGGCTCGCAGACCGCACAGTCGATACACTCGTCCGGGTGAATGACCAACATGTTCTCCCCCTCGTAGAAACAGTCCACAGGGCAGACTTCAACGCAATCCTGATATTTGCAGCGAATGCAGCTTTCGGTGACGAGATAGGCCATCTTGCATACTCATATCGTTAGTATACTAACGATTATTTTACCCTGATCAACATGTCAAGCTTTGTTTGTATACTAATGATTTTCTATTGAACCAAACCGAAACACCAGGATGCCGGCAACATTCTGGCCGCCGGCCTTCACTTCAGACGGCCAGGTATTTCTGGCTGATTTCAGGATTCTCATCGAGGTCAGTGAAAGTACCCTCGTAACACACCTGCCCCTTTTCGATGATATAGGCGCGGTCTGAAACCAGGCGGGCAAAATGCAGGTTCTGTTCCGAAATCAGGATCGACAATCCTTCTCGCTTCAACTCGGCGATAACATAGGCCATCTGCTCGACAATCACCGGTGCAATCCCTTCCGAGGGCTCGTCCAACAGTACAAGCTTGGGGTTGCCCATCAGTGTACGGGCGATGGTCAGCATCTGCTGTTCGCCGCCGCTGAGTTGCCAACCGAGGTTCCTGCGTCGTTCTTTCAAATTCGGGAACAGTTCGAACAGATGCTCCAGCGTCCACTCCGGCGCATCCTTGCGCCGTTCCCGACGGCCGACCTCAAGGTTCTCCTCCACGGTGAGATCGCTGAAAATCCGGCGTTCTTCGGGCACATAGCCGATGCCGGCACGGCATATCATGTGCGGAGGCCGGGTGATGATGTCGCGATCGTCATATCGGACCTTGCCGGATCTTTGGCGGACCATACCCATGATACTTTTCATGGTCGTGGACTTACCCGCTCCATTGCGCCCGAGCAGCGCAACGACTTCGTTTTCGCCCAGATCCAGCGCCACATTGTGAAGGATGTGAGCCCCGCCGTATTTTGCGTTCAGGTTTCTGACACTAAGCATTGATCGCGACATCCTTCTTGTCTTCGAATACGGCACCGCCCCCCAGGTAAACCTGCTGCACCCTCTCGTTGGCCCGGATCTCGCTGCCCGTCCCTTCCGCGATCAGCTCGCCTCGGTTCAACACGAGAATGCGATGTGAATGAGCGAAGACCACGTCCATGTCGTGTTCTGTAAAGATGACACTCACACCGCTCTTTTCGACGATGTCAGCAGTCAGTGCCATCAGCGCGATACGTTCCGAAGGCGCCATTCCGGCAGTCGGTTCGTCCATCAGCAAAAGCTCGGGATCGTGCGCGAGCGCGATCGCCAGTTCCAACCGTTTCAGGTCGCCATAGGCAAGCTCCGAACACGCACGGTTCGCGTAGTCGCGCATTGACACCAGATCGAGCAAAGCGCCCGCTTCCTCGATGTAGAGACGTGTCGCCCGCGACAGGACGTCGAACGTACGGCGGTGATGCGAGATCAGCGCCATCTGCACGTTTTCCCGCACCGTCATTGTCTGGAACGTCTGGGTGATCTGGAAGGTCCGGCCTACCCCCATGCGCCAGATTTTTCGAGGTTTCCTGCCGATCAATTCAGTCCCGCCAAGTTTCACCGATCCGGTGTTGGGGCGCAGATAACCGTTCAACATGTTGAAACAGGTGGTCTTGCCGGCGCCGTTGGGACCGATCAAGGCTAGAAATTCACCCTTGCGCAGATCGAACGATACGTCGGTAACAGCCTTGATTCCACCGAACCATTTGGACAGGTTTCGAACCTCAAGAACATTCATGCCTGTGCCCTTTCCGTATTGGATTTCAGGCCGACAAGCCGTCCAAGCTTCGACAGGCCACCGGCAATTCCCTCCGGCGCGGCCAACACGACAACGAGGATGATGGCACCGAAGATGAACCGCCAGAATTCAAGGCGGCTAACCCAGTCCTCGATCAACACGAAGACACTGGCTCCGAGAATCGGGCCTGCCAGAGCATGAATTCCGCCGAGCAACACCATGATCAGTCCATCGACCGATAGAGAGATGCTCAGGGCATCGGGGAAGACACTGCCCTTTGAGAAGACGAAGACAACTCCTGCAAGCCCTGCCAGTGCTCCTGCAAGCGTAAAGCCAACCCATTGGTGCGTCTTCAGATCAACACCGATCGCTTCCGCTCTGGTCGGGGAGTCGCGGCCACCTCGCAGCGTGTAGCCGAACGGGGAATGGGCAACCCGGCGCATGAGCCAGATACCGCCGACGCAAAGCACCAGGGCGATATAGAAGTAGCTTTGATCAGACGAAGCCCATTTGGCGGGCCAGACGCCGAGTATGCCGTCATCACCACCGGTGAAATCCTGCCACTGGAACGTGATGCCCCAGAGGATTTGAGCTGCTGCGAGCGTCAACATCGCCAGATAAACGCCTGAAAGGCGTACGCAGAACCAGCCGAAAATCAATGCTCCCATCGCACCCGCCAGGGGTCCGACGACCATTGCCGGCAGCATGCCAAAACCCCAGAACTTGGTCGCCAACGCGGCCGCATAGGCTCCAAGACCGAAGTAAGCGGCATGACCGAACGAGACCATTCCGCCAACTCCCATGAGAAAATGCAGACTGACGGCAAAGAGTGTCGCGATCAACACATCGACCATAAGGATCAGGGTGAAATCGGAAGCGAAAACCGGGCTGAGCGCCAGGGCGGCAACAAACGCGGCCAGTATCATGGCCGCCTTGTTGGACATGAGGCGCAAGGGCTGTTCCGGCTCCGATGGCGCGCCATGTTCGCTGCCGGGCTTGCCGAAGAGACCATGTGGCCGAACAATCAGGACCACTGCCATCACGATAAACGGCAGGACGATGGAAATCTGCGGAAACATGAGAACTGCAAAGGCGTTCAATACGCTGATCAGGACGGCGGCGACAAAGGCACCGGTAACACTGCCCATTCCACCGATCACGACCACGACAAAGGCTTCGCCAATGACGTTCAGATCCATCTGCAGGCTCACGGCCTCACGAGGAACCTGGAGCGCGCCTCCAAGTCCGGCGAGAAACGCACCCAGCATGAACGCGGCAGAGAAGAGCCAGCTCTGATTGACGCCGAGTGCGCCGACCATTCCCCGATCCTGCGTCGCTGCCCGGACAAGCACGCCCCAGCGCGTGCGATGGAAAAGCAGCCAGATGATGCCGAGCACAACCGGGCCGATGACAATCAGGGCAAGATCATATTCGGGAATGGGTTCACCGAGGATACGCACCGCGCGGTCCAGACCTGGAGCGCGCGGCCCAAGGTAGTCTTCCGCCCCCCAGATCGCCAGCGCCACGTCCTGGATGATGAGGACGATGCCGAAAGTCGCGACCAGCTGAAAGAGTTCGGGCGCGCGGTAAATCCGGCGCAGCACGGTCATTTCAATGAGCAGACCGATGAGACTGACGAGCGCCGCGGCTATGATCACTCCGGACCAGAAACCGAAGATGCCGAGATCGACCGACGTGACGATTGTGTAGGCAACGTAGGCGCCGAGCATGAAGAAGGAGCCGTGCGCAAAGTTCACGATGCGTGTGACGCCGAAGATGATGGACAGGCCGGACGCAATCAGAAAAAGCGAAGAGGCATTGGCGAGCCCAGTTAAAAGCTGTGCAAGATAAAAACCCATCTGTCTCTCCGTGTGGGCCGCGGTATCAAGTGCGCGCGGAGAAATGTCTCCGCGCGTTCCGGGAGGATTTGCCGGTCTTACTCGGCGGGACGCAGCTTCGCCGCGTCTTCTTCAGACGGGAGATAGTTCGAGCCCTCGGCATAGACCCAGTCGACCATCTTCGGAGTGCCGTCGACCAGATCGGTCTTGCCGACATAGGCGCCCATCGTGGACTGGTGATCGGCCGCACGGTAAACGAACGGGCCGGTCGGACTGTCGACTTCAAGGCCTTCCATAGCTGCCAGCAGCGCATCGGTGTCGGTGGAACCGGCTTTTTTCAGAGCCGCTGCGATGCTGAGAACCGAGTTGTAGCCGACGATGGAGCCGGTTTTCGGTGCCTCATCCCATTTGGCAATGTAGGCATCGGCAAAGGTCTTGTGGACATCCGTGCCGATATCGGTTCCCGGGTAACCGGTCACGATCCAGCCCTTCGGTGTTTCATTGCCGAGCGGGGTAAGGTATTCGGGCTCACCGGTGAGCAGCGATGCAACCTCACGATCATCAAACAGATAGCGCAGGGATCCTTCACGGACGAATTTCGCCAGGTCACCACCGAATGTGACGTTAAAGATCGCATCAGGCTTGGCGGCTTCAAGCGCGCGAACGGTGGAACCGGCATCGATCTTGAAGACCGGCGGCCATTGTTCGGTGACGAACTCCACATCCGGCCGCAGTTTGGTCAGCTCCGACTTGAACGCTTTCACCGCATCCTGCCCATAGGCGTAGTTGGGGGCGATCGTTGCCCAACGTGTGGCATCAAGCTTGGCCGCCTGCTCGGCGAGCATTGCCGCCTGCATGTGCGTGGAAGGCCTCAGGCGATAGGTGTACTTGTTGCCCTTGGACCAGACGATGGCGTCCGACAGCGGTTCTGCCGCCAGGAACAAGACCTCTTTCTGCTTGGCGAAATCGGCAACAGCCAGACCGATATTGGACAGGAAGGTGCCGAAGATCATCACCGCGCCTTCCTTGGAGACCAGTTCCTCGGCGATGCGGATCGCGGTTGCCGGGTCGCCTGTGTCGTCTCGGCTGATTACTTCGAGCTTCTTGCCGTCGATGCCCCCAGCCGCATTGATCTCCTCCACTGCCAGCTGCCAGCCCTTTTTGTAAGGCTCAGTAAATGCCGGCAGACGGGTATAGGAATTCACCTCGCCAATGACGATCGTGTCTTCAGCCTGAACAGGAACGCTCAGGGCCTGCAGGAAGGGAAGCGCGGCCAGCGCCCCCAGCAAAAAACGCCTATTGATGGACATCCAATTCCTCCCTCTATCGATATTATGGTCGTCGCGTCAGCGCAGACCGTCTTCTCCGACAGCCTCCTCCGCTGTCAGTCCGCCGACACGCGGCAATGGGCGTCCGCTGTCGGTGACAGCGACCGCAACAAGGATTTCGTTGGCTCTCGGGGCATCGTTGAGACGCACTTCGATCCCATCGAAATGCGAACGGACATAGGCCGCATCCTTGTGCCCGAGCGGCACGTCCAGCACCTGGCCGGGACCACCCATCTTCTTTGATGAGGGTACGAGTGCCGCTCCCTTTTCTACGGTCTTGCGCAATGGAGCGCCGAGCTTCGGGTGAAGAATGGCGGCAGCATGTTCAAGCTCGCCGTTCTCGCCAACCATTGCCGCCTTGCCGTAGCTTTCCGCTGCCGATGGCGAAATGCCGAGGGCCGCAACGCATTTTTCACCGAGCAAACCTCCCAGCTCGGCTCCGATCTCCATCAGTTCGCCCAGGTCCTCGGCATACTGGCCGGCGAAGGGGTTGGCGATGACTGCAGCGGCAACCGCCTTGCGCGTTGCCGGGGCAATGACCTTGTCAGCTTCCTTGTGGGTTTCCTCGACCCAGACCGCAACTTTTCTGATTTCGGCACTCATCTCAGACCGTCCTCCCCCTTGATATCGGCGGCTTCCAGTCCGCCCGAGCGTGCGTGGATGCGCGGCCCTGTGGTCATGACCAACGCCAGCAGGATTTCGTCGGTACGCGGTGCGTCGTTCAGACCGACTTCCATCGAATCGAAGTGACTGCGGACGTAGGACGCGTTGACATGTGTGACCGGAACATCGAGACGCGCACCTGCAGCACCAACCTTTTTGGACGACGGCACAATGGCCTTGGAACCGCCAATCAGCTCGCGCATCGCATAACCGCCCGGGGCGTGCCAAAGCGCTCCATGCTCTAGTTCACCCTCGCTGCCGACAAGAGCGCCCTTTCCATATCCCTCGACCACCGACGCATCGCCTCCAAGCGCATCGACAAGCTTCCGCGCCATCAGTAGTCCGAGCGGCTTCAGATCTTCGATGAAACCCTGGATCTCGGGCTCATACCGACCCGCAAACGGGTTCTTGATCACGGCCAGGACAGCCGCCCGGCGCAATGGCACGCCGCCGACGGGACCGCCTTCGTGATAGATTTCTTCAACCGCAGTTGCCATTTTTCGCACTATTGGCTCAGGCATATTCCACCATTTGCTTGTTCTGTTTAGAGCTGAGGCAAGACGCGCCGACGATGCGCTGCTCACCTTGAAGATGAAGGGCCGCTCCAGCGATCAGACCGTCGCTCAGCATGCGGGTTGCCACGAGCATTCCGGCTTGCAGGGCCTGTCCGCATTCGTGGAATGTCAGATTGCCGCGTCCGGTCACGACTGGCCGCGTTCCAAGATCGCTGTCCGGCTGGATCTCATTGGCAGGCTTTCGATTGATCGAAGGATGTCCCGGCAGATCCACTGCGTTGGCAATCAGCGTGGCAGCAACGTCCGCATCGGCGGCGTTTGCCGCCAGAACGGTGACCGCGTCAGCTATGCCAAGAGACAGGCTGCGGCCGCCCTGCCCGCTCGTGGCAATGCCGTTGATACCGCTCTCTGCAGGAATGATTGCACGACCGAGATCAGTCCCTGAGAGCCCGGCCATGGCGGTCGTGAAATGCGTTCCGCTCTCAAGGTGCAAGGCAATGTCGCCGCCATTGTTCACATAGGCGCGATTGAGCGGCGTGCTCCTCAGCATGGCTGCCAGCACTTCGTCCGCAACCGAACCGGCAACAGCTGCCATCGGTGTTACAAAGCATCCGGCGGCATGTCTTTTGACAGCGCGGTACATCCTGCGAGCGACAGCCCCGATCGGCAGCCTCGCTTCAGGCACTGACCTTAACAATGGTAGCTCTGACACAATCTCCTGCAAGATCGTCTCAAACCGGTCCGCAGCAGCACGAAAGGCAAGTTCGCGTGTTTGCGGGGCCAAGGGGTCGGCACCGATGATCAGGTCGATCGGACCGTGCTGCAGATGCAACCTCTCACCGCTTCCCAACAGTCCTGCGACTGGCCCGCTCATCACCTGCTCCTGCTTTCGGCTTTCCAGCGGTAATTGTGGCTTGCGGTCGGATCCTTGCCGTTTTCGGCCTTGCCAACCCTGCGAATGCCGTCTGTCAGCACGTTTTCGACGGGCTGCACTTCCTTCATGTGACCGCCGAGGGCTTCATAGTCGGCAAGGCGCATGGTGAATTCGATAGGCGCAACCAGCGCCGGGGTCGGCACGTAACCGAACGAGTTGGTCGGCATGTCCAGGACATCTGACATCACGGTGATACCGCCGCCGGGCCAGACATAGGCATCGGCGCCGCCGCAGGACACGTAAGTCAGGGAATCCTTGACAGAATTTGTGAGCCGCACCGGATTTTCCGTCACACCGGCACGCAGCGAACCACCGGCACCTCCCATGAACAGGACGGAGCAGACCGAGGGTTCGCAATTCTCTGCAATCCTCTCTGCCGAAGCGCGCAGCCTGTCCGGAATTTCGGCCGCCACCGGCTGCAGATTTTCATCGAGTTCGAAATACGCCCATTGTTCGCCGGTCGTGGAGACCATGAGCAAACGCAAGCCCTGCCAGGCGACTTTCGGATCGGAGTCCTTGAGGATCGAGAGCGGGTCGTCGACATCGGTTCCACCCCATCCGGTTCCAGGTTCCGCCACCTGGAAGTAGCGACCGGGTGTCGACCGGCGTCCCTTGATGCGGATGCCGGACGGCGGAACGCTCAGAAGCTTACCGGCCTGGTGCTCGGACAGGACGCCGGTAATGTGGTCATCGACGACAATCACCTCGTCCACCTGTTGCGCCCACTGGCTGGCAAACATGCCGATGGTGGCAGAGCCGCAGCCGACACGCATCAGTTTTTCCTCGACACCGTTGATGATCGGAGCCTTGCCCGCCTGCACGACGACGGTTGCTCCGTCATCGATGGTCATTTCCACCGCTTCGCGGTTGCACAGACGCAGCAACGCATCGCAGGTGATGCGACCTTCCTTCTTGCTGCCTCCCGTCAGGTGTTCCACTCCACCCAGCGACAGCATTTTCGAGCCGTATTCACTGGTCATCACATGACCGATCGGCTCGCCGGCAACCCGAACAGGTGCCCGTTCGTGACCGATATGGCGATCCGTGTCGATTTTGACCTTCACACCGCAATAACTGAAGATGCCTTCGGTCACGACCGTAACCATGTCGACACCGTCAACTTCCTGACTGACGATGAAGGGGGCGGGCTTGTAGTCCGGGTAAGTGGTGCCTGCGCCTACAGCGGTCACGAAGGGACGATTGCCCTGCACAAGATCGCCGTCCCAATCGTTCCCGTCGCCGTCACGCAGAAACGGAACTGCCTTGACACCTTTTTCCTGCGAAGTCTCGATGATCGTCAGCGGGTCAAGCCGCACAAGTTCGCCATCGTGATTGGCATAGCGGTCGCAAGCTCCGGCTTTTCCCTCGGCGATGTAGCACATGACCGGGCAGGCATCGCAGCGGATCTTCTCGGAATTGGCTGTTGCTTCATTCGTCATTTTGGTTCTGCACTCTTGATGGCAGCCCGCAATCGGGCAGGCGTTACCGGAACGCTGCGCACCCGTACGCCAGCTGCGTGAGTGATCGCGTTCAAGATGGCGGGGGCAGTCGGGATCAGAACGTGCTCGCCAAGCCCTTTGGCGCCGTACGGTCCATGGGCATCCGGCTGTTCGATGATATGCGTCTCGATCGGTGGAATATCGCCGATGGTTGGAATGAGGTAGTCATGCAGGTTTTCGGTTCGACCCGGCAGGTACTCCTCCATGAGCGCCATCCCCAGGCCTTGGGCGATCCCGCCCTGCACCTGCCCCTCGACCAGCATCGGGTTGATCGCGCGCCCGACGTCGTGCGCAGCGACGAACTTCACGACGCGTGCGGTTCCGAGCCGGATATCGATCTCAACTACCGCAAGATGGGCCGCATAGCCGAACTGAGCATATGGAACGCCCTGCCCGTTTTCATCGAGCGGTTTTGTCGGTGGATCGTAGGTCTCTTCAGAGCGAAGAACGTAACCTTCCGCATCGGGTTCCAGACGGGACAACTCGATCAGGTGGCTCTCACCTGCTTCGGTAATCTCGATGACGCCATCGCCAATGGTGATGGCCGCGGCGCTTGAGGCATTTGCCAGTTTGAGAATGTCGGAACGCATCGCTTCCCCGGAAAGCCGGGCGGCATTTCCGGAAACGAAAGTTTGCCGCGAAGCCGATGTCTTGCCTGCATCCGGAGTGACATCGGTGTCGGCGCCGACACGTTCGATCTGCCCGGCCGGCACGCCCAGGGCGGTTGCAAAGATCTGGGTGATGACCGTGTTGGCACCCTGCCCGATATCCATAGCACCCTGGTGCAGCACCAGGGTTCCATCAGCTCGGATCCCAGCCTTGATCGTCGACGGGTTCGGCAAGGATGTGTTGCCACATCCGTACCAGCCTGCCCCGATCCCGACACCGCGTTTGATCGTGTGGCCTTCGGTTCGTGATACTTCATTGAATTCTTCCACGGCTTCGCGCTCATCGTTCCAGGAGGGCCGCAACGCTTCCAGGCATGGTTTGATGCCGACACCTTGCCCGAAGATCTGACCGCAAACCGTGGGAACATTGTCCTCAAGGGCATTCAGCAATCTGAACTCCAGCGCATCCATTCCAAGCTTATCGGCGAGTTCGTCGAACAGTGTTTCCTGCGCAAGTGCGGATTGCGGAACTCCGAAACCACGGAAGGCGCCCGAAGGTGGACAATGGGTATGCACACCCTTCGACTCTGCCCGGTAGTCGGCGATCCGGTAAGGCCCGGAAGCATGGACGGGAACGCGGTTGGCGACAGTCGGTCCCCAGGACGCATAGGCGCCGGTGTTGAAATCGCCGTAAAAGTCGAATCCGCTGATGCGACCATCCTTTGTTGCGCCGATCTTCAGTTTGATCGCCGCGGGATGCCGCTTGGTTGTCGACTGCATCGACTCTGTTCTGGAATATGTAAGACGGACAGGACGCCCGGTCTTCAATGCGCTGATGGCGAGATAGGGCTGCAGCGATATGTCCAGCTTGGAACCGAAACCACCGCCTACTCCGGTTGGTATGATCCGTATCTTTTCGCGGTCCATACCCAGGATTGCTTCAAGCGCATCGAGGTCCATGACCGGCGCCTGTGTGCAGGCATGCACTTCGACGCGTCCATCGCGGATTTCCGCGTAGCCGGCTTCGGGTTCGATATAGGCGTGTTCAACAAACCCGCTGTCAAATTGTCCTTCGACCGTTACGTCGGCGGATTTCAACGCCGACTGCGCATCGCCGCAGGCCACGAAACCACCGCACATGACGTTCCCCTTCCGGTCGTCATGAAGCAGAGGCGCACTATCGGCCAATGCATCGGTAACGGTAGCAACGCTGTCGAGAGCGGTCCAGGTGACAGGAAACTCTTCCGGGTCGAAGACACGCATTGCCGAAGGCGTGCCGATCACAGCAGCGACAGCCTCACCGCGAAAGCGCGTTTCGGTCTCTGCAAATACCGGCTGATCCTCGAAGCCCGGAATGACGCCAAATCGATTTAACCCAGCTACGTCGGCAGCTGTCAGCACAGCCTCAATCCCTGGCCGCGTGGCGACATAAGCATCCAGGTCGCCGAAGACGAACGCTGCGTGCGGGAACGGTGAACGAATCAGTTTGATTTCAAGCGTGCCCGCCGGCGCAACATCATCACCAAATGCTTCCGTTCCATGAACCTTGCCATGTCCGTCAAGGCGGCGAATATCCTCACCGACCGATCCGGCGCTTTCGGGCCGCTGGTCAGCCTGCAAGTCTCCGGCTTCGACAACGGCGTCAATGATCTTGCGATACCCGGTGCAGCGGCAAAGCACGCCGCCTAGTGCGTCTTCTACGGCCTCTTCATCCGGCGACGGGTCGCGGCGCAGGAGCGCCGTCGCAGAGACGATCATCCCAGGTGTACAGATACCGCACTGGGCCGCGCCCTTGTCTTGAAACGTCTCAACCAGTCGCCTGGAAGCCGGATCTTCCGATACCAGCCCACGCAGCGTTTCAACGTTGCGTCCTTCCGCCTGATGAACCGGCGTCAGGCAGGCACAAACCGGTTTGCCATCCAGGAGAACCGTGCATGCACCGCAGTCGCCCGCGTTGCAGCCGATCTTGACGTCACGCGCGTCGAACTGCTCGCGCAGCGTCTCGGACAGACGCTCACCCGGCACGACTTCGGCAGCAACATCTTCACCATTCAACCTGAACGTGGTGAGTTGACGTGTCAGGATCTTATTCATCCCTGCTTCCTTCGGTAGCTGCTGCAAGCAGAGCGCGGCGGCAAAGTTCAGCAACCACTTCAACCCTGTAGGTTGCGCTGCCGCGGACATCGTCAATCGGGTTCAAAGATTCCAGATGGGTTGCTGTAACCAGTTCAGGATTCTTCAGGATCTGGACAGACGATCCTTTCAACTCGTCCTCGAGGGCAGGCAAACGCCGAGCCACAGGCGAACATGCTCCGACCGCAACCCGGACTGTCTCGATGACATCGCCTTTCCCCAGCGTGACGCAGGCGGCGACCATGGCAATGGAGATCACCAGATATCGGCGGCTGCCCAGCTTCTCGAATGCGGCAAACGTGCTTTCCGGAAGCGCGGGAATGTGGATCGCGCTCACCAGCTCCCCCGGAGCAAGCGCGGTCTTGCGAACACCGGTGATGAAATCGGAAAGGGCGATTGTACGTGTGCCGGATCGGGCTGATATCTCGACCATGGCGTTGAGGGTCAGAAGCGGAGGCACGCCATCTGCGGCTGGTGATGCATTGCAGAGGTTTCCCGCAATTGTGCCCGAGTTCTGGATCTGTATCGAACCAACTTCCCGGGCAGCTGCCTTCAACCCGTCAAACATGGTCGGAAGAGGCTCGGCAACAATCTCGCTCCAGCGGGTCGTTGCGCCTATCCGCCATCCTGCGGGCGTCCGGGAAATCCCTTTAAGGTCTTCAATACGGGTCAGATCCAGCAGGTCGCGTGACGGACCGCCTTCCTTCATCGCCGGATAGAAATCAGTTCCTCCCGCAACAATGGCAACGTCGCGTCGATCAAGATGATCAAGCGCTTCCGCGATTGTTGTTGGTGCCAGGTAGTTCAAAGCACACCCCCGATACTCTCCCAATATCGTTAGTGCACCAACGATAATCTTGCTTTTGTTTTCTTGTCAAACTCTTCCGGAATGGAATTGGTTCTCGGCTGGTTGATGTTCAGTATTAACCTACTGATTTCTTTAGGGAAAAATTTTTGGCAAACCTGGTTTTATCGCTGTATTGACTGCTATCCACGGCTGCAGTGCTTCCAATTCCGGCTTATAACCAGCGCCATTCCTTGAGAAAAGACGTCAAAAATACAACCGATCAACCTCGGGATCGCTGAGATCCCGGAGTGCCAAAATGCGTGCCGGTGCTTCGCTGTTCAAGCCAGTTTCTTCAACAATCGCAGAAACGTTTTCTGCTCGCTGGTCGTCAAAGGACCAAGCGTCTCACGTGTAATCACGTGACCCATGTCATAAAGCTCTTCTATCAACGACTCGCCTTTTTCGGTAAGGGAAATCAGAGCTCGCCGCTTGTCATTGGGGTCCGGGTTCAGCTCGATCAGTTCCTTGGCGCGCAAGCGGTCCACGACACCCTTGATTGTCGCGACATCCATGGACGTCAGCCGCCCCAGCTGATTCTGCGAACATTGCCTGACTTCGTTCAGCCGGATCAATGCGGAGAATTGCGTGGGCGTTAGTCCGAGTACCGCATGTTCCTGAAATATCGCGGCATGCCGTTGACTGGCCAAACGCAGAATATATCCCACCTGTTCATCAAGGTTGTAGGAACCACGAGTTTCCGCGCTTGCAGTTTCTTCGAGAGACAATGCTATTCCTTCCGCATCTGGAACGTTCATCCGGTTTTATTTGAACCGATCCCGACGAGAAAGCCAAATCCGGATCGGGGAAGTCATTTGCGTGAACATACCGGCCACCAATCGCACCTGTGATCTGAAACCCGTCTTTCACGGCTTGATCGGAGTAAATATCATGTTAGTGTACTAATGAAAATAGCTAGCTTCCGGGAGGGTCAACGTGGCAAGTGAAGTGCAGAAACTGGTCATCCGCAATATCGGGCTCCTACTGTCGGGAAAGTTGGAGCAACCGATTTTCGACGGCGACTGCGTCATCGCGGTTGACGGGAAAATCGCCGGCTACGGCTATGAAAAGGATATGGATACGGAGGGTGCGACAACGGTAATCGATGCCAACGGCGTCACTCTCGCGCCAGGTCTGATCGACAGTCACATCCACCCGGTTGTCGGTGACTACACACCGCGCCAGCAGCAGCTTCACTGGATTGACTCGACTTTGAACGGCGGCGTGACAACGATGATTTCCGCGGGCGAAGTTCATATGCCGGGTCGGCCCAAGGACATTGTCGGCCTGAAGGCAATGGCAATTGCCGCGCAGCGCTGGTACGAGAATTTTCGCCCCTCAGGTGTGAAGGTACTCGCCGGAGCTCCTGTCATCGAGCACGGAATGGTGGAGGAGGATTTCAAGGAACTTGCAGATGCGGGCGTCAAACTGCTGGGCGAAGTTGGTCTGGGGTCCGTCAAGGACGGCAAGACCGGCAAGCAGATGGTCGACTGGGCGCGCAAATACGGTATCCAGAGCACCATTCACACAGGCGGGCCTTCCATTCCCGGCTCGGGGCTTGTCGACGCGGATATGGTTCTTGAAACCGGAACCGATGTCATCGGCCACATCAATGGTGGCCATTCGGCACTGCCGGACGATCAGATCGTGTGCCTTTGCGAAAGCTGCACAAAGGGTCTTGAGATCGTGCACAACGGAAACGAACGTGCGGCCCTCTTGACCTTGAACACCGCGCGCGAACTCAAACAGCTCGACCGGGTCATTCTCGGCACAGACGGTCCGGCGGGGTCAGGAGTGCAACCGCTGGGTATTCTCAGAATGGTCGCGATGCTTTCCAGCCTCGGCAACGTACCGGCCGAAGTCGCCTTTTGCTTTGCCAACGGCAACACGGCCCGCCAACGCGAACTCGATGCCGGTCTTCTCGAAGAAGGTTTCAGCGCGGACTTCGTGCTGATGGACCAGGCTCAACACGCTCCGGGCAAAACACTTCTGGAATCGGTTCAGCTCGGCAACCTGCCGGGCGTCGGCATGACGATCATTGACGGCATTGTTCGCAGCGAACGCAGCCGCAACACACCGCCGGCACAAAAGTTGCCGTTTGTGGTCACGTGACGACAAGATCTGGTCGTGGCCAGCATGGTTGCTGAAGGATGCACCGTTGCCGGTCCGGCATAAGTCGGACCGGCGATGTACTTTTCCACTCCCCATCAGGCAAGCGGCATAGGCAGATGGGCGGGCGTCCTCACGTTGGCATCATCATCCAGTGCCCTTGCCCATCGATGACCGGCATGAACGGCCGCCGCGATGATGGAAGGTGCTTCGCAGTCGCCAATTCGGGAAACCGTCTTGATGCCGACACTGGCCCAATCTTCGTTCCGTTGCATGAGTCCTGTGTAGAGCTCATCGTTCGGCGAACGGGATGTCAGGACCAGCAAGGACCCGAGCGGCAGTGTCAGCTCCTCATCGCTGTGCACGCAGGCCAGGCTGACATTGGAATTATCAGCGCCCTTCAGTCGCTTCAGGCGTTCGATCCGTACCCCCAGGTCCAGCAGGCGCGCGATGACTTTGTGCTGTTCCATGGTCAGGGCGAGATAAGGCGCCACTTCGCTGGCGGGAGTAACGAAAGTGACGTCGAGACCTTCCTTGACGAGCTTTTCCGCGATGACGTTGCCCAGATATCCACCATCTTCATCATAGATGACAACTGGTCCGTTGACCTCGCAGCCATCCAAGATGTCGTCCGGCGTCAGCACATTTGCCTCGGTGCCTTTCAGAACCGGCGAAAGGTTCCATCTGCCGATTCCGTCTCGCCGCCAGGTCGCGCCTGTTGCGATGACAATGTGCTGCGTCCCGAATTCGAGAATGTCCGCGACACTCAGAGGAGACGCCGGATAGAGACTTACATTTCCAAGCTGCTGTAGTGCATAGAGCCTATAATCGGCTACCCGGATCCACTCAGACAATCCGGGAAGTCCGGCTTCCCGCCTGACACGCCCTCCCAGCTCTTCCCGGGCGTCGGCAACGGTGACTTCGTATCCGCGTTTGGCGAGGATGTTGGCGCATTCCAGTCCCGCGGGGCCGCTGCCAACAACAAGAACAGCGTCATTGGACCCCTTGGGCGGCACATTCTCTGGATGCCAGCCTCGACGATATTCATCCATGACCGTCGGATTCTGTGTGCAACGCATCGGCGCATAGGACAGTTCGCCCGATGCACAAACGTTGCAGCCGATGCACTCCCGGATCTCATCCACCCGGCCTTCATCAATCTTGTTCGGAATAAACGGGTCTGCAATCGACGGACGTGCCGCGCCAACAAGATCCAGCACCCCGCGTTTGACCTGGCTGAGCATCGTGTCCGGAGATGTAAACCGTCCCACGCTCACCACCGGCCTGTTCGTGATCTTCTTGACGAAAGCGATCTGTTCTTCCTGAAACCCCTCCTTGGAAAACCGTGATGTCTGGCTGTCTTCCGGCCAGTCTGAAAGATTGACGTCCCAGAGGTCGGGCAGGTCTTTCATCGCTTCAACAAATTCCTGCCCCTGCGCCAGATCACCGTCAATCTCGTTGACCGCAAAGCGGAGCGCGACGGCGCAGCTGTCGCCGATCTCTTCATGCATGTCCTGCAGAACCTCGCGCAAAAGACGCATGCGGTTTTCCAACGACCCTCCATATTCATCCAGGCGCGTGTTGTAGGCCGTCTGCAGGAACTGACTGAATATCGAAAGCCCGTGCCCGGCATAGGCGTAAACGATGTCAAACCCTGCCTCCTTTGCCCGGCGCGCGGCGGCCCTATGTTGCTGGCGCAAAAGACGGATATCGGACTTATCCATGGCCTTGGATTGAAACGGTTCCACAGATTCCAGCGTCAGATGGGAAGACGGGCCAAGCGGAGGCGTTCGTGATGCCCTGTTGCCAGCAGCAAGCCCGACATGACCGAGCTCCACGCCCGCGAGCGCTCCGTGACGATGGACAGCCTCGGGCATACGGGCGATTCTTCCGACATCGGCGTCGGTCCACAAATGCAGCGATGGAAAGGGCCAGAATTCCGTCGTATTGCTGATCTCAGCAATTTCCGTACAGACGACGCCCCAGCCACCTTCGGCTTTCATTTCGCGCATACGGGTGTTTGCGTCTGGAGCATTGTCGCTTGTGCCGGAGCAATGCGGAACCTGGTAGAAGCGGTTTTTCGTGGTGACCGGCCCGATTTGCAGCGGCTCGAACAGAACATCGTACCGCGGGTCTCTCGCCATGATCAATCTCCCTGGGTAAACGTCCGAAATCCTGCGTTTCTTGGCTTGGGAACGGACAGTGCCTAATGTTCCTGAAACTAGCTGAAGCACACGCTCACCAAAGGGTCCCAAAAGGGACATGCCGAAATACAAGATGATGCTGCAATGAGTCACCGAGCCCCGAGCAAATCAATCAACTTTGCAAACGCCATCAGCGCTTGTGGCACCGGGGACTTTCAAAGTGCCCTGCTCGAAGCAATCCGCCGTTTTCTGCATGCCGACACCTGCGGAGTGCTGCAATATTCCCGCTATTCGATGCCCTATTACCTGTTGCGCGACAGTGTCCCGGAGCAGGAGATTGATCTGTATCTTTCCGGCGCCTACCGGTTCGATCCGTTTTTCCGATATTGGCGGCAAACCGGAAAGACCGGTGTCGTCAGTCTTGGTGACCTCAGCGTTTCAACGGGGCATATTCGAGAAGACTTTGAAGACTACCTGATGTCTTTTCATCCCCGAACCGGCATGGCTGACGAGTTGGCGCTGCTCAGTTCAAAAATCGGAAGCGCCGTCGATAACTATTTTTTTCTTCGCCGCGAAAAGTTCACACCTGACGAACTTTCTGCGCTGGAAGACGGATTCCCGGCCATTCAGGCTTTGTGCGACTTGAACTTGAAACTTCTGTTGAACTCACTGAAATCCGGCGGCGGCACCGCTTTCGGCTTCCCCGGCACGGATTCTTTCCTGATCGAGGACAGCAGTGGACACAGACTGTTTGCAAGTGAGAAGTGGGATTGCGTTGTTGGCAGCAACATCACCCTTTCAGACGCTGTCGAAAAGGCAAGGCGTTCGCACCCCGGTGAGCCGGAATTGCTGACTTCAGGGCATGTCGTTTCAGAAAAGCTGCATGAAGACTTTCCGCTCGCCCCCGGCGGCCGCATCACATTCGTCGTGCTGCGGCAAATGGCATCCGCCTCCCTGGACCTTTCGGAGGTTGTGAAACAGGTCTTCAAGGACAGGCTGACAGCCAGGGAGTTTTCCATTTGCAGCCTCGCGGTCCGCGGTTTTCCAACAACGATCATTGCCGAAAAACTTGGCATTTCGTCCGGCACGGTGAAGAACCATCGGAAAAGGATTTACCGGAAGCTGGATATTACGACCGAGAGGGAACTGTTCCTGATGGTTTTGAACCATCTGGAACAGTTGCAGGACTGAAATGAGCACTCTCAAGTGTCGCTGTCAGCACTCAATCATGCAAGCAATTCGCGTCGATCCTGCATTGCATCCGGCGCCTGGCACATTTCCGGCAGAATCTGATCCCAGGGTTTTTCAAGTTCAATCTGCCTGGCCAGTCTGAAAAGGGTTGCTTCATCACCATAGCGAGCGGCAAACATTATGCCGACTGGCAGACGTTCGGGCGTCCAGTGGAACGGGATCGACATCGCCGGCTGACCGGACACGTTGTAAGGCCAGCAGAACGGCGAATAGTCGTAGACACGCGAGAAATACTCATCCGCGGATTTGAAGCCGGTTTCGTAGACCCCGAGCGGCCAGGGGCGCTGCGAGACCACCGGCGACAATATCAGGTCGTACTTGGCAAAGGGGGCCGCAACCTGCCGGGAAAGTGTGTGCATGTTCTGGCGCGCCTGCGCATGGTCCAGAGCAGAAAAGCGCTTTGCTTGCTCCGCAATACGTCCGGTTATCCATTCCAGCTTCGGGTGATCCGTCAGATCTTCGCTGATATCGAGCACACGACTGAGATTGTTGAGGTTGTTCGTGCCCCACAGCACAAGATTGACATCCTGGAAGAGCATGCCGTCAATTTCGGGGGTGAACGGTTCAACATCGTGGCCTAGTTTGCTCAAGAAGCGGGCGGCTTCCTCAACTGCTCGGATACACTCCGGATCGATCTCGACATCGTGGTGAGGAGTGGTGTGAAACCCTATCCGCAACTTGCCGGGAGTTCGACCGACTTCGGACAAGAAAGGCCGGTCCGGTTTCGGAGCGACATAAGCGTCCCCGGGCATGGACCGCGCCGACGCATCCAGCAAGGCGGCTGAATCGCGCACGCTTCTCGTCAGTCCATGCAACACGGACAGACCGTTGTTGCCCTCGAAGCTTCGAGGACCCAAGGAAACCCGGCCACGCGTGGTCTTGAGACCGAAGATCCCGCACTGGCTCGCCGGATTGCGGATGGATCCACCTCCGTCGCCGCCATTTGCCATCGGCACGATCCGGGCCGCGACGGCTGCGGCCGAACCGCCGCTCGATCCTCCCGGGCTCCGACTGAGGTCCCAGGGATTACGGGTAGGTCCATACGCTTCGGCCTCAGACGTTCCCGAGTTGCCGAGTTCCGGTGTACTGGTCTTGCCGAAGACGACCAGACCGGCATCGAGGTATAGCTGCGTCAGCGTGGTGTGTTGCCGGGGAACGATATGATCGAATACGTGGCTGCCTCCCCGCGTCGGCACTCCCGCATATTCCAGCCCTATGTCCTTGATCAGAAAGGGCACCCCCTTGAACGGACCTTCCGCCAATCCCCGATCAATTTGCTTGCGGCCCTCGTCATACATCGTGTGCACGACGGCATTTAAGGCAGGATTCCGGGCTTCGGTACGCTCGATCGCCGCCTCGAGCAGTTCCGAGGGCGACACCTCGCGCTCACGGACCATTCTGGCCATGTCGATAGCGTCCAATTGATCAAATTCAGGCAACATCATGGGCCCGGTTCTCCGTAGTGGTCCGAGTTGAAAAGGAATGTCCGCAGTTGCGGTTGAAAGCGGGCTCAGTAACTGGCCTGTCGGCGCAGCACCATGCGGTAGAGGAACAACAGGCACAGTGTCATGAAGACGATGGCCGTCGAAAAGGCATGCAGCTTCGGACTGAATTCGAGCCGGATCATTGAATAGATCTTGATCGGTATGGTCACGACGTCTGAACCGGCCACCAGGTAGGTGATGATGAAGTTGTCGAAGGACGTCGTGAACGCCAGCAGACCACCGCCAATGATACCGGGCAATGCCAGAGGCATTGTTATCCTGCGGAAGGTTGCCCACTCATTCGCCCCCAGGTCCTGAGCCGCCTCCTCCAGTGAAGAATCGAATCCATGCAGCCTGGCGCTGACGACAGTGATGACAAACGGCAACCCGACCAGAACATGACCGGCGACGACGATCCAGAACCCGCCCTGCAGATTGAGGGATGCGGAAAGGATCAGAAGCATCACCGCCAGGATCATTTCCGGGAAAATCAATGGCGACATGAATGCCGAGCGCACGAGATTCTGGAAACGGAACCTGAAGCGGACCAGCGCGATGGAGACCGTCGTGCCGATAATGGTGGCGAGAACCGCCGATACGAGAGCGATGACAAGGCTGTTCTTAAGCGCTGCGCCGATCGTTTCGTCCTCCAGAGCCTTCTCGTACCAGACGAACGACCATTCAGGCACTGGAAAGACGGAATAGCGCGACGCGTTCAATGACATGACCACCACCATGATGATGGGCATGAACAGAAAGACGTAGACCAGAGTGGTCAGCAGTCGTTGTGGAAGATCACGTGTCATGTCGGCTCTCTACTGATCGAACCGGAACAGCCGGTTGTAGCTGAAAATGAAAACGAGCGAGAGGCACAGGAAGCTGACTGCCATGGCGCCCCCGAAGGGCCAGTTGCCGCTTTCCAGAAACTCCGCCTGAATGACGTTGGAGATCATGAGCGTGTTGGTGCCACCCAGCAGATCGGGCGTCAGGAATGACCCGAGCGCGAGAATGAACACGAGCAGGCTGCCCATCGCCACACCCGGAAGCGTCAACGGCAGGGTCACGCGCAGAAAGGTGCGTATCCTGTTGGCCCCGAGATCCGATGCAGCTTCCTCGAGCGAAGGGTCCAGTTTGTCGAGCGACGCGTAGAGCGGCATGATCATGAACGGCAGGAACACATGCACCAGACCGACAACGACTGCAGAGGTCGAAAACAGGAACTGGACCGGCAGGTCTATCAGCCCCGCTTCGCGCAGCAGATAATTCACCATGCCCGAGTTGCCCAGGAGGATCTTCCAGGCATAGGTGCGGATCACAATGCTCGTCCAGAAGGGGATGATCAGCGCCAGGAACAGGAGATCCTTGTATTTGCTGGTTTTTCTCGCGATGAAATGCGCGACTGGATACCCAAGAAGCAGCGTCACCGCGGTGACGGTTATTGCAATCGTGAAACTGCGCAACACGACCTTGCCATATACCGGTTCGGTGAAAATACGCCGGTAATTCTCAAGGGTGAATTCGTTGATGATCTGGGCATCGATGTAGCTGTTGAAGCTCATGGCCAGCAGTACGAACATGGGCAGGAGCAGAAAGGCGAAGAGCCAGACAGCCCCAGGTGTCAACAGTCCGACAAGCTGGCGCCGTTGCCGCTTTTCGGCAAGCTGTTCGTCGTCGCCGATGTACTGAGAGTTGTTCAGGCTGGAAATCGAGGACATGGTCATGCGGCTGCCTGCCGTGTTTCAAACAAGCGTCCGTCTTCGGGTTCCCAACCGATGAGAACCGTCTCTCCGCGCACCGGCAATTCCGCCATGGCTTTTTGAGTGACTTCCGCCGTAAACCGAAGACCTTCCTGAGAGACGAGTCGGTAATGCGCCATGGAGCCGAGGTAGACAATGTCCTCGATCCGGGTGTTCAGGCGGTTGGTTGCGGAAGTCGCCCCCTGGCCCATGACAAGACTTTCAGGTCGAACCGACAGGGAAACCCCTGTGCCCTTTGCCGCCTTGAAGTTCAAAGCTGCCCGTATATCGACGCCGGGAAGACTGACAGTGGCCGCACTGCCGTTTACGAGAGAAAGATTGCCTTCCAACAGATTTGTTTCGCCGATGAAGTTGGCGACAAACGCAGTTTTGGGATTCTCGTAAATTTCCACCGCACTGTCCATCTGCTCAATGCGACCATGATTCACGACCGCAATCTTGTCGGACATGGTGATGGCTTCCTTCTGGTCGTGCGTGACGTAGATGAAGGTGGTTCCCACTTCCCGCTGAATACGTTTCAGCTCCAGCTGCATCTGCTCGCGCAGCTTCAGGTCCAGGGCTCCGAGGGGTTCGTCGAGCAGGAGAACGGCAGGTGCGTTGACAAGCGCGCGGGCAATGGCAACGCGCTGTTTCTGGCCGCCCGAAAGTTGGCTGATCTTGCGTTGGCCGTAATCGGCCAGGTGAACCAGCTCCAACATGCGGGCAACCTGCCGGTCGGTCTCGGTCCGCGAGGTGCGCTTCATTTCCAGACCGAAGGCGATGTTCTGCGCAACGCTCATGTGCGGAAACAGCGACAGGTGCTGGAAGACGAGGTTCGTGGGACGTTCATACGGCTTCTTGCCGGACATGTTCTGGCCGGCGATTTCGATGGTTCCGCGGGTCGGCTGCTCGAATCCGGAGATCATGCGCATGATCGTGGTCTTTCCGCATCCGCTCGGCCCAAGCAGGGAAAAGAAATCGCCGCGCGGGATGGCAAATGAAACATTGTCGACCGCAACGACACTGCCGAAATGCTTGGTGATGCCGGTCAGTTCAACATCAGGCTGGAGCATGTCTGTCTTCCGTTCTTATGGCAAAGGAGCGAACGCCGGCGTTCCGTTCCGGAGCCGGATCCTTGAAGTGCCGGATGACTGCTTCGGTCATCCGGCAGTTCCTTGAGAGAATTTCAGCCTGAGGGATCAGGACGCCTTGACGCGATTGGCCAACAGGTTCCACTGGTCCTGATTTGCGGCCACATAGGCTGAATCGACAAATTTCGCCGTTTCGAAGATTTCCGGCGAAGCTCCCAGCTTCTGCTGTTCTTCAGGGGTCAGTTTCACTTCAACATTCGAAGGTGCATAGGTAATGCCCTCGGTGACGAAGTTCTTCTGAATTTCAGGGTCCAGCGTCATGTTGATGAACGCTTCGGCAGCCTGTTTGTTCTGGCAGGTCTTGGGGATCACCATGCAATCGACCCAGGCGACCGCACCTTCCTTGGGAACGGTGTATTGAATGGGATGACCTTCTTCCCTGAGCTTGTTGACCCGGCCGCGCCAGAAATTCGCTAGCCAGATTTCGCCGGTCGCAAACAGCTGCGTATTTTCCGAACCGCTGCTCCAGAACTTCAACAGCTGAGGTTTCAACTCCATCAGTTTGCTCTCAACCGCAGCCAGATCCTGAATGTCGTTGATGTTCTGTCCGGTCATCAACGCGCCCAGATGAACGAGCGACATGGCGGACGAAAACAATGCGGTCCGTCCCTTCACCTCGGGGCGCATGAAGTCGTCCCAGCTTGTCGGCATCTCCTTCACGAAATCCGTGTTGTAGGCGATGGCCGTGTCGCCCCACACCAGCGCGGATGAGTAGTTGTTTCCGTCGCCGACCTCGTAGGCCGGTTTCTGGAAATTGGGATGCTGATCCGCGAAGTTCGGGATTTGGACAAGGTCGAGGGGCAGAAGCGAACCATTCTTGATCGCGGCGTAAATCCGGCTGCCGTTCAACGATGTGACATCGATCCGATCGTTTGATGCCTGCACTTTGGCCAGCTGTTCACCGCCGGAACCAAAGTTGGTCACGCGAACCTTCACACCATACCGTTCTTCGAAGGGATCGATGATGTATGTTTTGACAGCTTCGGCGTAAGCACCGCCGAAGGTTTCGAAATAGAGTTCTCCACCCAGCTTTTCGCTCGCACGCACAATCGATGGCATTGCCAGCAGTGACCCTGCTCCAGCCATGTGACCCAGCACGGCTCTGCGAGTCAATTTCCAGTTTCCGGCACCTTTTGTGTTCATCGTTTCGTTCCCTTTTCCAGATCGCCCAGAAGGCTCTTGACTTTCTTATAATTATTATTTAATTATTAGTGATTATTAAATAATCTTTGCAAAGGTCCGAACATGAGTCAAGGTCATGCAGGTCCAAATGACCGTCCGCATTTGCAGCAATCAGGTCCGCTGTTTGTCGGATCTCTTGCCAAGGGTTTGTCGATATTGGAGATTTTCGCCGGCACCCATCGCGAATTAAGCATCAAGGAAGCCAGCCAGGTGACCGGCTTTGAACGAAGTCAGGTTCAAAGGCTCTTAAACACACTGCACGTGGTCGGCTATCTGGAAAAGGACGAAAAAACAAAGCGCTACCGGCTTGCCGGCCGCGTGCTAGATCTCGCATTCAACTTCCAGAACGGTCATCCGCTGGTGGATGCGGCAAGGCCGCATCTGGTTGCCCTCGGCGATTCGGTCAATGCGGGTGTCACCTGCTGTCTTCATGATGATCTGGAGTTGATCTGCGTGCATCGAATTCCCCGCCGCAGCTACATGGAAACGTCTGGCACGATTGAAGTTCTGAACCCGTCTGCCTACTTCGGCGAACGCCAACCGGCCTATTGCACGGCGGCCGGCCGTTCAATTCTTGCATTCCTGTCCGACGATCAGGCACGCGACATCCTCGAACGCTCTGACAGGCGCTCAATCACCCGCCTCACCCTTACAAATGTAGACGAGATCCTGAAAACATTCCCGGAAGCCCGGGACCTCGGATATGCCAGACAATATGGCGAATTCCTGCCGGGTGAACTCAATTTCGCGGCGCCCGTTTTTGACCGGGACAACACCCCCATGGCGACAGTGGTCGTTTCGATCATCATCGACCAGCAGGATGTCACCAACGAACTGGAAGAGCGCATCTCCACCCAGCTGTTGCGTGCAACACATCTCATATCCAGCGCGCTGCAGGCCAAGTAGCAAATCAGCGTCTTTCAACTTCGATTTTCTGGTGCATCCAGGTTACGAGCAAAAGGCCCCACACGACGGAAATTCAAGATGTTTCGCGCCAACCTGGCGCGGAACGGCGTCCTATGCCCCCCGGTCGGCAAGAAGAAAGAGCAGTCAGCAGCCGATAGATGGCAGACAGCCATCTGCATGCTGACTTTTTCAGATGCTCAAAAACGTTCCCGTTCTGCTAGGAAAAACTCGGTGCTGGAAGTCCTTCGATCATTACATTGACACATGCCGGCTTGCCACTGGCCACAGCACGGTCCAAGGCCGCATCCAGTTGACCGAGTTCAGTGACAAATTCCCCATGTCCACCAAGCGCCTGAGCTGCAAGGTCGTATCGGGCCTGGCTGAGCTGACAGCCTATGAGACGGTCCGCCCCATAATCTCGCATCTGAATTTGATGCTCGGCATTCCAGCGCTGATCGTTACCGATCACCACAACATTGGGAACACCCTCGCGTGCCGCGGTTTCGAATTCGGCGAAGTGAAAGCCCACGGTGCCATCTCCCATCAAAGAGAAAACCGTCGCATTTTTTCGGGCGAACCGTGCCGCAATGCCATAACAAAGCCCGCCACCGATCGCACCCGAGATCCCGTTGATGATACGGGCCGGAGCTGTAAGCATCGCCTGCGCCCATTGCCCGAATTCACCGCCATCACAGACCAGCACTGCCTCGTCGGCCTTATGGATCTGGCGTTGTACGGCAGCGCAAAGTTGAGCCGGGGTAATCTTGACCTCTCCGGCATCGGCACGGTTGCGCTGAGCCAGAAGGTCCGCAACTTCCGCTCGCCAGCCTTGGTGCGAACTGCCGCGCAGGCCGGCCTTGATCAATGCCTGTGCCGTGTCCCGCGCCTCGGCGTCAATACTATGCGTTAACCGCGCCCCGAGGTTGCGATGAGCGCGGTCACGCTCAACTTTGCAAGGCTGAACGACAATCCACGTTGCGTCGGCGTGAAAGGGGGTATCGTTGCCAAAGTTGAGCGTAAAATCGACCCTTTTGCCGAGGTTCAAGATGAGGTCAGCCCGACGCAGAACCCGCTGAACACCGCCAAGCGCAGGGTCTTTCAGGCCTCTTGGACTTTCCATAGGTATTACCGGTGCGTCAATCGCTTCAGCGAGTTCCGCCAAGGCAGGAAAACGGGTGGCATTGAGGCTCGGACCGCACAGGACGACAGGCCGTTGAGCTTCTTCGAGCGCGCGCAAAATCGAGGATATGTCTTGCGCTCCTGGAACCGAATGGTCGCGCTGAAAGGAAGCCGCTGAAATGGAAAGCGAGTTTTCTGGCACGATTTCTTCGACAATGTCGAAAGGCAATGCGATGTGAACTGGTCCCTGCCGGCCGCTTCGGGCAGCTTGGAGTGCCTGAGCAAAGTCGCTGCTCAGACCGCTGGCTTTGCGTGGTCGAAGCGACAGTTTGACCAGTGGTTCGATCACCGGCAACTGCGCCATTTCCTGAAATGCGCCCATTCCGTCCTGCGCAACGGGGCTGTCGCCGGTCAGCAGCAGAAGCGGTGTTTCGCTCTCGCTCGCACTGAACAGCGGACCAACGGCGTTGGTGGCGCCGGCACCTGCCGTTACCAATGCAACACCGACCTGCCCTGTCAATTGCGCATAGGCTTCCGCCATATACACCGCGGCCGCCTCGTGCCGGGTATGGACGATCTCGACACCGGCCGCCAGACAAGCGTCATAGACAGGCATGATCTGATTGCCGGACAACGAAAAGATGCGGGTTATCCCCGCCTCTACCAGCGACTGGATCAACAGATCTGCACCTCGCATCGACACTTCTCCTGTTCGCTGACAATCCGACCACGCTGTGGACTTGAAGATCGTCTTTTTCATTCCTGCCGAAAGTTTCGGCATCGTTCGACGTAGACTTCTCCGCATCACTTCAAGGCACCTTGAAGAAGGGGGCGGGAACCAGAATTTTGTTTTCAATGTGATCGACCAGCGGGCGCATCTGGACGGCATAGGCTTGCCACTCATCACTGGCCTGGAGGGCTTCTCGCCGTTCCCAGCGGTCGTCCATGCTTTCATACCCCCACATGTGAACGACCTGGTTCAGCGGACCGATATCCGTGAAGTAATATCCGACCATTTTCCCAAGGATGCGGACCTGAACTTCCATGCCCTCCTCCTCATACAACCGGAGGAACTTCCCGACATTTCCGTTCTTGAGCGTGTAGGTGCGTTGATCGACAAACATTCGCCAGTTCCTTTAGAGCGAGGTGAGTTGAAGAGCGCCGAGCGCGAAAGCCGCCAATAGCACGGTCAGCGCACAGACCAGCACGATTGCGCTTCCGCCGACATCTCCGAGCTTCTTGAGAGAGGTTTTCATGCCCAGAGCTGCGATCGCCGTGACAAGGCACCAGCGAGACAAGGACAACAGAAGCTCTTTGGCGGCCTCCGGGACCAGCTGATGGGAGCCGACCACGACGAGCGCGGCGAATCCCAGCACGAACAATGGAATGGGCAGTTTCGTGCGGGATCGGTCGTTCTGGTCAGAAGCAAAAATGAAGGACAGGGTAATGACGATCGGCACCAGCAGGGCGACGCGCAAAAGCTTGACGAATGTCGCGGTTTCTCCTGTGAGATCCGAAACGGAGTATCCTGCACCGACGACCTGCGCAACATCATGGATTGTCGCCCCCAGAAACACACCTGTGGCGATTTCAGACATGCCCAGAAAATTCGCAACAATCGGATAGGCGATCATGGCGACTGTCGAAAGCGCCGTGACCGCGATAACCGTGAACACCGTGTCCCGTTCCAGATTTTCATTCTTCGGAAGCACGGAGGAAATCGCGAGAGCTGCCGAGGCGCCGCAAATGGCCACCGCTCCGCCGGTGAGCAGGCCGAACCGGGTCTTGCGCCCCAATCCCCGGCTCAATATCAGCCCGAGCGCAATCGTCAGCGCCACCCCGGTCAGCGTGATCGTGAGAACCTCCATTCCCGTCGCCGCGATCTGTTGGAGCGTGATCCCCAGCCCCAGCAAGGCGACACCGAACCGCAGCAGGGACTTGGACGCAAACTCAATGCCTGCCACGCAGCGTCCGTCATCTTCCGTCAGAAAATTGAATGCCATTCCGAGCAACAGTGCCAACAACATGACCGGAGCGTCATAATGATCCGACAGAAACTTTGCGGCCAGGCCGATGGTTACCGAGATCAACACTCCGGGAAAGAGGGTACGGGCACTTTGAATTGGAAGGATCGCGGCGAGCGTCGTCATGAGTTTGTTCTGCCATTTCACATAGCTTGAGCGTGTCCCGCCGCAGCGGGTTGAAAAAGAACGCGTTTTTGTGGCTTTAACCGATCAGTTCATCGCTGCGGTCGTCGGTCTCGCCAAACCGCTTCAGAACGGCCGGCTTCGTACCCGCATAGACCTGTTCCAGGTTCTGGCTGATACGTTCGTTTTCGCGTTCGAAAAGACATCGCCCCTTCAGATCGGAGGCGACGATGAACGGTCCCATGCGCTTGCAACGAATGACCCACATGGCCTGTGCGAGGCCGAGTTCCTCATTCCAGTGCACAGCCTCGACATTCTCGACGCCGCGCCCGAGCAGCGCTCCGGTGCCATAGCCCACGGTGGACAGGTACACCGCGCCATTCGGCACGAAGTATTCCTTGTAGTCCTTCGACGACATGCCTCCCTTGCCGATGATGAGCCTGGCACCGGTCTTGGCCATCCATTCAGGCAGCCATTTGGCGAAGCGAAACGAGGCTGTGGCAGTAACCGCGCCCATGTCAAAGCTGCCGTCTTCGCGGATCGTGGCAGCTGGAGAACAGTGGAAATTCGTCGCCGATTCCGACGGGAGTTCCATCGGAATGTTGGCCTTTGCCTCCAAAGCACGCATGTAGACACCCTCGCGTGCCGTATACATGAGGCCGTTCAGATAGACGATGTCTCCCAATCGCAGTTGCGCGATTTCTTCCGGGGTCGGAGTGGTGCTCAGCACGATCTCACGCGGTTTCATACTGCAGCCTCCAGTCCTTGCATCTCCCACTCCACCGTTTCGCGGCGCTGATAGTCGGTAAACCAATCGGGATCGGTGCGGTATTCCACGCGCCCGTCGGAAAAGATCCGTGCGACTGCGCGACGCGACGACAGGCAGAAGGCATGCACGGACATCTGCATGCCGCCGGTGTGACAGTAACCGACCTCGATATTGCAATCGATCACCATGTTCTTGCCGACAAAGCCCATGGCGCCCATGCCGATGGAATTCCCGAGCTCCTTGAACTCGTCTTCCAGGGCGGCAATGCGCGGATCGGAGTTCCGGCTCCCGACGGTTCGCAGGCAGGCAGCCCGCTTGCCCAATACCATGCAGGTATCCTTGCAACCTCCAAGGCCAATGCCGATGATCGCCGGCTGGCAGGCAAGTCCTCGTTTACCGAAAGCCACCAGACAATCCAGATAGAACCGCTTGATCCCTTCAATCCCGTCCGAAGGAAACAACATCCTGTAATCGGTGCCGAACAGCCCTCCCTTATGGACAGTGATCAGGTCAATCCATTCACCATCGGGAGTGGGCTCGAACCCGTATTCGATCTCCGGCGCGCCGATGCCCACGTTGTTGTTGTGGTCGGTTCGCCACAACGGATGCACCCGGTTCGGGCGCAGCGGTACACCGTTGGTACGATTGGCCGTCGCCCGGCGCAGGGCTGTCTCAAGGGCGATCGGACCACCCTCGATCTGCGCCTCGTTCGACATTTTGACGTACCAGCGCGGCGTGCCTGTATCGCCGCACATGGCACGGCGGTCCTGTTTGGCGGCCTCGTAGTTTTCCAGCATGGCCTGCAGCACAAAGGAAGACAGTTCACCGTCCTCCGTCTTCGCTGCAGCTTTCAGACCATCGAGGTAATCTTCGGGGATCTCGATTGCAGCCTTGTCCATCAGGGTTTCGGCCGTATTCTGGATCTGATCTATCTTGATCATCAGCTTGCTCCCACGAGTGTTTCGGGTTCGCCTTCGGGAAGGATGGTCTCGCCCGGACGTACGATGGTGAATTGAACCTGCTCGCGGTCGACTTCGACGTCATCCCCGTTCTTGCGGGCGACAGTGAAGTAAGACGTCTCGAATTCGCCAGGCTCCGGATAATCTTCTCGGAAATGCGCTCCGCGCGAATTTTCACGGGCCAATCCCGCCTTTGCGACAACTTCCGACACCTCGGTCAGGGACGCCAGGTTCAACCAGTCGTGCCAGGTCAAATTGAAGGCCAGGTTCGAGGAATCGACACCGGTCTGGAGCAGCTCTTCCGAAATCTCTGCAACGCGTTTCAGACCACGGCGCATGCCGGTTCCCGTCCGCATGACGCCGACATCTTCCCACATGGCCTCCTGCAACTTGTGGCGAAGGGCCTGCACGTTTCCCGGATCCTTCGAAAAAGGCCTCTGGGCACGTTCGATCTCAGCGGCAAGCACCGTTTCATCAGGATCACGCAGGACCATTCCGGGTTTGCGCAGATCCCTTCCCATCGTGTCGCCTGCGACCCCACCATAAACCGTGGAATTGGCAACACCGTTGCCGCCAAGCCGGTTCGAGCCATGCGCACCGCCCGCGTCCTCGCCGGCAACATAAAGACCTTCGATCTCGGTCCGCGTATCGGGGTCAACGATGACGCCGCCCATGAAGTAGTGGGCAGTCGGTACGACTTCGACCTTGCCTCCGGCCAGATCGAAACCGCTGTCGGCACATCTCTTGACCATACCGGTGAACTTCTTGCGCACGTTGTCCGGGCCAAGGTGGCTCATCGAGATGAACATGCCGACCTGATCGGGATCATTGTTCTTGCGCATCTCCGCATAGATCCCCCGGCTCACTACGTCCCGCGTCGCACGCTCGCCCAACCGGTCGTAATCGAACATGAAGCGCTGGCCCTGATGGTTCAGCAACTGACCTCCGGCTCCACGCAGGCCTTCTTCCAGAACAGTGCCGGTCATGCGGGTATGATCGCCCGCCAAAAGACCGGTTGGATGGAACTGGACCATCTCCATGTCGCGCAGCGGCAGACCGATGCGGAGCGCCATCGCCAACCCGTCCATGGTCTTGTCGCCGGAAGGCGTGTGGTATTTGTACATGGTCGGACCACCACCCGTTCCCATCATGACGGTCTTTGCACGGACAAACCGGAACTTTCCGGTTCGCATGTCGATGAACAAAACCCCCGCGACCGCAGCACCGTCCTTTGTCGGGATCAGTCCGATGGCCCGGTGTTCCTGAAGCCTTTCTATCGGGCGGGCGAGAACCTGCTCCATCAGGCGGCTGATGATTTCAATGCCCGTCAGGTCGCCCTTGTGAACCGTTCGGTCGGCGGTCTGCCCGGCAAAGGCCTTCTGGTGGACCGTACCGTCCGGATTGCGGTCGAAGAAGCACCCGATCTCATTTTCCAGCTCATGAATGCGGGTGACGGCCTCCTTGCACAGTTTCCAGGCCATATCCTGGTTCGGCAACCACTTGCCGCCATGGATCGTGTCCATGAAGTGCCGCTCGACAGTGTCGCCATTGCCAAGCGCAACGTTGTAGCCACCCTGCACCATGCGCGTGCAGCCGCATTTGCCCACAAGCCCCTTCACCGCAATGGTGATCTTTGTGCCAGGCGGCGCGGATTGCTGGGCGTGCAATGCTGCAAAAAGGCCCGCTCCACCGGTTCCCAGGATCAAGATGTCCGTATCGTGACGATCGATGTCAGCTTTTAAAGGCATGGATTACACCGCATTGAGAAAGAAAGCACCGGAGACGAGAAACGCGGCTGCGAGGGCCCCAGCTGCCATGGACTTCTGCCGTCCGGACCACGGCAGAAACTCAAGAGCCAACAGACGCAGGCCGCCGAACATGTGCACCGCCAACAGAAAGACCAGTCCGAATTCGGCCAGTTTCACCAGAGGACTGTCCGACCAGTGCAGAAATGCATCCAGACGTTCGGGCTGCGTCAGTGCCAGCGAAAGCACGTAAAAATGAGCGGGCAGGAAAAGCGCGAGGGCAAGGCCCGAGATCCTGTGCAAGGCATAGGCGAACCAGAGCGGGTGATTGCGATGCGGTTTCATCATAGCCCTGTCACGGCCATCACGGCACGCGCTCCCATGAACATCAGGGTGAGACCGAAACCCCAGGTCAGAGCCCACAGTCCCCAACCGCGCAGTCCTGTCATTTCATGAGTTATGACGCGCAGGCCGATCGCTCCGTGCACGGACACCGCAATCACAAACAGACCGTAAAACAGGAACCAGGCGACGGATCCTTGTGTTCGCGAAAGGATCTCTTCTGCCGACAATCCTCCCTGAATGGCATAGATCATCACCGCGATATGACCGAGCACCAAAGGGGCCATCAACATCGCGGTCAGGCGTTGCGCCATATAGAGATGCATATTCAGCATGATCAGCTGCCTCCTTTGAAAAACGCTCTGGCCGTCGCCCTTTTGAGGCCGAGAATTGCGCTCAGCGGATCCAGTTCGTTGGGGCAATAGTGCGTACAGCTGCCTTGCGAGTGACAGTTGTGGCAACCGCCCGCGCCCGACACAGCGTCAAGGATCGATTGTCTGTCGGCGTCCTTGGCATCATTGAACAGCGTCCAGGCCCGTTGGAGCGCAGCAGGTCCCAGATAGTCGGGGTTTCCGGCAACGGTGTCACAGGAAGAGTAGCAAACCGCGCAATTGATGCATTCAATCGCTTTGTTTGCGATTGCCCGTCTGGGGTCATCCGGCCTGATTTCAGGCATGGGATCATGCCGCGTTGAAGTCGCATGATGCCGGCCTTCCGCTTTTACCCATTTGTCGAAAAACGGATCCATGTCGACAGCGAGATCCTTGATGACGGGCATGTTCCGCAAAGGTGAAACCGCAACCTTGTTTCCGTCGAGAACTTTCTTGACATGGGTTCGGCACGTCCAGCGAGGCTTGCCGTTGACCATCATGGCGCAGGAACCGCACATGCCGACTCGACAGGCGAAACGGTATGACAGGGTCGGGTCTGCGTTCTGCTGAACCCAGGACACGACATCAAGGATGGTCTGGTTGTCCTGCGCAGGCACCTCATAGGTTTCAAAGCGGCCCTGCTGCGCATCTCCTCGCCAGATAGAGACTTCCAGTTTTTTATGTTCTTCAGCCACGCGCTGACCTCTGACTTGTGCTTGTTTCCATGTTCAACACAGAAGGTTTTTCTGACAAAATTCACTCTGTTTTCAGCAAGTTCGTAAGCATTCCTTACAATCCGGATATGCCAATCCTCAGTCGGCTGCCTTTGTTTCGACTTTGCGCGAATTCGTGGCCGCCTTGATCCCGGCACGCAGGATCGCGGTTACCGTGATTGCGGTCAGGAGCCAGAAGAACCACGTGATCGGACTGCTGAAGAAGATTTCAGGAGAACCGCCGGACATCAGCATGGCTTGGCGGAAATTGTCTTCCAGCAGCGGACCGAGAATGAAGGCGATCAAAAACGGAGCCGCAGGCACGTCAAAGCGCATCATCAGGTACCCGACCCAACCCATTGCGAACATCACACCGACATCGAACACATTGTTGTTGACCGCGTAAACGCCATAGATGCACAGGATGAGAACCGCCGGGAACAGAACCCCTCGGGGAATGTCGGCGACCAGACGAAAGCCACGGATGGCGGCAGATCCGATAAAGAACAGGAATACCGAACTCACGATAAGGCCGACGAAGAGGCCATAGATGATGTTCACATTGGTGACGAACATCATGGGTCCGGGCTGCAAACCGTGGATCATGAACGCGCCGACGATAATCGCTGTGATCACGTCACCGGGCACACCGAGTGCGAGCAGTGGAATGAGCGTGGCGCCTGCAACACCGTTATTGCCGGCTTCAGCTGCTGCGACGCCTTCGACCTCACCTTTACCGAAGTTCTCCTTGTCCTTCGACTTTCTGCGGGCCTCCGAATAGGACAGGAAAGCCGAAGGCGCAGCACCGATGCCCGGGATCGAGCCGAGGAGGACGCCGATCAGGCTTCCACGCACGATCGACTTAAAGCTCTTGCGATAGTCGGCGAAACTGACCCAGTTGCGGCCAAGAGACCTCGTGCTCCCGTCCTGGGAACGAGGGTCCCAGACCATCGACAGAATTTCCGGAATGGCAAAGAGGCCGATCAGAACCGCGATGAAGTTCAATCCCCCCATCAAATTGGGATCGCCGAAAGTAAAACGGTTCGTGCCATAGATCAGATCCAGTCCGATGGTTGCGAGCAGCAGCCCGAGCAGAGCGGATAAGGCACCACGCAGAAGGCTTGCCCCGGAAACACCGGCAATGATGGTGAGCGAGAACAGGATCAGGGTGAAGAATTCCGGCGGACGGAAACTCAAGGCAAAGGAAGCCAGCCAACCTGCAAAGAGGATCAACGAGAGATTGGAAATCAGGTCTGCGGTGCATGAAGCCCAAAGCGCCATACCCAAGGCCCGGCCGGCCTCCCCCTTTTCGGCCATTGGATAGCCGTCCAGAACTGTTGCCGAGGATGCCGGCGTCCCAGGGGTCTTGATCAGGATTGCCGGGATCGATCCGCCGAAAATGCCGCCCTTGTAGACACCGAGCAGAAGCAGAATGCCGGTGATCGGTTGCATGGAAAAGGTGAACGGCAACGTCAACGCAACGGCCATGGTAGCGGACATGCCGGGGATCGCCCCGCACACGACACCAACAGCGACGCCAATCGCCAGGGCCAGGAAGTTTTCAAGGTTCCCGACGAGTGTCAGACCCGCCATCAGATTGTCGACAATGCTCATGGAAGCCACACAAAATTACCTTGAGGGACCGCAACACCCGCGATGTGGGCAAAGAAAAAGTAAAGCACGAGCGGAATGATCACTGCACTTATCAGCGCTGCCCCTCGATGACGCGTATTCATGATGAAAGCGGAAATCGCGAATGCGATCATGCAGGTCCAGACCATTCCGAGCCGTGGAATGAGATACATGACCGCTACCATGACGATTGCCATTGCCGCCAACCGCAGCAAAGCCGGGCGCCTGTTTTCCGCGTCCTGCTTGAGCGCCTCTGCGGTTGAATTCCGCGATTTGGCGACCAGAGCCAGGCCTATGATCCCCGTCATGCCCGCAAGCACGTTTGGCCAGAACAGGGGCGACATGACAGCAACGGGAACCTGCCCCGGAGACGCCACCCAAGCCGGAATCGCGTAAAAGTACAGAAACACGGCAGCCGCGATTGCCGCGACCCCAAGTCGGAGCTGGATCGATCTTTCGGACATACCTGGCCTTTCCATTGAGGTGCGCCGTTCCCTTGCAGGGCAATGGCGCACCACTAAAAGAGGTCGCTAGGACTTGAAGTTATCCCTCGATCCGCATTCCCAACTCATCCACGAGGGCTCGGAATGTGTTGTACTGCTCTTCGATAAAGGCGTTCGATTCCGCCGGGTCCATCAGCTGGATGACCGATCCACGTTTTTCCATAGCCTCAACGAAAGTGGCATCGGCAGTCGCACTGGACATCCATGTTCCCCACTTTTCGGCGACATCGTCCGGCAGGTCGGCCGGTCCGGCAATTCCGGTCCAGCCAACAAGTTTTTGCAGGTCCGGGTGACCAAGATCCACGGATGTCGGCGCTTCAAATCCTTCAACGGGCTCGGCCGTGGTCACCATCAACGGATGCAGCTGACCATTGGCAACGAAATTCGCCAGTGACGAGGAGTTCGTGCATAAGAAAGTGGCGGTTCCATTCAGGACAGCTGTCGCAGCCGCACCACCTCCGCGCTGCGGGATATGAATTGCTGTCTCGGTCGGGTTTTCAACACCGAACTCGTCCAGCACCATCACGGCCGCCAGATGAAGAAGTGTTCCTACCCCTGACGAAGAGTAGCTGACGCCTCCCTCTTTCACCCGTGCAACCAGGTCATCCATGGTACTGATACCGGATGATGGCGACACAGCGCAGGCTACCGGATTGATTTCATAGACGGCGACAAACCGGAAATCATCGAGCGTATAAGGCAACGTGGCTTTCATAGCCGGGCTGACGGAGTGAGATCCGACACGCGCAAACAGCATCGAGTAACCGTCAGCCTCGGCATTTTGCACCACAACCGAACCGGTTGCGCCACCGGCGCCGGTCACATTGGTCATGACCAGAGGTTTACCCACCGCATCTCCCAGCGGCTCGGCGATCGTGCGTGCCGAAATATCTGTGGCACCACCAGCCCCATAGGGGATCACCATGTTGATCGGCCGTGTCGGATATTCGGCGGATGCGGCGCTTATCAGTGAAACAGAGCCCACGATCCCCAAAATGAATGATTTGTATTTCATCAAGTGTCCTCCCTCAGCAACATCAGGGTTCGGCCTCTTCCTCCAAAGCGTCAAAACCCTTGAACAGACACTAACTGAAAGATAGACTAAAATATATGCAGTATTTCTTTCAATTTATGTAAGTTTAACTTACTTAAAGAGGACAGTATGTCGATCCGCATGCTCAAGACCCTGGTGGCTATAGAAGACCACGGCACCTTTACGTCCGCCGCAGATGCGGTTTGCGTTACGCACGCGGCCGTGAGCCAGCAAATGAAGGCTTTGGAAGACGAGTGGGGGCTGCAGATCTTCGACCGCAGCAAGCGTTCGCCGGAATTGACGCCGCTCGGCCGTGCTGTCGTCGCCAAAGCAAGAGAAGTTATTTCTGCGTATGAGAACCTCATTCCATCGGTCACGATAGAAAACGGGTTGACCGGAGAACTGCTCATTGGAGCGATCCCGACCTGCCTGACAGGGCTTGTTCCCCTGGCGATCTCGCGGTTGAGGGGCAGGTACAAGAACCTGCACATTGCGGTTCAACCTGGTCTGACGACCAAGCTGATAGCCGAGACGGTACGCGGCAAGATCGACGTTTCGATCATTTCACGTCCGACGGTCATTCCACGGGACATGGAATACGAAGAAATCGCCGTCGAAGAAATTCAACTTGTGGCGTCACAGGAAATCGCCTCTGACGACCCCAGGTATCTCCTCGAAAACGAGCCTTTTATCCGCTTTACCCGGGACGCTGTCGTCGGTGAAATCATCGAAGCCTGGCTTCAGAGAGAAAAACTCCACGTCCGGGAGAGCATGGAACTGGAAGGGCTGGAAGCGATCACAAGCATGGTCCTCGCCAATCTCGGTGTGTCTCTGGTGCCCAAGTTATGCGTTGCCTCCCATTCCCATCCGACACTGAAGTGGATGCAGTTGGGTGAAGATGGCCCAAAGAGAAGCCTTGGCCTCCTGTGGCGGCGCGACAGTGCCAAGTCGAGAGTTGTTGCTGAAGTCGCCATTGCACTGAGGGAAGCGATCGGAATCGGTGTTTTTCCCGCCGTTTCTTCCCGAACGCCCAACCAAGGAGAAAGTCCGGAATGATGAACTGGGAGATTGCCCTGCTTGTCACCGGCGCCTTGGCCGGAGGGTTCATCAATGGCCTGGCAGGGTTTGGCACAGCCCTTTTCGCCTTGGGGTTCTGGCTCCAGTTCATGGAGCCTGCGAGGGCGGTGGCGATTGTCGTCGTCCTGTCGGTGGTCAGTGGTCTGCAGGGGCTCTGGCTGGTCCGAACCTCGATTCTGGATCAGCCCCGCCGCTTGATGCGCTTTTTGATCCCTGCCCTCTTCGGCATTCCCTTGGGGATTTTCAGCCTCAGCTTTCTCGAGCCTGGAATGTTGCGATTGGTGATCGCCGGATTTCTGATCGCTTACGGCGGCTTTTTCACGTTTCGCAGGAATTTTCCACGGCTGGAAGGCCCGGCACCACTCGTTGACGCGTTTGTTGGATTTTGGGGTGGCGTTCTTGGGGGAGCGGCATCGCTTTCCGGCGCTTTGCCCACGATGTGGTGCGCCCTGCAGACATGGACCAAATCCGAGACCCGTGCTGTGCTGCAGCCCTTCAACGTCGCCGTGCTGGGCCTTGCTGCCATCACATTCTTTTTCAAGGGTTTCTACAGCGGCGAGAACCTCCTGTTTCTGGCAATCGCGCTTCCTGTCGCCATGATCTCAGCACAGGTCGGCATTAGCGTTTTCAAGAGACTGGACGACGCGACCTTCCGTCACTTGCTTGTCATCCTCATGTTTGTTTCCGGCGTCGTGCTCATCATCCGGGAGCTCTACTGAACGGTGAATTCTTCAATTGGCAGAATTTTCCGGATGCCGCGGAGAAAACATGCAAATAAACGGCGATATTGCAGTTACTTGGAAACGCTCGTTAAGACGCCTGTTCAGTAAGTTTTCGTTGCAAGGGGCCGTGCAACCTCTCCAGTTCGTCATTCAGGAGCAAGAGAACGGAACTTGCCTGAGCGAGCTCGCTTCTTGCCGCCAAAATTTCAAGTCGGCTGGCGGTCGATGCAGCCGCGATTGCCCCGACCACATTCGCAGATCCCTTGATGGTATGGGCAAGTCGCCTGAGCTCCATTGCGTCGCCATTTTCGCAAGCCTGTGCCGCCTCTTTGAGGAGTTGCGGATACTCTTCCAGGAACAATTCAGCCAGTTCCTGCAAAAGACCACTGTCTCCCAGGTTCTGTAGCGCGCTCGACCAGTCGACGACCGGTTCGTCCGACACCTTCAAATCTTCTTGCAACTGACTGATCGGATTGTCTTCAGGGCTCAGGCCTTCCCCCGCTGACTTTGAAAACTTCGCGATTGCGGCCAGAAGTTCTTCAGACCTGAAAGGTTTGGTGATGTAGGCGTCCATTCCGGCATTCATGCAACGTTCGCGATCTGTCTTGGTCGCACTCGCGGTCAGGGCAATGATGGGAAGGTGGCGGTCCCGCCCGGCTTCCAGGTCGCGGATCGAACGGGTTGCGCTCAAACCGTCCATGACCGGCATATGGATGTCCATCAGAACAAGGTCAAAGTCGCCGTTTCTTGTTGCATTCACCGCCTCCTGTCCGTTTTCGACAACCTCGATCTGATGCCCTTCCTTGCTTAAAAGCCCTGTCGCGACACGCTGGTTGATGACCCCATCTTCGGCGAGAAGAATGCGCATGGGCTGGACGGACGGTTTCCTGGCGGTTGTCTGTTGGTCTCTCAGAGACACATCAAGCATCGCCACCCCAAGAGCATCAGTGACCGCATTAAGCAGCTCGGACTGCTTGACGGGTTTCAGCATGACGCGATGGATATCAAGTTCGTCGGATCTGCGGGCTGCCGACAGATTGCCGGCGGAGGACATCATGAGGATTCTCATAACGGCAAAAGCGGGTTGCTGCCTTATGCGCCGGGTCAGTTCGAACCCGTCGATCCCGGGCATCATTACATCGAGAATGGCAAGATCGGGAACTGCTGCGAGTTCAGCTGCGTTTTCAAGGAGATCAAGCGCGGCTGCGGCGTTTTCGGCAAGGATCGGCCGCATTCCCCAGGCCACGACGATCTCTTCGAGTATGCGCCTGTTGGTTTCATTGTCGTCAACCACCAGGACGCGCTTGCCCTCCAGGCGTTCCTGCCGGGCGAGCTGGATACCGCTCGACTTGGCGATTTCGAAGTCCGCCTGAAACGAAAAGACGCTCCCGACATCAACTTCGCTCTCGACCTGCATCTTGCCACCCATCATTTGCGCTAGCTGCGCCGATATGGCCAGCCCCAATCCGGTACCACCATATTCGCGGGTGACGGATGTGTCCGCCTGTCCGAAGGCCTCGAATATCCTCCTGCGCTGATCTTCGGAAATACCGATCCCTGTGTCCCGGATCTTGAAATTCAGTCGAACGGAAGCATCGGACCGACGTATGGTTTCAATGTCGACAACAACTTCACCGCTTTCGGTAAATTTGATGGCATTGCCTATCAGGTTGACGATGATCTGGCGCAGCCTTGAGGGGTCGCCACAAAGATTATCCGGGGCATCGGGCGGAATGTGCAATGCGAGTTCCAACCCCTTTTCCGCAGCGCGTGCCGCCAGGGCCTGCAAAGCGTCCCCCAAAGTATCGCGCAATTTGAACGGCGTATTTTCCAGCTCCATCTTCTTTGCCTCGATCTTGGAAAAATCGAGAATGTCGTTGATCAGATCGAGCAGGGCATCGGCCGACCTCAGGATAATCGATGTGTATTCCTTTTGCTGTGCCGTCAGATTGGTCGCAGCAAGCAGTTCGGCCATGCCCACAACGCCGTTCATGGGCGTGCGGATTTCGTGGCTCATATTGGCAAGAAACTCCGATTTGGCACGGTTCGCCTGTTCTGCCTGATCACGTGCGTTTTCCATTTCCTCCTGCGCCTTGCGAAGCTGCCTTGTGCGTTTTTCAAGTTTGGCGGTCCGCTCCGATACCAGCTCTTCCAAGCGGTTCTTGTACATTTCGATTTCCGTCAGGTCGGAGTAGACACCAACCAGGCCACCACCCTTTGTTCGAACCTCCCTCACCCACAGGATCCGGCCGTCCCGACGTTTCATCCGAAAGGGCCCGCTCGGGTTGCGATGCTTTTCCAGGCGCCACGCCAACCACTCCTCGGGTGTCTTGCCGACGGAGGCGGCATTTTCTTGCGATACCAGATGCGCCAGGGTCTCGAACGAAGTCCCGACTGCGATGTTTTCACCCTCGATATGCTTGAACAAATCGATGTAAGGCTCGTTGAAGATCACCAGACGGTCATCACTGTCGTAGATGGCAAATCCTTCAGAAGAGGATTCAATCGCGTCGACAAGCTGGCTGCGGGCGAACTCTGCCTGCTCCTGCGCACGCGTGATGCACTCAACTTGCTGCTCCAATGCTTCTTCTGCCTCACGCAATTCGGTTATGTCGGTGATGAAGCCTTCGATGAATTTCAGCTCGCCTGCTGGATCGTAAACCCCGCAACCTTGTTCCCAGACCCACTTTTCAGCACCGTCTTCCGCTCGGATCCGATAGGTGATGCGAAAGGGGGTATGCTCTTCCAGCGCTGCCTGCACCTTTTCCCAGACCCCTTCGCGGTCTTCGGGATGCACAATGCTGACAAAGGTCCTCTCACCGCCTGCCAGAAGGTCTGCCGGAGCATAACCGGTCAACTCCCTGCACCCTTCGGACAGGAACGTCATCGTCCAGTCCGTGTCGTTTTCTCCTCGATAAACAACGCCGGGCAGATTGGAGAGCAGTGTTTGCAGTTGACGCTGACTGTCCCTCAGCGCTTCTAGCTCGTTCTGATGGTTTCTTTGTTTCATTGTCGTTGCACTTTCCGGTGTGCAAGGCAGCTGGACTACGGGAAAACGCCTCTGAGGAGCTTGGCTTCCGTGACCCTTGCCACGCCCTCGATCAGAGCCGCAGTGCGCAGATCCTGGCTGTCACGGGTGGCACGTTGCAAAGTGCGTTCGAACGCATTCAGCAAAATGGATTTCAGCCGTTCATTTACCTCATCGTGAGTCCACGTGAGGTTCTGCATGCCCTGCACCCATTCAAAATAAGAAACCGTGACACCGCCTGCGTTTCCAAGCACATCAGGCAGGATCAGAACTCCTCTTTCGTTCAGGATTTCATCGGCCTCCAGAGTGGTCGGCCCGTTGGCACCTTCGGCCAACAAACGGCAATTGATCCGGCCTGCATTGTTCACGGTGACCTGGTTTTGCAACGCGGCGAGCGCAAGCACGTCACATTCAAGTTCCAGCAGCTCCGCGTTGGAAATCGTCTCGGCTTCCGGAAATCCCTGAAGGACATGATTTTCAGCCACGTGCTGGTTCAAGGCGCTGACAGACAAACCGTTCGGGTTGTAGAGCCCGGTGGATACATCACTTACGGCAATGATCCTTGCGCCCGCTTCCTCCAGGAAACGCGCCGCGTAGCTGCCGACATTGCCAAAGCCCTGCACAACCGCCGAGGCTCCCTGCAGGTCGATACCTATATGACTGGCCGCTGCCTCGATCATGTAGACAAGGCCGCGTCCCGTGGCCTCACGGCGACCCAGAGAACCGCCAAGAACGACGGGTTTGCCGGTAACGACGGCCGGAACCGCATACCCCATCTGTTGGCTGTAAGTGTCCATGAGCCAGGCCATCACTTCTTCATTCGTTCCCATATCCGGCGCCGGTATGTCCTTGTCCGGACCGATTATGTCGATGATTTCCGCCGTGTAGCGCCGCGTGAGCCTTTGCAGCTCCTTCTTGCTGAGCGTTGTCGGGTCGACGCGCACTCCACCCTTGGCGCCGCCGAAAGGCAGTCCCATCAACGCACATTTCCACGTCATCCAGGTCGCAAGGGCCGCGACTTCGCCGAGGTCCACATCTTCGTGGTATCGGATCCCGCCCTTTGTCGGCCCCATAGTGAGCACATGTTGAACCCGATAACCGAAAACCGTTTCGACCTGGGACCGATCATCCCTGAAGAAGGGGAACGAGACGACCTGCGTACGCTGCGGGAACAAAAGCCTCTGCCGGATATTGTCGTCCAGCCCCATGATCTGTGCGGCCTTGAGAAACTGCTGCTGCGCAAGGCGAAGCATGGGGGAGTCCCACTCAGCACCGTGAGCCCGCACCCGCGCGAGGGTGTAGCGGATGGCGCGGCCCAAGGTGATGCCGCTCAATCTGGTCTTTAACAGAAAGTCACTTGCACCAGCTTCCACCGCTCGCGCTGCGAGCGAAACGTCGTCAAGGCTCGTCAAAACAACAACCGGCACCTCCGGCGCAGCGGACCGCACCTTGAAAAGCGTTTCCAGCTCCTGGCTGTCCGGTAGGATCAGGTCGAGCAAAATCAGATCGATCGGGCGATTTTCCAGACACGCAAGCGCATCCGTCAGTGTCCCGACGGCTTCAACCTGATAATTTAGTTGCGTCTCGCCAGCGAGGAGCTTTTGTATCAGTCGAAGATGAAGAGAGTTATCCTCGACCAGCAAGACGTGAACTGTTTGTTCCGTCATCGCCCGGCCCTCTGGATGTGCCCTTCATTCTACGCCTCCCCCGGCTTTTGTCGAGTAGTTGCTTTCAACAAGGGTTTCATCCAAGCGGCAGTTTCCGAGGCGCCCAGAAGGGTCAAGGAGGCGTTCTGAATTCCGTCTTGATTCAGACGAGCGACGTTGATTGGGGGAGCTGCCATCGCACCTCCCCTCTGCCGCCAGGTGGACCTCAACACCTCACTGTCTTGTGCGTGAAACGCGTGCTCGCTGCATGAAGACGACGAGGGCCAGCACCAGCAACGCAGGAACATAAAACACTTCCTTGGGAAGACGCTGCTTGGCGACCTGTACCATGCTGACTGTCACGGGATCGCCCCCATAAAAGTCGAATTCCCGGCCGAGACTTTCAAACGGCGTGCCGGGAAAAGGTTCCTCCAACGCGGCCTGACCACCATCGACCATGACCAGGATACCGCTCTTTTCAAGACGCGCTTCTCCGCTTCCCGTTTCTCCAAGCGGCACAAGGATCGTGGTTTTGATGATCTCGTCGGCATCGCTGAAACTCGGCCCGGCAACAGAAACACGCAGGAGGGAATCCGCAGGTTGCGCTTCTGCAACCTGATAGATATCGGTTCCCGGCCAGTCGATGTAAGGCGGGTCGACCTGATCCAGCCAGAAGCCCGGCCGGAAAAGCGTGAAGGCCACGACGAGCAGCGCAACGGTTTCCCAGATCCGGTTGCGGACCAGGAAATATCCTTGTGTTGCCGCCGCAAAGAGCAGCATCGCAATCACCGCAGAAAAGAAGACGAAGACGCCCTTGAGCGGCGATACGTCGATCAGCAGAAGTTCCGTGTTGAAGATGAACAGGAACGGCAGCAGCGCGGTTCGGATGTCATAGGCAAAGCCCTGAATACCCGTCTTGATCGGATCGGCCCGCGAAATGGCCGCGGCGGCGAAAGCGGCGAGCCCAACTGGGGGCGTGTCGTCGGCCAGAATGCCGAAATAGAACACGAACAGATGCACAGCGATCAGTGGAACGATGAGCCCGCTCTTGGCTCCAAGTGCAACGATCACCGGGGCCATGAGAGACGAAACAACAATATAGTTCGCGGTCGTTGGCAGTCCCATGCCGAGAATGAGGCTCATGATGGCCACAAGGATCAGCATCAGCAGGAGATTGCCACCGGACAGGAATTCGACGAATTCGCCGACAACCTGATGTGCGCCGGTCAGGGAAATCGTGCCGACAATGACACCCGCGGCACCTGTCGCGACCGCAATACCGATCATGTTGCGGGAACCGGAAATCATGCCGTTGATCCATTCCGACACACCGCGCCTGGCCGCTCCACCGATGTCGGTGTTTCCACGCATCAGTGCCTTGATCGGATGCTGGGTCAGTGCAACCGTGATCATCGCAATTGTCGCCCAGAAGGCAGACAATGAAGGTGACAGCCGTTCGATCATGATGCACCAGATCAGAATCACGATCGGCAGAATGTAATAGAGCCCCGTGACAGCCGTGGCACCGGCGCGCGGCAACTCTGTGATCGGTGCGTCCGGCGGGTCAATTTCAAGGTCGGGGTATCTGGACGCGAACCACAACAGGATCAGATAGGCTGCGGCGCAACCCACCACAACCACAGGAAACGCTGCTCCGGGAATGGCGATCTTGATCCAGCCAAGACCGTAATAGACTACAGCGCCAAGTGCAGCCATACCGATGAAACCGGCGAGAAGCCCCATCAGTTTTCCGGCGAAGGTCAGGGAAGAAGGTGGCTTCTGCAGTCCCTTGAGATCCAACTTCTGCGCCTCAAGATGCACGATATAAAACAGCGCAATGTAGGACACCAACGCCGGCACCAGTGCATGTTTGATGATCTCGGTGTAGCTGACGCCGGTGAACTCGGAGATCAGAAAGGCAGCGGCCCCCATCACCGGCGGTGTGAGCTGGCCGTTGGTCGAAGACGCCACCTCGACGGCTCCCGCCTTTTCAGGGGGGAAGCCGGTGCGCTTCATAAGTGGAATGGTGAACGTACCGGTTGTCACGGTGTTGGCAATCGACGAACCGGAATAAAGACCGCTCAGAGCCGAAGCCACCACGGCCGCCTTGGCAGGACCACCGCTCAGGTGCCCGAGGAGCGCAAAAGCAATCTTGATGAAGTAGTTGCCGGCTCCCGCCTTCTCCAGGATCGACCCGAAGAGAACAAACAGGAAAATCAGCGATGCCGAGACGCCCAGCGCCACGCCGAACACGCCCTCGTTCTGCATCCAGTAGTGCCACATGGCCTTGCCGAAGGATGCGCCCTTCCACTGAACCACATCCGGCAGGAATTCGCTGTGTCCGAAGAACACATAACAGATAAACGCAGAGGCGACGATGACGAGCGGCAAGCCAAGCGCCCGGTAAACAGAAATACCCAACACGATCATACCGATGGTGGACATCACCAGGTCCGCCGTTGTCGGCAGTCCTGCGCGATTGGCAATCTCGTTTCGGAAAACCATGATGTAAAGACAGGCAACCACCCCCAGCAGCCCGAGCAACCAGTCGTAGTAGGGAATGCGCCGGCGAGACGAATGCCTGAACAACGGGAATGCCATTGCGGCCAGGAACATGGCGAATGCCAGGTGAATGAGCCGGGCATTCGAACTCGTCACAATGACGTTAATCCCGGTGACATCGGTCAGATAAAACGGAAGGTTGGACGCGTAGTAAAGTTGGAACAAGGCCCATACGAATGCGGTGACCGGGATCAGGTGGCGCTGCCAGTGGGCTGGATGCCTTGCTCCGGTATCAACCTCTTCAACGAGGACATCTGCCTCATTCATCGCGGCTTGCTTGTCTGTCATTTATTCCCCCATGACATCGCGGCGGCCTGTTGGGTGGGCCGCCGCGAAACGCTCATTAGCCCTGACAAGGACAGTCGGTTACATCCAGCCGCGTTCCTTGTAGTACTTGACCGCACCTTCATGCAGGGGTGCTGACAGACTGTCGGTGATCATTTCCTCTTCGCTCAGGTTGGCGAAGGCCGGGTGCAATTTCTTGAACTGGTCGAAATTGTCGAACACAGCCTTGACCACCGTGTAGACCGCTTCTTCCGGAACATCCGAGCTGGTGACGAATGTGGCCCCGACGCCGAATGTTTCGATGTCGTCGGCATTGTTGTACATGCCTGCCGGGATCGTTGCCTTGCGGTAGTAAGGATTGTCCGCGACCAGCTTGTCGATGGCCTCACCGGTCACGTTGACCAGATGCGCATCACAGGTGGCAAGCGACTCCTGCGTCAAGGCAGACGGATGACCGACCAGCCAGAAATACGCATCGATCTTGCCGTCACACACCGCCTGGCCAGTCTCTGCCGATTTCATTTCAGCTGCCAGTTTCAGATCGCTCCGGTCCCAACCGAGTGCTTCTTCCAGGACTTCCCAGGTACCGCGCGTTCCCGATCCCGGGTTGCCGATGTTCAGGCGCATTCCCTTGAGATCGGTGATGTTCTTCGCGCCCGTATTGTCATGCGCAATCACCGTCACCGGCTCCGGATGCACCGAGAAGATCGCGCGCAACTTGTCGAATTTGCCCTGGTCCTCGAACTTCGAGGTCCCGTTATAGGCGTGATACTGCCAATCCGATTGGGCTACGCCGAATTCCAGCTCACCAGCCCGGATCGTGTTGATGTTGTAGATCGATCCGCCGGTTGATTCAGCCGAGCACCGGATACCGTGGTCTTTGTAGTTCTTGTTGACCAGTCGGCAGATGGCGCCGCCAGTCGGGTAGTAGACGCCGGTGACGCCACCGGTTCCGATCGACACGAATTTTGGTTCTTCCGCCGAGACAGAGCCAGCAAACAGCAAGCTTCCGGCAAAAATCGCACTTCCGATATGATTATAGATAGACATTTTCACTTATTTCCTCCCATTTTCATCAGCCAAGAGGCTTCAGATCGCAGCCGCACCTCCTGAGTGCGCACGCACTGCTTCTCCTGGCGCTGGCGCCAGATCATTTTGATATGCGAAAATCGCCGGCAGGCCGCCGGTGTGAATGAAGGCTACGGTGGATCCAGTTGCAATCACACCACGCTCTACCAGGGATATCAACCCAGCCATGGTACGGCCGCTATAAACCGGATCGAGCAACAACGCCTCATCTTGGGCGGTACGGCTGATTGCCGAGAAAACCGCCTCGTTCATCCGGCCATATCCGGGCGCCAGCGTCGTATCATCCACCAAGATGTCCCGCTGCGTCAAATTTGCCCGGTTTTCCAGCATTGCATTAAGTTCTTCCGCCCGCCGCGCAATTCGGGGAACTTGCAGCTCCGCTGCCCTGCGCACGCAAATTCCATGAACAGGGACTTCCCAGCCAATCGCGCGCGCGCCCACCAGAAATCCGGCATGGGTCAGACCGCTGCCGGACGGAATGACCACATGGTCTGGAATGACCCCGAGTTCCCGGAACTGCCGCCAGGTTTCTGCAGCTGCATAGGCATAGCCGAGCCCGCCGATCGGCGGGCTGTCCGCCCCCAGGTGAATGACATACGGTTTCTTGCCACGCCGGGCGCACTCTTCTGCCATACGATCCAGATTGGCGTCGGCGGCCGCCTCGTTTTCTCCCTCGGGAAAATAGTGAATTTCGGCGCCGAGCAATCGGTCGAGCAGCACATTGCCTGACGAGGCGTAGATCGGATCGTTTTTCGGAACACGATCTTCCAACTGGACAATCGCGTGCCACCCCAACTTGCGGGCCGCAGCCGCACAGGAACGGACGAAATTGGATTGGACGGCGCCGGTAATGAGAACCGTATCGCTATCCTGTTCCGCAGCCAGGCCCAGGTAGAATTCCAGCTGGCGAGTCTTGTTGCCTCCCATTGCCAGCGGCTGCGCATCATCGCGCTTGGCATAAAGCGTTATGCCGAGCTCACGACCCAATCGCTCCAGGGGATCCAGGTTGGAACGGATCAACCCGAGATCGACGCGGGGGTGCCGGTCCAGTTCCGGAAGCAAATCAATATCGGCGAGACGGTTAGAAAGCATCCCAGAGTCCTCTGCTTAAGAGCGATATTCCCATGACCACCAGAACCAGCTCCAGGAACTGACGCAGGCGGTCCGAACCTATGGCGTTGCGCCCAAAAAGACCGAGCCCGATCCCCAGGCCGACGGCAGGCAGCAGAACCACTGAAAGGCTCAAGCTGTCTTCTCCACGCGGCGTCAGCAACACATGGATCAAGAGCGCCACCGTGTAAGCGACCAGAAAATATGCGCGCAATGTCGCGCGCACCGCTGCCGGTTTCAGGCCTCCGTTCAAAAGGGTCCAGAGCGCGATGGGACCGGGAATTGCCAGCGCGCCGGTCATACCGCCGGACACCGTGCCACCTGCGCGCACGACCCATGACGATGACCCGGCGTGGGCGGGCCGCGATGCCGGGAGAAAGCGCATCTGCGCGACGGCAAGCAGAACGACAACACCGCTTGCGATCTTGAGCCCCGTAGAATTGGCAACCAGCAAAAGCACTGTTCCCACCGGAATTCCCAGGCAAGCCCAGAGACACAAATGCACCAAAGGCCGTCCGGCGACATCGCGCAGTTCCGCAGGCAACAGACAAGCCGTCAGAACCAGGTTGAGAATAATGGCGGTCTGAATGGCCGTAGCGCCGTCCAGAAAGAAAAGCAGCGCGGGGCCGGCGATAAGTCCAAGCCCGACGCCGGTCGCCACCTGCAGGGAGGCTCCAAGCAGCACCAGACCGAAGGCAAGTCCGAGTTCCGTGGCAGGCCAGTCTGTCAATAATGAAGTCCACATGCCTCTAGCCTAAGGCAGTCATATGTTAAAACAATTGACTTTTTTCTACCTGTTACATTAAGAAACCTAATGTAATGATAAATGATCGTCTCAGTCTGCGCGCCATTCACGCATTCCATGCAGTCGTCACCCTTGGATCGGTCGCTGCGGCTGCCGAGCATCTAAACGTCACGCAGCCCGCAATCAGCCATCTATTGAAGTCTTTGGAGGAATGGACGGGCCTGACGCTGTTTCGAAAGACAGGCCGTCGTCTGGAACTGACGGACGATGGACAGGTCTTTTTTGGTGATGTTGCCTCGGCTCTGCCGATCATTTCCAATCTGCAGGAATCCGCCGAAGCCATTCGCAATGCCAAACGCGGTCACGTGCGGATCGTCGCCATTCCGGTGGTCTCGGAGTATCTTCTGCCTGCCATGCTGGGCCGGTTCATGCGTGACAACCCGTTTGTCGAAATCACATTGGAGGTTGCTGACACCCAGCGGTCGCTAACCCTTCTGGAAGCCGGCACTGTCGACCTTGCTCTCATTTCGGGCGTTCATGGCAAAGGCCATGAATTGCATGCTGATATCCCGACTCGTTCGGTCCTGATCGCACCAATAGACTGGCGTGCCGAAAGTGCGTCTCCGATTGAACTTGCATCCATCCAATCGGAGCCATTCATTGCCCTGAACAAGGGAAGCCCTTTTCGCTATGCGCTCGATCAGCACTTGGCACGAGCCGGTCTGGGCCTGAATGTTCGCGCGCATGTGCGAACCCAAAGCGCGATTGCGGGATTTGTTGCCAGCGGCATCGGTATCGGGATTGTCGATCAGATTGTTGCCGCCAGGGCAGTTGAAGGGATACGGGTTCTCGAATTCGAACCTGCGCTGCGTTGGTCCTTCCATCTTGTATCACGCAGCACCGGCACACTATCGACTTCAGCCAACCGCCTAGCCGAATATCTTCAGGAGGAGCTATCTGCGCAATTCGGAAAGACCTGTCATGCCTAGGCCCGTTCTCCCCCATCGGCTGGCGAATTCAGGCGATATTTCTGCAATTTAGCCGGCGATATAATGTTCGAGCTGTTCGATGACGAACTGCTGGTCGCTGATGATGCTTTTCACCAGGTCACCGATCGAGACGACACCTATCACTTCATCGTCCACGATCACGGGAAGATGCCGGATTCTCTTGTCGGTCATGATGGCCATGCATTCCTTGACCGTTTCATCAGGGTGTACGCAGATAACATGCGTGGACATGATCTCCTTGACCATGGTTTTCGGCGACGATTTTCCTTTCAGGATCACCTTTCGCGAGTAATCCCGCTCCGTGATGATGCCAACCAGTTTGCCACCTTCCATGACCACGAGCGATCCAACGTTGTTGTCCGCCATCATCTTGATTGCGTTGTAGACACTATCGTCAGGCGCAATGGACAGTATTCTTCGCCTGTTTGTACCGAGAATTTGCTTGATGATCGTCATCTTCTCCGCCTATTTCAGGGACCGAACTGACAACTTACCCAAACGTCATTGTACGCCCATTCGGTTACAGACGAAACGAAAAATTCCATCGAAATCAACGCCTCGTGCTTCAGCTTCGGCTTTTGTGGTAGAATGAAACCCTGCTGGCAAGGACAACCGCGACGAGAAAGCATTGTGGGTTGCAGCACCCGGACAGACTTCTTGTCGCCCACAAGACGGGACGATCCGGCACGTGACTGCGGTCTTGGGCTGCCGTGCACTTAATCAGCAAGTTCCAGGTATCGTTCTCGGAAGGCGGTATGAGCCATGGACGAATTGATTGTCGTTCTAGTGATGTTTCTGAAACTGGCCGTCGTCGTCGCGGTGCTGTTGCTGCTCCCGCTGCCCTTGACCTGGCTGGAGCGGAAGATCGCGGCGCATATTCAGCAGCGGCCTGGCCCGATGCGTGTCGGATGGCATGGGCTTTTGCAGCCATTTGCCGATGGCATCAAGCTTCTGAGCAAGGAAGACCATATTCCGGATGATGCCGACAGGTTCCTTTTCACGCTGGCACCGATGATCACGCTGGTCGCGACATTTGCGGTGTTTGTCGCCATCCCCTTCGGAGAACCGATTACGATCTACGGCACCGAGATCACCTTGTATCTCACCGATATGAATGTCGCCCTGATGTATGTTCTCGCCATTGCCGGCCTGGACGTGTTCGGCGTGATCATCGGTGGCTGGGCGTCGAACAGCAAATACGCGGTACTGGGTGCGTTGCGCACCTGCGCGCAGCTGATCTCCTATGAGATCCCGATGGGATTTGCCGTTGTCGGCGTGGTGATGCTGGCTCAGTCAATGAGCCTGGTTGCCATTGTCGAAGCACAATCGGGCTTGTGGAATATTGTCTATCAGCCCATTGGTTTTGTTGTCTTTTTCATAGCCGGTCTGGCTGAGGCACAGCGTATTCCCTTTGACCTTCCTGAGGCCGAAGGCGACTTGGGGGCCGGTTACCACACTGAATACAGCGGCATGCGGTTTTCGTTTTTCATGATCAGCGAGTACCTGGTCGTGGTCCTGTTGGCAGCCCTCAATGTGGTCCTGTTCTTCGGCGGTTGGAACCCCTTGTTCCTGCCGCTGCCGCCGTTGCTCTGGTTCGTCCTGAAGGTCTCGTTCTTTGTGTGGCTGTTCATGTGGTTCCGCTTCACTTTCCCGCGTTATCGCTATGACCAGCTGATGTCGATCGGGTGGAAGGTGTTGCTGCCTCTGTCGCTGGCCAATATACTGATAACCGGCATGATCCTGGCCTGATCGGAACAAGCAATCCAAGGCGGACAAGACATGGCAACGGCTAACAAACAGATATCACGATGGATCGGCTGGGTTTTCTTTGCCGATATCTTCAAAGGTCTGTCTTTGACGCTGAGCTACATGTTTTCAAAAACGATAACAGAGCATTACCCGGACAAGGAAAAATGGATTCCTTACGAACGCTACCGGGGGCATCACTTCCTGAACACCGACGAAAACGGTGAAGTCAAATGCGTCGGTTGCGAGCTATGCGCCAAGATCTGCCCCTGCAATTGCATGGAAGTCGTTCCGTACGAGGACGAAAACGGCTATCGCCGGCCTTTGGTGTTCAACATCGACATGGCCAGGTGCCTTTATTGCGGTCTGTGCGAGGACGCCTGTCCGGCAGACGCGATCAAACTTGGTCAACATTATGAATTTTCAGCCGAAAACAGTAGCACTCTGGTTGTCGGACGCGATGCACTGATCGCCGCACCCCGCAAGGCCGAGCATGGTGGCAAGGTTGTCAAAGCAAGATTGAACAGGTCAGGAAGCGTCCCGATCAGTGAAGAAACCGATGGCGAAGACAGGGACTGGTGGCGTAACATAAGACGCAGCTGAGGTGAGCTGCGCAGCATTTGAACTGCAGATTCAGCAACGGTCAGGCGCATGCCTGCCCGCACAAGAGATGTGTGTGCCGGGACAAGCATATCAGTTCACAATCACGTGCCCGGATTTGCACAACGGGTTGCCAACCCGGGATACGGCTGACAGGATTACGTAAGCATATATTCTTGCAGGCAAAGTTGGTTCGCTTGCAAATCCCTCTCCGTTGGGTGGAAACGGAATCGCAGACGAAATAAACGCATCACGAGAAAGGCACTTTCATGGAGCAGGCCTTTTTTTTGTTTGTTGCGGTGGTAGCCACGGCCTCGGGTCTGGCTGTGGTTCTGGCGCGAAATCCCATTCACAGCGCGCTGGCGCTCATGGTCTGTTTCGTTCAGGTCGCGGCTGTGTTTCTGCTGCTGCGCGCGCCGCTTCTGGCTGTCATCCAGATGTTCGTCTACGTGGGCGCGGTGATCATTCTGTTCCTGTTCGTCATCATGATGCTGGATGTACGCAAGCAAGCCCGCATGCCCTTCGTCAAACGATGGTCGGCATTCGCGGTCGTGATCGTCGCCGTGCTGGCTCTGGAAATGTTCGCCCTGCTGCTTTTGGGCGGGCAGTGGCAAGCGCCTTCTCAGGAGCTCAGTTCCGGACAAATGAGCTCCGTGCGCGAAGTTGGTACGTCTCTCTTCACAGAATTTCTTTTTCCCTTTGAAGTCGCATCGGTCATCTTGCTGGTGGCTCTGGTCGGCGCGATCATTCTCACCCGAAAGGAGACCGGCTGATGGTTCCCCTTTCCTGGTATCTGGCCCTCGGTGCCGTGTTGTTCGTCATCGGCATCGCCGGCGTTCTGCTCCGGCGAAACGTCCTGATCGTCTTGCTGTCGCTGGAACTGATGCTCAACTCGGTCAACATCAACCTGGTGGCCTTCTCCAACATGCTGGAGGGCTTTCGAGGCCAGATCATTGCCATTTTCGTCATAACCGTCACAGCTGCGGAAGTAGCGATTGCCCTCGGCATTCTGGTGGTTTTGATGCGCAATAAAGCAACTCTGGAGGTTGACGAAGTCACGACACTGAAAGGGTAGGAACCCACCGCATGGACACCGACTTTTCTCTACTCCCGGTCCTGTCCATCGTTATCCCCCTGGGGGCAGCCGGAGCCATACTGGGATTTCGCCGTCACGTCGCAATGCGTGACGCAATATCCGTTGTGGCTGCGGTGGCGCAGTTTGCCGTCGTCATCTCCCTTGCTCCAACGGTGCTTTCCGGCAGCACCGCCGGTATCACGCTCTTCACCGTGCTGCCCGGTATCGATTTCGCGTTCCGCGCCGACCCGCTGGCAATGGTCTTTGCGACAATCGCCTCGCTCTTGTGGATTTCCGCCGCAGTCTACTCCATCGGCTACATGCGCAGTCTGGACGAGCACGCCCAGACCCGCTTTTTCATCTGTTTTTCCATCAGCCTTTCAGCGGCTGCCGGCGGCGCCTTTGCTGCCAATCTGTTCACGCTGGTGATTTTCTATGAAGTGCTGAGCCTGATCACCTACCCGCTGGTCTATCATCACGAAGACGACGAGGCCTGGTTCGGCTCGCGCCGCTACATGGTCTATCTCATGGGCGCTTCAAAGACCTTCCTGCTGGCCGCCCTGGCCATGACCTATCAGTTTGCCGGGACATTGGACTTCAAGCCGGGAGGCCTCTTCAATGACACCGGTCTTTCGAGCGGACTGCTCATTGCCATCTATCTTTGTTACCTCGCCGGCTTCGCCAAGGCGGCGATCATGCCGTTTCATGCCTGGTTGCCCGCCGCGATGGTCGCCCCGACACCGGTCAGCGCTCTTCTGCATGCGGTTGCCGTCGTCACGATGGGTGTCTTCTGCGTCCTTCGCGTCATTTTCGATGTCATGGGTCTGCGCCTGATGCACGAATTGGGTCTCGGGACCGCCACAGCCTATCTGGTCTCGTTCACGATCATCATGGCCTCCATCTATGCCTTGACGCGCGACGATCTGAAGGCCCGGCTTGCCTATTCGACGGTCAGCCAGCTGTCCTACATCATCCTTGGAGCAGCTCTGTTGTCGCCATCCGGAATCGTCGGCGGAGTTGCACATATTCCCGCGCACGCACTTTCCAAGATCACGCTTTTCTTTTGCGCCGGCTCCATCTACTGCGCCGCACGGCTTCGGAAAATCAGCGACATGGCAGGCATCGGCTGGCGACTACCCTGGACCATGGCCGCCTTCTTCGTCGGTTCCCTCGGTATGATCGGGATCCCCCCGTCAGGCGGCTTCATAAGCAAATGGTATCTGGTACTCGGCACAGTGGAAGCACAGGACATTGTCTTCCTTATCGTTCTGCTCGCAAGCGCTGTTCTCAACGCGGCCTATTTTCTTCCGGTTTCCTATACCGCCTTTTTCGTCAAGGCGAACCCCGACCGAACAATGCCGGTGGCGGTCGAAGAGATCCGTGAAATTCCGCTCGTTACCGTGCCGCTCGTCGCAACGGCCATTTTTTCGGTCATCATGGGTCTTTATCCCGACTACTTCCTCGCCCTTGCGCGCGGGGTGGTGCCATGATCGCCCGGATTGTTCAGTTTTTCGGGGACGGTTCCCATGCACGTCTGAGATGGCGAGTTTTCATTGCGGTCCTCTTCGTCATCGTGGTCGCCGATTTCCTCGTCAAGCGCGGTCACGGCGCGTTCTTCTTTGACGACTTCCCCGGTTGGGGAGCAGCTTTCGGCTTCCTGGCCTGCACCGCCATCATCTTCGTCAGCAAGTTCATCGGCCATCAGGGCGGCATCATGCGCGACGAGGACTACTATGATTGACTGGATCCACCCTGGCCTGATCTTCCTTGTCGGAGCTCTGGTTCTACCAGCGCTCAAGGGGCGTTCGCAGCAGATCTGGCTGCTTGTCGTGCCGCTTGCGGCGCTGGCCAGCGTCGCAACCATGACGGAAGGAGACTACGGCGCTTTCACATTCATCGGTCAGAATTTGCTAATCGGCAAGGTCGACAAGCTGGCGCTGGTGTTTGCCTGGGTGTTCACCATCATGGCCGTGATCGGTTTGGTCTACAGCCTTCATGTCCGGAATACCGCTCAGCATATCGGCGCTTTCCTTTACATCGGCAGTGCTCTCACCGTTGTGTTTGCCGGCGACTGGTTCACGCTTCTGGTTGGCTGGGAGATCATGGCTTTTGCCTCCGCCTATCTCGTATTCGCGGCCAACACTGTCTCTGCAACGCGAGCCGGCATGCGCTACCTCATGGTTCACATCACCGGCGGCGTGCTTCTATTGGGCGGCATTATCCTGCATGGCCAGGAAACCGGTTCCTATCTGTTCGGTCCGATCGGCGAGACTGGAGGTCTCGCCTACACACTGATCCTGATCGCATTCATCATCAACGCGGCAGTACCGCCGCTCAACGCCTGGCTGACGGATGCCTATCCGGAGGCAACGGTGACCGGTGCGGTCTTCCTCAGTGCCTTTACCACCAAGACCGCGATCTACGTTCTCATCAGGGCCTATCCAGGCACGGAATTGCTGGTCTGGCTGGGTGCGGTGATGGCCCTTTACGGCGTCATCTACGCAGTCCTTGAAAACGACTGCCGCAGGCTGCTCGCCTATCATATCGTCAGTCAGGTCGGCTATATGGTCGCCGGTGTCGGGATCGGGACCGAGATGGCCCTCAATGGATCAGCCTCGCACGCCTTCGCGCACATCATCTACAAGGGCTTGCTTTTCATGGGGGCAGGTGCGGTCATTCACATGACCGGGCGCCGCAAGCTGACCGAACTCGGCGGCCTCTACCGAACGATGCCGCTAACCGTCGTTCTCTACATGATCGGCGCCTTCGCAATTTCCGCCTTCCCGCTCTTCAGCGGGTTTGTGACGAAGTCCATGGTCGTTGCCGCCGCCGGTGGCGATCATCGCGCCGCAATCGTCCTGATGCTCACCATCGCCTCTTCGGGAACCTTCCTGCACACCGGGCTGAAGCTTCCCTATTACATGTTCTTCGGCAAGGACTGCGGACTACGACCTTCGGAACCACCGGCCAATATGCTGGCCGCCATGAGCATCGCTGCAATCCTTTGCATCGGCATCGGTGTCCTGCCCGGCGTACTTTACGGGCTGCTGCCATATCCCGTCGATTACCATCCCTATTCCGGTTACCATATCACCGAGAGCCTCAGCCTGTTGATGTTCACCGCGCTCGGCTTCTTCCTGTTCCTCAAATACCTGGATCCCGAGCGGACGATTTCGCTGGACACCGACTGGTTCTACCGCAGGGGCGCCGGACTGTTCATGTGGATTGCGAGCAGACCGATCGCCCGATGGGAACAGATGATTTCGGGCATTTCCGACACGGTTATCTGGCGGTCGCTCAATTTCACAGCAAATGTCAGTCTCGTCAGCGACTTGAAGGTTGTCGACGCGATTGTCAATGGTGTCGCCCGGACCGCTCTTCGTTGCGGGGCCGCAATGCGCAAAGTGCAGTCCGGGGTCGTCAGCCACTACGCCGGCGCGATGATCGGCGGTGTCCTGGCCTGCATCGCTCTCTATGTAGCTCTGTGGACCGGGTGACGACGATGGCCGGTTTCCCTCTCCTCAGCGTCATCATCTTCCTTCCGGTTGCCGGCATACCGCTGCTGTTGCTCCTGAAGGACGATGAAGCGGTCAGGTGGGCGGCTTTGGCGATCCTGGTCATCGACTTTCTGCTCGCGACGTGGCTTGTGCTTGCTTTCGACCCGGTCACACCGGTCATGCAGTTTCAGGAACGGACAGTCTGGGTCGCGGCACTCGGCATATCCTATGCTGTCGGCGTCGACGGTATCAGCGTGCTTTTCGTGTTCCTGACAGCTTTGCTCGGCTGGATCTGCGTCCTTGCCTCCTGGAAGGCCATAGACGTCAATGTGAAGACATTCATGATCAACCTTCTGGTCATGCAGACCTTCATGCTCGGCGTCTTTTGTGCCCTCGACCTGTTCCTGTTCTATGTGTTCTGGGAAGCCATGCTGATCCCGATGTACGTGATCATCGGCGTTTGGGGCGGCGATAACCGGATCTACGCAGCAATCAAGTTTTTCCTGTATACGCTGGCCGGAAGCCTTCTGTTCCTGGTCGGCATTGTGGTCTTGTATTTTGTCAGCGGCCGGACCTTCGACATTCTGGCGCTGATGGAAGCTGAAATTCCATTCAGCATCCAGACCTGGGTGTTTCTTGCTTTCCTGGTTGCCTTTGCGGTGAAGGTTCCCATGGTGCCGGTACACACCTGGTTGCCCGATGCGCACGTCCAGGCCCCAACCGCCGGCAGCATTATCCTGGCTGGTGTCCTTCTGAAGATGGGAGCCTATGGTTTCCTGCGCTTTTCGCTGCCGATGCTTCCGGACGCCTCGCAGTATTTCGCCCCCCTTGTCATTGCGCTTTCTGCAATCGCCATTGTTTATGGCGGCTTCCTAGCCCTCGCTCAGGACGACCTGAAGAAACTGATCGCCTATTCCAGCGTCAGTCATATGGGCTTCGTCACACTCGGCCTCTTCACCTTCAACACCAACGGTCTGAACGGCGCTGTGTTGCAGATGTTCAACCATGGCATCGTCACAGGAGCACTGTTTCTGTTCGTCGGCATAATTTACGAACGAACTCACACGCGGCAAATCGCGGATTATGGCGGCCTGATGAAGATCGTCCCGATCTACACGCTGCTTCTGGGTTTCTTCAGCCTGGCATCAATGGCAGTTCCGGGTACCAACGGTTTCATCGGTGAGTTGCTGGTTCTGTCCGGAGCCTTCGCCTGGGGCAAGGCAACAGGCGCAGTTGCCATTGCCGGCGCCATGCTGAGTGCCGCTTACATGCTGCGGCTGATCCGCCGCGTAAGCCTCGGGCCAACCGCCTTTGGCAATCCGGAGCCACTCTGGGACCTCGACAGGCGGGAAATGGTCGCCATCCTGCCGCTTGCAATATTCGTCATCTGGATCGGCTTTTATCCAATGCCGTTCCTGAACATCCTGGATCCGTCCCTGAACCACCTGCTTATGCAGGTTGTCGGCCGCTGAGGGAGATGGACGATGGACCAGCAGGCAATTATCCGCTCGATCATCATCAGCACTCCGGAAATCATCGTGATCTTCGGCGCCTGTGTGGTTCTGTTTGCCGGCCTCATGAGAAGCAAGCAGCTTCTGAACATTCTGACCGGTCTATCCCTGATCTTCGTGGCGCTTGCCGCAGGTGCGACCAGTGGGCTCGCAGGTCCCCCGCTGCTGGCCTATGGCGGTACATTCGTGGTTGATGGACTGGCTCTTTTCTTCAAGGCGATTTTCTTCCTGGCGACCGCACTGACATTGCTCATCTCAAGACGCTACGTGGTGGAAGAGAACATCGCGGAAGGCGAATATTACGCGCTGATCCTGTTTGCCCTTGCCGGCATGATGATCATGGCCTCGGGCCGCGATTTGCTGGTAATCTACATGGGACTGGAACTGCAGGCGCTGGCATTCTATGTGCTTGTCGGCTACCAGCGGCGCGATGCCAAATCCACCGAAGCGGCCCTCAAATACGTGATCCTGGGCGCGGTTTCGTCCGGTATATTCCTTTACGGCCTTTCACTCGTTTACGGTCTGGCCGGAACGACAGATCTCATGGGGATCGCCGCGTCGCTGTCGGCAGAAGAGCAACCTGGACCGGCCTTGATCCTGGCCATCCTGTTTCTGATCACCGGACTTTTGTTCAAACTCGGCGCGGTTCCCTTCCACATGTGGGTTCCGGATGTCTATGAAGGCGCGCCGACGCCGATTACTGCCTATCTGTCGGTCGCGTCGAAGGCTGCCGCCTTTGCCATCGTGTTGCGTATTTTCCTGGAAAGCGTGATCCAGGTCGAAAATATCTGGATCGACGCGGTGATCATTATTGCCGTGCTGACGATGGCAGTCGGGAGTTTCGTCGCGCTGGTCCAAACCAATATCAAGCGCATGCTGGCTTATTCCAGCATCGCGCACGCCGGCTTTGCCCTCTTGGGTGTTGTTGCCGGTGGTCAGGACGGCGTTTCAAGCGTCATGCTTTACCTGCTGATCTATACGTTCATGAATGTCGGCATGTTCGCCGTCATCATCATGATGCGCAACGGCGCTGTCAGGGGAGACGAGATAGACGACTATACGGGCCTCGCGACAAGTCATCCGGTCTGGGCGCTTTTGACCTTGATTTTCCTGTTCTCTCTGGCTGGTATTCCCCCGACCGCAGGCTTCTTCGCCAAGTTCTACATCCTCGTCGCGTTGATCGATCAAGGTTACGTGGCACTGGCTGTCATTGCGGTCCTCATGAACGCGGTGGCGGCCTATTTCTACATCCGCATCGTGATGGTCATGTACATGAAAGCACCCTCACGTCATTTTGATCTGGCGCTGACCCCCATGCTGCGCGTTTCGCTGATCGTTGCAGTGACCGGAACGGTTGCCATTGGCATTGTGCCGGGATGGTTCCTGGATCAGGCGCAAAACGCCGCCTTCGGCACGCAACAGGCGTCGATAATTGGCTTATTGCGCTGAGACCATATATAGTTGAAGAGGTTCCGTGCGCCGCCGGGATGACGGCAAATTGGCATATTCGGAGCCGGCTCTTCACGGGAGGAGCAACGAAATGCTTCTGGATTACATGCCGATATTCCTGATGGTGGCCGTGGCTATCGGTCTGTGCCTGTTTATCCTGACCCTGGGATCGCTGTTCAGACCTCACAACCCCTATCCGGAAAAAAACCGGCCTTACGAGTGCGGTGTCGATCATGTCGGCGAAGCAGCCGGCGGGTTGTTCCACGTACAGTACTTCGTGGTGGCAATATTATTCGTCGTTTTCGACGTCGAAGCGATGTTCCTATTCCCCTGGGCCGTTGTTCTCCAGGACATCGGCTTTGTCGGTTACCTGGAGATGTTCGTCTTCATTTTCCTGCTGCTGGTGGGGTTCGCCTACGCGTGGATCAAAGGAGCGCTTGAATGGGTGTCTTAGAAAACCAGTTCCCGGACAACGTCTTCTTCAGCACCACCGACACCATCATCAACTGGAGTCGGAAATCCTCGCTGTGGCCGGAAACATTCGGCATCGCCTGTTGCGCCATCGAAATGATCTCCACCGGATGCTCACGATATGACCTTGATCGGTTCGGCATGGTGTTTCGTCCCTCGCCGCGGCAATCGGACGTCATGATCATCGCCGGCACGGTGGTGAAGAAATTCGCCCCGATCGTGCGACGACTGTACGACCAGATGCCGGAGCCCCGCTGGGTCGTTGCAATGGGCACCTGCGCCATTTCCGGAGGTGTTTACAACACTTACGCCGTCGTCCAGGGGTCGGAACTGATTGTTCCGGTCGACGTCTTCGTGCCCGGATGCCCGCCGAGGCCTGAGGCCCTGATGCACGGCATGGTGCTGCTGCAGGAAAAGATCATGCGCACCCATGTTCTGCGGAAAGAACCGGAACAGGCAGCGTCGGAGTCATGACCGACCGCCGACCAGCGTTTTGCGACCGGATCATGGATCACTTCGGTGACAGGGTCAGCGATGGCGGCGCCGGGATCGACATGCACAATATCGAGGTGGCACCGGAAAACCTGAAAGAGCTGTGCCGCTTTCTTCTCCAGGCGCCAGAACTGTCCTTCGACTTCCTGTCCGATCTGTGCGGTGTCGACTTCCTGCCCGACAACCCTCGCTTCGCCGTCGTTTACCACCTTTATTCCACCACCCACCAACATCGCCTGCGGCTCAAGTGCCGGTTTGATGATCCGCCCCGTCTGCCCACGGTTGCGGATATCTGGACGACGGCGAACTGGCACGAGCGCGAAGCTTTCGACATGTACGGCATTGTGTTTGAAGGCCATCCCAACCTCAAACGCATTTACATGTGGGACGAGTTCGACGGCTATCCGATGCGTAAGGACTTCCCGGTGCGCGGCTACAAGGACGAATACAATCCCTTCGGAAAAGAACGGGGCGAGCAATGACCAATGTCACCGTCCTGAGCGAAACCGACGACAAGGCCCGCGTTACGAAAGAGGTCCTGCTCAATCTCGGTCCGCAGCATCCCAGCACCCATGGCGTGTTGCAACTGGTGCTTCAGCTCAATGGAGAGATCGTCGAGCGTACCGAACCCCATATCGGATATCTGCATCGCGGCACCGAAAAGCTGGCGGAAACTTTCACCTACACGCAGATTTTCCCGCTGACCGACCGGCTGGACTATGTTTGTCCGCCGTCCAACAATTTAGGCTTTGCCATCGCTGTCGAAAACCTTCTCGGCATCGAGGTTCCCGAACGCGCCCAGTACATTCGCGTGATGATGGCCGAACTTTCGCGTATTTCGGGTCATCTGCTGATCACCGGTGCCCTGCCGATGGATCTGGGAGCGATGACCGCTCTGCTTTACGCCATGCGCGAACGCGAGATGCTCATGGACCTGATGGAGATGATCACCGGCGCGCGCATGCACACGTCCTACATCCGCGTCGGCGGTGTGCGAGAAGACCTGCCGGAAGGCGCGACCGAGCGAATTCGCGAATTCTGTCAGATTCTTCCAAAACGCCTGAAGGACTACGAACGCCTCATTGCGTCCAATCGGGTGTTCCTGAACCGAACCAGGGATATCGGTGTTATTGAGCCCAAGGACGCTATCGATCTGGGCTTGAGCGGCCCCAATCTGAGAGCGTCCGGGGTCGACTGGGACATTCGCCGGGACTGCCCCTACGAAGTCTATGACCGATTGGATTTTGACGTCATCACAGACACCGCCTGCGATTGTTACGCGCGCTGGATCTGCCGCATCCATGAAATGCGTGAAAGCGTGCGCATCATTGAACAGTGCCTTGATCAGTTGCCGGAAGGCGATTTCCAGGTGGACATGCCGACCATCGCCTTTCCGGTCGACAAGGAACTCCTGAAAACGTCGATGGAGACCCACATCCATCATTTCGAGTTGTCGGCTTACGGCTTCAAGGTGCCCAAGGGGGAAGTCTATGCCGCCATCGAAGCACCGAAAGGTGAACTCGGGTACTATGTCATCAGCGACGGCAGCGAAAAGCCGTTCCGATTACGTGTGCGCGCGCCGTCATTCGTCAATCTCCAGGCGCTGGAAGGCAAGGTGAGCAATATGAAGTACCTCGCCGATGTCATTGCAATGCTCGGCAGCCTGGACCCGGTCATTGCCGAAGTGGACAAGTAAAACGCATTTCAGGAGGTGAAATGCAGGAACACGTCAAGGAGCAGATAAATGAGATCGCCGGCCGGTACCGGACACGGCGCTCAGCCATCATGCCGGCGCTCGCCCTGGTTCAGGAAACCGTCGACAGCCTGCATGGCGACATCCTGATGGAGGTCGCCAATCTTCTCGACGTCCCCGAGATCTGGGTCTTCGAGGTCGCCACCTTTTACGAAATGTTCCACACCGAACCGGTCGGTAAGTTTCATATTCAGCTGTGCACCAACGTCTCCTGCATGCTGGCTCAGGCGGAGCAGCTTGCACAACATCTGGAAACGAAGCTGCAGATCTCCAGGGGCGGAACGACACCGGACGGAATGTTCACCCTGACCACCGTGGAGTGCCTTGGGTCCTGCAACACGGCGCCGGTCATGATGGTGAACCGGGACTACCACGAAAACCTGGACGAACAGCGCATAGACGACCTGCTCGTTCAGTTCAGACAGCAAATGGAGCATTGACGAAGAGGCACAGGCCGCCATGAATGAAAAGGTATTGCTGCGCAACATCGACACCCCGGGATCACATAACCTGGCGGCCTATCAGACTGCCGGAGGCTACCGCTCTGTTGCGTCCGCACTTGCCGATTTCACTCCCGGTGAACTGATCGAACTCGTAAAAACCGCCGGATTGAGAGGCCGCGGCGGCGCCGGGTTTCCGACCGGTGTCAAATGGGGCTTTGTACCCAGGGATTCCGGCAAACCCGTCTATCTGTGTTGCAATGCCGACGAAGCAGAGCCCGGAACATTCAAGGACCGGGCGCTGATGGAAAACGATCCCCACATGGTGATCGAGGGCATTTTGATCGCAGCCTACGCAATCGGGGCAACGACGACCTATGTCTATATACGCGGAGAGTACACCGTCAGCATCGAGCGTATGGAAGCCGCAATCGCGGAAGCTTATTCGAACGGCCTTCTTGGCGAGAACATCCTGAACAGCGGTTTCAGTCACGACGTCCATGTGCATCGCGGCGCGGGCGCGTATATTTGCGGAGAGGAAACCGCACTTCTGGAGTCCATCGAGGGGCGCAGAGCACAGCCGAAGTTCAAACCACCCTTTCCTGCCGTGTCCGGACTTTATGGTTTTCCGACCGTCATCAACAACGTGGAAACTCTCAGTTGTCTGCCACACATCGTCGAGCGAGGTGCCGACTGGTTCAACAGCATCGGACCGGAACGCAGCCCCGGTCCGAAACTTTACTGCGTCAGCGGTTTGGTCAGGAAACCGGGCCTCTACGAATTGCCGATGGGAACGTCACTGCGAGAGTTGCTTGACGAGCACGCCGGCGGTCCACGTTCGGGGCGATTGAAGGCCGTCATTCCCGGAGGTGTTTCGGCTCCGATGATCCCGGCGAACGACATCGATATAGGTATGGATTTCGACTCCCTTGCCGCGGCCGGAAGCATGCTAGGGTCCGCGGGTGTGATCGTACTCGATGACACGGCCTGCATCGTGCGGGTTGCATTGCGGATCATGGAATTTTTCAACCACGAATCCTGCGGCAAGTGCACGCCCTGCCGAGAAGGCAACGCCTGGGCTGCGAAGGTCCTTCGCAGATTGGAGGCCGGTCGCGGTCAACGGGAAGACCTCGATCAGCTTGCTTTCCTTTGTGATGGAATTTTCGGCAACTCCTTCTGTGCACTTGGAGATGCAGCAGCCTGGTCGCTGGGGGCTGCTCTGAAACATTTCCGCGATGAATTCGAGCGGCACATAAATGACGGGAAATGCCCGTACCACTAATTCGTGCCTGAAATGGAGGGCCACACCGACATGGCCAACATCACGATCGATGGTATCGAGCTTGAAGTGCCGGATGGCACGTTGATCCTGGAAGCGGCACGATCGCTGGATATCGACGTGCCGACATTCTGCTATCAGAAGCGGTTTGCGCCACTCGCATCTTGCCGCATGTGCCTGGTATCAGTCGAAAACAGCCCCAAGATGCAACCGGCCTGCGCAACCCCGGTCGCCGACGGCATGGTCGTGCACACGGCGAGCGAACAGGTCGCCCAGACCCGTCAGAGCATGCTTGAGCTGTTGTTGGCCAATCACCCGCTTGACTGCCCTGTCTGTGACAAGGGCGGTGAATGCGAATTGCAGGACATGGTTTTCAAGTACGGTGCAGGCACAAGCCGCTTCCGCGACGAGAAGCGCGTGTTCCGAAGCCGCGACCTGTCACTCAACCAGGTGATCATCTTCAATGCCAATCGCTGCATCCAGTGCCAGCGCTGCGTACGCATGTGCGAGGATGTGGTCGGTGCTGTCGCCCTCGGAACCATCGAGAAGGGAATGGACAGCGAAATCACCGGATTTGAGAACAGCCTGACCGGTTGCGATCATTGCGGAAATTGCATCGAAGTGTGTCCAGTAGGCGCTCTCATGAGCCAGCCCTACCGCTACAAGGCACGTCCCTGGGACCTTGTGGAAACCGAAACCACCTGCTCGTTCTGCGGAACCGGCTGCCAGTTGACGGTCAGCACGCGCGAAGGTCAACTGGCCCGCGTGAAATCCAAGTACGAGACCGGCGTCAATGGTGAGACCCTGTGCGTCAAGGGACGTTTCGGCATCGACTTCATCAACAGCGAAAACCGAATTGAAACCCCATGGGCACGCCGGAGCGGAGCACTGGAGCCGGTCTCATGGGACGAAGCCTATGAGTTGATGCGTCACCGACTGGGCCAACCTGACCAAATCGAAGGCCATCGCATCGGCGGTCTGGCGTCCGCCCATTTGACCAACGAGACACTTTATCTGTTCCAGAAGATGCTTCGCACGGTGTTCCGAACCAACAACATCGACAGTTCAAGTCGCTGGGTCAGCGGCGTCTATGATGTTTTGCCCGGCCTTGTGGGTGATCTTTACACCAGACAATCTCTGGAAAACACCGTTTCGGCAGACGCGATCTTCGCGATCGGCAGCAACATCACCGACGACAACCCGGTCACCGATTATCTGCTCCGTAGTAAGGTCAGGCAACATGGAAACAAGTTGTTCCTGGCATCTGTTCGGCCATCGCGGCTCGACGCGGACGCACAGGCGCATTTGCGTTTGCTTCCAGGCGACGAAGCCATCATGATCTCGGCGGTCGCCGAAATGGTTTCCTCCTCACCGGAGAAAGAACCTCCCCCGGCAGCTGCACCGTTTGCCGAGTTTACCCGGAAAATCGCAAGTACACTCAAGGCCAGCAATACGTCATCTGTCTCCGTGTTGGTCGGAATGGAAATATTGCGCGCGACCAATGCCGGGCAGGCCCTGCAATGGCTCGAACGGCTGCTCAGGAACCTGCAACAAGCAGGCAAGCAAGTCTCATTGCAATTCCTGTTTGATCGCTGCAACCAATTTGGTGCCTGGGAAATGGGCGTCCAACCGAACCACCTTCCTGGCTGGCGGAGACCGGGAGACGTTCGTGTCAGTGAGGTTTGGCAGGCTCAGCTTCCGCCAGAGCCAGGTGTCGATGTTCACGAAATGCTGCAACGCTGCGCCAATGGCACCACGAGCTGCCTCTATCTTCTGGGCAGTGACCCGGTCTCGACCTATCCGGACCGGTCTCTCGTCGAAAAGGCAATGTCGTCTGCCGGGTTCGTGATTGCCCAGGCATCGCATCATTCTGAAACGACACAACTTGCCGATATCATTCTGCCAGGAGCTGCCTTCGGCGAAGAGACCGGCACGATGACGAACAATGAAGGCCGGATGCAGCTAAGCCGGGAGTTCCGTCCCCCCATTGGCAACGCGCGTCGAAATTCAGACATTCTCAATCAGATCGCCGAAGTTCTCGGACACAAGCTATCGGGATCAAAACTCGAAGACACATTCGCCGAAATCGCACAGCTGGTTCCCTCGCTCGAGGGAATGTCGCTGGCCGATATTGGCGATGAAGGTCTCCTCTGTACGTCACAGGGGCAAACCGAGGATGGTCAATTCAAGGAATTACCGCTGCCGAGCCGCGTCGACAGGTCTTGGAACAGCAACGGCAAGCTGACGCTGGTAACTGGCGAAAGCAGGTTTCATGCAAGTTATGTCACGGAACATTCTGCCACGCTAAGCTCGATCTCGTCCCAAGCGTATGTCGAAATAGCAGACACGGTTTGTCAGGAGCTAGGGTTGAAGACAGGTGAATTGGTCACTCTGCGATCGCCACATGGGGAAACGACATTGCAGGTCAAAACCAACAGGCAGTTCCCGCCTGGTCTTGCCTTTGTCCCGGAAAATTTCGCACGCCAGCGACTGAACGAACTTTTCAAGAACGGGGAATATTCAAGCCCAGTGGACATAATTCCAAACGAGGTGTGACCCAACGGGGAACCTGCCTTTCTGTTGCCAGAAGCACGTCTGTGAGGTCACCTCGCGACTTCACCTCTTTGCTACGTTTCGGAGGCTCGCCGTGCGAGGAGGATCGCTCCTGAAACCGCATCTCCGTCCGCCGGTTTCAGACGTATGCGCACGTCGTGGGCTAGCCATGGCTCCAACGGGCTCGCCAACCCGCCGAGTAGAGAGACTTTGGGAGCGCCCTGGGCAAGCAGTGCGCGCACAAGGGTATCAATCTCACCTGCCGCTGCCTGGACGATCTGTCGGGCAGCCGGATCCCCTTGCTCCGCATGGCGTAATACAGCGGGGGCGAAAACCGCATAATCCGTCGCGGACGCCCGATCCATCCATCTGACGATTTCCATCGGGTCATGCGCGAATTTTTTCATCACTTCGGTCAAAAGCGGTGTCTTGTCCTCCCGGCCATCATGGGCGCGCAAGGCAGCACGCACGGTGTTCAAACCGAGGGAGGCACCACTGCCTTCGTCTGAGATCGGGAAACCATAGCCGCCGACTCGAAGCTCTGTCGTACCGACAATGCCGATGCCAACCGACCCCGTTCCAGCAATGACAATTGCCCCATCCTGGCCGGAATGGGCCCCAAGACACGCTCCCATTCCATCATTGACGAATACGACCTTCGCAAAGTCATGCGGGCAGTCTGAGAGCGCCTCCAGCGCTCCTTTCCGACCAAGTCCGGCCAGCGCAACTCCGACCCTGATGTGCTCAAGGCTCTCTTGTCCGAGACCGGCCTCTTTCAGAGCACTCTCGCTCGCCGCCAAGATCGCCGCCCACGTTTTTTCAATCCCGAGCCGCGTTGCTGCCGGTCCGGCGAGGCCCTGCCCGAGAACCTGTCCATCAGCGTCTTCAACCCTCGCGCGACAGCCGGTTCCACCACCGTCGACACCAAGGAAAAAAGGGCTACTGCTCATGCCGACAACCGCTCGATGTCGGCGCCGCAGCGCCTCAACTTGTCATCAAGACGCTCGTAGCCGCGATCCAGATGATAGATCCGGTTGACCACAGTTTCCCCTTCGGCGACCAGACCGGCCAGAACCAGGGAAACCGAGGCCCGCAGGTCCGTTGCCATGACGCTCGTTCCGAACAGCTCCGGCTTGCCCCGAACCAGTGCACTTGGTCCCTGAAGCTTTATCTCGGCGCCCAGCCGACACAATTCCGGCAGATGCATAAACCGGTTCTCAAACACAGTTTCGCGAATGAGGGAAGCGCCGTCCGCGCATGCCGCCAGAACCATGAACTGCGCCTGAAGGTCAGTGGGAAAACCCGGATAGGGCTCGGTTGTTATGTCGGAGCCAGTAAGTGGACCGCGGCGGGCAACCACCATGCCGCGATCGCTCGGCCACACGTCGACCCCCATGCTTTCCAGGACCTGCACGACGGAGGCAAGATGCTCCAGCCTTGCGTTGAGCAATTCCAGTTCACCACCGGTGATCGCCGCCGCCACCGCATAAGTACCGGCCTCGATGCGGTCAGGAATGCACTGGTGCCGAGCGGGCCGCCAGCTCGTATCGCCACTGACGAGAATGCGATGTGTCCCTTCCCCTTCGATGCGCGCGCCCATGGCTCGCAGACACGCTGCAAGGTCGGCAATCTCCGGTTCCCGGGCGGCGTTGAGGATCTCGGTTTCGCCTCTTGCCGTTGTCCCGGCCATCATGGTCGCCGCCGTTGCACCGACCGAAGGTCCCGGAAGCACGATACGCGCGCCCTGCAATCCCTTTGGTGCAGAAGCTACAATTGCTCCGCGCTCAAGCGCGATATCAGCCCCGAGGGTTTCCAGCGCTCGAATATGCATGTCGACCGGCCGGGCTCCGATGGCACACCCCCCCGGCAGGGAAACCCTGGCCTGACCGCAGCGCGCAAGAAGCGGCGCCAGCACCAGGACGGTCGCGCGCATTCTGCGCACAGTGTCGTAAGGGGTTTCCTGCTGTGACAGGTCCCTTGTCGTGATTACCGCGCCTGCACTGCTGCGCTCCACCTCGGCATTGTGAAAGGAAGCCAGCGTCAACATCGTGTCGACGTCCTGAACCGCGGGCAAATTGGTGAGTTCAACCGGATAAGGGCTCAACAGCGCAGCAGCGATCTGAGGCAGCGCGGCGTTCTTCGCGCCCGATACATCGACCACTCCGCGCAGTCTGTTGCCTCCTCTGATGAGCAACCTGTCCATGCGTTCTCAACCTTTTTTTGCCGGATCCAGCGACTTTCTAAGAAAGGTCCGCGACTGCCCGGCTGCAAAGTTCGGCAATTCACCAAAAACTTCGTAACCGGATTTGAGATATGCCCCCAGTCCGGCGTCGCTGAACGTGTCGATCCAGGCACCTATACAGCCACGCTCCAGCGCGCGTTCTTCTGCCGCCAAAAGCAGTTGGTTTGCCATACCCTGCCTCCGATGGCTTTCGGCAACCCACAGCCATTGAATGTAGAGATAGTTCCAGATGGTAAAGCCGAAAGCCCCTGCGATCAGCTTTCCCTCTGAATCATGCAGCGTGACCTGCAATTCGGACCGGTTGGGCTCGCCGACAAAAGCTGCATTGAAAGCAGCAAGTTCTCCGAGGATCTCCTCTTCAGGATTTACCGGTGCATCGGTGATTGTCAGGCTCACACCACCAGTCTGCTTTGCCCGCGCAATTCTCCCTCCACAAAGGGGAGCCTCAACGTCCGTGGTTGTCGGAAAGGAGATCGGAAGTCCCCGCAAGCTTCTGACGGCGAGCAGTGCAAAACACTCGGCTTCCACCGCATCTGCCCTCCAGCCATGATCGTCTGCTGCGACGACCTCTACCTTTGCGTAGGTTGCGAGCATCTGCATCAGCGCCGGGTTCCAACGACCGCCACCGCAAACCACAAGGCGTTTTGGCCTGCTTGGAAGGATATTGAGACCAGCACCAACCGCAGCGGCCGAAAAAGCCGTCAGGGTTGCCGCACCGTCCTCCAACGACAGTCCGTCCACCCAGTCGAAGCCGAAATCAAACCGGTCAAGGGACTTTGGATAAGGCTGGCTGAGATATGCCATTTTCAGTCGATGGGCCAAACGTTCCTCATCCACCTTTCCAGCCAGGGCATATGCACCGTCGCGGTCCATATCCCCTGCCCCCATCGACTTGACGAAGTCGTTGATTGGTGCATTGGCAGGACCAGTGTCGAAGGCTGCGATTTCGTCGGCGTCTGAAATCCAGGTGACGTTGGCAACACCGCCGAGATTCAAGACGGCAGTGTCTTTCGGAAAACCCGCACTTGCCAGCAGCGCCTTGTGGTAGATCGCTGATAGTGGCGCGCCCTGGCCGCCGGCCGCAATATCTGCGGAGCGGAAGTCATAGGCGACATCCGTCCCGAGAAGACGGGCCATCAATCGACCGTCGCCCAGCTGGCGCGTCGCGCCAATTCGACCGGGCACGGGAGCGCGGTGCAGAACAGTCTGGCCATGGAAGCCGACGATGCCGATGTCAGCCATCTGAAGACCCGTAGCTTCAACCACACTACGCACCGCGTTGGACTGGGCGTGTGAAATCGCCGCTTCCGCTTCGGCAAAGATGTCCGGCTCCGGTCCCTCAAAAGCCCAGTCGCGAGCTTCAGAAAGCGTTCTTTCCAGGAGCCGGTTGGTCTCATCCGGATAAGGCACCAGTTCGTAGGCCCCAAACTCGATAACGGTTTCACCATCGGTTTTGAGCAAGGCGACATCAATATAGCCGTCGAGAACTGTGCCGGTCATCAGCCCAACGGCCCAGATCGGTTCCATCGTCAATCCTTTCCGTAAAGCGCCGCAGCAACAGCCTGGCGCAGCGGGATGATTTCACTTTCCCTGAACCGGCTCGGGTGCACCCGATTAGTCAGCAGAGTCCAGGCATGCCCTTCGGCAAAGTCGATCCAAAGCCCCGTTCCGGTAAATCCGGTATGGCCGATTGTCTGATCCGAACAGTAGATGCTGCCCGACCAGTCCGGATGTGGCAGCTCCCAGCCATGACCGCGTGTCGGGCCGATCTGCGTGCGCAACAGGCGCGTGTGACTGTCTCCAGCTGCTTCCAGTTCCAGCAGATGTTGTGCGAAGCCAAGAACCGAATTCACATTGCCAAAGAGACCCGCATTGCCTGCTCCTTCAAGGGCGAAACAATTCTCGTCATGAACTTCGCCCACCAGCATCCGGTCGCGCCAGTTGCAATGTTCAGTCGCTGCCGTGAGGCCCCTGTCGCCAGAAAATGCAAAGCCAAAACCCGGATCAATGTCGCGCAGCCGATTTCCTTCAAGCCGCTCCAACGCGATGCCCAGAAGAATGAAGTTGATGCAGGAATAGACTGCGGCACCACGCGGCCATTCATGTTGCAACACGAAGGCGCGAAGCCGGTCGGGATCATCGCCATAGGTGTAGATCGGGAAAACGGCTGGCAATCCCGTCTGATGGCCAAGACACTGGCGTACCGTCAGCTGCCGCTCCCAGGCCGTCTCCGGGTGATATTGGCGCAGATCCGGGATCAGAACGGTGAGCGGCGCGTCAAGCTCGATGCGGCCGTCCCTTGCATGAGCCATTATCCGCTCGGTGGTGAAGGCAACCTTGGAAACCGAAGCAAGATCAAACCAGGTGTCTGTCGTCATTGGTCGGGTAACCGGCACCTTCTGAGCCTCACCGGCAGCACGGACAATCGTCCCGCCGTCTTGCGACACCAGGCCGAGCACGCCACCCGGAATGTTGCCATTGGCGACGGCTGTCTCGAGGTGAGCGAATGCGGCATCAAATTTCGCGTGTCTATCCACTGATCATCCCTCCTGCCGATAGGAGTGATCCTCACCCGCAGCCAACCATGGCTCTTGCTCGGGCACAAAGCCGATAGGACGCACCAGGGAAGGTATCGCGCGCGTGTCGATGCTGTAGTCTGCACGGCGGCGTTCAAGCGACGGCACTGCCTCGATGAGTTGTCTGGTGTAGCTGTGGCGGGGGTTTGCCAGCAAGTCGCGGGCATTGCCGATTTCGACTATCCGGCCCGCATAGACCACGGCAATCCGGTGTGCGATGCGCTCGACCACCGCCATGTCATGAGTCACGAAGAGGTATGCCAGACCGAATTCCTGCTGCAGGTCAATCAGCAGGTCGAGAACCTTCGCCTGCACCGATACATCAAGCGCCGAAACCGCCTCATCCAGAACCAGCACCGAAGGCTTCAGCATGAGTGCCCTGGCAATGCAGATCCGTTGCCGTTGACCACCAGAAAATTCATGCGGGTACCGGGTGAGGCTGTCGGTTGGCAAGCCGACCCGGCTCAGCAGCATCTCCATTCGCACAATGGCGTCGGCATCAATGCTCTGTCCGACTGCGGTCAGGGGTTCTGCCAGGATGCTGTGAACGGTAAGGCGCGGGTTCAAAGAAGCGTTGGGGTTCTGAAACACCATTTGCACCGGCTTGTCGGTCCCCCCCAACTGCGTTTGATCAGCCTTTATCGTGCCGCCCGCGGGAGTTACCAGATCGAGAATCGCGCGGGCCGTCGTCGACTTTCCGGATCCGGATTCGCCGACAATTCCCAATGTCTCGCCTGCCTTCAATTCAAATGACACCCCCTCCACGGCATGGATATTGCCGGTGTGTTTGCGGAACAGGCCGGAGCGAACCGGAAAGCGAACGGTCAGATTCTCAACCTTTAGCGCCGGATGTGCCAAAGCTTTGTCTCCTCTCACCGACTTGCCATCCGAGAAATGCGGCACCGCACTCAGCAGATGCTTGGTATAGGCGTGCTGCGGATCATCCAGGACAGCGTCAAGGGGTCCTTGTTCCACGACTTTTCCATGCTGCATGACCATCACACGATCTGCGAACCCGGCGACAAGACCGATGTCATGGGTGATGAAGATCATCCCCGTTCCGGTTTCCAGCTTCATTTCGGAAAGCAGTCCCATGATCTGGGCCTGTATCGTCACGTCGAGTGCCGTGGTCGGCTCGTCGGCGATCAGGAGACGTGGGTTGGAGGCAAGCGCTATTGCGATCATCACCCGCTGGAGCATGCCGCCGGATAACTGATGCGGCGCATACCCCAAACGCCTGGCGGCATCCGGAATGCGCACGCGCTCAAGTGCCTCACGCGCCGCTTCTCTGGCCGCTGATTTCGACATGCCATGCTGGATACGGAAGATCTCTTCGATCTGTGCGCCAACGGTCATCACCGGGTTGAGCGACGTCATCGGCTCTTGAAAGATCATGCCGATCTCACGGCCGCGGATCTGTTCCAGTTCGCTCTCGGCAGCAGCAGCAAGGTCCAGACTTGATCCGTCGGAACGGGTGTAGCTGACAGAACCGTTGGTGATTTTCCCGCCGCCAAAGTCAACGAGGCGGTTTACGGCCATGGAAGTGACCGATTTGCCAGATCCCGTTTCTCCGACGATGGCAAGCGTTTCGCCTGGAGCAAGATCGAAACTGACCCCATGAACGACTTCATTTTCTTCAGGGCGCGGACCGAAGCCTACCTTGAGATCGCGAACGGAAAGCAGGTTCATGCCAACCTCCTTCGGGTCTTCGGATCAAGGATATCGCGCAAGGCATCCCCCAGAAGATTGAAGCTGAGTACGGCCAGCATGAGGGCAATGGCGGGCACCCAAAGAAGCCAGGGAGCCATTTCCATGAGGTTCCGGGCATCGGACAGCATGAGACCAAGCGATGCGTTGGGCGGTTGGGTGCCAAGACCCAGGAAGCTCAGTCCGGCTTCGGTCACCAGCGCCCAGGCAAGCGCAAGCGTAATCTGCACCGTCAACGGTGCAACGAGGTTCAAGGCCAAGTGCCGTGTCATGATGTAGCTGCGCGACGTGCCGAAAGTGCGGGCGGCATCGACAAAATCACGGCGGCGGAGCGACAGAGCGGGACCGCGCGTCACCCGCGTGAAGATAGGCGTATAGACGATCGCGATCGCCAGAACCGATGTCCAGGTGCCAGGCCCGAAAATCGTAATGATAAGAAGAGCCAGAAGAATTGCCGGGAACGCCAGCAGCACATCCATGAAACGCATGACGGTCCCGTCCCACAGGCCGGAGAACCAGGCCGCCGTCAAACCGAGCACGCTGCCGAGAAGCGAAGCAATGCCCACCGAAAAGAACGAGATGATGAAACTCTGGCCGATCCCCACCATCAGACGGGAGAGAACATCGCGGCCGAAGAGGTCGGTGCCGAACCAATGCGCGCTTGAGGGGCCCTGCAGACGGGCGATACGGTCCTGCATGAGCGGGTCGTAAGGAGTAATCCCGGCCTTGCCCAGAATTCCGGCAATCAGAAAAACGGTCAGCAGGGTGAGGCCGATCCGTCCGGAAGGGTGCCGGAGGACATCTTTTAGGAGTGCTGTCATTTGGTTTCGAACCGAATGCGCGGATCGAGAGCTGCGTAGGCGAGATCCACCATCAGGTTCACGACCATGAAGTTGAAGGCGATGAAAAGAACGGCTCCCTGCACCAGTGCGTAGTCACGCTGCAGGATTGCATCGAGCACCGTACGGCCGAGGCCTGGCAGCGCGAATATCTGTTCGACCAGAACAGCACCCCCGAGCAGATATCCAAACTCAACCCCTGAAAGAGTGACCACCGGGATCAAGGCATTGGGAAGTGCGTGACGCCAGATCACACGGCGGCGCGGAATTCCCTTGGAACGTGCAGTCCGGACATAGTCCTCCTGAAGGATGTCCAGCATTGCGGAACGGGACATGCGAATGACAGCGGCAGCGAAGGCTGTTCCCAGCGTAATCGCCGGCAGGATCATTTGAGCAAGATTGGCAATCGGATCTTCGGTGATCGGAACAAAGGTCCCCATTTCGGGAAGAACGCCGAAGCCGACCGAGAGCATGTAGACCAGCAGCAATCCGACGACAAAACTTGGTGTCGACTGACCGATCATAGCGACCATACGCACGATCAGGTCCGACGGACGGTCCTTGTGCGTAGCGGCATAGATACCGGCCGGTATTCCAATCGCCAACGCGATCAACATCGACAGGACGGCCAGCTCGAGGGTCAAGGGAAAGTGTTCCAGGATGACCGTCATGACCGGTTTGCCGTAAGTCGTTGAAATTCCGAAATCGCCTTGCAGCACACCGGCGAACCAACGCCAGAATTGAACAAACCAGTTCTGATCGAGGCCGAAATAAGCGGTCAGGGCCTCTCGCTGTTTCGGTGTCAGCAGGCCGGACTCGGTGCCGAGCATCGCGGTGATCGCGTCGCCCGGCACCAACCGGATAGCAATGAAGACGAAGATCGACACGCCCAGCATCACCAGTGGGAACACCAGTAGGCGCTTGATCGGGTAGGACATGTTGATCTCCGACTTGAGGCCTACTTGTTCAGGCTCACATCAGCGAGGCCGAACAGCGAACCTGTTGGTGTCGGAACGAAACCGTCAACATAGTCCTGCGCCCCGGCATAGGAGTATCCGGTATAGAGCCAGACCCAGGGCGAGACTTCCGCGAGGTGTTTTTCGAAGGACTGGAAGATCTCTTTCCGCTTTTCCGGATCGGTTTCCTCACGGCCCTGGGCCATCAGGCTATCGAGGTCGTCATCGATGTAGTTGGCAACGTGCTGCAGGTTGCCGTCCTTGGTCCAGTACCGATTATACATGGTGTAAGGATCCGGCTTACCGCCGTTCAACGCCACGGCCATGTCGAAATCAGCCTTCAGCCAATGGTCGACATAGACATTCAGTTCCTTCATCTCAATCGTCAGATTGATACCGATCTCAGAGAGTTGTGACTGCAGAACCTGTGCTTCGGAAGCAGCAGTTGGCGGCTCTCCGGTTGCCGCCATGATGTTCATGTCAAAACCGTCGGCATACCCGGCTTCTGCCATCAGTTCCTTGGCCTTGCCCAAATCCTGCGTGTAGCAGAAGAGCTCATCAACCGGGGTCGCGTAAGCTGCCATGGTCAGAGGTCCGGTCACCGCGCCTTCACCCAGAAGGGCGGTATCGAGAACATCCTGCCGATCCACGGCACAGGAAATCGCCTGGCGGACTTTCTGCTCTGTCAGCGGGCCACGTGACGGGTTCAGCTGCAGCACGTGGTAGGAAAGTACCGGTGCCTTTGCGAGCTTGAGACCGGACGCCTGCGGGATCAAGGTTGCAACAAACGGATCGTTGATCAGGGCAAAGTCCACTTGCTTTGAACGCAAGGCAGCAAGGATTGCCGTTTCGTCGGGAAGCACGGATATATCGAGCCCGTCAATGGCCACCTTTCCTCCATGCCAATCTTCATTGGCAACGAGCTTGGCGTTCGAGTTCGGTGTCCAGCTTTCATACTTGAAGGGACCGGATCCGACGACTTCGGTGCCGATGGTTCCGGCATCAATAGCGCTGGCCTGCACAACAGCGGCGTTCACAGAAGCGAGTGCGGTCAGAAACGGTACGTTCGGGCCATCCAGATTGAAGACGACCGTCTTTTCATCCGGCGTGTCGATTGACGTAATCGCGGTGAAGTTCGCGCGGGCCGCCGAACCGATTTCCTCATCAAGAATACGTTCGAAGCTGGCCTTGACGTCGGCCGAGGTGACAGCCGATCCATCATGAAACTTCGCGCCATCATCGAGTTTCATTGTCAGAACCGTGGCTTCGTCGTTGAAGTCCCACGAGCTGGCGAGCGCCGGAACGATTTTCGCATCCTTGTCCAGGCGCACCAGCGGTTCATACATCAACTCAAGGAAACGGATCGACGAGAAGGCCGTTTGCTTGTGCGGATCAAGGCCTGTGGCGTCCTGCGACCACGCAACCTTGAGGTTTTCAGCCATTGCCGCACCGCCCAGCGCAGTGGTGCTCAATGCAACAGCCAAGCCGATCGTCTTGAGCGACCTGGTAATCATCTTAGACATAATGCGATCTCCCTAAATGGAAGGATTAGGCAATCTAATCCGTCAGTCCTGCGCGGATTGTTCCCCGCGTCTTGTCTATTGCTTTTCTCAATACGCCGCCGTTTTCCCTAAGGATTTCAGCGGCAACATCCCGTTTCAATCCGGTAAGTTTCATACAAATTGCGAGTTTTACGTCATTGTCGGCCTCGGCCAGCAGATCGGCAGCCTCTTCGGGCTCGACGCCTGTTATTTCGGACAGGATGCCGACTGCGCGGGTCTTCAGTTTGGAGTTTGATATCGACAGATCGACCATCAGGTTCTGATACGTCTTTCCGATGCGGATCATCGCCGCAGTCGTCAGCATGTTCAACACCATCTTCTGGGCAGTGCCGGACTTCAGACGGGTCGAACCGGTGACGACTTCCGGGCCGACGACCGGCGCGATGGAAATCTCTGCGTGCCGGGACATGACGGAGTTTGGATTGCAGGTAAGCGCAATCGTACGCGCACCAACTTCGGAGGCGTAATCAAGCGCTCCGACCACGTAGGGGGTCCGGCCCGATACCGCTATGCCGACAACAATATCCCGCCTGGTCAGCGAGGCAGCTTTCAAATCCGCGGCCCCTTGCGCTTCGCTGTCTTCGGCTCCCTCCACAGCATCTCGCAGCGCCTTGTCACCGCCAGCGATAATTCCGATGACCATGGAAGACGGCACCGAGAAGGTCGGAGGACATTCGGAAGCATCCAGAACACCCAATCGCCCTGAGGTTCCAGCGCCTATGTAGATCAATCTTCCCCCTGCCCGGAAAGCGTCGGCTATGACTTCGACCGCCTTTGCTATTGCGGGCAACTCGGCCTCGACAGCGGTCGCAACGAGTTTGTCCTCTGCATTGATCCGGCCAATCATCTCCGGAACCGGAAGCAGATCGATATCCATCGTGCGTGGATTTCGCGTCTCGGACACAAGACTGCGCAATGATCGGACGGACAGCGGATCGGACATTGGAACCCCTTGGTACTTTCTACATGATCCTTGACTTAATTATTCCAACAGTCAACGATTTGTTCAATTTTTTATTCCTCTTGTGTTTGGCAGACATTATATCATCAAGAATACCAAACATCATTTTTGACATATTTACAAAGGCTTGGAGATAACATCCTGCAGCGAAATCCCATCTTGCGAGCGATGCCTGGAATGCAACCATTCATAGAGAGAGAAATAGTTATTCCATTTGATTGCTGCTTACGGAATGATGAATCGGGATCTCACAAGGAAGCACCATGTCGATTCTGACAAAACTGAAGGGGCAAGTGGACAGCCTCACGACGGCCGAGAGGGCGATCGCCACATTTGTGCTCGCCTCGCCGGAAGAGATGATCCATCTGTCGTCAGCGGAGTTGGCAGAGCAGACCGGGCGCAGCCAATCAAGTGTCGTAAAATTCTGCCAGAAGCTTGGCTTTCGCGGGTACCAGGACTTCAAGGTCGCGGTCACAAAAGCTGCGTCGCAAACCTGGCAAGTGCCTGCGGGAGTGATCCACGGCACGATCGGCAACAGCGACCCTTACGCGACCATTTTGCAAAAACTGCTCGGATCGAAGATCCAGGCCATGCAGCAAACGCTTTCTGTCAACGATGAGAATACGGTTCAGGAAGCGCTTGCGGCTATTCGCGCCGCCCGTCGGATTCAACTCGTCGGCGTCGGTGCGTCCTCACTCGTGGCACAGGACTTTGCCTACAAGCTCCTAAAAATCGGCTACATGGTGCTGTTCGATGCTGACAGCCACATTCAGATTGCCAATGCCGCGACGCTCGAGAAGGGCGATCTGTGCATAGCGCTTTCCTATTCCGGCGATACGCTTGAAAGCCGGCGGATCGCGGAGACGGCACACCAGAAGAACGCCACCCTCATTTCGGTCACAGGCGTGCAACCCAATCGGCTCGCCGATCTGGCGGAGATCCAGCTCTACATTGTCGCCGAGGAACACCAGGCCCGAAGTTCAGCGATTTTCACCCGCGATGCCCAGCTGGCCCTTGCAGATCTCCTGTTCATACTGCTCATTCAGTCTGACAGCCGGGCCAACGCCCTGATCCATGCGGCTGAGGAAGCCGTTTCCACGCTGAAGACGTGAGGGACGAGACCGTTCGTTGCCGAGTTAAGTGTGGCAAGTCACGAAAGGCCAACAATCGGAGCGTCAATGCTGACCGACGTTGGTCGCCATTCAGGAGCGCGTTCGAGCGCTCTATCAGATCACGAAATTGGCAATGGCCTCGTTATAGGTGATGTCTTCCCATCTGACATCGGAACGATCAAAACTCTCGTGAAGCAACTGGAAGTTTTCCGGCCGTTTTGTCTCGATTCCAAGCAACACTGAGCCGAAGTTACGAGCCGATTTTTTCAGATACTCGAAGCGGGCAATATCGTCTTCAGGACCAAGCAGGGACAAGAAATCCTTCAAGGCGCCTGGTCGTTGCGGCAGCTGGATCACATAATATTTCTTCAAACCTGCGAACTTCAAAGCCCGCTCCTTGACCTCCGGGAGCCTTTCAAAGTCGAAATTGCCGCCCGAAATGACGCAGACAATCTTCTTGCCGCGAACCTGTTCCACCGGCAGACGGTTCAAGGCGTCGATTGCAAGAGCGCCCGCGGGTTCCAAAACCACTCCTTCAATATTGAGCATGTCAATCATGGTCGCACACACGCCGTCGGTCGGCGCCAGCACGACTTGCTCGGGGGAAAATTTGGAAAGTTGTTTGAAATTCTCCTGACCAATCTGCGCAACCGCAGCACCATCGACAAAGTTATCGACTCTATCGAGACGAATGCGCTCACCAACCAACAGGCTCTCATGAAGGCTTGGCGCCATGTCCGGTTCAACGAGAGTGAACTCCGTCTTCTCGCCAGTCTGCGCAAAGTACTGCGTGATGCCGGCAGCAAGTCCACCGCCACCAACCGGGAGGATCAAACGGTCCCAGGAGTATCCCTCCGGGCTCTGCTCGAGGATTTCCTTGCCGACGGTCGCCTGCCCCAGGATGATCGTCGGATGATCAAAGGGCGGCACCATCAAACCGTTTTCTGCTTCGCAATACTCCATTGCGGCCTTGTTGGCGGCGTCAAATCCATCGCCGAGCAATTTGATGTCGACCAACGGAGCTCCGAAGGATCGAGTCTTCTGGATCTTCTGCTGTGGTGTTGTCAGCGGCATGAAAACAACGCCGCGTTTGTTGAAGTGGCGGCAGGCGAAAGCAAAACCCTGCGCATGATTGCCCGCTGAAGAACACACGAACAATGAACGGTCGGGATCCGCCTCCAGGGCTTCCCGAATGAAGGTGTAGGCTCCACGAACCTTGTAGCTTCTGACAGGTGTCAGATCTTCGCGTTTCAGCCAGATGTCAGCTTGATGAAGATCGGACAGATACTGACTGTGCTGAAGAGGTGTCGGCTTAAGGACGTCAGACAAAAGCTTGTGAATACGTCTGGTGTCTTCTGCAAATTGGCCCACGCTACTTACTTTCCTTTGTTTCATTCAGATGCCGGTGTTCAATCCGGGCGTTCCATCCATAAGCGTTGTTCCGGAGCAGTGTTTCCACTGTCTCAAGCGGAAAAAACTCAGTTCTGAGCTCCAGGTTCGACTCTCCTCGAAAAGTGAACAGAGATCGAGCGTTATTCTCGTCGCAATTTCGTGAGTTCCCGAATTTCAGACCTGAGACGCATTTCAATCTCCCTGGACGGCATGCCAGATGCCGTTCGCTCAAGGACAAGGTTTTGCTCGCCTTGTGTCCCAAATCTGAAACCTCCGGGTTCTCGAGATCGAAGCAGCGAGAAAACGGAAAGCCAATCCGGAAAGAACCACGCCACTCCCGCCGCCGCCGGCATGAGAGCAAGTTGCAGCGCAATCCACGGAGCAAGGCGAATGGGAAATGCGATCGCAATTACCAGAACAACCAGATGGCCTATGAAACCTGCCAGTATCAAAGCCAGGTAAGAATTCCTAACCCGCTCCACCAGGGCGCCTCCCGTTTGAAAAGCTCACTCGAAACAGCCTCCGCGAGCTCCTCGCAACACACGAAGTTCGGTCTAAAAACCAAAGCGTGCCTGCACGGCCAAACAAGACTGAAGGTTCAACTTTGATGGGAGCTGCCTGGCATTCGGGAAACCTTTTCGTTTCCGACGCTGAAGTGGCGCATTTCAAGTTTAATGCGGAATCGAACCCAGTCTGTCAATCAAATAGAGATCGCATTCGAATTCTGATCGCCAGCCAGGTTGCGTCGCGTTGTCATTTGGGCGCGGATTGACTAGATGCTCTTAACTGGAAAGAAGAGCCTGCCGTGGAGAGGACGACATTTGGTAGATTTCCTGGATGCCGGAGAAGCACTGTCACGCGAAATGGAACTTCTGGACCATGTCAGCCACAATCCGGAACACCGGCATCTTTGGTTCTGGGAATCTCCAAGATGCCTTGTTTCCCCGAAGAACTTGACCAACAAACCGCAATTCGATGAAGCCTCGCAACGCCTTGCTGCGGAAGGTTGGCCGGTGAACTTGCGCAGCACGGGTGGTGACGTCACACCACAAGGCACAGGTATTCTCAATGTGTCCCATGTCTATGCCACCCGCCCGGGCAAGCAAGTCGACCTGAAAGAGGAATATGACCGGCTGTGCACACCGATAGAAAAAGCACTGGGGAGCGGTGCCAGCAGGGGCTGGCAACCCGGAGCTTTTTGTGACGGTGAGTATAATGTGCAGCTGAACGGCCTGAAGTTTGCCGGCACGGCCATGCGCATTCGCCGCAGCAAGGCTGACCGGAGCAGAAACGCCATTCTGGCACATGCAATCATGCTCATCGACCCGGTCTCGATCGAGGCCATTGATGCAATCAACCGTTTCTTGAATGCGCTGGGCGAAGAGCGACAGATCGATCTCAGCGCCCATACCAGCTTGCCTGGCGGCTATCTGAAAAAAGATTTCGTGGCAAAGCTTACCGGCGCATTTGAAACATGCGTGTGAAACCTGATCGGATAAGGCGAAATCCACCTGTTCCACCACCCGAACGGGGACCTTGAGGACGTATTTCGCTAGAATCTTTTCGCAAATTCGACATTTTCCCTGATCCGACCACACTAATTTGGCCCCAGATTTAACGTCCTCTAGCGAACTGGGATTAGTCGTGTCCGATCTAGCTGCACAACGCGAACACTGCATTGAAGTAACCCGCAAGGGCCCTCCCGCGCGTACCAAAAATCCGTTTTTCGGCGTCGGTCCGATCACCGACATGGTTCTGGATGATGCGGAGGGCCGCAAAAACACATTCGCATTCAATCGCTGGCTGGAAAACACCTACCGAAAGCTGGACGACAAGGGCAACGACATAGGCCCCTTCACCACGTCCGAGATTGGCCGCTCCATGCACCGCGGCTACCCGGCAGATGCGATCCTGCTGGACATGATGCATCACATCCACCGCTATTTCGGTTTTCCGAAGGCCAATCAGATCGCCGTTGGCCTCGGCGGCGGTCACAGCGGCTTCACGGTTGCGATCATGCACCTGATGAACCCGAACCTGGATGGGCAGAAGCTTTTCGTAGACACGCCCAAGCCGGAATCCGACGATGCAAAGGCCGGCGGATTTTTCCGTCAAAGCTGGGGAACACAGATCCTCGAACTGCAGCGGTTCGCGGAAAACGGTCATGAAGACAAAGTGGTTTTTGCCGATCGCGAAGGCACGATTCCAAGTGCTGACGAATTGGAAGCGATGAACATCACCCTGTTTGTCGGGGTCGGCCACGAAACAACCGGAGCGACCACCTACACGGAAAAGGAAGTCAGCTCGCTGCTCACCTGGCTGGAGCGCGATCCCGACAACCGTCACGCGATGATCGACGCGACGTCCATGCTGGGCGCGATGCCATGGTCGCAGGACGTTGTCGAGGCCTTCATGTCCAAGTGTTGTCTGTTCACACCGTTCCAGAAAGCCATTGGCGGCATTTCCGGTTACTTCCTTGCTTCGTTCACTCCAGCTGCGATGCAACTGATCGAAGACAATCAGAAAAACCCTGCCTGGGCAATCGCACGGCAGCTGAAACTGGTCGTTCCGAAAGACGCGAAGAAACCGCTGACCGGTGAAAAGACCGTTGGCCTCGGTCCTTTCTACGATCCCGAAACCAACAAGATGACTGGTGGTGTCATCAACACCTTCTCGTCTCTCGCGTTTGCCGAAACAACCTATGGCCTGCTGCGCGTTGAAAACATGTTCGGCCCGGTCAGCGTCATGAACCAGCGCTCGGCTGCAAACCGTCAGTGCATCAACGATTGGCTTGCTGGCCAGACCCTGCTGGAGCCGGGTGTCGACGCCGCGGACAAGCGCGGCGCTGCGGTCACGCTTCTTCGGGTCAACGATCCGGATATCACCGACGCCGACATTCACAACCGCATCATACTGCGCTCCAAGCAGCTTCTGGGGTATGAGGGCCTGACCCATCCCAACGGCTGGCACGAAGCGGGCCTGGATGCAGCCCGCTACGTCAATGCCTTCCCGGGAACTCCAGGAGACTACCGGGCATGGATCGGCGGGATCCGCGACAGCGACGATATTGTCGCCCTGCTTGAGAACATCTCTTACGCCTACAACCGCGCCAAGATCGTGGTGCTGGAAGAAATTCTGGCCGAAGCCGGAACAGCTTTCGAAGTCGAAGCGAGCGGAGAAGCAAATGCGCGCAAGGACGACCCGAACCGTGCCTACCGCATTCTGGTCGCCGATCTGGTCGGTCTCAAATTCGACGCAGACGGCAAACCTGACCCGTCTGAAGTAAAAGCTCATGTCGAAGCCCAGGGTGGAACGTTCACGCTAGGCGGTTGGGACGGCGCAGATCTTCCTGCCGGTCAGCACTTCTTCTATCTTCCCGACCTGAGCACGCAAGAAGAACTGACAGCGGCCTGCTGTGACGGCCAGTATGACGCTGTGATCGCAGCTGCGACGTTCTTTCCCGAAAATGCAACTTTCCCGGAAGGCGGCGTGCGCATTGGAGCCGGCACCGGCAACATGGCCTGCACCAGCTGGGGTGGCGGAGACGGCTCAGGCGGAGCTGCACCGCTGATGAACACCCCAAGCTTCAACAGTCGCGCAACCGCGCAGATGGTGATGAAGTCGCTGCTGAAAGTGATGCCGGATCTGGACGTTGCCGAAATGCACGACCGTGTGGTCAAAGGTGATTTCGACACCGGCAAGCACCTACGCGATTACCCGACCGAGAAGCTGGAAGGCAAGCGGATGGGTGTGATCGGCTACGGCAATATCGGCCGCGAGGTTGCAAAACTCGCCAAGGCCTTTGGAATGTCCGTTGCTGTCTACGCCCGCGAGCGTCACAAGGACTGGATCGAGTCCGAAGGCTTCATCTATGCCGCGTCCCCGGAAGAGGCGGCAGCCGGAGCAGACGTGCTTTCTCCGCACACCGGCCTTGGCGCCAAGGGTGCAGACGGAACTTTCGCCAATGCCGGACTGGTAGGTGCATCTGTTCTGAACGCCCTGAATGACGGCGCGGTTCTGGTCAACTACGACCGTGGTGAGGTTGTCGATGCGGAGGCCCTCGGTGATGCGTTGGCAAGCGGCAAAGTACGCTATGCGGCGATCGATGCGGACCTTTTTGTTGCGGAAGACGGCAGCCTCTTCGGTCCGATGGTGCCTTACCGTCCGCTGATCGAAAAATTCGCTGACCGTCTGGAGCTGCTTCCCCACGCTGCAGCGGACACCGAACACACCTCACGTGTGGAAGGTGCCAAGCAGGCGGTGGATCAGATCCTGTCCGCCATTCGGTATCGCAAGGTCATCAACGTCAAGGGCGATGTGCCCGAAGGCTACACCAGCGGCGGTGCGCAAACCGTTCCGGGTGTCGGTGCGGTGTCCGGCGAAAACATCGAAAAGGCCGCCGAAGACACGAACGCACTCAAAAATCTGCGTGATGCGTCTGAGACGCTCGCCGCAATCTGGGGTGCCATCGAAGCAACACGCGATCCGGTGAAACGCGCGGAACTGATCGCCCGTCACGGAAAGGATCTCACGCTCGCCGCCAATATGCTGCAACGCGAGTGCGATACCTTCGGCCTGAACGGCCGTTACGACGGCTGATTGAAGCAAGCATTAGGGGGCCGTGTCGAGTTTCATTCAGTCGAAATTCGACATGGCCTTCCGCGTTCCACTGTGATCGCTAAACATGAGCACTTGGGGCGGCTTGCCTCTGGGTGTTTTTTGCCTATGCTCAACCGCAGACACTCCCAAGCCACTTCCCGGAAGAAACTCCTAAAGCGCCAGCTTGATCTTGCCTCCGTTTTGGGAGCGTGAGCAGCAGGCCATCATGCGGCTGTTCTCTGCTCGTTCGGAACGCGTCAACACCATGTCGCGATGATCGATGTCGCCATCCAGCACCTCGATTTCGCAGCTTCCACACAGGCCCTCACAGCAATCAAAGGAAACATCTACCCCGGATGCCAAGAGGGCATCGAGCATGGTTTCGTTTGCGGCGACGTTCACAGCAAATCCAGAATCTTTCAACTCGACTTCGAACCCGCTTTCCTTCTCGGGATCAAGACCGGTGCTGACGGCCGAGAAATGCTCGAACCGCAATGTCACTCCAGGCCGTTCCGCGGACAGGTCTTCCAGGGCGGAAATCATGCGCTGAGGACCGCATGCATAGATTTGCGCTCCATCGGACAGGTCGGAGACTAGCGCCGTCAAATCGGCACGTTGCCCTTCATCTCCGGCATGAATGGTAACCCGATCTGCATGGTTCTCATTCAACCGCCTGAGAAGCGCCATGCTTTGGCGAGAGCGCCCGCAATAGTGCACAGCATAATCCTTGCCCAACGCCTTGAGCCGGTCTGCCATCGCAAGGATTGGAGTAATCCCGATACCACCCGCAACCAGAAGATAGGTTTGAGCGGTTTCGTCGAGCCTGAACAGGTTGCTCGGACCACGCAAGCGCAGCTGCATGCCTTTACTCACAGTTTCATGTATGTGACGCGACCCACCTCGGCCTTCGTCCTCGCGCAGGATCGCAAGATTGTATTCGGCCACATCGGCATGGCCGCAAAGCGAAAACTTGCGATCAAAGCCGTCAAAGCACAGCTCGACATGAGCGCCGGCGCTCCAACGCGGTAGAGGCCTGCCCTTGGCGTCTTCAAGTGTCAGTCCGATGATCCCGTCAGCTTCCTTCCGCACATCTGTCACCAGCACCTTGCGGGCAATGTCGCGGCGAGAGGGAGCTCCGACTGCAAACCGATGATCATTCTTCGAAATCCCGGGATCTCGCCGTTCAGGATTGAGTTCGGGATCCCATTCGACCCAAACGCTGTCCGGGCCTCTGAAAGAAGTTGTCGGCAGATAGGTGAATTCTTGCTCGGCAAGGCGCAGATGCGGAAGCCTTCGAGACACTTCTTCCAGGAAAATACGCATCTCCATGCGACCGATGTTCTTGCCCATGCATTGGTGACTGCCATAGCCGAAGGTCAGGTGATCGACCGCATTGTCGCGGTAGATGTCGAACTTTCCACCATCTTCGAAGTACCCGTCGTCCTGATTGCCCGACGCCTGGACGATGAGCAGTTTGGCCCCTTCAGGCAAATCCACACCTCCCAGCCTGACAGGTGCTGTCGTCTGCCTGCGCCAGGCGACGATTGAGCCGGCATAGCGCAGGCATTCCTCGACAGCATTCGGGATCAGACTGGGATCTTCGCAGATATCCTCCCAGGCCTGCCGGTGGTTCAGCATCGTCTTGAACATGTTTGCCGACGCCAGCGAAGTTGTTTCATGTGCTGCGACGATAATGGCCATCATCATCGAATGGACGTAGCTGTCGGTCACTATGTCCGGAAACTCTGCATTCTTGCGGATTGTTTCATGCATCCAGCCGGTTCCATCCGGCTCTTTTTTCATCTTCTCGATGATCTTTCCCGCGTAATTCCAAAACTGACCAACGTCATGCGCAACCGCGACCTGCCGTTCATCGGAAGGTTTGCCCCAGGTGTTCACGGCGTGAGCAACGGAGAAATTGCGCAGTACAGCGATATCGTCTTCCGGAACACCGAGAAAATGGAGTGCGACATTCAACGGCACTTCGTAGAGCATCGCTTCAACCAGGTCGACACGCCCGCTGTCGATAAAAGCGTCCACTTTCTCACGGGTCAGCCTGCGCACCATTTCCTGCTTGGCTTCAAGGTTTTCGGGAAGGAAATGGTCCATCAGCACGCGGCGGCGTTCCATATGTGCCGGCTCGTCCTCATTCACCAATGTCCGGTTCATGGCGTAGCCGTAGGATTTCAGAACCTCCATCGCCTCCGGCGTCGCAGGGGCAATCTTCTCAAGAACGTTTCTGGGAGAGAAAAGGAGGTTGTCGCGGAACACGGCTTTGATGTCGGCATAGCGGGTGACTACCCAATAGCCGAGTTTCGGGCTGAAGAAGACGGGATGCTGTTCGCGCGACCAACGCAGCGCTTCCGCTGGATCCACCTGATAGGGCCCGGAAAACGCGTCGAACTCCGCAGCTTTTTGTGAGAAAGGGCACTGACTGGAGATTTCTTCCTCTGCCCGATCGTCCGGCTTGTTTGCCGGAGCAGGCTTGCCCTCGAAGCGGGATGCAAAGTCAGAAGTTCGCTTCCCTTCCCCCTCATTGACAGCGCGTCCCATGTACCATCCCTTAGCTCAATTTACTTATATCGCACAAAAATGTGCATTATGTTTATAATGCAAGCTTCTGCTGCGCGGTCAAGTTACACTTCTGAAGTTGGCTCTGCCGCTGACCGTGCTTCGACCGCGATCTGGACCTCGCCACGCCTGTAGATGGAGAACTTTGTTGAGCAAACGCGCCGAACCCAGGGGAAATCTGCTGCAAACCTTGCGGAGAGGAATGGAAACAATCAACTTCATAGCGGAACATCCGGGAGGCGTTTCAATCGCCCAAATTGCAGAAAACCTGCAAGTGGATCGCGCAGTGGCGTACAGGATTGTCGCAACGCTCGAAGCAGATTCCTTCATATCACGCGGTACGAACGGCAATGTTTTTCTCGGAGGCGCACTGCTGGCGCTTGCCGCAAGTCTCGAACCGCAATTGCGCTCCATCGCGGAACCGGCCTTGCGTGCACTGGCAGAGGAAACGCAGGCAACCGCCTTCATGTCCGTGGCGCGTGGCATGGACGCCGTTGCAATACATGTTGCCGAAGCTGAAGCCGGTCTCATACGTGTCGGTTATCGGATAGGTAGCCGACATCCTCTGGTGCGCGGCGCCGCAGGAATCGCAATTCTTGCAGGACGTCCTGAAGCACCGAACGATTCCGAAGACGTTCTCCAGGCACGACGGGACGGTTACAGCATCACCAGGGGTCAGTTACAACGTGGCGCGGTCGGCATAGCCGCACCTGTGCACTTTACCAAGCTGAAGCACTCTGGCTTGGAGGCCTCCATTGGTGTGGTGGCTCTTGACGATCTCGATACGCTCAAAGTCGCCCCCCTTGTCATCGAGTGCGCACAGATGATTTCCGAAAGCCTTGCCGGATAACCGGCTACACCTCTCCGGAACGTGGATCTTGTTGCGCATCTGTTTGGTCAGGAGGCCCAAACGAGACAAAAACCCGATAAATTACTGTGACTTGCATGATAACCCGGCTGTTACCCGAGCACTGATAGGGAACAATTACCGACAACCCGCCGCCAAACGACACCTGGAAGTTGTGGAAAGCTGATTTCCTGTCCCATGACGTCTTCAGAAAGGTCATGAAGCGGTGATCGAATGCATGTTCCTGAACGCAAGCATCAAGCTCAAAAACTATCAGCGCAATCTACGAAACGATCTCCCGCCTCCAAAATTATGCGCTTTTTCGAAAGTGCAATGACAAAACAACTATCAGTTCCACCAATTGAAATTGCAGGAAAATGCATGGCTCATGAAACCGTCTTTGCCGGTCTCGCCACATCACGGAAGCGTCGTGAACACATGACGCGCAACAGGCTCGGAAAACGAATGACGCCTCTGGCCATTCTGGCGCTGCTCACCGGCTGTGCCTCGACCGGTGATCCCTCCGGATTGTTCGACTATTCGGAAACAACAACAGCGAAAGCTGTCGAACCTGCTACAGAATCATCGTTCAAGGGACGCACGGAAGAACCGAAGCCCAAATCAGCCGAGACTCTGCTGGGAAAACATCAATCCGGAAGCGAGTACACGGTTCGCCCTGACGTTGCCAATACCGGGAGGTTTTACGTCTATTCCTTTGAAACTTCATACGGTAATTACACAGTCACCGGCGATGCCTTGGCCCGCAAACACATCCAGGAGCTTATCGCCCTGGCCGAACTCAAGAAGTTCAAGCGGTCGGATGAGCTTATCGAAGGCGTAACGGAATCGGTGACGGGTCCGGTGAAGGCGGTTTACGGCACTGTCACAAATCCAGTCGGAACGGCAAAGGGTTCTTATGAAAAAGCAAAACGAACAGTAAAATCCGTCGGCAGGAATGTTGCCTCAGCCAGCGAGTACGTGACGACTTTTGGCAAACCGAAGAAAGAAGCGCCTGAACGGGAGTCGGACGGCTTCATTGAAGGTATCTTCAGCCGTCCCAGCGTCAAACGGGAACTGGCGCAGGAGCTGAAAGTCGATCCCTATACCCACTTCCGTCCACTCTCCGACAAGCTGGATGAAATTGCCTCTTTCGAGGCCGCCGGAAGCTTCGGGGTCAACACTGCAGTTTCATTCGTTCCCGGCGCCGGCGGAATGGTGATTTCCGGATTGCAGACGTATGAAACGGTGACCGATCAAGCGCTTGACCGCCCTCCAAAAGAAATTGCCGCCGTCAATCTGGAACGTCTTCAGGACGCAGGTGTTCCGGAAGAGACCGCGAGAAAGTTCCTTTTAAGTGAAAAGTTCACACCGACCGAAAAGGTTCTGGCTGTCACATATTTTCGTAGCGTAGCATCCGCCTCCGGCGCACCGGCTTTGATCGAACTTCTGGCTGAAAGCCGGTCACGTTCCGATGCCTATGCCGCATTGCAGGCCCTTTACTACACTGCCAATCACGGCCCGTCGGGCCAGAAGCCAACGCATATTGCGGTCACTCGAACAATTCCGGTGCTGACGTTTGATCAGAACAGAAAGATTGCTCTCTTCGCCTATGACGAACTGAGTTGGACCGTGGAAAATGCGACACTGGTCCAGTCTGTTCAGCAGTTTGCAAAAGCCGGATCCAAGTCTCGGACAAAGCTGGAGATCCACGTTTCAGGAGACGTCACGTCGCTTGCGAAAACTCAATTGAAGAGAAAGGGCTGGGCAATCGTTCCCAACATTGCCGAGCGCGAAGCTGAAAAAAAATCGGCGGGTCTTTCGCAATCAGATCAATGAAACGCCTCTCAACCTGCGTTCCGGCGTCAGGTTGACGCCAGACCAGGGCAAGTCCAGGCAGAAAACACGTTTATTCACGCCCGCTTGGCCTGATCAAACGATCGCAGCCGTCAGTCAGTTTCCTGACTGACGGCTGCCCGCATTTAGCTGACTTCCGCCAAAAGGCTGGCATTGCCACCTGCTGCCGTCGTGTCGATGCAGATATGGCGTTCCATCCGGCAACGCACGGCCAGGTCCTCTTCCGCGAACAACGGCAACAGCCGGCCGGGCCGATTTGCAAGATGTTTCCGCGTAGCTGACAGGTCCGCCTCATCGCTCCAGAGCACCACGGCATCGAAGCCGTCGAGCTCTTCAAGTACCTGCCGGGCAAGAAATCCGTCCACACTGTGTTTGCCCACGGCGCCCGGAACGACAACAACCGCTGAGCAACCGTTATCCCTTGCTGTCTGCGCCTGACGCTCCGCGGCGGCAAGCGTTGGTCCGAGACATAAAATGACACCACGGCCATAGGTGGACAACCGGTTGGATTCGCCTGTCGGCCCAGGCAAAGAGATCGAATCCAGACGCGGATACCTCGCCTGACGCACTTCCTTGAGCTGCGCTGCAACCTTTACAAGGTCTGCTTTTTCTCCTGGGATCGGCTGACATGTTTCCATGTTCGGCTTTGCAAAACGGGGAACATAGTTGGGTCCACCTGCTTTCGGGCCCGTGCCGGACAGTCCTTCACCGCCAAATGGCTGCGAACCGACAATTGCACCGATCTGGTTGCGGTTGATGTACATGTTGCCGACATTCAAACGCGACGTGACCTGTTCAATCCGATCATCGATGCGCGAATGCATGCCAAAGGTCAGGCCGTACTGCGTTGCGTTGATCGCATCCACGACGGCATCCAGCTCGTCCGCCTTGAATGTTGCAACGTGCATCACCGGCCCGAAAATCTCCTTGGTCAGGTCGGCGATACCGGACACCTTGACAACGGCCGGCCCCACGAAGGTTCCGCGCTCTGGCGCGTCAAGCTGCTTGAGAAGCCGTCCTTCCCGACGTGCAGTCTCGATATGCTCGTCGATTTCCGAACGCGCACCCTCGTTGATGACGGGACCGACGTCGGTGCGATAGGACCAGGGATCACCTACGACCAGTTCATCGAGCGCGCCGTAAAGCATCTCGAGAAAGGGCTCCGCAATATCTTCCTGCAGGTAAAGGATGCGCAATGCCGAACAGCGCTGCCCAGCCGATTGGAAAGCTGACGCAATGATATCCTTGATCGCCTGTTCCGGCAGCGCAGTACTGTCGACGATCATTGCGTTCAAACCGCCCGTTTCGGCGATCAGAGGAGCTGCGGGATCCAGACCCGAGGCCATGGCCCGATTGATCGTCTGTGCGGTTGTGGTGGAACCGGTAAAGCAGACGCCCTTGATGCGCGGATCCGCGCTGAGTTTCGCGCCCACGACGGAACCCCGTCCAGGTATCAACTGAAGACAGGCTTCCGGCACCCCGGCCTTGTGCAACAGGCGGACAGCAACGCTTGCTGTCAGGGATGTCGGATCAGCAGGCTTTGCCAGAACACCATTGCCGGCAGCAAGGGCAGCGGCAATCTGCCCGGTGAAGATCGCCAGCGGGAAGTTCCACGGAGAAATACAGGAGACAAGACCTCGCGCCGGCATCTTGAGTTCGCCGACCCGCGCAGAATAATAACGCAGGAAATCCACCGCCTCGCGCAATTCGGCAATGGCATCCAGAGGCGTTTTCCCTGCTTCCCGGGTCAAAACGGCAAAAAGTTCGCCGAAATTGGCCTCATAGAGACAGGATGCCCTTCTCAGCACTTCCGCACGCATACCTGCAGATGCTGTCCACGCTTTTGCTCCGGCAAGCGCGGTATCGACATCCTCCGGCGAAGCGAGGACAACATTTCCGACTTCATCGGCCGGGTTCGCCGGGTTCGTCACCGGACGAACTTCAGTGCTGCCGACCGGCCCGGCGATCATTGGCTGTGCATGCCACTTGTGCGTCTGGAAGGGAGAACGTGCCGCTTCGATATCATCGAGATCATCGGTATCGTGTAGATCCCACCCTTTCGAGTTTCGGCGTTCTGCTCCGTAAAGGTCGGCTGGTTCGGAGATCAGGCTGCTGTCGGATATTTGCTCGAGCGTCTCAAACGGGTCGGCGGCCACTGTTGCCGGCGGCACGTTGGTGTCAACAATCTGGTTGACGAAGGAGCTGTTGGCACCATTTTCCAGAAGCCTGCGCACCAGATAGGCAAGGAGATCCCGGTGCGCACCGACCGGTGCGTAGATACGGCACCGGCTGTTGCCCCCTGCCATGACGTGATCGTGCAGCGCTTCTCCCATTCCATGCAGGCGCTGGAACTCGAATGCGGAAAGATCCGTTGCCATTTCGATGATCGCGGCGACCGTATGGGCGTTGTGGGTCGCAAATTGCGGATAGATCCGATCCGTCATTCCAAGCAGTTTTTGCGCACAGCAGATGTAGGAGACGTCCGTCGCGGCCTTGCGCGAGAACACCGGGAAACCGGACAGCCCTTCAACTTGCGACCGTTTTATTTCGGTGTCCCAGTAGGCGCCTTTGACAAGGCGGACCATGATCTTGCGATCGAGTTCGGCGGCAAGATCATGCAACCAATCGATTACCGGCGCGGCGCGCTTGCCGTAAGCCTGCACGACCACTCCAAAGCCATCCCATCCGGCCAGCGACGGATCACGAAGGACGGCTTCAATCACATCGAGAGACAGATCGAGCCGGTCAGCCTCTTCAGCATCGATGTTCAACCCCATGTCCGCGTCACGGGCCTTTTGAGCCAGGGACAGCGTGCGATCCACCAGTTCCGTCATCACCCGCTCGCGCTGACCGACTTCATAGCGTGGATGCAATGCGGAGAGCTTGATCGAGATGCCCGGGTTGTTGCGGATGTCTTCGGAACGGCAAAGAGGCGCGAGATTATCGATCGCATCGCCGTAGGCTTTGTTGAACGCATCCGCGTCCCTGGCGGTCAGGGCCGCTTCACCCAGCATGTCATAGGAATAGGTATAGCCTTCTGCTTCCTTCTTCGCGCCGCGTTTGACCGCCTCGGCAATCGTTTCGCCAAGAACGAATTGGCGTCCCATTTCCTTCATGGCCCGACCGACTGCAGCGCGGATGACAGGCTCACCAACTCGCTTGATCGCGTTCTTGAGCACAGCTGCCATGCCCTGCCCTTCCTGAAGAACCTTGCCGGTCAGCATCAGGGCCCAGGTAGATGCATTGACGAGCGAGGAACTCGACTTGCCCAGATGTTCACCCCATGCCGATGGCGCGATCTTGTCTTCAATCAGCGCGTCGATCGTTTCCGCATCCGGCACCCGGAGCAACGCCTCGGCAAGACACATCAGCGCAATGCCCTCTTCGCTCGAAAGGCCGTATTCGGCGAGGAAAACCTCCATCATGCCAGGATGGGAATCGGATCTGATCGCTTCAACCAGGGTGACAGCCCGCTGCCTTGCCCTTTCCCGCACGTCGAGCGGCAGGCTCGTGGTTGTCTTCAGGTCCTCAAGGACGGCGGCTTCATCGCGCAGATGGTTCGCGCGAATAGATGCGCGGATATCGGCTAGGTTTGACACTGGAAGGTTCCTCGCGTGAATTTTCTCTCCATTATACTGAATTTCCGAAAGTCACTTTTCCCGCATTGTGCTACAAAATCTCATTGTTACTTCTAATTTTTGAGATTTGCGGGAAAAATGACGGAAAAATCACCAATCATCGGGAACCTTGACCGCTTCGATCAAAAGATCTTGCGCGAACTCAGCAAAGATGGCCGACTTCCGGTGACGGACCTCGCCAAAAGAGTGGGACTGTCCAAGAGCCCATGTCAGGTCAGGCTTAAGCGATTGCAGAGCGAAGGCTACATTCGAGGCTTCAAGGCGATCATCGATCAGAAGAAACTTGGCCTGGAACACATTGCGTTTGTCGAGGTCAAACTCAAGGACACGACCGAACAGGCCTTGAGAGCCTTCAACGATGCCGTCAGAGCGGTTCCTGAAATCGAACAATGCCACATGATCGCCGGCGCTTTTGACTACCTGTTGAAGGTTCGAACAAGGGACATCACCAGCTACCGAACCATTCTGGGTGAAACTATCTCCTCATTGCCACATGTAGGCAGCACGTCGACGCATGTGTCGATGCAGGCAGTGAAGGATGAAACGAGTTGATCCGTTTTTAGCGGAATACTGCCGCAATTTTCACGCCTCGCAGAGTTCACCTTTGCCTTGCCTCAACGAGCAACACAACGCAGCTGCAAGCACCTGCGCCAGCGTGTCCCGGCGCCTCTTTTGCTTCTTGAAAATTATGATCGCGGCAAGGATTTCTGAAAGCTGCACAAATCGGTTTTCAGCAACGCACCGAAGCTTTCAAGACCGACCAAAACCAGTTCACCGTCGTGGAAGGCCTCCGGCAAAGCCCCGCCTTCCATCCACAAACCATCGAGAATGGCGTTGCCGGCGATGCTCAACCGGCGCAGTTCTGCCTCCGTAGCCGAGCGTCCCTGCTCGGCAAGCACATCGGCAATCAGCGATTTCAGGTGCAGGCGGAGAGAATCGTAGCCCCGTTTGTGGCTCGCGATCATCGCCTCGTCATGCAACAGGAGTTCAAAGAACCCTGCCCAGATTGCGACCGTGTCACGTCCGGTCACTGGGGCTTGCAGAGAAGCTTCTATGAACTTTGCAAGCCGTTCGCTGGCTCCGCCCTCCCCCTTTGATGCATCATCCGCGGCACGGACCAGCCCGCTCATATAGCTTTCATAGGCAGCCGCGATCAGCTCGTCCTTTGACTGAAAATAGTACCGGACCAGACCCTGGGTAACATTTGCTTCCTGCGTGATCTGTCGCACGGTAGCTGCCTTGACCCCGTCGCGCGCAATAATGCGCAGTGTTGCCGCGATGAGCTCGGCACGCCTCGTATCCGTGTTGTCCTTGCGAATCTTACCGTTTTTGTCCTGCATCGCGGTATCTTGCCGAAGAATCAGAGCCAGGCAAAATCTGTATCACCAAATTGAATCCGAGCGGGAAGTCACGCCACTCAATCTGCAATCGTCAGCTAACAGTCGCTCCGCCCCTGCCAAGAGTGTTCAGAAACAGATCGGGTTGACGACCATACCCGGCAACTCAGACCGGATGCGCCTTTTTCAACGAGATTTGCTGAAAGCGAACCAACGAACACTTGAACAGGAAAATGAAGCTGCCTGAACACGATATGCCTCACCCAAAATAATACAGTTGTATAAATTTATACATTTGTATAAATTGTCGATCAAACAATATGTCACAGCCTGTTACCAAAAGAGGAAAGGGAGAGGTTCATGACCAAACGCTCTTACAGCTTTACACATGCGATTACCCGCAGGCCCGGCAACTCCATTGTCGAAGGTCTCCGCGAGATCGACACCGGCGCGCCGGATCTCGAGATCTTTCTGTCGCATCATGCCGACTATGTAGCCGCGCTTGAGGCCACGGGAGCACATGTCACGGTACTCGATGCACTTGAGGAGTTCCCGGATTCCGTCTTTGTTGAAGACGCTGCGCTATGCCTGCCGGAGGGTGCCATCGCCATGCGCCCCGGTGCACCGAGCCGTCTGGCGGAAGCCAGTGCGATGGTGCCCTCGCTTCAGGAGTTTTATGAAGAGGTATTCATCATCGACGGCTCCGGCTTTATCGACGGTGGCGACATTCTGACAACCGAGCGGGAGATTCTCGTAGGCACTTCTGCACGCACGAACAGTGCAGGCATCGAAGAATTGCGGTCACTTGTCGGACGCTGGAATTATTCCGTGCGCGAACTGAAGACGCCTGAAGGTGTGCTGCATTTCAAAACCGACTGCTCGCTTCTGGACGAGGAGACCATTTTATCCACCAGGCGTCTGGCTAATACGGGATGCTTCGACGGTTACCGCGTTATTCATGTCGCTGATGGCGAAGAAGCATGCGCGAACGCTATCCGCTTCAACGAGCTGGTGCTCATGCCGGACGGCTTCCCTAAAACCGAGGAAACCCTGCTGAAGGCTGGCTACAATCTCCGCAAAATAGGCAATTCGGAATCTGCAAAGCTTGACGGCGGAATGTCCTGTCTGTCGCTTAGGTTTTCACCGCCGGCCAAGTGACCGGTATCTTTACGTCCTGCCGGAAAATAGAAGCCGGTGCGTATCGCAATCCGCAAGCGACACACACCGGCCTTGAGTACCAACTGAACACGCTTTTATCTTGTGAGGCGGAGAAATTGAAAAGTTGCGGTTCACTTCCCGCTTATTGATATCGAGTGGCTTCAAGTCCCTCAAACGAGATTTCAGGCGTCTTGCCGGTGACCAGATCCGCCACGGCACGTCCGGAACCGCACGCCATTGTCCAACCGAGCGTTCCGTGTCCCGTATTCAGGAACAAGTTGCCATATTGTGTTCTGCCCATGATGGGAGTTCCGTCAGGGGTCATCGGCCGTAGCCCGGTCCAGCCTTCCGCCCTGGAAACATCGCCTCCACTTGGAAACAGATCGCTAAAGACATGACGCACCGTGTTTGTGGCACGGGCTCCGAGCCGGTCGCTGTACCCAACGATTTCGGCTTGCCCCGCCACCCGAACGCGATCCCCCAGACGGGTGATCGCGACTTTGAAGGTCTCGTCCATCAAGGTTGATTGCGGAGCCATATCCGGATCGGTTACGGGCAGCGTGATTGAATATCCTTTGACGGGGTAGATCGGGAGCCGGATACCGACCGTCTTCAAAAGCTGCGCCGAATAGGGTCCAAGACAGCAGACGAAACGATCACCGGTCTCGGTCCCCCGTTCTGTTCGGACACTTTCAATCCTGCCGTTGGCAACAACCATCTCGCTAATTGTTTCGTCATAGCGGAAGACGACACCCAGTTTCGCAGCTTTCTCCGCAAGCTGTCTGGTGAACTTGAAACAATCGCCCGTTCGGTCCGCCGTCAGCCTCAAGCCGCCGACAAATTTTCCGGCGACCTGGCGAAGGCCGGGTTCCACGGCCATACATGCATCCTTATCCAGCACCTCGAACGGTGATCCGAATTCCTGCAGGACATCCTGATCGAGTTGCGACGCCTGGAATTGCTTGTCTGATCGAAACAGCTGAAGGGTGCCGCGATCGCGCTGGTCGAAATCCAGATCCACATCCGCCATCAACTCGGTCAGTGCTTCCCGGCTATAATCGGAAACGCGGACCATACGGCTCTTGTTCACACGGTAGGCGGTTTCAGAACAGTTCTGCAGCATCGCCAGTCCCCATGCCCACATGGTGGGGCTGACGAGCGGCCAGATGGTCAATGGCCGGTGCCGCATGAAGAGCCATTTGAGGGCTTTCTTCGGCACACCGGGTGCTGCCCATGGCGACGTCATGCCGTAGGAGAGTTCTCCGGCATTGGCGTAACTCGTCTCCAACCCCGCCTCGGACTGGCGGTCGACCACGACTACTTCAGCCCCGAGCCTTGCCAGATAATATGCCGTGGTTACACCGATAACCCCGGCACCCAGGACAACAACTTTCATTGGGATGACCTTTTCAGCGCACCGAACCTGGTTGCTCGGCTTATTCTTTTTCTGCAGCGGTGATGATGATTTCGACCTTGAGCTCAGGCCTTGCGAGCTTTGCTTCTCCGCAAGCCCTGGCAGGCGCATGACCGGCCGGAACCCAGCTGTCCCAGACACCATTCATTTCCGCGAAGTCCGACATGTCCGCCAGCCAGATAATCGCTTGCAGAATGTGTTCGCGGGAGGAGCCGTTTGCAGTCAGAAGCGCGTCTACGCGCGCCAGACATTCCTGCGTCTGTTCGGTAACGCTTCCGGTGCCGCCAACCTGTCCGCACAGGTAAAGTACACCGTTGTGTTTGACGACTTTGCTCATACGCTGACCGGTTTCAATCCGCTCAATCATTCCTGTTCTCCTTCTTTGCAAATACTGCCCCAGCGGGAAAATTCATCAGGGCCAGTTGCAGTGACCCGCGATGCTTGTCGCAACACAGGTTCTCCACTTGCTGCTTGTTTGGGTGGTTAGCGTTGATAGCGAAGCGCCCGGGACGCTGCCGGCGTTCGCTGATAGCGATCTCGATAACGCTGTCTGAGTGATGACATCGAACCGAAACCCGACGCTATGCTGATCTCTAGAATGGTCATGTCGCTGTGCCGCAAGAGTTGATGCGCGCGCTCCAGCTTGAGATTACGATAGACTTCCATCGGGCTTTCGCCGAAGGCCCGTTTGAATTTCCGTGCAAGCTGCCGCGAAGAGATATTCAGAGCGTTGGCGATCTCCAGAGAGGAAAGCGGCGTCTCTATGTTCTCGGTCATCAGGGACAGCGAATTCTGCAGAACAGCCTGACCTCCCGCAAGTTGAAGATACCGGTTCACCTGTTCCGATCTTTGACCTGTGTCCGCACTCTTCAAGCCCAGGTAATCCAGCACGCGCGCCGACAGGAGCTCACCCAGATCTTCTGCTATGATCGCGGCAAACATCTGAAGAGCAGCCAATCCACCGATTGCCGAATGAATTGGCCCGTCCCGGCACACAGGGCTGTCGCTCTCGTCGACGCGAAGACCCGTTTCAAGCGCAGCATCTCGCATGCTTGGATGAACGCTCAGTCTACGGGACTTCAAATAGGAAAGCCGGGAAGCGATCAAGGCTCCACCGCCAACAAGGGCGACGCGATGCATGCGCGGCAGGCGGACGGTTAAGATATTCAGCTCGGAACGTTCAACGAACCACATTTCGTCGATATTCCCGAAAAGCACGACCATTCTTCGCGGTGCTTCAGCCTTGCCAGAAAATGCGCTCGAAATATTCCGCACAATGCTGGTCCGGTAAAAGCTGCGGCCGGAAAACCTGTTGGCCAGCTCGAGTAGCTGCAGGCAGGCCTCCACAGCATACATCGACTGATCGGAGCCGAGCGCAAAGGTCACCTGCATTTCAGCTTTGAGCGGCTGCAAAGCAGTGCATTGGCATGGGGTCAGGTCGTGGGCTTGAAGCAACATGGTACACCTTTGCTGGGCTCGCCAGATTGATGACCCGATTTTCCGTCTTCAGGGTCCCTGCGCGCAAATCAGTTTTCTTGTTTACAAGGCCTAGAATTTCTAGGTCTTCAATTTTCGACGAGGCTTTCCTCAGACCACAGCGTGTTTTTGTATGCGCAACACTCCAAAGAGCGTCGCGAGAGCTCTCGGTGCTATCCGACTGCAGAGATTGCAGCGCGCACAAAAAATCCCTCTTCAAACGTCATGTTCGAGAGGGATCCGTGATCGGAGGAAGATTTGCGGCCGGGTTTACAGTTTCAGCTGCTCGTCGGAAAAAACACCAAGTTGGTTGTTGAAAGCCCGAACTGTGTTGACGAGAAGGTATGATATCGTCAGCGGCCCAACCCCTCCGGGCACAGGAGTGATGGCACTGGCGACCTTTCTGACTTCCTCGAAGTCCACATCGCCGACAATGCCCGGCTTTTTGCCGAGATCGCGCAGGCGATTGATGCCGACATCAATGACCACTGCCCCGGGTTTTACCCAGCTGGCCTTCACCAGTTGCGGAGCCCCTGCTGCCGCGACGATGATGTCCGCTGCCCGGCATTTTCCTTCAATATCGTGGCTCAGATGATGCACCGACGTGACGGAACAGCCTTGCTGCAGCAACAGCTCTGCCATCGGTTTTCCGACAATATTGGAACAGCCGATCACCGTAGCATCCTTGCCCTGAAAGTCGGAGATTTCGGTTTGCAGCAGTCGCAGGCATCCTTGGGGTGTGCAAGGTGCAAGGGCGTGATCCAACCCTGCCATGAACCGCCCGAAGTTGAGCGGATGGAAACCGTCCACATCCTTGGCCGGGTCGATGGCGTGGATGATTTCACGAGCGTCCATTCCCTGGGGCAGCGGCAGTTGCAGCAAGATGCCGTGTACCGATTTGTCGGTACTCAACTCCTCGACTGCACCCAGCAATGTTTCCTGCGAAACGTTCGCTGCCAGTTGTATCTTCCGGCTTTCAATCCCGACTTTCCTGCAGCGTTTGACCTTGTTGGCGACATAGATATGGCTGGCCGGATCTTCTCCAACGACGACCACAGCGAGATGTGGGCGCTGACCGCATTCCTGCTCCAGCCGAAAAATCGCATCGGACACTTCTGCATCAATCGTGTGGGACAGGGCCACGCCATCGATGATCCGGGATTGCTCGATTTCGTGTCGAACAGACTTATGGAAACTGCTCATCGCCAACCGCCCTATGATTCTGAACCTGTGTCCCTGACATGCCACTCGAAACCGCCGGGTGTGATCAGGGATCAATTCGTGAAATCAGACCGGCTCGAAACGTATATCCGGTTCTGCTCCAACGCGCAGGTCACACCTTCTCGTGCGAACCGGAGGCTCTATGCGCAAGTCTCTCCGGTTCGCGATGTTCTTCACTGGTAGATGGGGAACCTGTCGCAAAGCGATCTTGCGCGCTTCTGTGCCTTGGGCGTGACCTCGTCCAGGGTGTTTGCAGCGGTAGCCGCGATCAGGTCGGCAATGATCGTGCCCAGCTCAACGAACTCCGCCTCCTTCAGACCGCGTGTCGTTGCCGCAGCGGTTCCAAGACGAACTCCGACCCATTCCGGCGGGCGTGGGCTGTCAAAAGGAATGGGGTTCTTGTTGCAGGTAATGCCGGCAGCCTCCAACGCTACCTCGACCTGCTTCCCCGTAAGGTTGAAACTGCTGAGATCCAGCAGCACGATGTGCGTATCCGTTCCACCGGAGACAATCTGCACACCCCGATCTATCAGGGTCTTTGCAAGCGTCTGAGCATTGGCCTTCACCTGGGCAGCATATTCCTTGAAGCTCGGTTGCAACGCCTCGCCAAGGCACACCGCTTTTGCCGCTATCACCTGGGTGTGGAGAGAGCCCTGAACGCCTGGGAACACCGCTGCCTGTAGCTTGCGCGGCCATTCCTGATTGTTTTCGTTATTCCTGAACATGATCAGGCCGCCACGCGGTCCTCGCAGGGTCTTTGTGGTCGTGCAGGTCACGATGTCCGCATGAGGCAACGGCGAAGGATGAACTCCCGCGGCCACCAGTCCTGCGAAGTGAGCCATGTCGACATGAAAGAACGCACCCACCTTCCGTGCAATTTGACACATGCGGACAAAGTCGAACTCGCGCGGATAAGCCGAACCGCCACAGATCAGGAGTTTCGGCCTGATCTCTTCGGCGACCTTTTCCACCTCATCATAGTCAATGACACCCGTTTCCCTGTCGACGCCATAGTGGTGGGCCTCAAACCACCGTCCGGAGAGGTTTGCCCGCAAACCGTGGCTGAGATGCCCTCCAGCCGCCAGATCGAGACTGAGAACCTTGTCGCCCGGCTTGAGCACGGTAAAGAAAACCGCCAGATTGGCCTGACTGCCCGAGTGCGGCTGCACATTTACATAATCCGCACCGAACAGTTCCTTGGCCCGATCAATGGCCGCCTGCTCGACGATATCGACATTGTGGCCGCCGCCGTGAAAACGGCTTCCCGGGTAACCTTCCAGGGTCTTGTTGGTCATCTCATGCCCAAGTGCATCCAGCACTGCCCGGCTGACGATGTTTTCCGAAGCAATCAGTTCGATCTGGGTCTGTTGCCGATTTTTCTCAGAAGTCAGAGCTTCTGCGACCAAAGGGTCCGTCTGAGATACAGGTTGGATAAAGAAGCCGGTCATGTGTCACTCCCTGGCCCATGTCCCACACCGCATGGACGAACGCGGCCGGACTTGGTGTTGTCATCTTGTGCTGACCTCAGAAAAACAGACCTTGCGATTACCGCGCAAATTAGTTTTACTATTTGTTAGGCGTAGAAAAAATAGGTCTAAAATGGCAGTTGCCCCTCCCCGTCCGAAATGGCCTCCCTTGAACTCGTTGCGCGCCTTCGAAGCCGCCGCGCGCTTGCAGAGTTTCACCTCTGCTGCCGACGAGCTTTGTGTCACGCCCGGTGCCGTCGCCCAGCACATCAAGTCCCTGGAAGCTCAAATCGGGGAAAAACTGTTTGTGCGGCACGCCAAGGGTGTGGAACTGACAAGGCTCGGAGCGAGCATCCTGCCTGCTTTTGTTCAAGCGTTTGACGCACTAGGTCTGGCGGTACACAGCCTGCGTAGCAACGCGGCATCGACCGAGATCCGGATCGCCGCCCTGCCCAGTCTGTCGCAACTCTGGTTGTCGTCCAGGCTGCCGAACATACGTAAGGCGATCCCGGACAGTTCGATATCCATCACGGCACTAGAAACCAAACCGAACCTGAATCGGGAACCTTTTGATCTTGCGATCTTCTTCGAGGACCTGCCTGGTTCCACCGATGCTGTCGAGCTTGGCAGGGATATCATTTATCCCGTTTGCGCTCCGGAACTGGCAGCAACGCTGTCCGACCCGCAGGACCTGTCGACAGTTCCATGCCTGCACGATACGACCTGGAGCAACGATTGGTCCATCTGGTGTGAAGCAACACAATCAGGCGACACAATCGATCACCATGGACCCGCCTTTTCTCTTTACAGCCTTGCACTGGAAGAAGCGAAAAACGGAGCGGGTGTCCTGATGGGGCACGATGCGCTGGTACGCGACTCCATGGCAAATGGCAGCCTCGTCAAACCCTTTGACATCGAAGTGCGCCTGCCAAGAAGGATCGCGATCTTTCAAGCTCAGACCACCGCTGACACCCCGGAAATCACAAAGATTATTGAGCAGTTGGCCCTGTAGCGGCATCTGTAGCTGGACGTTCGCAAAACCTCGCGAGGTCTTCCCCCGATCCAGGGAAGGCCTCGTTGAGGTTCAGAGCCCGTTGTTACCAGTTCACGCCTGCAGCAAACCTTGCGAAGGTTTGCGGGGCAACGCCGGTTATGGTTTCCACATCATCGAACACCCGGGCCATGACGCCTTGTCGTGTGAGGTGGTAGAGGCCACCCAGCATCTGAACCGATGCTTCCGGCATCCCCTGGGCGCGGGCACCGTCGAGCATGTCATCCTCGCTGATCGCCTGATACTGGATGTCTTTTCCGGAGTATTCCGAGATCATCCGGGCAACGTCAGCATGATCGATCGCCTCAGGTCCACTCAGGTTGAATTCACGGCCATACAGCTTGTGCCTGAAGGCTCTTGCGGCAGCGGCTCCAATATCCTCGCAGGAGATGAAACTGGTCCTGGCGTCCGCGGCTGCAAGCAAGATACGCCCGGTCTCCAGCATCGGAGAAATGAATCCTGTCGAGAAGTTTTCCATGACAAAGTTCGGCCGGAAGATCGTATAGTTCACACCTGAATTCATCAGGTGTTTCTCCGTGATGCGCAAGGCATCGTCATCTTCCAATTCCACACCGAATGAGGAGTTCAATATGATGTGCTCGACCCCGGCGTCCCTTGCCTCATCGATGAACGGGATCAGCACTTCATGCGCGAACGGATCCATCGGCGGGGCGATCAGATAAACGCCCGCGACCTCCTCGAGCGCAGCAGTTACGGTGTCCGTTTCACGATATACCAGCTTTGTCTTTTCAACCTCGCTCGAAAAAGCAGCGTTGTCGGGGTTGGTTGACCCGGCACGCACGCTGAACCCTTTGTCAAGCAGGCTCCTCAAAACTGCGCCACCGATATTTCCGGTCGCGCCGGTTACAAGAATTTTCCGTTCATCAAGCATGTCAGCCTCTCGAAATAATTGCAGCACCGGGATTGACTTGCCCGGTCGGTCTGCAAGTTATGAATGAGAGAACTGGAAAGTAAGTACGCACCTTCTGGTAACTATAAAATTGTGAAAGTCGAAACTCATGAGCGTCTCATTGCCGCCCAATCCGTACGGCGCCGACTGCCCCTCGAGGAAACTTCTGGAACTTATTGGAGACAAATGGTCTTTGCTGATCCTGCCCGCACTGGTCGATGGGCCGAAACGGAACAGCGAGCTGATGCGCCACATCGAAGGCATTTCCCAGAAAATGCTGACGCAAACGCTAAAATCGCTTGAGGAGGCTCGGCTCGTTCACCGGCATGACTATGGCGAAGTGCCGCCGCGTGTCGATTATCGACTGACCGAATTCGGAATTTCCCTTGTGAAGATCGTAGCGCAATTGGATCAGTGGGTTATCGACCATTACGAAGAAATTACCGGATCAGAAAAGTGAGCACGCGCACAACCCGTCAACTGATTTTCGAGGCACCGGCAAAAGTACAGAGCCATGCCAGGTCGGTGGAAGCTCTGTTCTTCCATGTTCGCCGGTAATGCCATATCGGATGCGCAAGACAGTGCGAGCAAACAAATGTGCGCCACACTCAATGAAGCTGCAAAGCGCCTGTCAACTCCTCCATCGATCGCACCACAACCTCAGGCATTGACCAAGTGCAATCGATCCGACACCAAGATAGAAGCTTGCTCCGGCGAACGCCCCCAGTGTCTGCCAAAGGGGCACACGTCCCAGGGTAAGCACGCATAGGATGATGGTCGCTACGCCCAGGGTGCCAAAAACGATAATGGAAAGCCTTGGGTACACCGGGTGTTCCTTCGTCTCGCATCGGATGGAAAGAAAGGACAGCACCCCAGGGTCAGTCAATAACGACAAGCTCAATCGGTGCCTTGTCCAACCGTTCTGGTCCGGTTTGTGTCATGAGAAAGCTGCCGCCCAGCAGCATGCCTGTCCGCTCCCCCATCGATTGCATTGACGAATGAATGTAGAACGCCATGCCAGGCTCAAAAACGTCGTCGCACTCAACCTGTATGGTTATCTGGTTTTCCCAGACAGGAGGATAGGCCGCAGACAGCCCGACACCGAAACGCATGGGGTAGCAGTCTCCCAACCCCAGGTCGTCCAAGGCGCGTTGATAGGCGATCTCGACATCTCCGATCCGCCCACCAATCCGGGCTGCCTCCAGACCTGCCTGAAAAGCGGTAATCGCTCCGTGTTCCATGTCACGTATTCTTCGGGATGGGCTCCCCAGCGTGAGGGAACCCATGGTCACGCTGTGGTACCTACGGGCCACACCGGCGAACTCGGCATGTACGAGATCCCCCGCTTCAAGCCTGCGCGGTGATGCCATGGCGTGCTGGCAATATCCGCGCGGTCCCGAGGCCATCCAGGTCGGAACGGCCGGATAGTCGCTACCGGCGGAACGCATCGCGTATTCGATTTCAGCCGCCAATTCGATCTCGGAGATCCCGGGTCGCGCGGCCCGGTAGAATGCGTCGATACCGTTGTTGGCATAACCGGTCGCCTCGTGAAGGTAAGCTATCTCACGGGGAGACAGGATTGTCCGAAGTCTGCCCAACAGATGCCAGCAATCGACAAGCGTACAGTTTCCAAGCCTCTCTTCCAGAGCTTTGGCGAGAGTGCCATTCATTGTCGGGCCCGAAAGATCCAGCCCAACAATTGATTTCCTCGTTCCGCATTCGGCGAGGGTGTCATGGATCAGATCCGAAAGCTTCGTAGCGCCCAACCGAAAAGCCTTCACGCGTCCGACAACAAGCGTTTCTTCTGCCTGCGGCAGATCCCCGTCTCGTAGAAGGAGAACCGGGTCCTGGTTGTCAGTCGGCAACACCAATGCCTGCGCTCCAATGGCGTGGTGGGTATGGGCTTCGTAGCCGGTGAAGTAATAGAGCAGCTCGGGCGAGGTCAGGACGCATGCCCCGATACCAGCAGTCTCCAGCAACGATCTTGCCTTGAGGAGCCGGTCTTCGTGTTCTTCTGCCGTGAATGCCCGAAAGTCCCATTTGTCAGTCATCAGTTAGTCCCGCCGAGCCCTCTGCATGAATGATCTCCCTGACCTGTCCGGACTGTCGATCAACATCACCTTCCGGCCTGACACCAGACATCGGCTCAAGTCATAAAGTGGCCGTCGCACATGCCAGCAACAGTGCAAGTATGGTCTTGCACATGGTGTCGTGCCGGTTCCAGTTTCGAAAAATCCGTCGGTCGTCTGCAGGCTATTTTTGGCTCGGCTGGAGTGAACCGCAATCTCATCATTTTAAGTCATTGATTTACTTTTTTTGAATCTATCGAGAGATCTCGCTCGCTGACAAAGGAGAATATGTGACCTAACATGGCTAAAACTCACCACAACATGGCTCAAAGTCGATGCGACAGCCCGTTCAGAGCTCGCTAGTGATTAAATTGATTTGAACCAAAAGCAGAGCTGCAAGCATGAAACGACGTCTGCCACCGCTCTATTCGCTTCGGGCATTTGAGGCTGCCGCCCGATTGGGCGGTTTCTCAAAAGCCTCTGAGGAATTGCACGTCACACCTGCCGCGATTACGCACCAGATCAAGAAGCTGGAAGCTGAACTGGGAGTGGAGTTATTCGTTCGACATCATCGCGGTGTAGCCCTCAACAAGGCAGGAACCGACTATCTCAACATCGTCAACAAATTGCTCGACGACCTCACCAGGCAGACGCAGCATTTCAAGTCGAAGCACCGAAGCCAGCCAATCAGAATTGCCGGCCTTCACATTGTCTGCAACCGCGTGCTGCTTCCTGCGATCCAGACCTTTCTGGTCGACTATCCTGAAATCAGGGCCGAACTGATCGCCGACATCAAGTTGCCGGAGTTCAGGTCCGGCAATGTCGACATCATCATCCGACATGGAGAAGCCCCGCCAGAGGGATACGAAACCCAACTCATTCTGGAAGAAAATCTGACGCCGGTTTGCTCACCGGCATTTGCGGCCAGCCATCTGGAAGGCCTCCAGGCAAAGGACCTGAGCGGAATGCCAGCGCTCTATGATCTCTACTGGCAGGCGGACTGGCAGGACTGGCTGCAGGCGGCAGGCCTTCCCGATCTGGAAAACAGCCTCGGTTTCAGCCTTTATTCCATGGTTATCGAATCTGCCGTGGAAGGAACCGGGATCGCCATGGGGCACACCGGCCTCATCCGGAAAGAGCTCGAGTCCGGAGCCCTGATCAAACCCTTCGAGCTCGAAATCCCCAGCCGGAACCGGTATTACGCGGTAACAACCAGAGAGATCCTGCGCAAACAAGGCGTCCGGGTTTTCTGGGACTGGCTGTCGGAGAATGTTGCGCAGGCTTGAGCGCTGGTCCTGGCGCCCCAAGGTCTTTGCTCACCACGCTGTGTCGGTAAGTGCGAGAATGGCATTCAGATAGATGGCGGTTGCTTTTTCCATCTGATCGATCTCGACATATTCATCAACACTGTGTGCCTGCTTCAATGAGCCTGGACCGCAAATTACGCAGGGAAAGTCGAGATTCGGCCCGTCGGTTCCACCGGGGAATGCCCTTATCTGCGCTTCCGATGCCAAAACATTCGAGACTGCAACCTTCATCTCAACGACAAGCGGAGAATCGACGGAAATATCCAGAGGATCTACTTGCAGGAATGGCTCCGAGACTTCGTAAGCAAGGTCGGGGTGGCTCTTTCTCAATTCGGCGAGGCGGGCGTTGTAGCCGGCTATGATTTCTTCAGTGTTTTCGCCGGGCAGGAAGCGCCGGTCGACTTCAAGGGTGCACATATCGGGAACTGCCGAAACGATCTGCCCGCCATTGACGACGTTCATTGAGAAACGACCATTTCCGCACAAAGGATGGGGAGCTTCAAGTTGCAGTTCAGCGTTATAGGTCGAGAACGCAGCAATCACCTGCCCCATATGCTCAACTGCGTTCACCCCGTTTTCCGGCCCACTGGAATGGACGGCTTTGCCAAACGTCTTGAACGTGACCCCGAGCTGCCCTTTGTGAGAGGGACAAATGGCCAATTCAGTCGGTTCACCAACAATACCATAGTCAGCTTTCGGTCCGTTCCGGCCCATGTCGGCAGAGCCGATCTGCACATGTTCTTCATCGCACAGACCTGCAATGATCAGATCACCCGCCAACTCAATTCCATGCGCGCGAAGGAGTTCCGCCACCTCGAGAAAACAGGCAATTGCGGCCTTCATATCGCAGGCGCCGCGGCCGTGAACCCGCCCGTTTCGCACAACTGGCTCAAATGGAGCCTGATAGCCATCCACTCCGACGGTATCGAGGTGCGCGACGAGCATGACGCTAGGCCCATCGCCTTTGCCCCTCAGCTTTCCCCAAACGTTCGGCCGCCGATGCGCAACTTCGCGCCGCTCTGTTTCAAAACCAAGCTCCTGCAGGCGCGACAGCAGAAAATCGGCGACATCTTCTTCCGAATGACCATCGGTTGGCGCCTGGTCAAACGGATTGACGCTCGGAATTGCGATCAGGCTCGCCAAATCCCGCACCAAGCGCGCGGACACAGGTTGGATCGCAACGTCGGCAGTGGCCATTGATGCCATGTCCATCATACTCTCAACTTCAGATTTTCAGCGGGATCACTTGACCATGCGTTCAGTGCCGACACGGGCATTCGGCCGACCGCCATCAGCCAGCGCCACAACCATCATGATCTCATCGGGGCGCGGACTGTCCGGGACGCAAACCGGCATGGCATCGAAATGCGCGAACGACCAGGCGTCGTCCTTGTGCCCGAGCGGAACGTCGAGCGTGGCCCCGGCAGCACCGACCTTTGCCGCCGACGGAATAAGCGCCTCTCCTCCTCCAATCGGCTCCCGCATCGCCTTGCCGAGCTTTGGATGAAGCAATGCATGACCATGTTCCAGGTCACCATTCACACCGACCAGCGCCGCCTTGCCATAGGAAACCGCCGGATTGGGCAGGTGAGGCAATGCCTGTTCCATCAACCCTGTCCCAAGCTCTCCACCCAGTTCGAAGAGCTCTGACAGGTCTCGAACAAACCGCCCGGAAAATGGATTGGCAATGATGCCGGCAGCAGCAACCCGGACAATAACCTGTTCGCTGTTTTCACCGGCTTCGGCAAAAATTGTTTCGCTGAAGAGCGAGATTTTTCTGATCTTCATTCACCCCTCCCCGGGCGTGGCAATCACGGCTGAATCCTTCAAGTCGCCTGCCTGGTCCAATCAATAAATGCCGTAGACCTCATCTTCTCCCTTGGCCCGAAGCTTTCCCTCGCGTGCCGCAGAGACGATGCCATCCAGATCGGACACGAAGTCACCGGCTATTTGATGATGGTGATGGCTCAGCATCAGCAGGATGCTGTCAGGCTTGGATCCGATATTGATCCCCCAACCTCGTGCCATCAGAGCGTCGGCAATGGCGTGGACGTCAAGACCGTCCGCCTTGAACGCAAAGTGCGGTCCTTGCGGAGTTCCCAGCACCTGAAGACCGTCGATTTCTTCGACACCCTCAATGAATGCTTTGCGACCATTGATGATGCCGCGTGTGACTTCCACAAACCCCTCACGCCCGAGAAAATTGAAGACAGCCCATGCAGATGCAATCGGACCAGCATTTCGCGACCCGGCAAGGTTCTTGGAATAGTAAGCGCCTGCCGGCCAGGCATCAGAGCTGAAACCCTGCCATTTCACCAAGGATTCGTCGGACAGGCACAGGATTGAGCAGCCGCGATAGGAATAGCCATATTTGTGAAAATCAGCTGAGATGGACGTGACCCCAGGCACGGAAAAATCAAAGTCCGGGACGTCTTCTCCAAGCTCCTTTGCGAAGGGTAGCATGAAGCCGCCGATGCAGGCATCGACATGCATCCACAAATCGTGCCTTTGCGCCAGCGCGGCAATCTCCACGATCGGATCGACGACACCAAGCGGAAACGGCGGTGCCGACCCGACGAGAGCGATCGTGTTTTCATTGATTGCAGCCTCCATGGCCGCGACATCGGCGCGGTAGTCGAGGCTATGATCGATCTGAACCACCTTGATCCCCAAGAAGTGGGAAAGCTTGTTGAAGACCGCATAAGCCGCCTGGGGAATGACGATCTCGGGCTTGTCGATCCCCTTTTCCACGCGGGCTTTGTCGCGCGCGCATTTCAGCGCGAGCGTGATGCTTTCCGACCCACCGGTCGTAATGGTTCCCGCCGCTCCAACAGGTGCGTGAAACAGATCCAGCGCCATATCGATGACTTCGGTTTCCCATTTGCGCACGCTCGGATGCAGACCGGTCTGGTGAACCACATTGTCGCCGATATGCCGGACAAAGGCCTCCCGGGCAACACGCGCGACGTCTTCGCCGCCGAAATAGGAAGCCGTCAGGTTCTTCAGGGAAAACCAGTCCCAGTCGTTTGCACGGGCCTGGATCATCTGATCCGAAACCAGCTTTTCGGGCTTGCCGGATGCCGGGAATGCCAGGCGGTCTGCGTTGGATGTCATGGGGGTCCTCATTCACACGTGTCTCACCCGAAGACGGGTTACTTGCGTGAACTGTGCCGCTGGAAACCTGAACCGGCAACAAGATGGTTTTCAGCCAGAGATTCAATTATTTTGTCGCAAATTGCGGAATTTCAGAAGGTCAGACGTCGGATTGCACGCCTCTGTGAAATGCCTATCTTACGTGCTGAATTTGATTGCTTGCGAAGTTGCCGTGAGCAAACAGACATCAGGGACCATCAATCCCGGTGCGCTCTGTTTCAGGCAGCCATTTCCTGATTCAACCGATCTACAAACTGTTCCAGGCGACGATGTTCCCCAATGGGATGCAGCGAGATCATCCGGTAACTGGCAGCACTCGCAACTTCCCGGTCCAGCGCCTGTACGAGTTCGCCGCTTTCCAGGTTTCTTGCAGCTATCATCTGGCCAATGGTTTCCGGTTTACTGACGGCTGCAGACGACGACCTTTTCCGTTGGCTCTACCTTCTTGAAAAGTGTGAAGGAATGCGTGTCGAACCATCGGGAACCTCAGCATGCGCCGGACCGCATTTCCTGGTGAACACTCCCATGGGACAAAACTACGTTGCACTGCAGGGTCTGACCGACAGCATGAAACGAGCAACCCATGTCATCTGGACCACAGGTGGCAAATTTGTGCCGGAGGAACAGTATCGGATTTTCCATGAGCGAGACCGGTCTCTTGTGAGCTCTCCATTCTGAGAGCTTCCACATCCGGATCGTTCGATCGATTTGCCTGCTGTCGAAGACAGAGCACCCTGCAACCAGCCGGCTGCGTGGATGTTCGCGCATCGGGACACGTCACCTTGATGCAGTCGCCAGACTAGTGGAAAGAACCTCAAAGTCCGGTCTGAACGGTTGTTCGTGTCAGCGGCGAAAACGCCTCATGACCCTATGGGCTGTCTTCGTCCAGATATAGCGCGAGCCCCACCTTGACCGAATCCACGACAACATTCGTCGAAAACCGCTTGACCATGGGGTTGTCGCGGCAGAACTCTTCCTGAAACTCCTCGAATTCCTGCATGTCGCAAACCGATATTATGAGTATGAAGTCCGACTGCCCCGTGACGGAGTAGCATTGCATGACTGTCGGGTTCTTCCGCATTGCAGCCTTGAATTGGGAAACCTCCTGCGCCCCTTCCCGCTCCAGCGTGACATCGATGATCAGCGTCAGTTTCTTGCCGACTTTTCCCGGGTCAATGACGGCAATGTCACTGCGGATGGTGCCGTTGTCGCGCATGCGGGTCAGCCTGCGCTGGCAGGCCGATGCGGAAAGACCGACCTGCGCTCCGATTTCTTCCGAAGTGAGACGATTGTTATGTTGAACGAGGTTCAGGATCTTCAGGTCGAATGTGTCCAGCATCTGGCAAGTCTCTCATGGCAGCCGCGTTCAGTACGAGACAGACAATTTGCAGAATTTCCGCGCCATTTCCGAAAATTCAGGTAATTTCTGCAGCAAACTCCGCAATTCGCGATTTTCTCCCATGTCAGCTCTCTAAAGTCCAGATCAAGCTAAAAAACTGGAGGTAGCTGGATGCAAAATGCAATCTCGTCACGTCTGCGCGATGGACGGACATGGGCTGACATTGAAGCGGACATGACCGCACGCGGCGTCAACGACATGCACTGGACAAGCAACCGCAACTTCGCCGCGTCCTATTACGCCGGCGACGACGTGACGTTTGTCGCGCGCGAAGCTTTCATTCGGCATATGGGAGACAACGTTACCCACCGTTTCGGACTTCATCCCAGCATTCAGCTTTATCTCGCAGATGTGCTGGATTTTGTGCAGGACCTTCTCAATGCGCCGGAGAATGCCACCGGCACTGTCACGACGGGTGGTTCGGAAAGCCTTTCCCTGGCCATGCTGTCGGCGCGTGAGTGGGCCAGGGAACACAAACCCGATGCTGCCGCCCCCGAAATCATCATCATGCATTCGACCTACCCGGTCTTTAACAAGGTCGCCCACATGATGGGACTGAAAGTCGTGCAGATACCGCACAGTGTCGATTTTCGAGCCGACGTTGAGGCCGTGAGGGCCGCCGTCAACGAAAACACGATCATGATCGTCGGCAGCGCACCGCCCTTTCCGTACGGGTTGGTGGACCCGCTGCCGCAATTGTCGGAAATCGCATTGGCCAATCAAATCTGGTTGCACTCGGACGCCTGCCTGGGAGGGTTCATTCTTCCATTTGTGGAAGCGCTCGGTCGTCATGTGCCGACATTTGATTTCCGCCTGCCCGGCCTCAAGTCCATGTCGATCGATTTTCACAAGTACGGTTACAGCTTTCGCGGCTGCTCGGCGGTTCTGCTGCGCGACAGGGAACTGGCAAAATACCACACCTTCTCATCCGGGACCTGGCCGGCGGGCGATTATCGCAGTGACACTCTTGCCGGATCTCGCAGTGCTGGTCCTGTGGCATCCGCCTGGGCCGCGATCAATTACCTGGGCTTCAACGGGTATCGCGACCGGATCGAAAAGATACTTGCCGTTACCGATCACCTGATTGAAGGCATCAACGGGCTGGAAAGTTTCGCCGTTCATGGCGAGCCGGAAGGTGTCTACTTCTCATTCGGCTCGAATGAGTTCGACATGATCGCCGTTGGCGATGCGTTGATGAAGCGTGGCTGGATGATGAACCTGCAAACCCAGCCGGTCTCCCTGCAGCTGCAGGTCGGCTATCAACACACGTTGGAAGTGGCGAACGAATTCCTCGCGGACCTGTCCGCAATCTCGGATCACGCCCGCAATGGTGAGTTGAAGCGCGCCGACAAAAACGGTGTCTATGGCATCTACTGAGCAGCCAGAGACCTGCTTTCTCGGCATCCAGTCTCGTGTCGCGAGCGGGAGGTTGCAGCCTCCCAAACCCATGGGACTGCCAGGACGGGACGGTGACCGCCCCCTGGGAACACTCTCGATAAAATCATCTCGTAAAAGGAGCCCTCGAATGGCAAATGCAAGCAACGCCGATCAGCCGGACATCCGCAAGTTTGTCGTGCAGCTGGAAGACATCAGGAAAGAAGCAGGACATCCTGTCCAGGGGACAAACAGGAAAGTCACGGTGGCTGCCGTGATCAAGAACCCGTTGGCCGGCCGGTATGTTGAAGACCTGGAAGTGCTCAAGGTCTTGGGAAATGCCATCAGCGGCCAACTCGCCGCGCGCGGGGTTGACGCTCTGGGTATCGCGGCGGGCGATGTCACCAGCTACGGCAAAGGCGCGATTGTTGGTGTGGATGGTGAGCTCGAACATGCCGCTGCGCTGATCCATCCGCGTTTCGGCGCCCCCGTACGTAATGCCGTTATCAAGGGTGATGACATCATTCCCTCGACCAAAAAGGTCGGTGCACCGGGTTCGGTTATCGTAATGCCACTGACAAACAAGAATTCGATCTGGCAATTCGATGATATGGACAGCACGGAGATAACGATCCCGGACGCACCCAAGGCCGACGAAATCGTGGTCGCAGTTTGCCTGGGCACCGGTGGGCGCCCCCTTGCAAGAACCTCCGCTGACTGAATTGCCCAGTCAATCCACCTTTGGCAGCGCCTGGACGAAACATCTATCGTCCGGGCGCCAGCCGGAAAGCTGTTCCGGTCTAAACTGCCCCGCCTCAAGGGAACGATGAAAGGCCTAATGGGCCATCAGGACCGGCGTTTTCGTTGCTTCGATAACGGTTCTTGAGACACTGCCGAACAGGTCTTCCCTCAATCGGGAGTGGCCATACGCCCCCATGACCAGGAAATCCGATCCGGACTTGCTGCAATGCTCGACCAATGTCTGAGCAACCTGGTGTTTTCCGGCAATCAGCAGTTTCTCCCGTGCCTCAACACCGTGCCGGGTCAGATATTTGATGATATCCCGACCAGGCTCCGCCGAGATTTCGCTGGCGCGCTCCTTGCCGACCACGCGTGTGACCTCAAACACGCATTCGCTTCCGAACAAAAGCAGCGCATCGGACAAGGCGCGCGCCGCCGACCGGCTGCCATCCCAGGCCACCGTGACATGTGGACGTTCGAACCTCTGCACCGTAACGTCCGCAGGAACAATCAATAGCGGCCTGCCGGCGCGGATGACCACGTTCTCCGGCTGAACCCGGTACCGTGAAACCTCGTCGCTCGACGTGTACTGACCAATCACCAGCAGATCATGATATCGGGCGGCCCTGGACAGAACTTCGTCGACGTCTCCCTGCTCGACCACCCAATCAAGCGGTCCGGCAAATTGGTGGGCCGCTGCCGTTTCGCGAAACTTCATCTCCGCGTTCTGCACACTCTCGTCGCTTGCTTTCTGCAGCGACCGGACAAGAGTTTCCGGCATCCAGGTGCGGAATTGCGGCTCTTCTGCAATTGGCGCATTGATACACAGGCCGGACAGCGCGGCTCCGTATTTCTTGCTCAAGGTAATCGCCAGATGCAGTGCAGTGTCCGTATTCTCGCTCCCGCGATACCCGATTGCTATGTTCTTCAAGGTCATTGTCTTTCCCCTCAAGGCCATCCGAAGCGGATCGCCTGCGGAACTCCGTTCGCAAGATCGGGGAGAAGCCCTCCGGCTTCTCCTTATTGAATTCCCATCAACATGCGTGGAAGATAAAGGGCGAGCTCCGGCACGTAAGTCACCAGCAGGACTACCGGCAAATGACCGAAGCAGATCAGTTTCAGGGTCGGCCGGATGTACTGATCAATCGTCTGTCCTCCGATCGCGCCTGACATGAACAGCAGCGGGGCGCAGGGTGGCGTGACGTTGCCGAGACCAAGATTGGTTCCGACGATTGCAGCAAAATGGATCGGATGGATGCCGACTTCGCGCACCACGGGCATCAGCACGATGGCTGCCAGCACCGCGCCGGCACTGTCATCGACCAGCATGCCGATCATCAGCAGAAGCACATTGATCATCAGCAGGATGACGATCGGATTGTCGGAGAGCGACAACATGAACTGCGCGATGTCCTTGGGGATGTTCTCCTGAACCATGGCCCGGCTCATGATGAACAGGAAGAACAGCATCATCATGATGGCGCCGGTGTTGCGCGCGCCCTCCACAATTGCCGCCTGGGTGGTCTTGAGATTGAGCCCCTTGTAGATCAGGAAGCCGACAGGGATCGTGTACATGAGCGCGACGGCCGCGGCCTCGGTCGGCGTGAAGATGCCTCCATAGATGCCACCAAGCATGATGCCCGGCATCAGCAACGCCCAGAAGGCGCTCTTGGTTGCCTTGCCGATCTTGAAGACCCGCTCGACCGGTCCGACCTTTTCTTCAACCTGCAGGCCTTCAAACCTGCGCGCCTCGCGAAAATTCATCAGGCAGTAGATCGTCGCGATCAGAATGCCCGGAATGATTGTTGACAGGAAACACGCGGCAACGGACAGGCCGCTGGTGATGGCAAAGAGGATCATCGCCACACTCGGTGGAATGAGGATCGCCAGCACGGAGGAACAGGCCACGAGCGAGATCGCATATCCCCGCGGATAACCCGCCTCAACCATGCGCGGGATCATCATGGAACCGATGGCAGCGATTGCGGACGAGCCGCTACCGGCAATCGCCCCGAACAAGGCGCAAGTGACAATGGTTACCGCGCCGAGCCCACCGCGAATGGAACCTATGAAGGAGTTTACGAACCGGACCAGCTGATCGGAGATACCGCTCGCCCCCATGAGCGATCCGGCCACGATGAACAGAGGCAGCGCAAGCAACGCGAAGCCGCTTTCCTGCTGATACGCATAGGGGATAAGGAAAGCGATGTCCCGCCCGGTAAGGACAACGATCAGCAGCGAAGCTGCGCCAAACACATAGGCTACGGGCACTTCAAGCAGGAGGAGAACGACGATGAGAATGAGAGCAATGGTTACCGCTAGCATTGGTGCGCCTCCTCTTCACGAAGAGCTGCGAAGTCACGCCTGCCCTGCAGGGCCAGGAACAGGGTCATGACAATGAAACCAAAGACCATGCTGGCAACCCAAAGGTATTTCGGCCATTGCAGGTAGGTGCTCTTGCGTCCCTTGTCGAAGGTGAACCAGCCGTACTTGGCGGCGTAATAAAGCGCCACGCAGCTCACCGACAGGCAAAGCAAAGTCGACAGGAAACGAACGACGCGCCTGCCTTGTTCTGTCTTGACGACCAGGTGCAGTGCTCCTCCGCAGATGTGAGCACGCGCGCCGGTTACATAAGCGGCACTGACGAAGTAAAGCCACAGCCCAAGCAGGACAGCAGCCTCCTCGATCGCCAGGAACGGCTTTTCGACCCCGTATCGCAGGATCACGGTCACCACCATCAGCAGCGCGAGAGCCATCGCAAAAAAGATCATCAGCGATTTCAGGATATTGATTGTCCGTTGTTCCCACGGACCGACAGCGTCAAAGTTTTCCATAGGGCGCGCCTCCTCGTCCCTTGCCTTCGAAGATCTGCCTTACGGAAATCGAAAACTCCCGTGGACGGTCCAACGCGAAGGCAGATTGCCGGAAAATTGAAATCCGGGCCCCTGCAGGGACCCGGATCGCAGGATCACGAGAGGCTCAGTTCACGCCAGCCGCCGATTTGATCTTGTTCATCAGATCGCTGCCGATGATTTCCTCCATTGCGGCCCATTCTTCCTCGCGGACGATTTTCTGGACTTTTGCAAGCTGTTCCTCGTCCAGTTCAACGACATTGATGCCGGCATCCTTGATCTTGGCGAGGTTTTCGTCGCTGATGGTCTTTGCTTCTGCCCAGGCCCAATCGACAGCAGTGTCGACGGCAGCCTGCAATTTCGCTCGATCTTCCTCTTCAAGACCTTCGTACCAGCTCTTGTTCACCAGCCAGAATGCGTGTTCGAAGTAGTCACGGCTGTAGACGTAGCTTTCAAGCACATCGCGCATCTGCCAGATTTCGGCCGGAGGACCGAAGGTCCGACCATCGACCGTACCAAGCTGAAGTGCGGTGTAGAGTTCGGAAAACGGCATCGGAACAGGGCTGAAGCCGAGGAGCTCGAAACGCTTGATGGCGATTTCCAGGCCCGGCACGCGAACCTTGATGCCTTTCGCGTCTTCCGGCAGGTTGACAGGAAGACGCCCGTCACCCTTGCGCATGGCGTAGCCGACGAAGTCAACCGGCAGAACACCAACGAGTTTCAGGTCCAGTTCTTCGAGGATTTCGTCATAGACCGGGATCATTTCACCGCCCGGGCCATAGAGCTTCTTTGCGTCTTCCCAGTTGTCGATGATGTAACCGGTGATGAACACGTTCAGACGCGGATCGAAATCTGTTGCCGCGAAGGTCATGGTCATCGGAACGGCGCCCTGCATCGCCTGCTCGAACAGCGATGTCCAGTCTCCGAGATCACCGCCGGGATGATATTCAACCTCGAAATTCTCGCCGAGCGCTTCCATGAACTTCTCTGATGTCGGATGGAAGATGTGCTCCGGTGGCATGGGATGCGCCAGCGTAAAGCTGTCGGCCGAACTGGCAGCAGTCACGGACAGGCCCGTCGCCACAACGGTCGCGGCGGCTAGTGCCGTACAGGACCCGACCAAAGTCGAGATCTTGTTCAAATAAGACATATTTTCCTCCCGGTATGTTAGTCGCCTCCCCCGGGACTGGGGGCTGCGTCACAAACACGATGCCGGGATTAAATCGGCCTCACTGGCCTTAGACAAACTGATGATTTTAAGGGTTTGGCTTAGTAAATTTAAGGCAGCTGCACCCTCCTGGCCGCCCGCCTGAAACGTCCCGATGAAACCTCCCCGAACGGCGAAAACGAACGATTTAGCAACGGCTATCGTTGTGTCCGATTGGCACCGCATACCGTTGCGTGAGCGCAAATTCGCGAATGGACCCACCAGGCGGTTGTATCAGCAACGGGCATTGTCAATTTATTTAACAAATTAAGCAATTGACAGACGATACTCACGCGCCTAACTTTACTTAACTTCGCAAATAATTAAGTTCGCGCAACAGACAAACAGACCAAATTTCCGGCGCCCACCGGGTGAGATCGGATCCAAAGGGAGGCACCGCATGGAGCAGTACGCCCATGTCATCAATGGCAAGCGTCACGAAGCCAATGAGTACTTTGATGTCGTCAACCCGTCGACCGGTGGTCTCGCCGGTCGTGCTCCTGCCGGCGGTTCCAAGGAGATCGATCATGCAGTTACCTCTGCCAAAGAGGCTTTCAAATCATGGTCGAAAACAAGCGATGAAGACCGCAAGGCAGCATGCCTGAAGATCGCGGATATCATTGAAGAACATGCCGAGGAACTTGCGCATCTGATAACCAGAGAGCAGGGAAAACCGCTCTCGGGAGCTGGTTCCCGCTTTGAAATCGGCGGCACGCTCGCCTGGATCAGGCATACGTCCAATCTGTCTCTGCCCGTGGAAGTACTGCAGGACGGACCGGAAGGACGAATTGAGGTTCATCGCAAACCGATCGGTGTCGTTGCTTCGATCACGCCATGGAATTGGCCGGTCATGATCGCAAGCTGGCACTTTCTACCGGCAATCCGAACCGGGAACACAGTCGTCCTGAAACCGTCCCCCCTGACGCCGCTCAGCACGCTAAGGGTCGCCGAGTTGGCGAACCAGGTACTTCCGGCCGGAGTTCTGAACGTGGTTACCGGGCTCGATCACATCGGACCGCATCTGACGAGCCACGCCGACGTATCGAAAATCACCTTCACCGGGTCGACCGTGACCGGAAAAAAGGTCATGCAAAGCTCGGTCGACACGCTCAAAAGACTGACATTGGAGCTTGGTGGCAACGACGCGGGCATCGTTCTGCCGGACGTCGATCCGAAAGAGGTCGCGGAAAAGCTTCTATGGGCGGCCTATAACAACAATGGCCAGACCTGCGCCTGCCTGAAGCGCCTTTATGTTCACGATGACATCTATGACGCAATTTGCGAGGAGATGGTCAAAGTCGCGAAAAACATAAAGGTCGGAGATGGTCTGGATGAAGACAATGTCCTCGGACCTGTTCAGAACGAACAGCAATACCGAAAGGTGATCGAGCTGGTTGAAGATGCGCGGGACAACGGAGGCCGTGTGCTGATCGGCGGAGAGCCCCTGGAAGGTCCAGGATTTTTCTATCCGGTAACGCTGGTCGCGGATGTGACCGACGGTATGCGCCTTGTAGATGAGGAACAGTTCGGCCCAGCCACACCGATCATCCGCTACAACGATATCGATGAGGTCATCACACGGGCAAATGCCAGCGACATGGGACTGGGCGGTTCCATCTGGTCTGCCGACGTCGCCAAGGCCCGTGAACTGGCCCTTCGGCTGGAATGCGGGTCGGTCTGGGTCAACAATCATGGAGCGATTCAGCCAAACGCGCCATTCGGCGGCATCAAGCAGTCCGGTTTCGGGGTCGAGTTCGCCGAAGAAGGCCTCAGGGAATTCACGCTCGGGCAAACACTGTTTTGCTGATCGTCAATCCTGGATTGACGCTGGGTTCGCGGAACCGGCCATTGTGCGCTGACAAACCGGCCCTAATCTTGTTGGGAAGTGCGCGTCCTTCAGGTCGCGGCAGAGGGAGGAACTGACATGACACAATCGGGAAACCGCCGTTGGGCTCTCGGAACTCTTGCCGCATCGACAACGACCCTTGCGCTCGCTGCCCTGACCCGCCCCGTTGCGGCTCTGACGCCTGCCCAAACAGAAGGTCCTTACTACCCTTCACCGCGCATGAGGTTCTCCGACACCGACAATGATCTGGTCAGGATCGACGGAAAGGTGCGTGAGGCCGGTGGTGAAATCATCATCTTGAAAGGACGGGTTCTGGACGGGACCGGGTCACCTGTTGCCGGAGCCCGGGTGGAAATCTGGCAATGCGATGCCAATGGGCGCTATCTGCACAGCCGTGAAAGCGGACCGGCGGAACGCGACGCAGCCTTCCAGGGGTTCGGCCACGCAGTGACACAAAAAGACGGAACCTATGCCTTCAGGACGATCAAGCCCGTGGCCTATCCCGGCCGCACGCCGCATATCCATGTAAAGGTCTTTTCCGGAAACACCGAGCTGACAACCCAGTTCTACATTGCCGGGCACCCGCAAAACAACAGAGACAGCCTCTATCGGCGGCTAAGCCCTGAACAGCGCAAGCTTGTCGAAATGCAGTTCAAATCGGGTGCGGATTGGCCTGAAACCAGCGTCGACCTCATAGTGTCCTAACAGGTGCCGACAGGAGATTGGCTTGATATCATTTAACATGTTATCAATTCCAATGATCCGCCTGCCAAAGCAAGGATAAACCTTCCTTCGCTTGTGGCAGCAGGCACACGAAATGAACGGGGATACGCAGCTACGGGGAGCCTTTCCATGTCGATGCATGCGGAAATTCTCAGCAAAGACCTGCAGCGTGATCAGTTCAGGTCCATCGCGCGCGATCTGTTCGGAAACATCAGGCAACGGTTCCTGCGAACGGGTGATGAAGATCAGGTCGCTCTCAAAACCGTGCCTCTCGGAGCCTGTCAGCTCACCCGGATCCGGGCGCCTGCACATGGCGTACTGGCCCTGAATGCAGCCAAAAACAGCTATGACTGCGATGCCATAAAGGTTCTGGTGCAGATAACCGGAAAGTCCCGGCTTCGCCATGAAGGGAGCCAGGTTGAACTCAACTCCAATTCCGCCGTCATCTACGACCCAACGCAACAGTATTCGTTGTTGAACGCAACCCGGGTCGATCAGATCGTCCTTCAGACACCGCGACAACTGTTCGACGACAGGTTGCTGAGGCGTCTCAAGAATCCGTTGTTCATTCCTTCTGATGGCGCCGATCTTTCGCATACTTTGACGTCCTTCATCCGGACTTCCGCCAAAAGCGCAAATCAGATGAGCCCGGAGATGCGCAGCTCGCTAGGGCAGTCTCTCGCAGTTTTCACTCAAGGTGTGGTCGGTGAAGCTTTTCGCGCGGACATGATCGAGCACGTCAATCAGGGCTCGCTGCTCCTGTTGCGATCCCGAGCGAAGGAATACGTGTCCCAGAATTTCACAGACATCGACCTGAACATCGAAGCCATCGCCCGCAAAATGGGCTGCACGCCGCGATATCTGCACAAATCCTTTCAGACCGACGGCCAGACCCTGCAGAAATACATCCTGAACACCCGACTGGAGTTCAGCAGATCCTTGCTGCTCTCTCCTGAAGTAATGGGCTGTACCATATCCGAACTGGCGTTCCGCGCCGGGTTCAACTCAAATGCGCATTTCTGCCGTGTGTTCAAACAGAAATACGGTGTCTCGCCGAACGAGATGCGCGGTCGCTACCGGCCCGCCTGAACAGGCTTTGCGCGGAGCCGGCTGCGCTTTCCATTCAGGCCAGATAGGCGCTGTGCAATATACTGTGATCGTCCAGTAGTTCCTGGGATTCTCCTGAAAAAACAATTCGCCCCCGTTCCATGACGTGGGCATGTTTGGCGATCTTGAGCGCCAGAGAGGTGAACTGCTCGATCAGGACGATGCCCATGCCTTCATCTGCGAGTTCAACAAGCGTGTCCGCCAAACGGTTGACGATCACAGGGGCAAGACCGAGCGACAATTCATCGACAAGCATGAATTTCGGCTCGCTGATGATTGCCTGGGCGATCAGAACCATCTGCTTTTGCCCACCGGACAGAGCTCCTGCCGGAATGTGCAGCCGCGAACTCAACTCGGGAAACAGAGACAAGGCGTCATCTACCGCTTGATTGACTTTGTCGTGTGGCAGGTGACTGGCGGCTGCACGCAGGTTGTCGAGAACGCTAAGCGTTCTCAAAACCGTATGCCCCTCCGGAACCAGAGCCACACCGGACCGGCGGATACGATCCGCCGATGTCCCGACCAGAGAGGACGAGCCGAGCATGATTTCACCGTTCCTGACCGGCAATGCACCCGCTACGCTCATGACGGTCGTGGATTTACCGGCACCGTTGGCGCCAATGAGTGCGGTGATCTCACCAGGAAGAAACGTCATAGAGACATCGTGCAAGACCGGCTTGCCACCGCGTTCGACACTCAGGTTGCGAATGTCCAGTTTCTCGCTGCCGCCCATCATTCCATCCCCAGATATGCTTTGCGTACGATATCGTCAGCCAGGACCGAAGCTGTTGGCCCGTAAGTCAGGTATTGCCCGAAATCGAGAACCAGCGTTTTTTCGCAAGTCGCAGAAATCAGATCCACGTCATGGTCGATCAACAGCACCTGCGGCCCAAACTCGTCCGGTATCGCCAGCAAGGTCTCGCGCAGTGTTTCGCCTTCGTTTTCGGTCATGCCGGCTCCCGGTTCATCGAACAGGACGATGCGCGGACTACCGACAAGTGACCGTGCGATTTCGAGCATCCGGCGCTGATAGAGATTGAGTTCCCCGCCAATCTGGGCGGCGATGCCTGCCAGACCGGTAAAATGCAGCGCGCGGGAGACCTGTTGCGCCGCTTCTTCGCCACGAACACCAACGTGATCCAACAGGCTCAGCACGTTGTCGTAGACGCTCAGATCTTCGACCACCTGTTCGGTTTGAAAGCTCCGGCGCAAACCCAGACCGACACGCTGGATCGGCGACAGTGACAGCAAGTCTGTCCCGTCAACGTCGATCCGCCCGGCAACCGGTGTGATGAACCCGGACAGAACGTTCAGCAAAGTTGTCTTGCCCGCTCCATTGGGACCGATAAGTCCGCAGATCGTTACGTCCAAAGTGACATTCAGGTTGTCCAGCGGTTTGACCGCGCCGAATTGCACCGTGAGGTTTTCAATGTGGATCACAGCGTCTGCCTCCCTGTTCCGGGAACGGCAATCGTTCTGATCCTTCCGATGAGGTTCGAAATCTGTCCGGCAATGCCGCGGGGCGCAGTGATCAATGCGTGCATCAAGGCGCTACCATAAAAAATGATCGCGACATAACCGTTGATTTCAAAATCGGTCAGCAGGCTCGGCACGGCCCGTAACAGCAGGCCTGCGATCAGTGCCCCATACCAATGATAAACTCCGGCGACAACACTGAGTGCAAACAGAAAGAGCGATTCCGACGCGGCGAAGGCGCGTCCGTCGAGCTGGCCGACACCGCCAGCCAGCAACGCTCCGCCGACACCGGCAAGAAACCCGGCAAAGGCGAAGGCGATGATCTTGTACGTCAGCAAATTCACACCGACGCTGCGTGCGGTGTTGTCATCCTTGCGGATCATCGCCCAGGACCGGCCCATCTTGGTGACCCGCAGCCATTCCGCCAGCATGAAACCGCCAGTCGCCCAGATCGCACAGTAAATCAGATAGGAAATGTTGGATGTCGCAATTACGGGACGCTCCAGCATCAACCGCTGTGTCGCATCCGCGCGGCCGAGAAAGCCGGACCCGCCGTCAGGAAACCCGGTTGCGGAAATCACTACCTGGTAGGCTCCGGCCAGCATCAGGGTCACCAGGGCAAGATAGAGCCCCTTCAACCGCAATGCCGGTGCGCCCCACACGACGCCAACCCCCGCAGCCGTGACACCTGCAATCAGCACATTGACTTCAAAGGGCAGACCGGTGCCGTGGCTCAGCCGCAGCATCATCCAGCCTCCGATTCCGATCAGGGCAAACTGGCACAGCGACACGAGCCCGAGTAGTCCATAAAGCACACCGATCCCGCGTGCAGCCAGTGCAAGGGCCAGCGCGGACGTGAACGTGCTGATCCAGTAGGCATTGGCTGTCGAAACGACCGCAAGCATCACCAGGGCCATCGCCACTGGAATTTCCAGTAAGGTTCGATAGCGGTTCGGCATGGGGATCACATCTTCCCGGATGATCGCACGGCTCATGAGCTGATCCTTTTCTGCAGCGATGGGAGGAAGGCGGTGACCGCGACGGCAACGAGCGCAATCGCGAACGGACTGGCCGAACGGTAAGGCGCTACCAGCGGAAACGCCGTCAGAAATGCCTCGGTAATGCCGATGCCGACGCCGGCAATGGCCGTCCAGAACAGGGATTGCATGCCCCCGAGCAAGGCTGCAGCGATCGCCGGAACAACGAGAAACGTCAATTGAAAGGCTTTGAGGCCTACAAGATTGGCGAGGAGCAAACCGGTAACTCCTGCAAATATGCCGATAATCAACCAGGCAAGAAGCTCGACTTTCAGAACGGGAATTCCGAGCAACGCACTCAAATCACGATTGTCGGACAGCGCGCGCATGTTCAGACCAAGACGGGTTCGGGCTATCAGGACCGTCAGACCGATCACGGTTGATGCGGCAACCGCCAGAGCGATCATTCGCGTATAGGTCAGTCTCGCACCGAAGAAACTCAGCGCCATTTTGTCCGTCGGGTATTGCAGCCGCCGCGGTATTTCGCCCCACAGCAACCCCATGACACCGAGCAAAATGAGTGCAAACCCAAGCGTTCCGACCGACCGGATAACCGTGTTGCGATACGCAAGGGTTGGCGCGATGAAGCGCCCGTAGCCGCAAGAGAGCACAATTGAAGTTCCGATGCCCGCCAGAGCAGCAACGGCAAGCGGAGCACCGAATCCAAGAGAAGCGAAGGTGATGAATGCACCGAAGGCACCAACGGCGCCAAAGGCAAAATTCAGAACACCGGAGGTGCGGTAGAGCAGAACCAGCCCAACACCGGCCAGGGCATAGGCCCCTCCGATACCAAGGCCGGACACAACAAATGGAAGCCAGTTCAAGCTTTCTCTCCCGTGTTGAAAGCAGACGCCCGTTGCAGGCAGACCACTTGTTGGCCTGCCCGCTGTTTGGTCGGTCCTACTGTCAGTTGGCGATACCGGCTTCTTTCTCGTACGCAATGATGTCAGCCAGCTCGACATCCTCGCTTGGACGGCAGTCGGTCACGGTCTTCCACGTGTCGCCTGCTGTCACTGCCATGCGCGTTGTGTGATTTGCGTTCTGGCGCGGTTGCTCGGCACCGACATACCAGGTGGCACACAGGATATCGCTCTGGAAATTGTCGACCTTGTTCAACGCTGCTGTCACGTTGTCCCGGTTGATGTCGGCCGGATCAAGGTTCAGAAGCGCATCGGTGACCACACGCGCGGCCAGGTATCCGGCCTGTGCAAAGGTATCACGCGGGTTCTCCGGCTCCGCGTACTTGTCCATGACCGCCAGCCAGTTGCGGTTGTCGGTCTCTTCCGAGTCCAGAGGATTGAATTCCATGTTCACATAGAATTTGCCTTCCCAGACCGCGCCAAGCGTTCCAGGAACCGTTGTGTCGTAGCCGGAAGCCGCCGACAGCCAGTTCATGGTCTGATCGAAACCCTGTTCCTCAGCCGCGGTCAGGATCGGCAGCATAATTCCCTTGGGAAGGCCTAGGACAACGGAATCCGCACCAAAGCTGGCAGCCTGAAGAACAACCGATGTCGCATCCAGGGAACCCGGATCAATCAGAATGGTGTTGGCGGTAACGCCGTTGGCTTCGCCCCATTTGACGACGCCTTCACATGACCATGCGCCGACATTCGGAATATTGGGGCCGATGCAGACTATGTTTTTTGCTCCCAGCTGCTCGCCCGCAAACTCCGCCGCGGCCGTGCTGGAAATCCGCGGGCCTGCATTCGTCGGCGCAATATTCGATGCCGAGAAGCATTCACGCGGAACACCGACACCGGATACAGCCACGATGTTGCTGTCGGCATAGAGCTTTGCGTTCGCGGCGCATTCGACAAAGCTGGAATTGCCGACCATGGCAACGGCGTTTTCGTCCTGGACGATTTTTGCCGCCAGCTGAGCGGCAACTTCAGGGTTCCACTGATCATCGCCGATGATGTAGCGGATCGGGCGCCCGTTGATGCCGCCATTGGCGTTCACACACTCGAAATAGGCATCTGCGGCCATCGCCGAAGCGCTGAAGTCGTCAGGTCCTGTCTTGCCGACAATCGCCCCCAGCACGATCGGCTCGCCCGATGCGGCCTGACCGTTGGACAGCCCGCATGAAAGATCTTCAGCCGCAGCGGCTTGCGCGGAAAACGCCAGGCCGCCAACAATCGCAGCACCGGCAAACAATAAGGGTCTTTGCATATTATCCTCCTCTGTCACATGCAAATTCGGGCAGGAACACGCCCTGCCCTGCAGCAATCGCCGCTTATGACTTCATGGCTTCGGCCACCAGAAGCGTGTCTGTGAACTGTTCGAACCGGATCACCTTGCCGTCCTTCAGGTCCCAGACATGGGTGACCCGCGCTTCCATGTGCTTTCCGGTTTCCTTGAATGTGCCCGAGTAGGTGCCGACGCCGATGACGGTGTCGCCCGCATCCAGAATGCGCTCCACTTTCAGCGTGTAGTTCTCCCAGGCCTCACCGAGAGCCTTGAACACGTTCTCGACGATTTCCTCAGGACCGTGATAGGTGCCTGCACAAGGGAAACCGGCCATTTCGGTCCAGGCGGTTTCGGCGGTAATCGGAGCAAGCATTGCGTCCAGGTCACGATTATCCGACCCGGCGTAATGCGCCCTGATGATGTCGTAATTGGTCATGATCAGCCGTTTCCTCAGACCGGTTGCTGGCCGGAGTTGTAAAAAGTCATCGAGGCTTTCTGGATGGTCGCGCCTGCAGCGTTGTTCTGGATAGAACCGTCACCGGCCACGCCCAGGAACTTGCCCGTCGAGCGCATGTTGTGCCAGCCGTAGAAAAACACTGACGCAACCGGAATGATGAATTCGCGAAAACCGAAGACGTATTGGTTCTCGGCAAACTTGATGGTGGTTGCCAGGTCCGTATCGCCATGGCCGCGCTGCACACCCACCAGGTTCTGCCAGCCGTACCGGGTTGAACTCAGATAGATGTGTTCGTAGACGTGATTTGGGCTGTAGTCATAAAATGCGCGCAGACCGATCAGATCGCGGGTCTCGTGCGGTTCAATTCCGGTTACCGCGCCTCCCTTGAGGATTCCCGGCACATAGTCCTGAGCCACTCGCGGTTCACCAGGCGCCTCACCTTCGTCTCGGATACGGCAGCGGATCGACAGGACCCGTCTGGTTTCCAGATTGACGATCAGCGTTTCGGCTTCCTTCGGCGCCGCCGCGATCGTCAGGTCCACGAAGAACGTGTTGTCGGCCACTTGGACGACTTCGCACCATTCGCTCGAGGCAGCCCCGTCCTCAAAAAGCTCAAGCTCATGTTTTCCGGTGAAAGTCAGCGCAAAGCCGCGGCCGCTTTTCAGCTCGATATCGAGGGTTCTGCCGACCAGATCCTCACTATGGGGCAATCGATTGGTATCGATGCCGGCGGCAAATTCGTCGTAGTCCTTCCAATCGTCGGGCGCGTTTTCAGCTTTCATCTTCTTTTCCTCCCAAATCGGCTTATTCAGCAAAGGCAAGTGTCGGCAGATCGACCACGGACGAACCGCCGTCGACCGTCACGATCGAACCGTTCATCAGCGCTGCCTCGTCCGAGGCGACAAAACAGATCACGTTGGATACGTCTTCCGCGGTGGCAGGCTTGCCGAGCGGTACATCCCGGGTCACGAGCGCATAGGCTTCCTCGATGGAGTTGAGACCGCTCTTTTCAACCAGAACCTGCATCTGTTCGTCGGCCATGGCGGTGCTGACCCACCCCGGACAGATCATGTTGGTACGCACCCCCTGGCGACCGAAGTCGCGGGCAAGGGATTTGCCGAGACCGATGCAGGCGTGTTTCATGGTGACGTAACCGGCCGCCTGAGGTCCGGCGAAAAGACCTGCGATCGACGCCACGATGATGATATTGCCACCTGTCTCCACCAGATCCGGCAGGCATTCGCGGGCACAGACAAAAGCGGTGTCCAGATTGAGCCTGGTGGCCAAGGCCCAGTCAGCGTCGCTCATCTCCATGGTGGGGCCGACGCCGTGGCCGCCGGCATTGGCAATCAGAATGTCTATCTTGCCGAATTTCTCGTGAATTTCCTTGAGCGCTTCCCTGACGCTTTCGCCGGAAGAAGCATCGCCGGAAACGACCAGGCCTCCGAACTCGCCCGCAACTTTCTCAAGCGGCTCCCGGCGGCGGCCCATCAGAGCAACCCGTGCCCCCTCTGCCGCCATTCGACGCGCGACTTCCGCACCAATCCCGGTACCTCCGCCGGTGATCAGGACGGTCTTGTTTTTGTAGCGCTCGTAGTTCGCCATTATGCAATAAACTCCTGCCAACTTTGTCGTTGGCGCAGAGCCTCGCATAGCCAAAAGTCTCGGTCTTGCCTGAGCCGGAACTATCTATTGACTGTCAGGGAAGCCCCTTGCGTTTCTCATTGATCACGCCAGCAAAGCGTCGCTAGCACTCCAGGAAGACATGAGCCGAACCCGATGGGTTTGGGAAATTTGGGAGGAGTATGCGATGCCAGACGGGAACTATGATTTCATTGTGATCGGAGGCGGTTCTGCCGGCTGCGTGATGGTCAACCGGCTCGTGAAGGCAGGAAAATCGGTTTTGCTTCTTGAAGCCGGTCCGCGCGACAACTCACTCTTTGTTCACATGCCTGGAACATTCGTCCGGGTTATCGGGACAAGACGCAGTTTCCTCTACCGTGCGGAACCGGACAGAAAGACAGCAGACCGCGCGATGTTCATTCCCCAGGGCCGGACACTCGGAGGCGGATCATCGCTGAATGCGATGGTCTATATTCGCGGTCAGGCCGAAGACTATGATGCATGGGCAAACGATCATGGGTGCCAGGGGTGGGACTGGGACGCGGTGTTGCCGGTGTACAAACGTGCCGAGGCAAACGAACGGCTTGCCGGGGATCACCACGGCACCAAGGGACCTCTTCGCGTATCGGACGCCCGATTCAAGCATCCCCTGTCACTCGGCTTCGTCAAGGCCGCCCAGCAGGCGGGCATCGCCTATAATGACGACTTCAACGGTGCCAGCCAGGAAGGTGTCGGCTTTTACCAGACGACCACTTTCAACGGCAGGCGCGGCTCAACGGCCAGCACCTATCTCGCTGAGGTTCGCAACAATCCCAACCTGACCATCCTGACGGATACCGAGGCGACACGGCTCCGCATCAACGGCAACAGGATTGAAGGGGTCTTCTACAACGGAGGTGATGGAGAAAACGAAAAAAGTGCGCTTGCGCGAGAAGAAGTCATCCTGACTGCCGGAGCCCTGGCGTCTCCCAAAATCCTGATGCTCTCAGGCATCGGACCCGCTGCACATCTTGACGAACATGGCATTCCCGTTGTGGCAGACCGGAGCCAGGTCGGCGGAAATTATCAGGATCATCTCGAAGTGCCGGTCTATGCACGTACCAGACAGCCAATTTCCCTGCTCGGGCAGGATCGCGGGTGGCGCGCAATCCGGAACGGCCTCCAATACCTTCTGTTCAGGAGCGGTCTCTTGACCTCAACGATCGTGGAAACGGGCGGTTTCATGGACACAAGCAGTGCCGGACGGCCCGACATTCAGTTCCATGTGTTGCCGACACTTGCCGGAGATGTGGAACGCGAACCGATGCCGGGTCACGGCATTACGCTGAACCCCTGCTACCTTCGGCCCGAAAGCCGTGGAGAAGTGCGATTGCGATCGGCCAATGCAGCGGATCCGATCCACTTGAATGGCGGCTATCTGTCGGAAGAGCGCGATGTGGAGGCTCTGGTTCGTGGTGTCAAACTGGCCCGCAAGATCCTGGAACAGCCTGCGCTGAGCGATCTGATTTCCGAAGAATTGCTTCCTGGTCCGGACGAGGCTGCGTCTGACACCAACCTGGCGGACTATGTGCGCGCCTATGCCAAGACCGTGTACCACCCGTCGGGCACCTGCCGGATGGGGTCGGACGACCAGGCGGTGGTCGATACAAGATTGAAGGTCAACGGCGTAGAAAACCTTCGGATTTGCGATGCATCGGTCATGCCGAAACTGGTGAGCGGCAATACCAATGCTCCGGTCATCATGATCGCCGAACGCTGCGCGGATTTTGTCTTGGGAACGTGATCATTTCCGTCAGACTGACTTTCGAACGCAAGTGCGGGCCATGTTACGGACCTCACGCGCTGAAAAAATAGTGTCGCGCCTGGATTTACGAATGAAGGATAGCCGCCATCGTTCTTCTGAACGCAATCAATCGAGCACTGCAGTGGCTTCAATCTCGATCAGAAATCCCGGCATAGCCAACGCCTGCACTCCGATCAGAGTGCTGGCGGCGGGTACCACTTCGCCAAAGAACTCCCCGATGACCGGTTCGATGATTTCAAGCTTGGACGGCTCGTGATCGGCAACATAAATGCGGATGCGCACAACATTACCGGGGCCGGCATTCCGGCTGGCCAGAACTTCTTTCAGATTTTCGCAAACCTTGCGGGTCTGAAGCGAGAGGTCCCCTTCTCCCACTAGGTTGCCCTCAGCATCCACGGCTACCTGGCCTGCCAGATGAAGTAGATGGCCACCCTCACTTTCAACGGCATGGGAGAAATTGAACTTCAGAGTGTCATACATGCTGGCCGGGTTCACTGCTTCGCGTTTCATTCCAACTCCTCGGCGAATGGTCTTGGCACGATTTTCCCTTGCATGTCCGCCGCCAATCTCGACACGCAAGCAGGATCGCATTCAGTCAATTGCAGACAGTGAGCGAGGCTCACCTTCAGCTCACCGGTCTCTTGCGCGACCGTAGATGAGCTGTGTGCAGATTTGCTCAAGCGGTGTGTGGCAATTGCAGTAGCGGGAAACTAGACGTCGGCAGGGTCAAGAAAAAGCCGGGCAAAGGAAATGCAAGATCAGCCAAAAGCTGACGAAAAGAGACACTCCGCGAAGGGACGCGATTACTCTTCGCCGTCTTTCCCCAGCAGGTTCTCCCGGATTAGCTGATACCCGTATCCGATGTGAATTCGCTGCAGGAACCCGACTGCGGCAATATCGTTTTTATCCAACGCGGTGATCAGGTCGGCGGTCTCCCTGACAAGCGCATCGGAAACCTGATCGCCAAACGTATCCGCCATTCTGTGCCAAAGGCTTGCAGCCTGCAGGTATGTCTGGTTCCAGAAATCGCGAAGAACCTGATTACCGATCAGGGAGCTGATCAGAGCCTGCATCTTCTGATTCAGCCGCACGAACTCCTGCGGTTCGAATTGGGCCCTGAGTTCAATTGCCTGCTCATGAAGTTTCCGAGCTTCAGCCCGATGGCTGTCATCGATTTGCATCGGTGAAAGCTGACCGATAAGCGACGCAAGTTCCTGCCGAGTTTCGTACAGGTGCCGGATTTTTTCGTCGGACATTTTGACAACCACGGTACCGACGCCGTTGCGTGTCTCGACAAGTCCCAAATGGCTTATGCGGCTCAGGGCATCGCGAACAGGTGTCCGGCTGACGCCGAATTCCCTGGCAATTACGGCTTCTTTCAACTGGTCGCCGGGTACGTATTCCAGGAAGCAAATGCGCTCGAGAATCGTTTCCTGGATGAAATCGACGCTTGGTTTACGCATACCGGCCAATGTGCTGTCGTTCTGAGCGATTTCATCCATCTGGTTTTCATTCTCCTGCCCTGCGGCATTTCTGGTATCCCCGGCGCTCGACCGGCATTGTCAGAGCGTTCGGAGCAACGCGCCGAACCCGTTGATCTTGTCTGGAATTTTCAAGATTCTCAGCACGTCCCAGGCCATGGCCTGATTGGAACAGATGACGGGCTTTCCAAGTTTCTTTTCCAGTTCCTCGACAATTTCGATCGACCTTAGAGCGCCGCAGCTGATGAAAACGGCTTCAGAGTCCCCAGTGTCGACGGACATTGCAAGTTCCATGATCCGATCAGGGCGAACTTTGACCATTTCGCTATCGAGTTTCAAGTTCAAGCCGGCAATCCGGGTTATCTCGAAACCTCGCGCTTCGAGATATTCCCTTTCGCGTAGATTGACTTCGTCGAGATATGGCGTGGCAACAGCCACTTTCCTGACCCGAAGGGCACGCAAGGCATTGATTACCGCCGTGATCAGTGACGTTGGAGTTGCTTTTGGAGCGCCTTGCCGAAGCGCAGAAAACACCCGGTCTTCTCCGATGACGAGACTTCCCGACGTACAGGCATAGCTGACCACATCCAGATCTGCATCAGGCAACAAGGTTGCCGCAGCCCGCGTGAGCTCATCCGTAAGGCCGGAAAGCTGGTCGACGGTGATGTCATCGGTGCTGGCAACGCGCGCAAAATGCAGCCCCACTCCATCAGGAAAGAGGCGGAACATATCGTCTTCAATCGTTTGCTCGCTCGCCAGCAGGACGAACCCCGCCTTGCCTCGAAAATGGCGACCGTGATCGAACAGGTCGCTCGATGAAAATTGCTCAGCTGTACACACATACGCCTCATTTCGTGATTTTTTGGTCTATTTTTTTAAATTTGACATCAAGCTGTATACATGTCAAACAGTCCGCCGTCCTTCACGGGCCTCACAGCCGCCAGGGGACAAACTTGCAAACATGGGAGGATCTGCGTTTTGCAACTGCCGAATTTCTTCAAGACCGGTGCCCTTGCACTCGGCATCGCCGGCTTTGCCGCTCCAGGTGTCAACGCCGAAGAAATCATCCTTGGACATGTCATGGATTCCGAGCACATCTTCCATGAAGTGTCGCAGCGGTTCTCCGCGCGTCTGGACGAGTTGTCCGGTGGAACCATGACCGTCGCTTACCACCCGGGCGGCGATCTGGGCGATTGGACGTCGATCGTCGAACAGGTTGCCCAGGGTGCGGTTCACATGACCATGTCCTGGAACCATTCCGAGCTCGACCCGAGATGGGACGTCTCCATTCTCGGCTACATCGCAAACGACTGGGAATCCGGCAGAAAGGTCTACGGACCCGGGTCCGTCATGAACGGTGTCTACAACGGCATCATGAATGATCTCGGCATGGAACTTCTGGGCACCATCCCGACCGACTTCACAGGGTTCGTGGTCCGCAAGGGGATCGACGTTCCCGTGAACTTTCCGGCAGACGCCGAAGGCTTCAAGATGCGCGTCCCCGGCCAGCCGATGGCGATCGAACGCTACAGGGCAACCGGGTTTTCGGCTGTTCCAATGGCATTCTCGGAGGTGCATACAGCACTGCAGACCGGTGCAATTGACGGCCGCGCCTATTCCCCGCCGTCAGAGGTACTGTTGTTCAAGGACGTACTCGACGCCTACGTGTTCACCCGCGAAAACTTCGAACATACATTCTGGAACGCAAACAAGGCCTGGTTCGACAGCCTGAGTGAAGAGCAGCAGGGCTGGGTCAAGACGGCAGCGGATGAGGCCGTCGCCTGGGCCTGGGAAAACGCTGAAGCGGAAAGCCCTAAATGGTTTGACCAGATCGAGGAAGCCGGCATCAAGGTCATCGAGCTGACACCCGAGCAGCTCACCGTCTATCGCGACAAGATTGTCGCCGTTGAATACCCCTACATGGAGAATGTCATCGGCGCCGAGGTCATGGGCGAAATCAAGAAAGCCGCAGGCGTGGAATAAGCGCTGTCAGAAAGCGCGCAGGACACTGGTTCCGCGCGCTTTTTTCTCGGGAGGAGAAGATGACAAAAGAACTGCTGCACACAGACAGTCTCGACGACATAACCGTCCCCGCACCCATCATTCCGGTGCCCCGGGAATATGACGAAACCGATCCGGTCTACAGGTCTCTGGAGCCGCTCTATCGCGTGGAGGCGAAACTTGCCCTCTTGATGCGTGCCGTGATGTTCAGCGCGATGATCCTTCTCGGACTGGTTATGGCCGCCCAGGTATTCATGCGCTACGTCATAGTATCGCCTTTCCTCGGGATCGAGGAGATGGCACCGATGATGGCTCTGTGGATCTATTTCATCGGCATGGCCTATTGCTCACGCGAACGAGACCATATCGAGGGCGGTGTCATGTCGCTTGTCATTCACAAGCGCAGGGCCTTGCTGGCGTTGCGCCTCCTCGGGTCCGTGATCTGCCTTGCCGCGATCCTCATTTATGCGAAATACGCCGTCGACTTTGCGGCCTTCAACATTTCGCTTAACCGGCAAAGCTCCTACATGCGCCTCCCCAAATACCTCTGGGATCTCAGCATGGTTTTCGGGCTTGTTCTCATGGGCTTCTACATGACTTTGCAAGTCTTTCTCGAAGCCCGTGCCCTGTTGACCGGCAAAGGAGGAGACTGACGCGATGACGCTTTTCTTTGTCACGATTGCACTGGTCATCGTCCTGCTTCTGATCGAGGTCCCGGTCGGGTTTGCCTTCGGCATCGGCGCTCTGACCTTCGGCTGGCTGCAAGGCACCAACATCTCGTTTCATGCCGGTTTCGGCTATTCGCAGGTGAGCGCATTTTCTCTGCTCGCGATCCCGCTCTTCATCCTGTCCGGAACCCTGATGGGAACATCCGGCATTTCCGAGCGTCTGCTGAACTTCGTCAATTCCTTTGTCGGCCGAACAAAGGGCGGGCTCGGCGCGGTGACGGTGATCACCTGCGCGCTCTTTGGGGCAATATCGGGCTCTGCATCCGCCGCGATCGCGGCCATCGGCAAGATCATGGTTCCGCGCATGATCAAGGAAGGTTACCCGCCGGGACATGCAACAGCCCTGGTGGCAGTGTCTTCGGTACTCGCCCTGATGATCCCGCCGAGTATTCCGATGATCGTCTTTGCGATTGCCATTCGCGAGTCCGTTGCAAAGTGCTTCCTCGCGACAATGGGGCCGGGCGTGATGCTTGCGCTGATCTACTGCGCGTTGAACTTCTTCTTCCTGCGTGACAACAGGACGATCACGGTCGCCGATCCGCTGACATTCACGCAAAGCCTCAGGGAGATCGGCCGAACGGGCAAACGCGCCAGCCTTGCCATCGTCATGCCGTTTATCATTCTGGGAGGGATCTATAGCGGGGTGGCCACTCCGACCGAAGCAGGTGCCATGGCGCTGGTCTACACGCTTGCTGTCGGCATGCTGATCTATCGCACCCTGCCATTCGACAAGCTCTTCAATTCAACGGTCGAAGCCGCCCGCCTGACGGGAGCTATCCTGATGGTGCTGTTTTTCCTGTTCGTCATGAGCCGCGGGATGGTCCTTGCGAAGATCCCGACACAATTCGCTGACCTTTTGCTGCAGATATCGGAAAATCGGATCGTCATCCTGCTCCTGATCAACCTTCTGCTTCTGATTATGGGAATGATCATCGATGATGTGTCGGGAGGTATTCTGGCAGCGATCATCCTGTTGCCGGTAACGCAGAAGATCGGACTGGACCCGATCCATTTCGCAGCCATTGTCGGAACCAATCTGGGACTTGGCAACATTTCGCCCCCCTGTGCTCCATTGCTTTACATGGCAGGCGGGGTCACGCGTCAACCGCTGTCGACTTATGTCGGCCCGACGATGAAGTTTCTGCTGCTCGGTCATTTGCCGATGGTGTTCATCGTGACTTTCGTGCCGCCGGTCGCTCTGTTTCTCCCTGGACTCCTCGACTGAAGTTCCCTCTGAAACTGCCCCGCCCTCGGGCGGGGCGCTTTTCTCAAACCTGTGACAGAATTCGGATCTGTCAGGCTTCGACACAGCCGTCTGGAGGAAAAATGCTCGAAGAAGCTCAAAAACGAACCATGCAGTTGCAGCAGCGTATGAAAGAGCGCGGCATAGTAAAAGCGGTATTCACCGACGAAAGCTCTATCGCCTACCTCGCCGGCTTCTGGGGGTATCTTGGCATTGAATTTGGTCGGCCGACCATGCTTGTGGTCGATGCCGACGAGGCGCCGGTGGTCATCACACCGTTGATGGAATCGGAAATGGTCGCCGAGATGACCTGGGTCGAAGACGTTCGCATCTGGGAAGATATCGGTCAGCGCACCTGGGGTCGTGCTCTGGCAGGTGCTCTCGGCGATAGTCCGAGTGAAATCTGGATCGAGCGCGGCACCATTCCAGCGATCGTCCGCAATCACCTGGACGATACTTATCCCGGTGTTGCTCTGAAGGATATCTCACCCGTTCTGGGCGAAATGCGCACAATCAAGACTGCATTTGAAATCAATGTGATGAAGGAAGCCGGCAAAATTGCCGGAGCCATGATGGCGGCCGCCCACGATTCCTTGCGCGAAGGCGCCCAGGAGTACGAATCCGCGTTGGCGGTCATCGAAGCAGGCTCCCGCAAAGCGGCAGACTTCCTGACGGATACCGGCTGGGACCGGTTCGTCTCACCCATGATCCACAATCTGCAGATCCTGCAAAGCGGCACGGACACCTCCATGGTCCATCGGCGCGCCAGCGTGAAGGCGTACCGGAAATTCGATCCTGTCTATTTCTGCTTCTGCAACATGGCCCAGTTCAAGCAATACAAGCTGGGCTTCGACCGCATGTTTCACATCGGCGATGTCACCGACCAGGCACGCGACGTTCAGGAAGCGGCCATTGCGGCCCAGCAAGCAGCAATTGCCGCCATCAAACCCGGTGTTCTGGCCGAGGACGTCGCCGCTGCCGCGAACGAAATCTATCGCGAGCGAGGCTATGAGACCGGATACCGGACGGGCCGGTCAATCGGCGTTGCCTATCTGGAAGCTCCTGAACTGAAAGCGGGCGACAAGACCGTACTGCAACCCGGAATGACGTTCGCCGTTGACGGTGGCATTTCGGTCGACGGTGTCACGGCCGGCCGCATCGGCGACTCGGTCGTCGTGACAGAAACGGGTTCCGACTACATCACCGATTACCCACGCCAGATCCTGTTGAGCAAACATTGATCCAGACAGCTTTCGGAAAGACAGGAAAGTCAAATCAGGAATTCGACACAATGTCCGACACAACTCCGTTTCCGCCTGCGGAACTTGAATCCCGTGTTGCCCGTGCCTGCAAGGCGTTGGCCGCCAACGAACTCGATGGCATCCTCGTCTCGGTCCCTGAAAGCATCTATTGGCTGACCGGACTGGATCACTGGGGCTTCTTTGCCGCCCACGTGCTTGTCCTGAACCGCAATGGCGAGATGGGTCTTGTCTGCCGCGGGATGGAAAAGATCACCGTCGACAATCAGGTGCACAACGCAGCCTTCTATGGCCACAAGGACCATGAGGAACTGTCCGATTACGTGCTCAAAGCCGTTTCCGATCTCGGACTGAAAGGCGGACGGATCGGCATCGAGAAACGCAGCCTGTTCCTGACACCGCGTCACGCGGAACTGATCCAGGCGGGTGACGCGAACTGGGTGGATGCCTCAGGGGTCATCGATGATCTGCGTCAGGTAAAATCTCCGCTTGAAATGGACTATACCCGCAAGGCCGCCCGCGCCGCCGACCTGGGAACGCTGGCGGCAATCGAAGCGGTCCGCGATGGTGCTAGCGACTATGAAATTGCGGCGGCCTACCACAACAGGATGATCCTTGAGGGAAGCGAATATCCCGGCTTCGGTCCGTTCATCCGCCCGACAACCCGTCTCGGCGAGGAGCACACAACATGGCGCGGCGACATCTTCCGCAATGGCGATGCGGTGTTCCTGGAAACCTGCGCGGCTTACAGGAAGTACCAGGCCCCTATGGGCCGTCTGGTCTATGTCGGCAACGCACCTGAGGCAGCGGAAAAATCGGCTCAGCTTGCAATCGACGGCATGAAGGCCATTTGTGGCGCACTGAAACCCGGCGGCAAGGCCGGAGATGCATATGCGGCGTGGCGGGAGGTGGCGGCGTCGGCTGGGTTGCACGACTACGAACGTCATCACTGCGGCTACATGGTCGGCATCGGCTTTCCGCCAAGCTGGACAGGAGGGTCAATGGTGACGTCGCTTTTTCCCAAGTCGGAACGCACGCTTGAAGTGGGCATGGTGTTTCACGCACACAGTTGGTTCACCAACACCGATGTTGTCGACTACTTCGTCTCCAACACTGTTCTACTGACTGAAAACGGTGCCGAAATCCTCACAAATCAAACCCCAGAAACCCTCATCATCCGTTGAGGGCACGCACTGTTCCGACGCGCGGCACTTCCCTCCGCCTCCCGAATGTCAGGAGATCAACGATGAAACCGCTGACAAAGCCTACCTTGCAAAACATTTGCAATCAGCTGGCCAGCCACGACTGGTCCGATGCCGAACTTGATGAGTTGGTGAACCCGAAACTGGGCATCATCACCGGCTTTCAGGATCTGCTCGACGAACTGGAAACCCTGCGCAAGATCGATCTGGGCGACACGCCTCCCGCTCTAACAGTTCAAAAACGATAAGAATGATGACTACGGAAATCGCATTCCAGGATATCCGGTCGCTCAGGAAGATGATCGATGCAAAGACAATTACGCCTGGCGAGATCGTCGATGTTTTCGCCGGCCGCATTGCTGCATACAACGCTGTGTCCCGCGCCTTCATCACCGAGACGACCGAAGACGCGGCCACTGCAGCCGCGATGTTGACCCATACCGATCTGGCTGGGTCTCCTCTCGCCGGTATCCCCTATGCCAGCAAGGATCTGTTTGATGTCAGGGGCGTGCCAACCACGGCAGGATCACGGGTGTTTCATGACCGGATCGCAACGGAGGATGCCTTTGCGATCGCTCAGCTGCGTGCCGCAGGCACGTTGAGTCTGGGCAAGACCAACCTGCACGAGTTTGCGTATGGGGCGACCGGCGAAAACGATGTCTACGGTACTTGCGTCAACGCCTATGATCCGACGCGCCTTGCCGGAGGTTCCTCCAGCGGTTCCGCCGCAGCTGTCGCCTTCGGTTTGGTGCCTGCTGCCCTTGGCACGGATACTGGTGGCTCCGTGCGCGCACCGGCTGCGTTGAACGGTCTCGTCGGTCTGAAGCCGACAATCGGCCGAGTGCCGACACACGGCGTCGTGCCGTATTGCTGGACGCTCGATCACGTGGGCATCATGACGCGAACGGTTGCCGACGGTGCGGATATCCTAAGCATCATTGCCGGTTACGAGCCGCGCGACCCGGCCTCGATCAACTTGCCGCAGGAGAATTATGCGCAGGACCTGGGCGAAAGCATATCAGGCCTACGGATCGGGATACCGGCGAACTTCTATTTTGAGCGCGTTGACCCCGAAATCCTGATGGCACTCGAGAGAGTGAAAGAACATCTGAGCGATCAGGGAGCAAGACTGGTTCCGGTTACCTTCCCCGACATGGAACACACCCGGACGGTTTCACTCACCGTGCAGATGCCCGAAGCTCTGAGCGCTCATTCGGCTTACCTGCAGGATCGCGGCGAGCTCTACGGCAAGGACTTCAGGGCCGGGCTTGCACTCGGGCAATGCGTGCTGGCCGAGCACTATGTAAAAGCCAAGCGCTTTATCGAATGCTATCGCCAACAAACCAACGCGCTGTTCAGCGATGTCGACCTGATCCTGACCCCGGCAACACCGGAAATCGCCCAAAAACTCGGGACCGTCAAAACAACACGCGACGGTGTCGACGAAGCGGTCGGCAATGCCATCACCCGCTTCACCACATTTTTCAACATGACCGGGCATCCGGCTCTGACGATGCCCTGCGGATTGCATTCTGAAGGGCTGCCGATGGGTCTTCAGCTCGTCGGTCGCTATTTTGAGGAAAAGATCCTCTTTCAGGCAGCCCATAATCTTGAGCGCAATGAGGCCTTCTCCATTCCTCTGCCGAATGTAGATGCCTGAAACACCATCAGTTCCCTCGACACGCGAAACCGAGTTTCATGACCTCCTTTTCTTTCAACTCAGACAACGGTGCTCCGGTTTGTCCGCAGGTGATGCAAGCCCTTAACGACTGCAACACAGGTATTGAAACCGCCTATGGTGCGGATCGCTGGACGGCGCGGCTGAACCCTGCATATTCGGAGTTTTTCGAACGGGAGGCATTTGTATTTCCGGTCGGTACCGGAACCGCAGGAAACGGTCTCGCCCTGGGCGCGGTGACGCCGTCCTACGGCACCATATTCTGTCATCGCGATGCTCATGTGCTCACCACCGAAGGAGGGGCTCCGGAGTTCTATTCCGGCGGTGGTCGAATGAGCCTTCTGGAAGGAGCGCACAACAAGATCACTGCGAAGACGCTCAAGCGGGCTCTTCACGACCACGGAACCGGCAATGTCCACCATATGCAGGTCAGCACCGTTTGCCTTACCCAGGCAACAGAGGCCGGTGTAACCTACTCTCTGGAGGAGTTGGCTGAACTCAGCGCAATCACCCATAACGCGGGCATGAAGCTCCATATGGACGGGGCTCGGTTCGCAAATGCGCTAGTCCATCTCGACGCAACCCCGGCAGAAATGTCCTGGAAGGCGGGTGTCGACGTGCTGACCTTCGGCACCACCAAGAACGGTACGATGAACGCCGAAGCCGTCGTCACCTTTGATCCGGAAATTGCGAAAGTGCTTGGCTTCATGCACAAGCGGGCTGGGCACTTGTCGTCCAAGATGCGTTACATGTCCGCACAGTTGCTGAGCTACCTTGAACGGGATCTCTGGCGCAAAAATTCGGAACGTGCAAATTCAAATGCCAGACGTGTGGCGTTCGCCCTTTCGCAATGTTCCGGCGTCGAAATCACCCATCCGGTTCATATCAACGAGGTTTTCGCCATTCTGCCTCCAGCGCTCTCGGAAGGCCTGAGAGGCTCGGGGATGCGTTTACGCCCATGGGCCGTTGATGCGAATGGACACGGCCACAGACTGGTCATGTCTTACTGCGATGATCTTGCGCAGATCGAACTTCTGGAAAAGGCTTGTCAAAATTACACCAGTTCCAACCTCGGCATCAGCGCTTAGGTTTCGCCTGAGCAGACACGCTTGTCGGTCGCCAACTCATCCGGGCCAGAGCTCCGTCTGAGGATGGAATTGCGACCAGGCGAACCAGAACGCCTGATGACTACCAAGATCGGAACCATCGGCATCAACGGCTCGAATGCCGCCAGCGTCAAGTTTCAGGCGAACATTTTCAAATGCAATCTCATCGCCATTCTTCAAGGCCGCAAAGGCTTTGCTTCGCTGAAACGCCACCGGCTTTCCGGACGCCGTGACGACGCCAATGACATCCTCATGAACCGGCAACCGTGGATCGACATCGCCGACCGGAAAGATCGGTCCATTGGCGTCCCGCCCGTTGCGAAAATCAAAGTCACGGCCCAGCGCGAGCGCTTCAACCAGCACCGTGGTCTCAGGGTGCGCCTTTTTCCAGGTGCCCCAGTCGGTCGTCACGACACTGGCTTGTTTCAGTTGCAGGTTCTTTTCCGCAAGAGGCCCAGTCACCGCCTTGCCCAGGAACGTGTCGAACACGGAATAAGTGTTCACGTCGTACATTACCTTGTTGGAGCGAATGAGCAGTCCCGAGGTGCGCAGAACTGGCCGTTCGATACCCTGAGGAAGTTGATCCGTGAAATAGGCCTGAGCCGCTCCGCACAACGTGCAATACGGTATTCCGAGATCCCTTCCGCCGAGTGTGTCGTTGACCATCTCGCGCACTTCCATGATGCGGCGCGGATACGCCCGGTATTCGCCGTTCACCTCAATGCCAAAAACAATATCTTCGTCTTTGAGCCAGATTGCATCTTCTGCACTGCTTATGTCCGGATTGTCTGCTGCGGGTATGCAATTGCACGCCTCGTCCGTCGTATCGTAAGCCCGATCATCGATGAGCACGCCACCCCAGGAAACCTGCCTCCAGTCGATGTCGCCTTCAACAAAGATCTTCTCCCAGCCTGGAACCAGACTCGTGAATATGGCGCGTTTCACCTCTAGGTAGTCTGGAGGTGCCGGAATGTTCCATGCAATGAGATGATCCGTGACGACCCCCCAGTGATTTTCGGTCGGCTCCTCAATTTCGAGCAACCTGGAAGCTGCACCGGCGAGTGCCGTGTTCAACTGTCGACCGGATGCAAAACGCATCAGATCGGCAATAATCCAGGCAATTCGAGGATCTTTTGACTCCGCGACTTTCCGGAGAGCGCCTGTCTGTTCCTGTCCCCAGGTCGATTGCGTTAGAACGTCGACAAAGGCCACCTGCACAGCGGTCTGCAACTCTTCGGATAGCGGACCGTCCGGAACAGCGGGAGGTTTGCCGAACTGCTCGGTTACATAATCCGGCAGGGATACGGCTTCCTGGCTTTTCAATTCAGCTGACCAGACCAGAGAAAAACCCACCAGCGACGCAATCAGAAAGTTTCGGGATCGGGAACCAGATGCCAGTGCCATGGAAAGGCCTTTCGCGTGCCAATTTCAGTTCCAGGCTCACATCAGGCAGCAGAAACTGCCGATGTGACCTGCAGCGCTCTGTTCAGACAGACGTGGTTTCAATCAAGAACCGGAGCGTGCCGGGATTAAACTTCCTTCAGCATAATGCTCGCCAGTCACGATAAATCAGCAATCGGTGAGGAGAGGTGATCGGCAAGAACAGTCACGCAACCACCCCTGCTTGTTCTTTACCTCTGTTGACGCGATGTTCGCAGTCCCGTTGATGGAAACCGATGGTCCTGAAACGGAAAGTTCGGGACAGCAGGAGCGGCTCAATTTCTGCGGCGGCGGATACAATTGAAACCGTTTTTGAACAACGACAGAAACCTCAGGCTGGTTCTTTGAACGACAAAATCGTCAAGCAACGAAACGGCGCACTCATGGTTCTGTAGAACGCATTGCCTACCGTCTCAGACATATTGAGCCATCACATTGGTCCGAACGGCCGTTTTGACAATCGGCCACGTTATCGGCGTGTCGGTACCGATTTCTTGACCGCAATTCGATTATCTGGAACCAGTGATGAATATTCAGGCCCGTATGAACCTCTCGGCTGCCAACGGCTTTGTCAAAGCAGTCGAGAGCATGGACGGAAGTTGTCTGGATACGTTCTTTTCTGAGAACGTCGCGCAGACGGAGTGGCCAAATCTGTTCAAGCCTCAGGGTGAGCACCGAAATCTCGATCAGCTAAAGGCAGACATAGAAAAAGCGTGCGGCATTCTTCGAGAGCAGAGCTATGAAATAGTGCGCGAACTGGCAAACGAAGACTGCGTCATTCTGGAAATGGTGTGGCGCGGCACAATGGAGGTCGACCTGCCACCGCTACGTGCCGGACAGGCGCTATGCGCACACTGCGTCGCTGTGTTCGACTTTCAGGACGGCAAAGTGGTCAGCTTGCGAAATTATGATTGTTTCGACCCGTTCCAGTAGCAGGTCCATTCCGCGAATGATCCAATCTGCGCAGGACCTTGAGTTGCTCGGCGTGAGCCTGAGTTCAGTTAGAGTCAAACTGACTTTCTCGGTTTTTCAGCCGATTGGTGTCCCTTTCCTCGTCGAAGCAGCGCGGGACGCGATGATTTTTTCCATATTCTGCTCCGCCCAGGTCTTTATCGCCTGATTTAACGGAACAAGTTCCTGACCCAACTCTGTCAATTCATACTCGACGCGCAGCGGCATTTCGTCGAACACCTGCCGCGTAACCAGTCCGTCCATCTCCAGATTGCGCAACGTTTGTGTCAGCATTTTTTGCGACACCCCTTCGACACGCCGCTTCAATGCACCAAAGCGCATTGGACCATCCTGCAATGCCACCACAACCAGCATTGTCCATTTCTCCGCCAATCGAGCCAGAATATCTCGTGATGGACAGGCCAAGACAAACGCATCCGGCTCGATTTCAGAATTTTGCTCCATAGTTACCCCTGGGTACCTAATTGACGATAGATACCAGGATGCTCATTTTCGCCTTCTACGCAATCCCGAATAGGAGACACAGATGAGAATTGGTGTTCTGGGAAATGGCAATGTCGGCTCACGACTGAGTACTCTGCTGGCCCAAGGCGGGTACGAAGTGTTGGTGGGCAGCCGAAGCGGCGGGGTTTCACTGCAACAGGTCGCCCTGCATTGTGACATCGTCGTCGTCGCCATCCACTATCACGCTGCAAAAGAGGTGTTGGCTCCCCTGGCGGATCTGCTTGCAGACAAAATCGTTGTGGATGTAACCAATCCGCTGAACGACGACTGGTCTCCATTGCTCTTGGGGCAAGAGACATCAGCGGCAGAAGAAATCAGCAAGGTCTTGCCGCGATCAAGGGTCGTCAAGGCCTTCAATACTATCTTTGCTGACGTAATGCATGTGGACACCATCAAACGTGAAGGTCAAAACATCACTGCCTTTGCGGCGGGCGACGATGAGGCCGCGGTCGATACCGTTGCCGCACTTGCGCGTGACGCCGGTTTCAAGCCGGTTTCCATCAACAAGCTGAGTGCTGCGCGCTACCTCGAAGCGATGGCCCATCTGAACATCGAGCTGGCGGTTGGTCAGGGCGGCGGCACAAATTCTGCCTTTTTGTACCATCAGGCTTAATAGGAAAGCTTCATTGCGCCACAAAGAGAACAACTGACCGCCTCTGTGCCCCGCCCTCCGGGGCACAGACTTCCTGCTCTCCCATTCAAGTCCTAGACCACGCATTCTGACAATAGTTCCAGAACTCTTCGGCGACCGGGCTAAGGCGTCGGTCAGGGTTACGGATCATGCGCAGCTGACGCTGGGCGAGTGGATCTGCGGGGCGTGTGAAGCCGATTTCCGCTCCCTGGTGAGTAACTGCACCCTCGGGCAGAATTGTTGCACCGAGACCCTCCCGAACGAAGGAAAGCAACGCTGTCGTGTTTCTGGCCTCCAGCGTGCAGGTCGCCCAGACGTCCTTCACATCCTCGTTGGCGACCAGGTCGCAAAGGGCATTGCCGATAAAGGGCTCAAGACGGGCAAACGACCAGCTCGGTTCGATACCTGCTTCAACCTTCTTCGAAATTTCACCTCCCTGCCGAAACACGATCCCGAGATCGTCCTGCAGCACAACTGTGCCTTCTTCCGGTGCGTCCGGCGTTGAAGTCACGATCCCGATATCGGCTTCCTCAAGGCGGATTCTGCGGCGGACCGACCGGCTGTCTGCGTCGCCGATCTCCAGCCTGACATCCGGATGCTTGAGCGAGAACGCGGAGATACGTTCAGGCAGGAGGTTTACCGTGGCAGAAGGAACCGTGACAATGCGAACCGTCCCCGCCGTGGAGGAAACATAGCGGCGGATCGCCTCCTGGCTGCGGTCAAACGTGTCCGTTGCATGGGTACTTTCAGCCAGAACCAGCTCGCCGAGCGGTGAAAGGCGGTTCTTTCGATCCGTTTCGAACAAAGGGGCGCCAAGCTCTTCCTCCAGCTGAGCCAGCATCATGGAAAGCGCCGATGGTGTACGTCCGAGCGCGTTAGCGGCAGCTGCGAGCGTCCCCTGCTCTGCAACTGTTCGAAAAACCCTCAGCATTTCCAGCTTGATAGCCAACTTCAGTTTTCCTGAAAAAACGTTAAGAAGTTCAAGATTGTCTGAAATTTCATCTGATGTCTAGATGGTTTCAGAAAACTTGAGAGGCATCATGACTGCAAATAACGGGATCTACATTGCCGGCCGCTGGGAAAATGGCACGACCGGGATCGAGAACCGCAATCCTTCCGACCTGTCGGATGTGATTGGAACCTACGGTCAGGCGAGCGCAACCCAACTCGACGAAGCGTTGGCCGCAGCACGCGCCGCGCAGCCGGTCTGGTCGCGCGCGGGTGTTCAAAAGCGTCATGACGTCCTCATGGCAATCGGTACCGAGCTGATGGCAAGGGCCGAAGAGATCGGTCGCCTGCTTTCGCGCGAAGAAGGAAAGCCCCTGGCTGAAGGCAAGGGCGAAGTCTATCGGGCCGGTCAGTTCTTTACCTATTTTGCAGCCGAGGCCCTGCGTCTCCACGGAGACCTGGCCGAAAGCGTACGTCCCGGTATAGAGATCGATGTTCGACGGGAAGCCGTGGGCGTTGTCGCCATTGTCAGCCCGTGGAACTTTCCGGTTGCTACACCTGCCTGGAAAATCGCGCCCGCCCTCGCCTTCGGCAATGCCGTGGTCTGGAAACCTGCAAACATCACACCGGCGAGTGCGATCGCGCTGACCGAAATCATTGCACGGCAAGACATTCCGGCTGGTCTCTTCAACCTGGTGAGCGGACCTGGACGCGATGTGGGGCAGCGCCTCATCGAAAGCTCCGCAGTGGATGCGATCAGCTTTACCGGCTCGGTACCGGTCGGCCGATCGATTGCTGCTGCCGCAGTTACCAACATGACCAAGGTGCAGATGGAAATGGGGTCGAAAAACCCCATGCTGGTTATGGACGATGCCGATCTGGACCTTTCCGTTGCCCATGCCGCCAATGCAGCTTTCGGCGGGACCGGCCAGAAATGCACCGCCGCCAGCAGACTGATCGTTCACGAAAAAATACACGATGCTTTTGTCGAGCGACTGGTGGAAGCGGCCAAGGCTCTTCGGGTTGGTCATGCGCTTGAAGAAGGGACCCAGATCGGCCCTGTGGTCAGCGAAAGCCAGCTGACGCAAAACCTCGAATATATCGGGCTTGGCCAGAGTGAAGGAGCCGAGCTTCTGTGCGGCGGTGATCGCCTGGAGCGTCCGACCGAAGGCTACTTCATGGCGCCTGCTGTTTTCGCGAATACCCGCAACGACATGCGCATCAACCGTGAAGAAATGTTCGCCCCGGTGACAAGTGTCATCAAGGCCGGCAGCTACGACGAAGCCCTGGCAATTGCCAATGACAGCGAGTTCGGGCTGACCGCCGGCATCATGACGGGTTCGCTAGCCCGCGCATCGCATTTCAGGGCCAACATGCGGGCAGGATGCATCATGGTGAACCTGCCGACTGCCGGCACGGATTACCACGTTCCGTTCGGTGGTCGCGGGTCTTCGTCCTTCGGACCTCGCGAACAGGGTCGCTACGCGGCCGAGTTCTACACCTCCGTCAAAACGGCATATGTCGCCGCCGGTGACGTGTCATGACCGGCGCACCTCTGATCGACGGTCTGCAATACGCAAACTGGTCCGAAAAGATTTTCCGGCAGCTTCGCGAAGGCGGCGTGGACGCAGTCCACGTCACCATCACCTACCATGAGAATTTTCGCGAAACCGTTCACAACATTGAACAGTGGAATCGCTGGTTTGAGACCTTTCCGGAACTGATTTTCCAGGGCCGCACGGGTGCTGATGTTGAGTTGGCCAGACAGACAGGCCGAACCGCCATCTTCTTCGGGTCGCAAAACCCGTCCTGCATGGAAGACGACATCGGCCTGGTGGAGATCCTGCACACGCTCGGCCTGCGCTTCATGCAGCTGACCTACAACAACCAGTCGCTGCTGGCTTCAGGCTGCTATGAGGCAGAGGACACCGGCGTTACCCGCATGGGCCGGGAAGTCATCAGTGAAATGAACCGGGTCGGTCTGGTTGTCGACATGAGCCATTCCGGCGAGCGTTCGACACTCGAAGCGATCGAGCACTCCACGCGCCCCATCGCGATCACCCACGCCAATCCGGCAAGCTGGCATCCGGCACTGCGGAACAAGTCCGACATTGTCTTGAAGGCGCTGGCTCAAAGCGGCGGCATGCTCGGGTTTTCCGTTTATCCGCACCACCTGAAGGGCGGCAGCGCCTGCCGACTGCAGGATTTCTGCGAAATGATCGCACGCACTGCGGACCTCATGGGCATCGACCGGATCGGGATCGGCACCGACCTTTGCCAGGACCAGCCTGACAGCGTCGTTGAGTGGATGCGGGTGGGGCGCTGGACCAAGTCAATCGACTACGGCGAAGGTTCTGCTGACGCCCCCGGCTTTCCGGACATGCCCGAGTGGTTCTCCGACAACAGACACTTCAACCGGATTTCCGATGGGCTGACTGCCATCGGAATGACCTCGAACGAGGTCGACGCAGTCATGGGAGGCAATTGGCTGCGCTTCTTCAAAACGAGTTTTGGCAGACCTGCGGACAAATCGGGAAAGGTTCCGCACGCGGCTGAATAGGTCGATTATTTTTGGGAGGAAAATATGACCGACGTAACTGAAACCGGCCGCGTGAGCGCCGGTCAGGGTCTCGTTGACAAGCCGCTCTTTGCGGTGACCGGCGGGTTCATTCTCATCTTCTGCGCATATGCGCTTATCGACATCGAGGGATTGTCCGCGCTTGTGGACTGGGGGTTCGGTGTTTCGGCCCAGTATTTCGGCCTTTACTGGCAGGTGCTGCTGCTGGCGACATTCCTCATCGGAATTCTCATCTGCTTCTTGCCCGGCAGCCGGACAATCATGGGCAAGTTGGCAACCCCGGAGTTCACGACATTCCAATGGGGTTCTATGATCATGTGTACCCTGCTGGCCGGGGGCGGCGTATTCTGGGCAGCCGGTGAGCCGATCGCTCACTATCTTTCAACGCCACCGCTGTTTGGCGACCTCAGTGCCGATCCTCAGGCACGCGCTGACGCGGCACTGGCGCAATCGTTCCTTCATTGGGGCTTCCTTGCCTGGGCAATTCTCGGCTCACTGACGACCGTGATGCTGATGCACTACCACTATGACAAGGGCCTGCCGCTTGCGCCACGGACACTGCTCTACCCGGTGTTCGGTGATCGCGCGCTCAACGGTCCGATCGGCCTGATTGCCGATGCAAGCTGCATCATTGCCGTCGTTGCCGGTACCGTCGGTCCGATCGGTTTTCTGGGATTGCAAATGTCCTACGGGTTGAATGCCCTGTTTGGAATTCCCGATACGTTTGCAACACAAGCCGTTGTCATTCTGGCGCTTGCCGGTGTCTACACGGTTTCGGCCATCACAGGTCTTTCCAAGGGCATCCAGCTGCTTTCCAAGCTTAATATCCTGCTGGCCTTCGCACTTCTGGCCTTCATGCTCGTTGCAGGTCCGACGCTGTCGATATTCGAAGGTTTTTTCGGAGGCTTTGGAACTTATCTCTCCAACTTCTTCTCGCTCACCATGTATCGTGGTGACTCCGGGCTCTTCGGCGCTCCGGGCTGGCTCGGCTGGTGGACCGTCTTCTTCTGGGGTTGGTTCCTGGGATACGGACCGTTGATGGCGATCTTCATCGCACGGGTCAGCCGTGGCCGGTCGATCCGCTCGATCATCATCATGCTGTCGATCATAGCCCCGATCGTGACCAACTTCTGGTTCACCATCATCGGCGGATCGGGCATTGCGTTTGAACAGATGACACCAGGCGTCATTTCCGGCCCGTTTGAGGGCTTCAATCTGCCTGCGGGTCTTCTGGCCATTACGCAGGCCATGCCACTCGGCTTCCTGCTGTCCATGCTGTTTCTGATCCTGACCATGATCTTCGTGGCCACGACCAGCGACTCCATGAGCTTCGTGATCGCCACCGCCATGTCCAACGACGCCCCGTCAACAGCCCTGCGCGCCTTCTGGGGTCTGGCAATGGGTGTGATGGCGCTTATCCTGATCTCGACCGGATCGGGCGGCATCGGCAAGCTTCAAAGCTTCATCGTCGTGACGGCTGTGCCTGTATCGCTTGTATTGCTTCCGTCCATCTGGGACGCCCTGCGCATCACTCTGGCCCTCGGCCGCAAGTAAGACGCCGTTCCCGGGAGGGTCGGCCATCCGGGAGCTGCATCAACGCCGATACAGGAGTAACGTTGACATGCGCATGCAAGAACGGGACAGGACACCAATGCAAAACGGAAGCTGGAGATCCCCTGCAGACGTGATGCGGCTTGCGCGCATGGGCTCTGCACACCCGACCAGATTGTCGTTCCTGCGTGTGCTGCTCAGGCGTCTTCAGAACGAAGGCTGGAAATTCACCCGGCCGGTATGGGACCTCAACGACAAGGGCGTCGGCCGGGCGGTTTACTGCGCAATCGGTCCCGAGCGCACCTACAGCCTTGTCGCGTTCGCCCATGACTTGCCCGAAGACATGCGTTCAGACCGTGTCATCGCCACGGCCTGGGACGCTACTTTTGCGCTCTTCGATGGTGTTCCGGAAGAAGAAGATCTGGACCGCCTGGAAAGAAACGTGCCTTTGCAGGAGGCTGGCCGAGTGTCGGTCAGGGAATTGTCCCTGAGCCGCGCCAACCGGTCCGTCCGCCTGTTCAATCATGTCGTTGATCGCCTGTCCCGAGGTTCTCAGCCGGACATCGCCGAAATTGAGGCCGTCGGCTACCTTATGCGCACCACCGCGGTCTACGGTGCAGGCAAATTCGGTGCTGCCGATCATGATGTCATCCGCGACCGTCCCGAGTTCAAAGCGCCGTTCCAGGTGGAAATGCTGTCTGTCTGGCTGACCCGGCAATTCTGCGCCGACGTTGTCGAACATCTTGCCGAAATCAAGGGGGGAGACAAAGCTGTCCGGCTTTCCCCTGAAGTCAAGGCACGGCTCGGCGTCGGAAACTCGACCGGTCTGGGCATGGCGCCGTTCATCATCCGGCATCCTGTTTTGCTGAACAACTGGATAACAGCCAGAGAGGAAGCGCTGGCCAGGGTTCGCAGTCTTGAGGCCGCAAACCCTGAAGCTGTCTCGGATCTGCGCAAGGCCTATGAGAATGCAAAGGTCAATCTGGCGCAATGGCATTCGGAGCATCCCATTCAAATTGCCAAGCTGGACGATCTGAGGCGGGACTTCAACATGCTCGAAGGAAAGCTGCAGACCTTTCCGGCGACGGCAGGTCCCAGTCCGTGGAACGACTTGTGGCTTTGGGGCCAACAGTCTCTATCCGTTGAAGGCCAGGAAGCGTTGCTGTCGCTGATGCTGGAACCTCATGGCGAGCTCATCGACGGTCTGTCCGACTGCATGAGTGCTGACGAAGCCACGTCCTTCCGCATTGATGGCGCCATGACAAATCAACAAGTGCGATCATTGCTTGACGAGCACTACACCTGGGCGCTTGCGACAGACTTTTCGCAGCCGGAGAACACCGCGCGGTTCTGGTACGTCTCGGAAGAAAAGCTGGAGCCACGCCTCGGGGAACGGAACCTGGATGACGGTGCAGAGCGCGAGCAGCCACTGTGCATTGGTCGTCTGGCCAGCGAGCTGCATGCCCACTTGTCCAAAGCACCGGACAATCAAAGCATTGCCGAGTTTTTGCTGCGTCACCCTGAACATCGTTTCATCGTGCGCCGGGTCCAGCTCGCCGACCGTTACCCCTTCGCGGAAGTTCAGGACAACCTTATTTCAAACGACATGCTTCCCATCGATCTGATGCGCTGCAAGCTCGCGTTTTTTGGCGCAACGCATTTCGACCCGCGCTCTGACAAGTGGGTACGCATCTGCCTTTTCCAGGGTGCCCCCTATCCCCTGGAACACACGGATGGCACGGAGAATGGGCATGGATAAGCACAACCCTGTTGGAGAAGCCCTGCCAACGGCTGCGGCAAGGACCGATGCGCCGCTGATGTCGCGAAACGAGGTTTCCGCTTTGTGCTCCAAGGCTGGGCGCGGCGCAGGCATGAGCTGGGGATTGGCTGAAGAAGCGGGATATGCGGCCGCATGGCTTTACGCCCGGGGTCTGGATGGCCCCGGAAACCTGGCGTCTCATTTGACCTTCGCGACCGGCATGACGTGGCAGGACATCTGCCCTCAGGTCCGGATCGGTCAATGGAGTGCAGGCACGTCGATACCACTTTGCCCGATCGCCCTGGGTGCAACCCTGTCCGACTACGCCGATCTGCCCGAAGCACAACTCACTGAGGGCAGTCTGGAGACTGGCCCTGTCAGCCATCCGCTGTTGGTACTGCCGTTTCTGGCCGCAGCCGCGAAAACTCTGGGCAAGAATCTCAGCGTGATTTGCCTCGGACAAAAGACCGGGGTGACGACGAACGGCGACGTCCTGGGAGATGTGACTGCGCTGTCTGCCGGGAGAGTCAGCGAGTTGAAAATTCAGATTGAAACTCTTGAGGCTGACAGTTTCCGCGAACGCAGTGTGGTGCCGGTCGACCTCGAAACAATCGAAAAACTGAACAATTTTGCGCTCAAGACCACCGTGCCGCCATCGGAGCGCTCTCGCGCCGGAGCCGGTTCTCTTGAGAGTGACAATGACTGACCAGAGGAAATATTCGTGACAGATGTCCAAGTTCTAACGCTTCAGGAAATTGAAGTCCTGGCTCAGCGCGCATTGGTGAATGCAGGCACCACGCCGGAAAACGCGCGCCCGCTTGCAGCTGCGACGGCCGAAACTGAAGCAAGCGGAATTGCAAGCCACGGACTGGCCTATATCCCGATCTACTGCGAGCACGTTCAATGCGGCAAGGTTGACGGAAAAGCGCAACCTGTCCGATCACAGCCGGCTCCCGCAGTGGTCACCGTCGATGCAGCGACCGGCTTTGCCCACTCCGCGATCGAGCTGGGTTTCGAGGCCTTGGTTCCGGCGGCTCGCCAATATGGGGTCGCAGCGCTTGCCATTCACAATTCCTATAATTGCGGCGTTCTGGGGTGTCACACTCGGCGATTGGCAGAAGACGGTCTGCTGGGGATCGGCTTCACGAACGCTCCGGCATCCATTGTTCCGGTCGGCGGATGCCGGACAGTCGTCGGGACCAATCCGTTCTCGATTGCAGCACCTGACAGCGACGGGTCAGCAGCGATCCTGATCGATCAGAGCGCAAGCGTGATCGCCAAGAGCGAGATCACCAAACATGCCCGTGAAGGACGTCCCATTCCTCCGGAATGGGCACTTGATTCCGACGGACGACCAACGACCGACCCGGAGCTTGCACTCAAGGGCTCAATGGCTCCAAGTGGCGGCTACAAGGGCGTCGGCGTTGCGTTGATGGTCGAACTGATGGCTGCTGCCATGACGGGAGCAACGCTCGGCTTCAATGCCAGCCCGTTTGCGGGCACCAAGGGAGGTCCACCCAAAACCGGACAGTTCTTTCTGGCAATAGATCCGGGAGCGACCTCGGGAGGTCATTTCACCGAGCGGCTGACTGCACTTGTTGAAGAAATGCGGGATCAGCCCGGCGTTCGCGTTCCCGGAGACGGACGCAACGCGGCACGGCGCCGTGCCAAACGCAAGGGCGTTGAAGTAAACTCGGCGACGATTGAAAAAATCGAAATGTGGCTTTGAGGTCTGCTTCGGATCAGAGTGCAACAAACACGAAACAAGGTCCGCGATCGCCGAGCGTTGAACCTCGACATATGTGAGAACGGAGCAGTTCTTGTCAGATAAATCCGGGCAACAACCTTGCCCGGATTAACAGTATTCGACTGGCACTTCGGCTTAAAAGGCGGAAATTGCCTTGGCCTCAAGAAACTCTTCGAGACCCAACACACCGCCTTCGCGTCCGATGCCGGACTGTTTGTAGCCTCCGAAGGGACTACCCGAGGCGATATAGTTACCATTGACATTGACCATGCCGGCCTCCAACCGGCGAGCCACACGGCTGATCCGGTCACGATCGCCCGAATAGATGTAGGACGACAGGCCATAGTCGGTGTCGTTGGCAAGTTCGATGGCTTCTTCTTCATCCTTGAACGGGATCATCACCAGCACAGGGCCGAAGATCTCCTCGCGTGCGATGCGTGCATCGTTGGTGACATTGGCAAAAACCGTCGGCTTGACGAAATAGCCGGTCTCGAAACCGTCCGGTTTGCCGGTGCCGCCTGTCACCAGTGTTGCGCCATCATCGATGCCCATCTGGATCATGGACTGAACCTTGTTGAAATGGGCTTCGGATGCCAGCGGACCGATATGCGTCCCTTCTTCCGCCGGATTTCCAACCGCGATGGCTTCCGCAGCACTTTTCGCAAGTTCAACCGCCCGATCATAGACCGATGCTTCGACCAGCATGCGCGAGGGTGCATCACAGCTTTGGCCAGTGTTTCCGGTAACGGAGTCGATACCGCTTTCGATCGCCTCTTCAAGGTTTGCATCGGCAAAGATCAGGTTCGGCGACTTGCCGCCAAGTTCAAGCGCAACGCGCTTCACGAAGGGCGCGCTGTCGGCGCTGACGGCAGTGCCTCCGCGATAGGAGCCGGTGAAGGACATCATGGTGACGTCCGGATGGCGCGACAGGGCTGCCCCCACTTCAGGGCCTTCCCCGTGAACCAGGTTGAAGACACCTGCCGGCACACCGGCTTCGTCCAGTACCTCGGCATAGAGAATTGCGGAAATCGGCGTCAATTCCGACGGTTTCAGTACCATCGTGCAGCCTGCGGCCAATGCCGGAGCTACTTTCAGCACGATCTGGTTGATGGGCCAGTTCCACGGCGTGATCATGCCGCAAACCCCGATCGGTCCACGTACCAGCGTGTCCCCATTGGGCATGGTCTTTTCAAACTCGAATGACTTCAGCGCCCGGATCATCGCCTTCAGGTGGCTGAGCCCGACAGCTGCCTGTTGCTCTCTCGCCATCGAGATCGGCGCGCCCATCTCGGTCGATATTGCCACGGCGAATTCTTCAAAGCGGCGCTTGTAGACCTCGTAAACGCGCTCAAGTACGGCAAGCCGCTCTTCCGGCGTTGTGCGCCCCCAGGATTTATACGCTTCCTTTGCCGCGGCAACCGCACGGTCGATATCCGCAGCGGTTCCCATGGAGAGCGTCGCAAAAACCTCTTCGGTTGCCGGGTTCACCACGTCAATCGGGGTCGATGACAGCGGATCGACCCATTCGCCGTTGATATAGAACTTGTCGGTATGTGCGTAGGACATATCTGGCCTTTTGGTCTTGAGAAAAAAGGAAACGCCGGAAAGGCGCAGCTATTTGCTTTTGTAGGTGACAAAGGCCTTGCGGGCGGGTTCGGTTATCTCCCAAACGCCCAGGCTCATGGCCGCAAAATAGACAAGATCACCAGCGTTGATCCTGGTCACATTTCCCTGTTCGTCAGTATAGGTGCACGCACCATGGGTAAAAAAACACATCTCGGCATCCTTGATCTGGCGACGCCATTTTCCAGGACTGCAAGACCAGACCCCGACTTCAGAACCATCTTCATTATCCGCAAGCACAAGCCCGCGTAACCGCGAAGGCGCGCTGTCGATCGGCTCAGGCACCGCGCCCCAGTCTTCCAATTGATCTTCGGGTATTTCAGGCAGGTTTTTCAGGTTCAAAACACCCATTTCAGGCTCCCTTGCAGGATCACAGATTGTCTTTGAGATTGTACCAACTGAACGCCAGAGGCAGCGAAGCGCGTCGCCAAGGTCCCAATTCGAAGCGGCGCAAAGGCCGCTTCATCAGATCGGGATGAGGTCGTCGCGAGAAACCAAGTGCCATGTCCGCGATCAAGGCGCCGGCATATGGCGCCATGGTCACGCCGCCACCGTGATATCCAAGGGCAGCCCAGGCATTTTCCAATCCCGGCACCGGACCGGCAAAGGGCACAAGGTTGCGCGTCATGCAAATCAGGCCGGACCAGAAATGTTCCGTCTCGACATGTCGCCACTCTGGAAACATGCGTTCGAAATCGGCACGGGCCTTTGCCTCGGTCGCAGCAATATTCGCCTCGGTCACGCGGACCGATCCACGCAGGCCAAGCAACATTCTGTTGTCGGGCAACAAACGGAAATAGTGCAGCAAAGTGCGTGTGTCGCACACCATCTGCCTGCTCCACCAGCCTTGCTTCCCGATCTCATCATCGCTCATCGGGCGGGTGACCAGGATGTTGGACTGGACTGGCAGATAACGGCCGGCAAAGGCTCTCGGCAAATCGTCGGAAGAATAGCCGTTGGTCGCAATCAGAAGCTTCTTTGCCCGAACCACACCTCGAGGCGTCTTCAGAACATGTCCACCGCCCTGACTGATTTCGGAGACAGCTGTGTTTGAAAACATGCGCACACCCGCCTTCTCGGCCTGGCGGGTCAATCCGAGCACAAACTTCATCGGATTGAGAGCAAACCCGATCGGCAAATGCACCGCTGCATGGAAATCCGGACTTTTCAATCCATGCCCGGCCATCTCCTCGCCCGGAACAAATTCATATGGGAGGCCGTACCGGCTGGAATATTCCTCACCATAAGCCCTAAGCGCATCCTCCATGCCAGGCCGATGAGCTACGTAGGTGTAGCCTCTGGAGTGTCGGTCTACGTCAAGTGCGAAGCGGACAAGATAGTCTTCGACCAGATCGACCGAAGCACGCTCTGCGTCGAAGAAAACGCGTGCGTCGGTTTCACCGTACTTCCTTATGACGTGTTCATCATCAACCTTGGCACTGCCGACTGAGACCAGTCCGCCATTGCGCCCCGATGCTCCCCATCCGGGATACTTGGCATCCAGAAGCACCACATCGGCACCATTGTCTGCCAGGGTCAGCGCTGCGGACAGGCCCGTGTATCCGCCGCCAATGATCGCGAATTCGCAAGAGGTCTCGCCTTCCAGAGCCGGATATTCGATCCCCGGTCCAGCAATCGTGCTGTCCCAATAGCGGTCCCTGATTGGGCGCTCACCATAGGCCAATGGCTCGTAAATGCGCTTCATGCCAAACCTTTCACGGCAGCACCCGCGCAGCATTTACCACAGGAATGACCCATCAAAGCTTGTCCCGAAGACTGAACCACAGCATCGCCAAGACCAGCAACGGTGTGCGGAACATCGGCCCACCGGGAAATTTCCTGGTTGGGACGCTGGCCATGATGTCGAACCGCTCCGCCTGCCCGGCGATCGTTTCTGCCGCGATCTGACCGGACAACGTGCCCAAGGCAACACCTGCACCTGAAAAGCCTGAAAGCGACAGGATATTACCTGACATGCGCTCGTAATGCGGCATCCGGTTCATCGTGATGCCAAGGGTCCCTCCCCAGGCGTGATCGATCTCGACGTTCTTCAGCTGCGGAAAGATCTCGCTCATCGGCTTGCGCACGGCGCCTGCAATGTCTGCAGGAAACTTGTAGCCGTAACTCTCGGACCCGCCGAACAACAGACGATGATCGTCCGAAAACCGGAAATAGTTGATCACGAACTTGCTGTCGGCCACCGCGTGATTGTTCCGGATGATCTGTTCCTGCGCTTCCGGTCCCATCGGCTTTGTCGAGACGATGAAGTTGTTGATCGGCATCACCCGTTGAGCCACGTGTTTATGCATGGTCCCGAGATAACCGTTGCAACCCATAACGACGTAGCGCGCCTTGATGCTGGCATCTTCGGTTTCGACAATGGCCGGATCGCCTTCCCTGATCCTGGTAACCTTCGATTGTTCGAAAATCCGCGCACCGGATTTAACCGCCAGGCGCGCAAGCCCCAAAGCCAGCTCCAGGGGATTGACGTGACCTGCGCCCATGTCGAGCGTGCCGCCATAATAGGCCGGTGAATTGACCAGATGGCGGCACTCTTCCTTGTCCAGAAGGCGAAGCTTGTCGTACCCGTATTTCGAGGACATGTGCTCGACATACTGCACATTGTGCTTTTGATAACGCTCGCGATGGACCGTATGGATCACGCCGTCGTGGAACGGAGTGTGGACCTCCTCCATTTTTGTGAGTTCACGAACCAGATCCACGGCCTGCGCGCCGATATCCCACAGTTGGCGCGCATGTTCCTCGCCAACCATGTCTTCAAGTTCGTCCTGCTCAACGCGCTGTCCCATGCTGACCTGACCGCCATTGCGGCCCGATGCACCGAAGCCAACGCGTTGCGCGTCCACAACAACCACATCATACCCTCGCTGAGCCAGATGGTATGCAGTTGAAAGTCCGGTGAATCCGGCTCCCACAACACACACGTCGCAATCAAGCGATCCATGCGCTTCCGGAAACGGGGCGAGCGTTTCTGCCATGTCGGCATAGTAGGAATTCGGGTACGCGCCCAAGCGGTCGTTTGCTGTCAGCAGATCCATGTGAGACTCGTTCCTCAGGCGGCTTCGTAAATGCCGTCAGACCGGATTTGCTCCAGACACTCATCCAGCGACTTGCGAGCACGTTCGATCAAGGTGTCAATTTCCTCGCATGTGATCGTGAGCGGCGGTGCAATGATCATCCTGTCTCCGACATGACGCATGATGACGTTGTTCGCAAAGCAGCGCTCGCGGCAGATGTAGCCAACTGTGCCTGCATCAGCGGCAAACGGAGCCCTGCTCGCCTTGTCGGGTGTGAGGGCAATGGAAGCCATCATGCCTACGATCCTTGCTTCACCCACCAACGGGTGATCCGTCAGTGCTTCCCATTTCTGCTTCAGATAGGGCGCCGCAACGTTTCGGACATGATCGATGATGCCCTCTTCTTCAATGATGCGAAGGTTTTCCAGCGCGATTGCGCAGGCCACGGGATGACCCGAATAGGTATAGCCGTGATTGAATTCGGTCTTTTCCAGAACGTTCGCAACTTCATCAGACACGATCGACGCGCCGATCGGGGCGTAACCGGAGCTGAGTCCCTTGGCCACTGTCATGATGTCGGGCTGAATGCCCAAGGTCTCGGACCCGAACCAGTTGCCGGTTCGCCCAAAGCCGCAGATCACTTCGTCCGCAATCAGCAGGATGCCGTATTTCTTGCAGATGCGCTGGATTTCCGGCCAGTAGGTGGAAGGTGGCACGATCACTCCGCCGGCGCCCTGGATGGGCTCGCCGATGAAGGCAGCAACCTTGTCAGGGCCGATTTCTTCGATCTTGGCTTCCAGCTGGCGCGCACGTTCCAGACCAAACTCCTCAGGCGACATTCCACCACCTTCAGCGTACCAGTGCGGCTGGTCGATAAACTCGATCCCCGGGATAGGCAATCCTCCCTGGCTGTGCATTCCCTTCATGCCGCCCAGGGACGTGCCGCCAATGGTCGAGCCATGGTAGGCATTCCAGCGGGAGATGATCACCTGACGATCAGGTTCTCCTTTTTCAGCCCAATAGGTACGCACCATGCGGATATTGGTGTCGTTTGCATCCGATCCGCCATTTGCGAAGAACACGTGGTTCAGATCGCCGGGAGCCAGTTCGGCCAGCTTTTTGGCCAACATCAGTGCCGGCACATTGGTGGTCTGGAAAAACGAATTGTAATAAGGCAGCTGCCGCATCTGACGCGCGGCGACTTCGGCCAGCTCATCACGACCATAGCCGATATTCACACACCAGAGCCCGGCCATTCCGTCCAGGATGTCGGTGCCTTCGCTGTCCTTCAGCCAGACGCCGTTTGCTCCGGTAATCACGCGAGCACCTTTTTGAGCAAGCTCCTCGCCCATCGTGAATGGGTGCATATGGTGCGCCGCGTCGATGGCTTGCAACTCGGATGTGGGCAGATGGTTTGCGATCGTTGTCATTTTCCTGACCCTCCATTCATACGTTCAAAAGAAGATGCTGACGTTCCCACGGCGAGATTTCCCGCCGATATTCCTCGTCCTCGGCGCGCTTGATATCCGCATAGAGACTGCAGAACTCTTCCCCCAGGACCGCCCGGATTTCAGAGGCGTCGTGGAACCAGTCAAGCGCTTCACCGAGGCTTCCGGGTAGCGGCTCTTCCGCTTCCCAAACCTCTTCCCGGGCTTCCTCGCGCGGACTGGTTTGGTTGACCATTCCCAGATAACCGCAGGCAAGCGATGCGGCGATGGCCACATACGGGTTGCAGTCCATGCCGATTACCCGGTTTTCAAGCCGCCGGGCCGATGGTGATGAGTGCGGAACGCGCAAACCGGTCGTCCTGTTGTCTGCCGCCCATTCCAGATTGGAAGGTGCGCTTTGTCCTTCGACCGTTATTCGGCGATAGGAGTTCACGTAAGGGGCAAGCAGTGGAACGACCTGCAGCAAATACCTCTGTGACCCGCCGACAAATCCGTAAAACAGATCGGAAGGAGACCCATCGGCGTTGGAAAAGATGTTTTCGCCGGTTTCCATGTCGACGATGCTCTGATGCACATGCATGGCACTGCCCGGTTCATCGCGAATGGGCTTTGCCATGAAAGTTGCGAACACGCCGTTCTTCAGCGCCGCTTCCCGGATTGTGCGCTTGAAATAGAAAACCTGATCCGCGAGATGCACAGGGTCGCCATGCATCAGGTTGATTTCGATCTGGCCCGCTCCGCCTTCCTGGATAACGGTATCGATTTCAAGTCCCTGAGCTTCGGCGAAGTCATAGATTGTGTCGATAACCGAACCGAACTCATCAACTGCGGCCATGGAATAGACCTGACGGCTGACGCCTTTTCGTCCCGTCCTTCCAAGCGGAGGTTCGATCGGTTCGTTCGGATCAAGATTCGGCTTGGTCAGATAGAATTCCAACTCCGGCGCAACGACCGGTTTCCAGCCCTTGTCCCGGTATGCCTGAACAACCCGCCGCAGAAGTGTTCTCGGCGCGATGGCCAATGGGCTTCCATCCCGGTTGAACAGATCGCAAATAACCTGAACCGAGAGATCCTCGGACCAGGGAATGGCACAGGCCGTGCTCATGTCCGGCCGCAGGATGATATCCCGCTCCAGCCACTGGTTCGCAATCTCCATATCCACGTATTCACCGGATATCGTCTGGTAGAACAGAGAGATAGGCAGTGCCAGTTCCGCACGGGGATCGAACTTTGCCGCAGGCATGGCCTTGCCCCTGGAGGTTCCGGCAAGGTCGGGCACGATGCACTCAACCTCTTCGACCCTGCGTCCCTGGGCATATTCAGCAAATTCTTCCGGCAGATCATCCTGCCAGTGTTTCGTGCCCGCCAATTTCATCAAAACCTCCACAGCGCCGATCAGGTCGACGCTCAAATTCTTTGCGAAAGTTTTGATCAAAAAAATTCAATTAGTCAACCATATCCTTTCAAGTGCTGTTTTTGATGAAGAATTCGGGATCACTCGTCGAGCGCCTGCCGGACGAAGTCCATGCCCTGCTGAATGTCACCCTCAAACGCCTGCTTCACGCCATCCATGTCGCCATTGCGCAATGCGGAAATCGCTTCCTGATGCTGATCCACCAGGTTTGACGTTCCGAAACGCCCACAATTGACCCGAAGGGACGGTCCGATCTGAAGCCACAGGGATTCCGTAATGCGTTGAAGGATCTGCGCATCAGCCTTTTCGTAGAGTGTGAAATGGAACCGGTAGTTCGCCTCAAGGTACCTGCGAATATCCCCATTCTGGATCGCCTGATCCACGAGTCCATCCAACCGCTCAAGCTCCGAGAAGTCTGATTTACTGCACTTTTTCGCCCCCAACTCCGCCAATGCCGGCTCCACGGACAAGCGCACCAGCTGAATTTGCTGCAGTTTCTCAACCGTCATCTTGGGAACTGCCACCCGCCGGTTCTCAAGCGACTCCAGCGCCCCCTCCGCAGTCAGTCTGCGAATGGCTTCCCGGACCGGGGTAACCCCTGCCCCGATCAGATTTGCAAGGCCGTGGATCGTAAGAGGCTGACCAGGAGCAACCTCCCCAAACAGGATCAATTCCTTGACTTCGGAATAGATCGCCTCGTGTTCCGGCTTCTTGCCTACTAACTGGTTCATTTCACTCCCTTCTATCGAGTTTTCGCGGTGCTATTCGAAGTTACTGAATCGCCCCAAAATTATCAAACTTAAGAAGAGGGATTGCCAAACCAAATTTTTTGATCAAAAATTCCGACAGCTGCAAAGGGCATAGGGAGGAACAAATGCTCAAGCTGAAATCATGTACCGTTTTCGCTGCTGCGCTCATGTCGGCGCAGGTTGCCTGGTCGGAGGAAGTCCGTGTCTACAACTGGGCCGAATACATCGACGAAGACCTTCTGACCAAATTCGAGGAAGAGACCGGCTACGACCTGGTCTATGATGTTTTTGACAGCAACGAGGTTCTGGAAACAAAACTTCTTGCAGGCGGGTCCGGCTATGACCTTGTTGTTCCATCGGCCACATTTTTGCAGCGACAGATTGCTGCCGGTGTGTTCCAGCCGCTGGACAAATCCAAGTTGCCCAATGCCGAGCATTTGTGGAATGTCATCCAGGAACGCACCGCCAAATACGATCCCGAGAACTCCTATTCCGTGACCTATATGTGGGGCACTACCGGCATCGGCGTGAACCTGCCGAAAGTACAGGAAATTCTGGGCGCCGACGCACCGGTCGACTCGCTCGATCTCGTGTTCGATCCGAAATACATGGAGAAACTGGCGGAATGCGGGGTCTACTTCCTGGACGCTCCGGGCGAAATCATCCCGGCGGCCCTCAACTACCTCGGCGAAGACCCTGACAGCCAGGATCCTGAAGTCATCAAGAAGACGGAACCGCTTCTTTCTGCCGTTCGGCCCTATGTGCGCAAGTTCAACAGCTCCGAATACATTTCCGCGCTGGCCAACGGCGACATCTGTGCCGTCTTCGGCTGGTCCGGTGACATCCTGCAGTCCCGGGACCGCGCAGCGGAAGCCGATAACGGCGTTGAAATCGTTTATCACCCTGTGAAACAGGGCTCGTTGATGTGGTTCGACCAGATGGCAATTCCGGCCGACGCGAAGAATCCTGAAGGCGCACACGCCTTCATCAATTTCATCATTGATCCGGAAAACATCTCCGCTGCATCGAATTTCGTCTACTTCGCCAATGGAGTGGACCCGAAGACCCAATCCCTCAACGAGGATGTGATCGGCGACACCGCGATCTATCCGGATGAGGAAACCCTCAACAATCTTTACACCACCACTCCCTGGCCACCGAAGACGCAGCGCGCTGCCACAAGACTTTGGACCAAGGTCAAGTCAGGCACCTGAATTTACAGTCACAACGTCAACGACCGCTCGGCCCAATTTCGGCCGGGCGGTTTCGGTGAGGAGGGAAAAATGGATAAGCTGGTTCAGGCAAGTGTATTTGCGCCGTGGGAGGACCCGCACGAGGCTCCCCTGATTTCATTCAAGGGTGTCACGAAAAGGTTCGGAACGTTCACCGCGATCAATAACGTCAACCTCGACATCTACCGCAGGGAGTTCTTTGCCCTGCTTGGCCCGTCCGGCTGCGGCAAGACCACCTTGATGCGCATGCTTGGCGGCTTTGCAACGCCGACGGACGGCACGATCACAATCGACGGCCAGGATATGGCTTACGTCCCCCCGAACAAGCGTGCCGTGAACATGATGTTCCAAAGCTATGCGCTGTTTCCGCACCTGACCGTCTGGGACAACATCGCCTTCGGTCTCAAACGCGACAAATTGCCGAAAGACAAGATAGCGGCCAGGGTCGAGGAAATGATCAACCTTGTTCAGCTGGACAAGTTTGCAAAGCGCAAGCCGCATCAGATTTCCGGCGGGCAAAGGCAGAGAGTTGCGCTGGCGCGTTCCCTAGCCAAGGCACCGAAACTCCTGCTGCTGGACGAGCCCCTCGGCGCGCTCGACAAGAAGCTGCGCCAGGATACCCAGTTCGAGTTGATGGACATCCAGGAAAAAACCGGCACCACCTTTGTGATCGTGACCCACGATCAGGAAGAGGCCATGACGGTTGCCAGCCGCATTGCCGTCATGGATCACGGTGAGCTGGTGCAGGTTGAAACGCCGGACCGGATCTACGAGACACCGAACTCCGTTTATGTCGCGGATTTTATCGGCGACGTGAACCTGATCGAAGGCAATGCAACACCACGCGGCGACGGCAAGACCGAGCTGCATTGGGCAGAAGATCAATCTCCGATCATCGCCGAATGCCCGCATGCTCCCGGCACGACCGCGCGATGCACGTTCGCAATTCGCCCGGAAAAGGTCTCCATCGGAAAGGAACGCCCGACCGACCGTACGAATTCGGTGCGCGGCAAGATCCATGACATCGCCTATCTGGGAAACATCTCGACCTTCAAAGTCGAGCTCAGCAACGGAACGATGGTCAAGGCGCAAACCGCGAACAACCGGCGCATTGCGCGCAGGGAACTGACCTGGGAGGACGATGTCTGGCTCTCCTGGACCGAAACCGCCGGCATCGTACTTGTCAGGTAACGGATTGGACCCATGATTTACAGACGCTTGATCCTGATCGCGGTTCCTTACCTGTGGCTGCTGGCCCTGTTCCTGGTTCCGTTCATAATTGTTCTGAAGATCTCTCTTTCCGATTCCGCTATCGCCATTCCGCCCTACACACCGACGCTGGATCTGTCCGGCGGCTGGGAGTCGATCAAGGCGTTCTTTGCGGAGCTCGATTTTGAAAACTACGTGTTCCTGACAACCGACGATCTGTACTGGAAAAGCTATCTGTCCAGTCTCCAGATCGCCTTGATATCGACGTTCCTTTGTCTGCTGGTCGGCTTCCCGATCGCTTACGGCATGGCAAACGCCCCGGACGAATGGCGTCCGACCCTGATGATGCTGGTGATCCTGCCCTTCTGGACGAGTTTTCTGATCAGGGTCTACGCCTGGATGGGTATCCTCAGCCAGGAAGGCCTGCTCAATCAGTTCCTGATGTGGCTCGGCATCATTGGCGAGCCGCTGACGATCCTCAACACCAACTGGGCTGTCTATATCGGTATCGTCTACACCTACTGCCCGTTCATGATCCTGCCGATCTATTCGACGCTCGAAAAGCTGGACATCTCCCTGATTGAGGCGGCGGAAGACCTGGGGTGCTCCAGAACCACAGCGTTCTGGCTCGTCACCGTGCCGCTTTCAAAGTCGGGTGTCATTGCAGGATCGTTCCTGGTGTTCATCCCGGCCCTGGGCGAGTTTGTCATCCCTTCGCTCTTGGGTGGCTCCGGAACGTTGATGATCGGCAAGGTGCTGTTCGAAGAGTTCTTTGCAAATCGCGACTGGCCTGTCGCCAGTGCGGTGGCCGTGGTGTTGCTGCTGATCCTGATCATTCCGATCGTGCTCTATCAGCGCAACGAGCAAAAGGCGATGGAGGCTGAACAATGAGACGTCTAACCTGGTTCAACGCCACGTCGCTCACCCTGGGTTTCGCATTTCTGTATCTGCCCATGGTGATCCTGATCATCTACAGCTTCAACGCATCGAGGCTTGTGACCGTCTGGGGCGGCTTTTCAACCAAGTGGTACGCCTCGGTCTTTCAAAATCAGGCCTTCCTCGACGCCGCACTCGTGACGCTCAAGGTGGCGATGGCCTCCTCGCTCGCTGCGACCGTGCTCGGAACCATGGCGGCCTATGTTCTGGTGCGCGGCGGGCGCTTTTACGGCCGGACGCTGTTTTCGGGCATGATCTATGCGCCGCTCGTAATGCCTGAAGTGATCACCGGCCTTTCACTGCTGCTGTTGTTCATTGCTATCGGGCTGGATCGCGGGATCCTCACCATCGTGCTCGCTCATACGACCTTCTCGATGTGCTACGTGTCGGTGGTTGTCAGTTCGCGCCTTGTCAGTTTTGACCGATCCGTCGAGGAAGCCGCGCGTGACCTCGGATGTTCGCCATTCGAAGCTTTCAGGCTGGTCACCTTGCCGATCATCGCGCCCGCTGTGGTCTCCGGCTGGCTGTTGGCCCTGACCTTGTCGCTGGACGATCTCGTGATCGCCTCCTTTGTAGCAGGACCTTCGTCGACCACGTTGCCGATCAAGATCTTCAGCTCGGTGCGCCTGGGTGTCAGCCCGGAAATCAATGCCCTGTCGACGATACTGATCTGTATCGTCACCGTCGGCACGATTACCGCTTCCCTGATGAGCAAACGCGCCGTCAGGCAGCGTCAGAAAGAAGAACAATTGGCGGTGCAGGCATGAGCTTCATCGAAGAATACAACCACTATTGTGAGCAGCACGGTACTCCGGACCGGATAGAAGCGCTGCTGTGTGACATCAACGCAGTCCTGCGGGGGAAATGGCTCTCCGGCGATGGTGTCGAGAAATTGGAGAAAGGGGCGGTTCGCCTGCCCCTTTCCACCTATGCGCCTGCGATCATGGGCAATGAGGTCAAGAACACCGGTCTTGGAATTGAAGTCGGCGACCCCGACGGCATTCTCAAACCGATCAGCGGCACCCTGCTGCCGGCGCCCTGGCAGCAAGGAAACGTTGCCCAGGTTCTGGTGGAAATGACCGACATGCAGGGGAACGTCAGCCAGTTATCGCCACGCGAGCAATTGCGGTCGGTCTGGCAACAGTTCAGGGACAGGGGCTGGCGCCCGGTAGTGGCGACCGAGCTGGAGTTTTATATCGTACGGGCCCGCTCCGAACGATCGGAAGCACCACGGCCGCCCTCCTTCAGTCCCGACGCGCAGAATTATGACATGGAGCTGTTGGCCCGCCGTGAAGCAATTCTCAATGACATTCTCTCGGCAAGCGCAATGCAGGGGCTCGCGACTGACACGCTGATTGCCGAGTACGGCCCTGGTCAGTTCGAGATAAATTTCCATCATACCGATGATGTGCTCGAAGCAGCGGAAACGGCGATCCTGTTCCGGCGCCTGGTGAGGGGCGTTGTTGCCAATCACGGGTTCGAGGCAACCTTCATGGCCAAGCCCTACCTGGAGCACCCGGGCAATGGCATGCATGTTCATGCGTCCGTACTGGATAGTGACGGGAAGAACATCTTCACTCCCGCAAACGGGGAAGAAACATCTCGACACCTTTTGAATGCGGTGGCCGGAGTTCTCGATAGCATGCGCGATCTTCAGGCGATTTTTGCACCTCATGGCAACTCCTTCCGGCGGTTCCTGCCAAACAGCTTTGCCCCGGCAACTCCGGACTGGGGGATCGACAATCGCGCTGCATCCATCCGGCTACCGGAAACCAAAGGTCCTGGCGCGAGGCTCGAACACCGCATCAGCGGTGCGGATACGAACCCCTATCTCGTTCTGACCGCCATCCTCGGAGGCATCATGGATGGTTTGGTCAACGCTCCATCACTGCCGCGGCCGCTTGACGATCCGCAAAGCGTGCCGTCCAGTCCGCTGGAGCACGACTGGACGTCCGCGGTCGCCCGCTTTGAGCAATCGTCGATCTCTCAGCATATTTTTGGTGACTACAGAGATCTCTTTGTGACAGTTAAACGAGACGAGATCGGCACCATCCAAAACCCGATCACACCAGCTGAATACGAGTACTATCTCAGCAGGATGTAAGACTGGATTTGCCAAAAGAACGAACGTCAGAGGGTTTCGGAACGGATAATTGATGCCGGTGAGTTAGGGATTTGGGGACACAAACCTTAACTGATCGGATATTGCTTCGGCTCATGAAGCACCGAGTGAACGACAAGATGAAGAAAGTCTGGAGATGAACGACAAGCCAATCCGCGTCGGCATTCTGGAAACCGGCCGGCCGCCGGTAGAGCTGGCAGATACGCATGGTGACTATCCAGGCATGGTACGCCAGTGGCTCAACGTGCTGGACGCGGAATATTCGTCCTATGCTGTTCTGGACATGGAGTTTCCGGCCAGCGCTCACGAAGCCGACCTGTGGGTGATCACCGGATCGAAATTCGGAGCTTACGAAGACCATCCATGGATCCCGCCGCTGGAAGAGTTCGTTCGTGAAGTCCGGTCTTCGGGCAAGCTCATGTTCGGCATCTGCTTTGGCCATCAGATCATCGCTCAGGCTCTGGGCGGTATCGTCCGCAAGTCCGGCAAAGGCTGGGGCCTTGGTGTGCATGAATACCCGACGACCAGTTCATGGCCGGAAGAGCTGGGCGAAGCGCCGGACAAAATCGCGATCCAGGCCTATCATCAGGACCAGGTTGAAGAAGTCCCCGAAAACGCCGTGACCATCGCGTCGACCGAATTCTGTGAGCATGCCGGGCTTTGGTATCCGGGATTTGCAATCACCGTTCAGGGACACCCTGAATTCGGCAAACCATATGCAAGTGCGTTGCTGGAAAGCCGTCGCGGCACCGTGCTCAAGAGCGAGGATGTCGATCAGGCTCAGGATAGCATGGTGATGGATGACAACCGGTCTCATCTGGCGGAGTTGATCCGCGATCATCTGCTGAAGCAGCGCCAGAAGGAACCTGCCTGAGATCGCGCTGATCCCGAAACAGTCTCTGCTGTCAAAAGGTATTCCTGCAACCGACTAAGTTGCCAGGCGATGAACCATGACGACATCGTCAATTTCCCGGCCTTCGTGACGGAAGCCGCCGGGAATTCGGCCGACTTCGGAGAAACCTTGCCGTTTGTAGAAGCAAATTGCGGCAGGGTTCTCTGCACTCACGGCCAGTTCCAACTGCAAAATGCCGAGATCACGCGCGCAGTCAACAGACACGTGCAACAGGTCCCTGGCCAGCCCGGATCCACGTAGAGACTTGCGCACATAGACCATCACAAGGGTGGCCCGATGAGCCATTTTGCTGGAGGGCTGCCGGCGCAAACCGGTAATGCCAACGGGTTCATCGCCCAGGAAAGCAACAAACACCGGGTCGTTCAATCGGCACTGCCACTCCTCGATGGGAAGATCTACCCAGTCTTCGTAGCTGCTGGCGTAAAAGGCAGGCTCGGCACGTAGCGCTTCCAGACGAATTTGCCGAAAAGCCTCCACTTCATCGGCTTGAATGCGCCTGATCTTTATTGCCCCTGCCACCATGCGGACCTCCTGTTCAGGCAGGTCATCCGCAATTCAGGCGAGAAGGTCAAGACCAAGGCGCGAAGTCACCTGGCCTGGAGTTTCAGGACGAGACCGCCTGGAGCTAGGCTCCTGGATCGGGAGCAGCCTCAAACGCAGCATAAATCTTCCGCACGGGTGTTACCGATTCCCAGGTACCGGCAAATCCGGCCGGAATGACAAAGGCGTCACCCGCGACAAAGGTCCAGCTCTCCCCATCGGAGTTTTCCATCCTGACGGTTCCCTCGACCAGAACACACAGCTCGTTTTCTGAATAGCTGACGTGCAGCTTACAGGCTTCGCTGGACCACTGACCGACGTAGAACTGCTCGGAAGTATCGGAGAACGCATTCCAGAGGCTGGTTGGCGACTTGCCTGAGATCAGTTTTTCGGCCGGAATAGTGTCAGCCAGTTTTGCAACGGACTGGTCTACGCGGGTAATTTGGTTCGTGCGCATCGAGAGTGAAACTCCGTTGGAGAAAGGCCCGGCATCTGCCGGGCCAGTTGGCAGATCAGCTGATCTTGCGGATCGCGGTTCTCACGATCCCGATCAGTTCTTCTATCTGGTCTTCGGAAATGATCAGCGGTGGTGACAATGCGATAATGTCGCCGGTGACGCGGATAAGCGCGCCTTGCTCAAAGCACTCCGTGAACACCTCGTACGCCCGCGCTCCTGGAGCCCCTTCCCGGCTTGCGAGCTCGATGCCCCCGACCAGTCCCAGATTGCGGATGTCGATGACATTCGGTTTGCCCTTCAGCGAATGCACCGCGTCTTGCCACTTGCCGTTCAGCTTTGCTGCCCGCGTCAGCAGCTCCCCCTTCTCGTAGATATCGAGCACCGCAAGGCCCGCGGCACAGGCAACCGGGTGACCTGAATAGGTGTAGCCATGGAACAACTCGATCATGTCTTCCGGCCCCTGCATGAACGCGTCATGGACGTGTTTCTGTGCGAAAACCGCTCCCATGGGCACGACACCGTTGGTGAGCCCCTTGGCCGTGGTGAAGAGGTCAGGCGTCACACCAAAAAACTGCGAGGCGAACGGCGTACCCAGACGGCCGAAACCGGTTATCACCTCATCAAAGATCAGCAGAATTCCATGCTTCGTACAGATCTCTCTCAACCGTTCCAGGTAGCCTTTGGGTGGTACGAGAACGCCAGTCGACCCCGCCACCGGTTCAACGATGCAGGCCGCAATCGTTTCAGCGCCGTGCAACGCAACCAGACGTTCCAGATCGTCCGCCAGATCGGTTCCGTGTTCCGGCTGACCTTTTGAAAACGCATTCTCCGGGAGATGGGTGTGACGCAAATGGTCGACGCCGGTCAGCATGCCGCCAAAGTGACGGCGATTGTTGACGATGCCACCGACCGAAATACCGCCGAAACCAACGCCATGATAGCCGCGCTCGCGCCCGATCAACCGTGTCCGCGACGCCTCCCCCCGGGCCCGGTGATAGGCCAACGCAATCTTGAGCGCGGTGTCCACCGACTCCGACCCGGAACCGGTATAGAAAACATGATCGAACCCATCTGGAGCCAACGCCTTCAGGCGGTTTGCGAAATCGAACGCTGGATTGTGGCTGATGTTGAAGCTGGGCGCATAATCCATCTCACTGAGTTGGCGGTAAACGGCATCGGCCACTTCCTGGTGGCCATGACCCGCATTGCAGCACCACAGACCGGCTGTTCCGTCGATAATCTGACGCCCATCTTCCGTCGTGTAGTGCATCCCGTTTGCACCGGACAGGATCTTGGGAGAGGCCTTGAATTGCCGGTTGGCCGTGAACGGCATCCAATAAGCGCCGAGATCTCGGTTCTGAATGTTCATGAAGTTCCTCTTTCCGCCGTAACTACAGCGCTTTTTTCAGATGGAAGGATTTTGGGCGGGTGAGAGACTGGTAACCGAGCACGGAAAGCGTCGTCCCGCGACCGGTGTTCTTGCAACCGGTCCAGCACACAGCCGGATCGAGATAGTCGCACCGGTTCATGAATACGGTTCCGGTCTCGATCTGCCGGCCGATCCGGGCAGCCCGGTCTGCGTCTTCGGTCCACAGGCTTGCGGTCAGGCCGAACTCGCTGTCGTTCATCAGACCGATCGCCTCTTCGTCCGACGACACTTTCATGATGCCGACGACGGGTCCGAAGCTTTCGTCGCGCATCACCCGCATGTCATGGGTCACGTCCACCAGAATCTGCGGCCCAAGATAGGCACCACCATCGTCAACTGCGAAATACCCTTCTGGAACCAGCGCTCTCGCACCATCTGCAATCGCTTCCCGGATCTGGTCCCGCACTTCGCTCGCAAAGCGCACATTGGCCATCGGACCGATCGTGGTTCCTTCTTCCAGCGGATTGCCAAGCTTGAGTTTCTTGACCTCGGCGAGAGCCATTTCTACGAAACGGTCATAGAGGCGTTCGTGAACGTAGATCCGCTCGATACCGCAACAGCACTGACCGGCATTGAAAAACGCACCGTCCATAAGAGCGGATACGGCGGCCTCCAGGTTGGCGTCCTCCATGACATAGGCCGGATCCTTGCCACCAAGCTCCGTGCCGACGCCCGTGAACGTGCCTGCGGCAGCTCTTTCCATCGCCTGGCCGCCGCCAACGGAGCCCGTGAAGTTGACGAAGCCGAAGTGGCCTTCGCCAATCAGGTCCGAGGTGGTGGCATGATCGAAGAAGACATTTTGCAACACATCTTCCGGAAACCCGGCTTCCTCAAAAGCATTTACAATGCGCTCACCGGCCAGCAGTGTCTGAGCGGCATGTTTCATGATCACGCTGTTACCGGCAATTAATGCAGGGACCAGCGAGTTGATCGTGGTCAGGTAAGGATAATTCCAGGGCGCAACGATAAAAACGATACCAACTGGCTCGCGCTCGATCCGGCGTTCGAAGCTGTCGCTGTCTTCAGCCACAATGGGTGCCAGCGCCGTCTCTGCGATGCCGGCCATGTAGGTCGCCCGCTCAATACAGCCGTTGAACTCGAAGAACTGCGCCTTGGGCCTTCCCATCATCATGGTCACTTCTTCGGCGGCCTCATCCTGATGGGTTGCCAATTGATGGATTGCCTTCATCACCAAAGCACAGCGCTCCGCCAAAGGGCGCGCCGCCCAGGACTTGCCTGCGATCCTGCTGCGCCGGATCCGCTCCTGCGCCTCCGCCCTGGGCATTGCCTGCCGCGCTGCGAACACCTCGCCATCAACGGGCGATATGCACCTGATTTCTGCCATGTTGGATCTCCTTCAGGGCGCTTACTGGGCGCTCAGCGCAGCTTTTCCCTGAGTTTGTAGTACATCATGCCCAGTGCGATGGCCTGGCTGCCGAGCGACCGGGTGAAGGGGAGTTTGAGGTGACGAACATTCTCGTAGATCAGGTATTCAGTAAGATCGCCGGCCAGCGCTTCGGCCATTATCTCTCCCAGGATGTGGGTCAGCGCGATCCCGTGACCGGAATACCCCTGCATGTAAAAAACGTTGTCACCGGCCTTGCCGACCTGCGGTATGCGGTTGAGCACGATCCCGTCGACGCCCGTCCAGCTGAATTCAATATCGACACCCTTGAGGCGTGGAAACGTCCGCTCAAGCGCCGGGCGCAGCTCCGCAGCGATATCCTTGCTGTCACGGCCTGAGTAATTGATGCCGCCACCAAACATCAGCCGGTGGTCGGCGGTGCAACGATAATAGTCCAGGACGAACCTGCAGTCGTAGACCGCCAGATTGTGCGGATTGATCTTGCGAGCAACCTGTTTTCCCAACTTGACCGTCGCCATGTTGGCCAGCGACGCCGGAAACAGTTTTCCGGCAAGGGTCTTCTGTTCGAGGAAATGATAGGCGTTGCCGGCGATCAGAACCTTGTCCGCCTTCACTCTGCCGTCAGCGGTGACCACGGTCGGACGGGAGCCGTGTTCGATTTCGAGAACACGCGAGTTTTCAAAAACCTTCACCCCGAGCGTTTCGGCTGCGCGCGCCTCGCCCACGCAAAGGTCCATCGAATGGACATGCATGTTGCGTCTGTTCACGAGGCCGCCACAGTAGAGATCGGTTTCCAGATAGTCCGGGATATCGCTGGCTTCGAGCAGTTCAAGATCGTCGGCCATGCCGCGTTTTTGCGCTTCGTCCTGAACGGCTTTCAATTCTTCCATGTGAGTGGGCTTCATCGCCGCCTGCAGATGACCGAAGCTGAGGTCACATTCTATGCCGTACTTCTCGATCCGATTGCGAATGATGTCGTGACCGCGCCATCTGGTCTGCCAGACGACGTCGTCGGCTTCCGCTCCGACAGTGCGCCGGAACTCCCGCGCCATGGCGACGTCACCCGACAGGCTGCCGGTTACCTGCCCGCCATTGCGACCTGTGGCACCCCAACCGATCTTCTCAGCTTCCAGCAGCGCCACGCTAAAGCCGCGCTCTGCCAGCTCCACGGCCGTGGAAACCCCGCTGAAGCCGCCGCCAACAATTGCGACATCCACATCGTAGGTGCCGGCCAACCGGGCAAAGCCCCTGGTATCACGGGCTGTCGCTGCATAATAGGAGTCTACGTGCATCTCATCCTCTTTTTGATCAAAAATAATTCAATCCAAAAGAGCTTGCAAGCGTAGACTTCACAATTTTGTTTCTGCTTGTTTTAATTAATCAAAATGCGCCAATACATCCAATACCGGTGATAACTCAGCATGATTGAAATTAATTTGATCAAATTAAAACGAGGCGCTGCATAGCTCGCACCGCCTCGCACCATCGCATAACCTCGGCACCAACTCACAAAGTACCGGAAATCTCCGCCGCAGCCGCCAAACCTGACTTATGCGCTCCGGCAACCGTGGCCCAATCATTCTCACTGAGCGCTTCACCGGCGAACCAAATCCGCCCTGCCTCCGGCCTGCGCAACTCAGCGCGTGACCACGCTCCGCCCGGTTCCGCCGATGCATAAGAACCATAAGTGAAGGGACTGGCAGTCCAGTCAAATGTCGAACTGTTGAGGACAGCGCTCTCAACACTGCTGCCGAAGGTCTTCTTCAGCTCCTCCAGAACATAGTCATACATTCCACCTGACCCTTCCTCAGACAGCTGCCGGGCAAATTCACCACCAAGGTCGCAGTAGGTAATGCCATGACCACCGGCATCGACAAGCGCCCCGAAACCCATCGGCGCACCGTTCAATGCCTCTGTCGATTTGAACGCAAAATATCCATCTTCCCCAACCCCGAAGAAGTTGTCCTTGAGCTGCAGCGCGACGTGAATGTAGTGCCCCATCGTCAGCACGCTGATCGCCTCTTGCTTCTTCACGGGCAGAGGTGGATCGAACTCAATATCTCCACTGGCAAGAACGCCTGTTGAAACGGTGACGACAACAGCTCGGGCCCTGATCGTACCGTTGTCGGTCAGAACCTCGACTCCCTGATCGCCCCAGCGAACCTTGCTTGCTGCGGTATTCAACGTGACCGGAACGTCGCGCGCGCTGTGCGCAAACAGAGCTCCGAAACCCTCACGACAATACCAGTCGGTTCCGTCTTCCGCCGTGTACCAGTCCGCGCAGGAGAAATGATCGAAATCTTTCGCAATTTCATACGCGCCTTCGTAGAGGTTCACGGTCAACGCCCAATCCCCCAGATCGGGCACAACATCAGCGGGAGCAATGTCTCTCCCTTTTCGGCCGGCTTTAGAGATTGCGCTCAGCGCCTTTCTGCGGGCCTTTTCGAGTTCCCTGCCCTCGTCTTCCGAAATCAGGCGATTTCCAACATAGAAAACCTCTTCATCCGGAGCTCTGTACATGTCGAAACCGTTGTTCTGCCCGTATTCAAGAAAGGGATTTTCTTCGCCAAAATGAAGCCAGTGCGCCCCGACATCATAGGGAGCCCCGAAGATCTCGTAATCGGTATGAACCCGCCCGCCTATGCGCCCATCAGCTTCGATTGTCGTGACCGTCAGCCCTCTGCGCCTCAACTCGCGCGATGCCGAAACACCCGCCGCACCAGCCCCAATGACCACCACATCAACATCCGCGGCATAAACCCGTCCAACATACAATGGCGCCGCCAGCGTCGCCGCACCTCCGAGCAGAAAGCTTCTCCTGGAAATCGCAATCATGATCACCTCATTTTTTGATCAAAATTTTTCTACGACACCCTCTTCAGAGACTCAAGTGCAGAAAAGTTACTATTTATCTTGTTTTACTCTATGCATTTTTCTGTTTCGGCTAGATTTAGTTTTGATAAAAATTCTTATTCAACGCCCCCCCGGAGAGCACGACAACGGGCTGCCATTGAGCAAAGACGTAAAGATCAGACCGCACTTGCCGAATGCGCCAGACACGAAAATCCAGAAAATTGGAGGCCAGACAGTTACGTTGAATTCCTGCCCAAATTGGCTGGAAGAGGAATTGAATTCTGACGCTGTCCTTACTCACCCATGGGCGTCGGCCTTGCGCCCCTGGCCCAGCTCTTCAGACACAAAAGTTCCGTCGCGATCATGGCAGCCGCGTTCGCAGTCATTTCCGCATGATCGTAAGGCGGCGAGACCTCGACCACATCCATGCCGACAAAATCCATGCCCTTCAGCTCACGGATTATCGACAAGGCCTGGTAGCTCGAAAGTCCACCAGGCACCGGCGTTCCTGTTCCCGGAGCCGCGGAAGGATCGAGACAATCGATGTCAAACGTCAGGTAAGACGGACCACTGCCAGTCACGTCCTTGATGACGGTCGCGATCTCAGACGCCTGCATTTCCTGAGCCTGATCGGCGAAGATCACAGTCATACCGTAGGATTTTTCGCCCAGATAGCAGGTCCTGATACCGATCTGGACAGAACGCTTCGGATCGATGATCCCTTCCCTGATCGCCCTGTTGAACATGCTTCCATGATCAATGCGGCCGGATGTGTCCGGCTCAACGTCCCGGTGAGCATCGAACTGAACAAGACCGATTGGCCCGAATTTCTTCGCATAGGCCCTAAGCGTCGGATAGGTGACGAAGTGGTCACCACCCAGAACCAGGGTCGAAACACCTTCTCCAATGATCCTTGAAATGTGGTCTTCTATCTCCTGAGGAATTTCGGCAGGCATGCCCGTGTCGAGCATACAGTCGCCATAGTCGGTCACCGCCAGCGTATCGAACGGATCGAACCTCCACGGCCAGACCGGGCCCCAGGAGTGCTGAGCAGACGCCTTGCGGATCGCCTCAGGTCCAAAACGGGTTCCGGGCCGGTTGCTGACCGACAGATCAAAAGGAATGCCGGTGACAGCCACATCCACACCCGCCAGGTCCTTGGTGTATTTCCTGCGCTGAAAACTCAAGGCTCCGGCATAACTCGCCTCGATGGAAGACCCCATCAGGCTTCGCCTCATGAAAGCCGCATCAACCAGTTCGTCGTTATCGGTCTCAGCCATCAATAGTCCCTCATTTTTCAGACCAATGAAGTTGTGCGGCTAATGAAAGAATCTGACCGGAAACAGATTGCCACCGGAGGCAGCGCCGCCCCAGTCGTTGCTTGGACGCTCCACCGTATCATCGACTCGCACAACTACTACTTTTGATCATATTATTCCAAACGGAGAAGTCTCACAATCCTTCGATTGCAAAAAGCATAGCCTCATCATAATCTAGACAGTGAATATTTTTGTTATTTCAGATAATTACCATTTTTTCTCTCTCTGGATGACTATTGAAAACCCCATTAGAATCCGGTTTCCAAACATTGCACTTTTAATCAAATATCAAAACATCGATCTCGACTGGTCCCAAATGAAAACAGGTGACCGGAGTCCGGCCACCTGTCTGTTTCATCGCAATGAGCAATTGCCTGGGCAATTTTTATCCGTGTGTCTCCTGGATTGCGACTGTCGATTTCAACGCCGTCAGGATTGCGTGGTGGAAGGAGTGCGCAAAGGAGCGTCCCGCGAAAAGCCGATAGTGGCGATCCTTTTCCAGGCAAAGCAGAAAACAGCCAACATGCTCAATGACCGTTCTGACAGCGGATCCGGCTTCCAGAGTCTGAGCATCAACCGCCGCCAATCTTTCAAACACCACCGGCAGATCGGATCCGGTAACATCCAGGCAGACCCAGCCGTCATTCTGTTCCGTGACGGAGGCCGTGTCTCCAAAGCGTTCTTTCAGTTCTCTTGCCAAAAGCTCGTGATCGTCATGGCTGGCCGCAACCATCCACTGATCCGGCCCGATCCAGAACGCAACGTGATCTTCCCCTTCAACCAGGGTCCCCGCTTGGGGCACGGCGCTGCCGAGAAGTGCCGCCAGATTGGCCGCAACCTCTTCACCGTGAGTGGACCGGGCGGCGACCGAAGCAAGGGCGAGCGACCGGTTTTCTTCCAGTTCATAGGTCGCGACTTTTTCCGGGACGGAGTTTCCCTGGCCAAGTGCAGGCGTGGGTGTGAGGCGATACTCAGACACGGAGGCGTTCTCCTTCAGGATCGACGAAATGCGGGCTGACGACCTTGGCCTTCAAGGTGACACCTTCAAGCGGGTTGGCAACATCGATCTGTTCTCCCAGGCGATCCGATCCGCGCTGAAGGAAACCGAGTGCGATCGACTTCTTCAGGTGAGGCGAATAGGCCGCAGACGTGACCCAGCCTTCATCGTTCGACGCCACTTTCTGGCTTCCCTCGACAAAGAGGTGGCTGCCCGCCGGAAGATTTGCGGCCGGGTCAATTGCCTCCAGCCCGACGAGGCGCAATCCATCATCGCCGGACAACCCTTCACGGCGTGACAGAACGGCTCCGATGCTGTCTTTCTTGGTAGATACCATCCGTCCCATGCCGAGGTGCGCCGCAGACGTTTGGCCATTCAGCTCATTCCCCGCTGCATGCCCCTTTTCGATACGCAGTACACCAAGCGCCTCAGTGCCATAGGGCGTCACGTCAAACTCCTCCCCGGCCTGCATCAGAACCCGTATGAGGCTGTCGCCATAGCGTGTCGGTACCGCGATTTCATAGGCAAGTTCACCGGAAAACGAGATCCGGAACAGGCGTGCCCGCACACCGCCGCACACGGTGATTTCCGCGCAGCCCATGTATGGAAAGGCTTCATTGGAGATATCGAATTCCGGATCGACGATCTTTTGCAGAAGCTTTCGGGAATTCGGACCGGCCACGGCATATTGAGCCCAGGCCTCTGTTGTCGAAATGAGCTGAACATCCAGGTGCGGGCACAGGCATTGACGGACAAACTCCATATGCCGGTAGACGCTGACCGCATTTGCGGTTGTCGTCGTGACGACGAAGTGGTCCTCGGCAAGCCGTGCTGCCGTGCCATCATCCATGGCAATGCCATCTTCCCGCAGCATGAGACCATACCGCGTCTTGCCGACAGCCAGCTTGGCAAAGCCGTTACAATAAACCTTGTTGAGGAACGCTGCCGCATCCCTGCCCTGAACATCAACTTTGCCAAGCGTGGTCACGTCACAGACGCCGACGGAGCTGCGCACCGCCAGAACTTCCCTGTCCACGCTCTGGCGCCAATGGGTTTCGCCAGCACGTGGGAACCACTGCGCCCGCAACCACATGCCGGTCTCGACGAAGATGGCCCCCTGTTCTTTCGCCCAATCATGGCTGGGTGTCCTGCGCACCGGACGAAATTCCTCATCTCGGGAGCGGCCGGCAAATGCGCCGATGGCAACAGGTGTGTAAGGCGGCCGAAAGATCGTCGTGCCGGTTTCAGGGATCGATTTGCCCGTCAGTTCGGCCATGATTGCAAGACCGCCGAGATTGGAGGTCTTGCCCTGATCTGTCGCCATGCCAAGCGTGGTGTAGCGCTTGAGATGCTCGACCGAAAGAAAACCTTCCTGATGAGCCAGCTTCACATCCTTAACCGTGACATCGTTCTGGAAATCCAGCCAGGCGCGGCCTTTGCCCTCGCCCGAATGCCAGAAGGCTGAAAGTGTGGCCGGACGGTCGTCAGCCGCAGGCACTGATATCGCGTCAGCATCGAACCCAAGTGCACTCAAGGCTTCGACGGACCGCGCAACGCCCTCCTTCAAGGCGCCAGCGGTCGACAGTGTCCCATTGGCTGCACCTGCAACCGTCATTCCCACCGGCAGGCTTTCCCCCGGAACGAAGGCTGCGATTTCCTCGTTCCAAACAGGCCGGCCTCGTTGATGGCATGTCAATGCGACAGCCGGGTTCCAGCCGCCGGAGACGCCGAGAGCACCGCATGAAATGGTCCGGACCCCTCCGTCAGCAAGACGCACCTTGATCTCCTTGAGGCCAAGTCGCCCGGCTGCATCGATTACCTTTGCACCGGCAAGAAGCGGATAATCGCCCAGGGAAGTCGCTTCCGGGCGCACATCAATCACCGCCTTGACCTCAACACCCTTTTTCATGAGGTCACGTGCGGTCCGGTGGCCATCATCATTGTTGGTGAAGACTGCGATGCTTTTGTCAGCTGTAACCGACCAACGGTTCGCATAAGCGCGCATCGCGCCCGCCATCATGATGCCCGGGCGGTCATTGTTTTCAAAGGCAATTGGCCGTTCGGTGGCCCCGGCACACAGGATCGTCTTGCCGGCATAGATCCGCCACAGGATCTGACGCGGCAGGTCGGGATTGGGGGAGGCCAGATGATCGCCCACTCGCTCCAATGCCCCGTGGATGCCATGATCGAATGCCCCGAACACGGTTGTTCTGGAGAGAATGCGCACATTTTTGCAGCTGCGCAATTCCGAGACGGTGTTTCCAAGCCATTCCCGCGCAGGTTTTTCATCGAGCGCCAGGTCTTCCGAGATGAGGCGCCCCCCGAGTTCGAAATCCTCTTCGGCAAGGACAACCCGTGCTCCGGCTCTGGCCGCGGTCAGTGCCGCGGCGAGACCGGCAGGACCGGAGCCGATCACCAGAAGATCACAATGAAGGAAACCCTTCTCGTAGACGTCCGGATCGGCTTCCATGGAGATCGAGCCGAGACCGGCGGCCTTGCGGATGATGGGCTCGTAAACCTTTTCCCAGAAGGCTTTCGGCCACATGAAGGTCTTGTAGTAGAAACCGGCGGTCAGAAAACTTGAGAACGCATCATTGATGCCCATGGCGTCGAATGCCAGGGATGGCCAACGGTTCTGGCTGGTCGCGCTCAGGCCATCGAAGAGCTCGGCGACGGTAGCGCGCGTGTTCGGCTCCCGCCTCGCGCCGTTGCGCAATTCGACAAGAGCATTGGGCTCTTCAGATCCGGAGGAAAGAACGCCGCGCGGCCGGTGATACTTGAAACTCCGCCCCATCAGCTTGACGTTGTTGGCCAGAAGCGCCGAGGCGAGCGTATCTCCCTTGAAACCGGAATAGACCTTGCCGTCAAACGTGAAGGAAAGTTGCTTGGAGCGGTCTATCAGCCCACCGGCGAGACGGTTTGCCTGTGTCATCGGTCAGCCCCTTCCCCAAGAGCGACATCGCGCGCCATTTCCACCTTCAGGATTTCGTGTGTTGTCGTGTCGCGGGTGACCACAAGCCAGGAACGGTCGCCCTGTTCGTGGAACCACAATTCACGATGAAGACCTGCAGGATTGTCGCGTTGGTACATGTAGTCGTGATACGCTTCACCAGCGCCTTCGACCTGCCAATCCGGCCGGTTCAGCAGGGATGCGTCCCCAAGATAAACGAATTCCTGGGCGTCTCTCGGACCCAAAACAGGATGCGGAATAATCATCGGTCTTTCCTGAGCCTCTAGTGCAGATTGGGTTGGGCACCGACGCCCTTTTCGTCGATCATCAGACCCTTTTCGAACCGGTCGAACCGGTAGGCGGCGGCTGTATCGTGAGGAGCATCGGTGGCAAGGAGATGGGCAAAGACCATGCCCGATGCCGGGGTTGCCTTGAAGCCGCCGTAGCACCAGCCACCGTTGAAATAGAGCCCCTCGATCCCGGTGCGGTCGATGATGGGAGAACCGTCCATGGACATGTCCATGACCCCGCCCCACATGCGCAACAGACGCGTGCGCCCGATGATCGGCATGAGAGCCATGCCGCCTTCGCAAACATCTTCCACCACCGGCAGGTTACCCCGCTGCGCATAGGTGTTGTAGCCATCGAGGTCACCGCCGAAGACAAGTCCACCCTTGTCGGACTGGCTGACATAAAAATGCCCTGCACCGAAGGTGATGACGCCCGGAAGAACAGGCTTCAGGCCTTCTGAAACAAACGCCTGCAGTACGTGGCTTTCTATGGGAAGGCGCATGCCGGCATGAGACATGACTTTTCCCGAAGATCCGGCTACGGCAACGCCGACCTTGCCTGCTCCGATATATCCCCGGGATGTTTCCACGCCCAGAACCCTGTTTTGCTCGATCCTGAAGCCGGTTACTTCGCAGTTCTGTATGATATCGACCCCGTGTCTGTCGGCAGAGCGGGCGTATCCCCAGGCAACGGCATCGTGACGAACAGTGCCACCGCGGCGGTGCATCAATGCGCCCTTGATCGGAAAGCGGGCATTGTCGAAATTCAGGAAGGGAGCTTCGCGCCGAACGCCGTCGGCATCCAGCAGCTCCGCATCCGATCCGTGCAGGATCATGGAGTTGCCCCGCCGCCGGAACGCATCTCGTTGCGCGTCTGAATGGAAGAGGTTCATCACGCCGCGCTGACTGACCATGGCGTTGTAGTTCAGGTCCTGCTCCAACCCTTCCCACAGCTGCAAAGAGAGTTCATAAAAAGGTTCATTGCCCGGCAGCAGATAGTTGGATCGGATGATCGTTGTGTTCCTGCCCACATTGCCACCGCCTATCCATCCTTTTTCCAGGACGGCAATGCGGGACTTTTTGTAAACCTTGGCAAGATAATGAGCGGTCGCGAGACCGTGTCCGCCACCTCCGACAATGACAAAATCGTAAGCGGATTGCGGTTCGGGATTTCTCCAGACCGGCTTCCATCCGCCATGACCTGTCAAGGCCTCCCTGATCAACCTGAAACCGGAATAAGTCACCTTGTCCTCGCGCTGTTTGATCACCCAAGTTTGGCAGCAGACGGCGGGAAAGTTTTTTTAATCCGGCCATATTGTTCTCTTATCGCGTCACCGTTATAGAAATGCGATGATGCGAAACGAAACGAAACGGAAAATCGGCTTCTTTTTCATTGACGGATTTGCCCTGTTGTCGGCAGCCGCAGCGGTCGACCCCTTGAGGGCCGCCAACCTCCTGGCAAAACACACCCTCTACGAAATCAAGTTTTTCTCCAAAGATGGCGGACCGACCTTTTCCTCGTGTGGCGCATCATTCGATACGACCTGCCTGACGGGGCCGGATCATGGACTTGATATCCTGTTTTTTGTCGCCGGAGGCGACGTCATGGCGTTCAAGGATCCGGCTGTTACCGGACTGTTGAGGTCGCTTGCTGCACACGGGACCCATCTTGGTGGAATTTCAGGCGCTCCGGTTCTTTTGGCAAAAGCCGGCATCATGGAGAAACGCCGCTTCACGGTTCATTGGGAGCATTTTGAAGAGCTCACGGAACTTTCCGACCGGTTTCTGATGGAGCGTCGCCTCTTCATAATCGACAGGGACAGGTACACATGCGCCGGAGGAATGGCGCCGCTCGACATGATGCACGCCCTGATTCAGTCGGATCATGGCTCGGATCTTGCCCGAGCAGTCAGTGACTGGTTCATTCACACGGAGATCAGAAGCCCCGAGCAACCTCAGAAATCCGGGTATGCCGGAAGCAACAAAAACCTTCACCCGGTTGTTCTCAGTGCACTGGACCTTATGGAAAACCACATCGCGGATCCCTTATCCTTCAAACAGATCGCTATGCTTGCCGGGGTCAGCCAACGCCAGCTTCAGCGTCGCTTTGACCAGGAACTGGGCACCGGCCCCATGCAGTGCTACCTGGACATCCGTCTCGACAAGGCAGACGAGCTGACAAGGAAAACGAGACTGCCGTTTATGGAAATCGCGTTGACCACGGGCTTCGTGAACCAGGGGCATTTCGCAAAGGCCTTCAAGGCGAAGTTCGGCATCCCGCCGTCCGAGCGCCGGAAGACCGTGAAAGACTGAAGCGGGCCCTCTTTTGAAGGCAATCGGTGATCTCCAGCATTCCCATCGATCTTTTCAACCGGTTCGAGGCACGTCGACCGAGCATCTGCCGGGTTGACTGCCAACGCTCATTTTTCATGATTACGTAGAATTTTGTAAGTTTAATTTCTAATTCGTTAAAATTTTTGAGTTGACAGAGATATTGATCGCGCATTTCTTAATTTACCTACGAATTCCGAAATGACCGCAAGCTCTGCTCGAGTTCTAGAGTGACAGTCAAACCAGGCATGCAAGGCAAATTGACAAGGTAGTGAAATGGCAAACATCACATACGTGGAGCATGACGGAACCAGGCATGAAGTGGAAGTCGCCAACGGCTTGACGGTCATGGAAGGTGCTCGCACAAACAACATTCCAGGTATCGTTGCCGAATGCGGCGGCGCCTGTGCCTGCTCAACCTGTCACGTATATCTCGACGAAGCCTGGATCGAAGGTGTTCCGGCCAAGGACGACATGGAAACGGAAATGCTGGATTTTGCCAGCGAACCCGACCTGGTTCGTTCTCGCCTGACCTGCCAGATCGAGGTGACAGACGCGCTGAACGGCTTGATCGTTCACATTCCGGAAAACCAGTTTTAGTGATGCTCACGGCGATCCGGTGGCACGGTTTGGCGAAAATTCCGGTTTCCCGGACAAGGAAGGTCCTCGAAATGTTTCTCAGCAATAGCTGCTCTGCCGGCGGAGGCGGCACAAGATGAACCGTGTAGTCGTAATTGGGGCCGGACAGGCCGGATCGTCTCTGGTGGCAGGATTGCGCAAGGAAGGTTTTGACGGAGAGATTACTCTTGTCGGCGCGGAGCAGGCCCTGCCTTATCAGCGGCCGCCGCTCTCCAAGGGCTACCTGCTCGGTGAAATGGATCTGGATCGCCTCTATTTGAGACCGGACAGGTTCTACGAAGAGCAGAACATTGCTCTGAAACTGGGCAGACAGGTTACTGGAATCGACCCGGTCGCAAGAACGATCACCTTCGAGGAAGAAACCCTTGCCTATGATCAGCTGGCTTTGACCACAGGATCTCATCCGCGCCGGCTACCAGATACCATGGGAGGCGGTCTTGCCGGTGTCCACGTGCTGCGCAACCTGGCCGATGTCGATGGACTGATGCCGTATGTGTCGCGCGGCGCCAAAGCCCTGATTGTTGGTGGGGGCTATATTGGGCTGGAGGCGGCTGCGGTCTGTGCCAAATGCGGCGTGGAAGTCACGCTTCTGGAGGCAGCCGACCGTATTCTTCAACGCGTGGCCGCGCCGCAGACCAGCGATTATTTCCGCGCCCTGCACAAGAACCACGGTGTTGACCTGCGCGAAGGCGTCGGCCTGGAGCGGCTGGCCGGTGCCGAAGGCAAGGTCACGGCAGCAGTCCTCAGCGACAAATCCGAACTGTGCATCGATTTCGTCATCGTTGGCATCGGGGTCGACCCGACGACCCAACTGGCCGAAATGGCAAACCTGGAGATCGACAATGGCGTGCGTACAGATGCCTTCGGCCGCACGTCGGATGCCGCCATCTGGGCAGCCGGCGATTGCGCGTCGTTTCCCTTCAACGGTGAAAGGATCCGCCTGGAAAGTGTACCGAATGCCATCGAACATGCGGAAACGGTTGCGAAAAACATGCTCGGTGCAGACAGGGAATATGTCGCCAAACCCTGGTTCTGGTCGGACCAGTACGATGTGAAGCTGCAAATTGCAGGACTGAACAACGGCTATGATCAAGTGGTCTCGCGAAGGGGCGAAGGCCTCACCACCTCGTTCTGGTATTACAGAAAAGAGCATCTGATTGCAGTGGAAGCGATGAACGATCCGCGCGCCTACATGGTCGGCAAGCGATTGATCGATGGCGGAAAGAATGCCGATCCGGTCCTCGTCGAGGATCTCAACACGGATCTGAAGCAACTGCTAAAGATGTAAGGAAGCGCTTCAGGTGCTTGTTGTGCTGCTTAAAGCTCCCGAGAATGTCGCCTCTGCGACCGTCGGCGACCGGCCCATAAGTCGCAGGTTTCCTGCTGCGCCGGACATGTCTCGCTTTCGCCCGGAAGCATCAATGGCTTGATCTGAAATCCATGTTGTCGGACAAGGGGGCATGTCTACCAGCCGGGCGAATGTGTCTTGAAACATCGAAAACTTTCTCAGGATCCGCACAAGGTTCGCGACGGCGTCGAAAGAAACCTTGAAGAAGCCATCGGACGTGAAGTACGGGCCATTCGCCGCCAAAGGGGCATGAACGTCTCCGATCTGGCAAACGCGGCGGATCTTTCGGTCGGCATGTTGTCGAAGATCGAGAACGGCAACATCTCCCCTTCGCTGACGACACTACAGGGCCTGGCGAATGCCCTGAACGTTCCGCTCAGCACTTTGTTCCTGCGCTTTGAGGACACCAGGGAGGCAGTCCTTACGACTTCCGGAAACGGCGTGGAGATTGAACGTGCCGGGACGCGGGCGGGACATCAGTACAATCTGCTGGGTCATCTGAGCGCCAACACCAGCGGCGTTGTGGTGGAACCCTACCTGATCACGCTCACCGAAGAGTCGGATGTCTTTCCCACCTTTCAGCATGACGGAATTGAGATGCTCTACATGCTGGAAGGAGAAGTCGACTACCGCCATGGCGACCGGCTCTATCGCCTTAAGCCGGGCGACACTCTGTTCTTTGACGCAGACGCGCCTCACGGCCCGGAAGTCCTGGTGGATCTGCCCATCAAGTTCCTGTCGATCATCTCCTATCGTCAGTCGCGCTGAGAACGATTGGACTTCAAAGATCCAACGGCAGACGGGAAACGTCCATGTGCACCGATGCCTCGATCTGTGCCGTTCCGCTTTGCAGACCGGCTATCCCTTTTCCGCTTTGCGGTACTCGATCGAGCGCCAGCCGGCAAAGAGAATGAGAGAGGCTCCCACCAATCCGGTGAACACTTCCGGCACATGCATCAATGACTGCATGAACATGATCGCGGACAAGATGAAGATCGAATAAAACGCGCCATGCTCAAGAAAGCGAAATTCTGTCAAAGTCCGATTTTCAACCAGCATGATTGTCATTGAACGCACGTAAAAGGCGCCGATTCCCAACCCTATGGCGATCAGAAACAGATTGTTGGTCAGCGCGAAAGCTCCGATGACGCCGTCAAGGCTGAAGGATGCATCCAGCATTTCAAGATAAAGAAATGCTCCCACTCCGCCCCGTGCCATGTGACCCGGCAGATTGGCTTTTTCCCCCAGAAAGTGCCCCAATGCCTCAAAACCAAGAAAAGTAAGAAGGCCGAGAATAGCTGCGAATACGAACTCGCTGGCCTTGCCGTCAGGCAGAAAACCGGAGACGACAAGAATGATGATCAGCACAAGCGCGATTTCGAGGCCTCGGATGGAAGCGCATTTACGAAGCTGGCATTCCAGGCTGCGTATCCAGTCCACCTTTTTGCCTTCATCAATGAAAAAACAAAGGGCAACCATCATGAGGAACGTGCCACCGAACGCTGAAATCGAGATATGCGCGCCTTCAATGATGCGTGCATATTCAGCTGGATCCGCCGCTGCCAGGTAGATCGCCGACAAGGGCCCGATCTGAGCAGCAATCGATACGATCGCAAGGGGAAACACAATGCGCATTCCGAAGACAGCGATCAGGATTCCCCAGGTTAGAAAGCGGCGCTGCCAGACAGGCGTCATCCGGTTGAGCGTGTTGGCGTTCACGACGGCATTGTCGAAGGACAATGATATTTCCAGTACTGCGAGCACGCTGGCGACAATCAGAAACGAAAGCGCACCGCTTATGCTCTGTTCATAACTCCACCCCACCAGGACTGCACCGGCAAGACCTGCTCCGGTAAAGACAAGCGGCACTCTGAACAGCCGCGCTGATTGCCGCATCGAAGTCATGCCTTACCTCGGACGGGTTGCAGTGGTTGGGTCGAGCACATCGCGCAGCCAATCCCCGACAATACTCATCGACAAGGTCGTGAAGAAAATCGTCAGGCCAGGCAGCCCTGCGATCCACCACGCATTCAGGAGGTAATCGCGACCGTAGCTCAGAAGGTTGCCGAGCGAAGTGTTGGGCGGCTGAATACCGACACCGAGAAAACTCATCGACGTTTCGAGGATCACGGTTTCAGGAAAGTTGATCGACACCTGAACGATCAGCGCGGCCAGGATATTGGGAAGAATGTGGCGGAGGTAAACCCGCATCGTTCCGGCCCCAAGGAGGCGAACGGAAGCGGCGTATCCATGGTTCACCGCTGCCAGCGTCAGGCCGCGGGAGATACGGGCATAGCGCTCCCAGCCCTGAAAACCGACCAGCAGAACGAACAGAAGCAAGTTGCCGGTTCCAGTCACCGCGATGACGGACAGTGCGATGATCACAAATGGCATCGATGCCTGGAAATCCACCAGGACCATGATCACATCGTCCACCCATCCTTTGAACCTTGCCGCGACAAAGCCGATGGAGCTGCCGACAATGGCGCCAAAGAACGTGCCGAATACCGCCACCAGCATAGTTAGCTGGATCGACGCGAACAAACGGCTCAGGAGGTCACGCCCCAGATGGTCGGTTCCCAAAAGATGAAAATCACCATTCATTGCCGTGCTGCCTGGTGGCAGCAAGCGGGAAAGCAGCGACGTCGCCTGGTAGTCGTAAGGCATGATCAACCGGGCAGTCAGTGCAATGAACAGGATCATGGCCAGCCAGGCGATCGCGACGCGGACCAGACCTGGCGATTGCGCCAGCGTCACGAAAAGCCTTTTCCACCACGAATGAGGGGCGAATTCTGCAATTGCATCGGAGTGGGACATGGTCATTCTCCCGATCCGGTGCCGTAGCGCTGACGCGGATCAATAATCAGATAAAGGATGTCGACTGTCAGGTTTGCGATCACCATCGATGCGGCCGTCATCATGACAATGGTTTGCACGACCGCTAGTTCGCGCGAGGAAACGCTGTCAATGAGAAGCCGACCGATTCCAGGCCACGCAAAGACGGTTTCTGTGACGATCGAACCGGAAATGAGCGCACCGACCATGAAACCGATCACGGTGATGGAAGGAATTGCGGCGTTCGGCAGCGCCACGGTCCAGATGATCGCCCGTTCGCTCATTCCGCAAGCTCTGGCTGCGCGAATATAGGGCGCATTCAGAACTTCAAGCATTGAGGATCGGACATACCTGGCGATGACCGCACCGCCAGCAGTTCCAAGCGTGATAACCGGCATGATCAGGTTGTACCAATGCCCCGATCCGAATGCCGGCAGCCATCGCAAGTTCACGGAAAACACCAGGATCAGCAGGATACCGAGGAAGAAATTCGGCAGGCTGAAGCCTGTCACCGAGAGCGTCATGATCAGCCGGTCGACTGCCGAGCCTCGATTGACCGCAGCGGCAATTCCCATCGGAAACCCGATGAGCAATATGAATAGAAATCCTGTGAGTGTCAGTTTCAGGGTCGCCGGCACACGCTCCAGAACTATGTCCAGAGCAGGGCGTCCGTCACGATACGCATTTCCGAAATCACCTGTTGCCAGGTTTTTCCAGTATTCCGCGTATTGAACGCCCAGCGGCCGATTGAGCCCCCATTGCTCGCGCAATTGCTCCATGATCGCCGGGTCGGTGTCGTCAGGCATCATCGCCGACACAGGGTCGCCGGTGATCCTCAAAACAAAAAACACGAAGGTGACCACCAAAAAGAGGGTCAGGGCAGCGCGAAAAAGTTTGCGCAGGATAATACGGGTCATGTCGTCACCTTCTACTCAGCGGCACTTTGGGACAGCACATCGGGAATTGCGGCCAGCAACTCGCGGGTATAGGGGTGCCGCGGATTGGCAAACATCGCATCTGTACGGTTGAGCTCGACCAGTTCCCCTTTGCACATGACAGCAACACGATTGCAAAGTCCGTGGATCAGCCGCAGATCATGGGTCACGAAAACCAGTGACAGGTGGAATTTTTCCTGCAGGTCCTGGAGCAGTTCGATGATGCGCGCCTGGACGGATACGTCCAGCGAGGCGGTCGCTTCGTCGCAAATCAAAAGCTTCGGCTCAAGCGCCAGGGCGCGGGCGATCACCGCACGTTGGCACTGCCCACCACTGACTTCGTGCGGATAGCGCTCCCCATGCGCGGGGGTGAGTTGAACAGCTTCCAGAAGCTCGTTTCGCCGGACAAATCTTTCTGCCGGCGACCCGATCCCATGGATCACAAAAGGCTCTTCGATCTGATCACCCAGGGTGGCGCGCGGGTCGAGCGACAGATACGGATTTTGCGGGACCAACTGCACCTTACGGGCAAAAGGTTTGTATTCGCGCGTTCCCAGAAGCGGAACAGGTTCCCCTTCGAACAGCGCCGAACCTTCGGAAGGAGGTTCTATCCCAAGCATCAGCTTGCTGATTGTCGATTTGCCGGAGCCACTTTCACCGATCACGGCCAGGCTGTCTCCTGTGCGAAGGGCGAGCGAGACATCCTCAACCGCACGAAATGTCCCCTTGCGTGTCTTGTAGTCACAGGCAACGTTTCGCAGTCTCAGCAAGGCTTCGTCCGCGATCTTGCTCTGCGGCGGCGTGGACGGACCCGGGTCGTCATGCGGCAGGGCGGGCATCGCCGCCAGCAACTTCTTGGTATAGTCGTTTTGCGGGTTGGTCATGATCTGTTCGACAGAACCACGCTCCAGGAGCTTGCCCTTGTACATGACCGCCACCGTGTCACAGAGCTCGCTCACCACACCAAGATCATGGGTGACAAAAACCACTCCCATTCCGGTTTCATCACGCAATTTGCGGATCAAATTCAGGATCTGCGACTGAACGGTGACATCGAGTGCAGTGGTCGGTTCATCTGCAAACAACAACTCAGGCTTTCCTGCCAGCGCCAGGGCGATCATGACACGCTGGTTCTGACCACCTGAGAGCTGAAACGGGTAGGAATGAAACCGTTCTTCCGGATCGGGCATTTCGACCTGCCGCAACAGGTCGAGCGCGGTCTGCCGCGCTTGAGAACGGGAGACGCCTCGCAGACGGGCAACCGTGTCTGTCAGCTGTTTGCCGACTTTCTGGATCGGATTGAGCGAAGCGTTGGCATCCTGGAACACCATGGCCGCCCCGCGGCCACGCAAACTGAGAAGATCCTTCCGGTCTGTGGTCCGGTCGATGTGTGTGTTGGCGACTTGAATATGGCCGTCAATCTGCCATTCTTCGCTGAGCAATCCCATGGCAGCCAGACAGGTGACAGACTTGCCGCTGCCGCTTTCACCGACAAGTCCGACAATCTCACCCTTTCGAACGCTGAGCGAAAAATCATCGACAACGCGGAGCCCGGCACCGTGACCGAGCGTGATTGACATGCGATCAATTTCGAGCGGCAGATGTTCTTCGCAATGTCCGTTTTGGGTCTCTAATGTCATTCGTTTGCTCACACCTAAGGCGCCGCGCACCACAAGAATGCCGACCACTCACGTTGAAAAATTCAGGTTACCCCGCGACGCTCGGCGTCACGGGATGATCAATCAGCCGGGATTGCGCATGTGCTGCTCCCTTCGACGAGCTTGGGATCATCCAGAACCAATCCGGAAGGATCGTTCGGGTGAGCAAGCCGCCAACCGACAATGTCTACAATCGCCTTGGCCACATGTTCCGCGTTGCGGCCAACAGCTGTCAGCCTTCTGTCAACGGGAGTGCTGGCATCCTGCGCGCGAAGGTGAACCACACTGACGTCCTTTGGGACGCTCAATCCTGCCTGCTCAAAGCCACGCCTGATTTCGTCATCGGAAAACCTGCCGGAGACGACGAAGGCTGTAGGTGCCATTTCGGCATTCCCCATTTCCTCGTTCAAGCATGCCGCAATGCCTTCCGCGGCATCCGGGCTTCCGTCGTTGACCCGCAACACAAGCGAATGCGCCCTACCTGGAAGCGACGAGAGGCTTTGGGTATAGAGGTTTTCAATCTCTCCATAGCCTGCACCGGCATCAAGTCGTTCCGTGACCAGTCCGATCCGACGGTGTCCCTGGGTTCTGAGATGCTTCAGCGCCATGGCGATGCTTTTGGCGCGGTTACGCACAATCACATCCACATCAAGCAGTTCCAGCTGACGCCCTTCCACGATCATGTGACGCGCCTTGGACTTCAAAAGTGCCAGCGCCTCGACGGGCAGGATCGACCGGCGCGGCTGCAGGACGCAGACATCAAAGCCTCCCTTCCCCAACAGGTCGCGAAGATCCGATACATCCGAGTAAGTAACGCTGATTGGCTTGTGGCCAACCTCATGAAGCGCGGATTGCAGATGAGTCGCAATTTCCGCTCCCCGCCGCGAAGGCGTGGAGTGACTTACAATCAATACGCGCGCCGACTTTGTATTGTCTTGTGAGACAGGAACCTGGTCAGCACCGGCGATAAACGACCCGCGTCCGACGAAACTCTGGATCAGCCCCTCTTCCTTGAGCGCCTCAAATGCTCTTTGTACGGAAAACTGGCTGACAGAATGACTTGCAGCAACGTCGCGTATGGTCGGCACGCGCGATCCGGCGGCGAGCTCGGAAAACTCCGCGCGCAGCTTGTCTATGAATGCCGATCCGTTTGGGCTGTCCGCCATGTCATTCCTCCGATGTATTGACCTCTACCGTACAATATGTTTGTTTGTCAAACAAATTGTATTAGCAGGAAAAACTTGTATGCCTACATTTGTAATGGACGAACTCTCAAAGTCCTATATGCAAGTCGAATACGCTCCAGTGGAAATTTCGGCCTACGAGGAAGGGAACTCGGGAATCCCTTTTGTCTGGACCTTTGATTCCGAGCGCGAAGGCCCTCACGCCATGGTCTGCGGCATCATGCACGGCAACGAAATAGCAGGCGCGGCCATTCTGGATCGCCTGATGAGATCCGGACTACGCCCAACCAGGGGCAAATTAACGTTTTGCTTCGGAAATCCGGAGGCTTACGAGCGCTTCGATACCGACGAACCCTATCAGCACCGGTATGTCGACACCGACATCAACCGCGTCTGGGGCGCAGAATTGCATGATGAAAAAAACCAGGACCGTGAGGTTCTTCGCGCCCGAAGGCTGCGTCCCCTGGTCGAATCGGTCGATTATCTCCTCGACATTCATACAATGCAGGGACGCGGTGAACCCGTTGCGCTGGTTCAAGGCAAACGCGCAGCGCTTTCACTCATCTCGAAAATCACTAAGATCCCCTTCGTTCTAACTGGAAAAATGCACCAGGCAGACCGCTTGCGGTTAAGGGACTTTTCACAGTTCGGCGACCCGGATAGCCCCGCCGTCGCCATTCAGGTCGAGGCAGGCCAGCACTGGGAAGCCGGCGCCATCGACGAGGGCGAAGCAATAGCCCTTCAATTCCTGGAATGCGTTGGCATTCTTGACCCAAATTGCACGACTTCCGAGCAGTCGCAAAAGCAGCTTGAAATTGTTGAGATCGTCCTTCCCGAGGGCGGCCAGTTTGAATATGCAGACGATTTCAGGAACGGAACATTCTTCCCGAAAAAAGGCACCCTGCTCGGCTATGCCGGCCCCACAAGGCAGGAAGTGCGGAGCCCCGTCGACAATTGTTACTTCATCATGCCGGTTCACTTCCGACTGAATGGCGGCAGCTGCGGCAGGTTTGCACGTGAAATCTCAAACGCTCCAAGCGACCTCATCCGCTGAGATCAGTCGAAAACACACATGGCAGAAACAAAAAAGAGGCCGGTCGGTGACCGGCCCTTAAGGCTGCAGACAAGATCGTTTTCTGGTCCATTCAATGTGATTGTGGGATTGCATTGAACGCACTTTTTGGCATCACCTCACGGTGATACAATTCTTTGGCGGCACAGCGCTGCCTCTTCTATGTTTCAAGATATTTCACGGACTACAAATGGAAGGAGAGAGCAGCCTGCGACCACCCTCTCCGACCGACGTTTCGCATACAGATCAAACGTTGCCTGGACCAAAATCCAGATAAGGCAAGGGGTAGGGAGACCAGTCCAGGTCACGCTTCTTGCCGTAGAGCCAGGTTTCCTGGAACAGGATCATACCCATCGGGTCATTGGTTTCCCATTCACCCATCATGTCCTGGAATGCTTTCTGACGAGCCGCCGCATCCGGATTGGTTTCCAGCACCTCTCCGCCAGCATTGAACGTGTCATTGACCCAACCCCAACCTCGTTTCTTCATGACACTCGGCTTGAACAACCGCCAGAGGATTGTCGCTGGATCCTGCCAGACCATGGTTGCTGACATATTGCGGATTGAATGATGTCCCTTGGTGATCTGCTTCCAGTTTTCACGGATCTGCAAGTCAACATTGATCCCCACGGCACGCCACATTTCCCGCAGTACCTCCGCCACTGCAACTTCCGTATCGATGACGTTCGGCAAAAGTGGATAATCGATCACCTCGCCCTTGTATCCCGATTTGGCCAACTCCTCCTTCGCAAGCTCCGGATCGAAAACGGGCACCGGATAACCGTCGTCGTAGATTTCACCAAAGCTCGGCAGTTGCAGTCCGTTCGGCACGGACGCCCGCCCTGCAAAGAGCGCATCTACAATCAGCTGGCGGTCGACCGCAAGGGAGAGCGCGCGCCGGAAATGCGGGTTCTTCATCATCGGATGCGCGAACTCACCCTGATTGAAGATGAGGATGCGCATCTTGGCACCAGGACCTCCGACAACCTCCAGATCGTCGTACCCTTCCACCGTCGCGATCTGATCGGCGGGAAGCACTGTGATCAGATCAAAGTCACCTGACGCAAGTCCGGCGATCCGCCCGGCCACTTCAGGAACTTCAACAAAGCGCAGCGAAGCGACATTGGGCGCTCCTCGCCAATGGTCATCGAACGCTGCGAGCTCGAAGGCATCGGCATTCAGGTTTTCGACCCTGAAAGGACCGGTTCCGATCGGCTTCAGTGCCCAGTCGGTGTAGCTTTCCGCCGCCTGATAAGCCCGCTTGTTGACCACTTCGCCCGACCACATGGCAAACCGCTGCTCAAGGATCGGATCGACTTCCGTCATGGTGATGCGCACGGTGTGGTCGTCGATGATTTCGACATCCGCGATATTCGAGAAGAATTGCGACAACCGAACCGGGCCATCGCTTTCCCGACGCTCCTTCGAAAAGGTGAAGGCGACGTCCTCGGCAGTCATCGTGTCGCCGTTGTGGAATTTCACCCCTTCACGAAGATGAAACGTAATTTCCTTGTGATCCTTGATCTCCCAGGAAGTGGCCAGACCAGGGCTCGGCGCCATCTGGTTCTGGAAATCCAGTTCAATCAATTTGTCGAAAACATTGTATGATATGGGAACCGTAAAGTCTGACGTATCGCGGCCGGGGCTAATGTTTTCCGGCAGACGCTGCACGCCGATTACAAGATCGCGACGCGCCTCTGCCGTCGCAAGTTTCGGCATCATCACGGCTCCCGCAGCAATCCCAAGCCCCTGCAAGAAGCCGCGCCGCGCTAAAGTTAGCATAATTACCTCCCAAACTATCCTGCCCGCACCCCTCACTCGGGCACGTTGATATGGCGAGAGTGTCACATCATACAATACAATGCAATATATTAATATTGTAATGTTCGATCGACGCTGAATGACAACACCGGCGCTCCTTCGGGCTTCACCGAACAGAATCGAGTTCGAGAATGTGAATACGCCACGCGGCGACACCCCTGGGCCGCGCAAAACGTTTTCGCGCCACTCGTTCAGGCGAGTTCTGCTTCAATCCAGCTCAGAAAAACTTTAACGGCGCTCCGGTTGCCGTGATTTTCAGGATAGACCAGATAATACTGACGCAGGCTCGGGATTGTAATATCGAGAGCCGGGCGGATTCGCCTGGTCTGCAACTCGGCGTCGATGAGGGCCGGGTCCATCAGGGCAATGCCTGCCCCTGCGACGCAGGCATCCAGTATTTGAGAGGTATTCTGGAACTCCAGGCGCGCTGCAGGCGCTACAAACTGCTCACCGAGCCTTGCGAAAAACTCGCTCCATTCAGTTGGAACCTGAGAATTGTAGAGCAGAGGAGCGGTCTTGAGGTCGCCTATATCCGCAACTGTGTCAGCCAGCTGAGGCGCACAGATCGGCATCAGATTTTCGTTCAGCAGCAACCGCGACACAAGGTCTGGCCAGTCCCCGCCTCCCCTGCGAATGACAAAATCAAGATCTTCGGACTCAAAACTCGACTTTTGGGTGCTGGTCTGGATCGCCAGCTCCCAATCGGGAAAATGAGACTGAAACCGCTCAAGGCGAGGCATGAGCCACCTGGTCGCGAAAAACGGCACGACCGACATCTTGATCGTTCGGCTCCGCTTGGGGTCCATAAGGACGTCGGTAGCGCGCAGCAATATCTGAATGCCCTGCTGAACATTCATGAAGTAATACTCACCATTTGGCGTCAGAGAAACACCTCGCTCGACCCGCGCGAACAACTTTGCCCCGAGCGTGTTCTCAAGCTGGCGTATCTGGTGACTGACCGCTGAAGGACTGATGCATAACTCCTCAGCTGCCCTGTTGAAACTCAACAGACGCGCCGCCGCTTCAAAGGTTCTCAGGCTGTTAAGTGAAGGATAGGCCATAAGAGTGCAGTCTGACTCGCTCGATTAAGATGAGTATTTCCTCATCTATATCTCCAAAATCATCTTTTGTCAGATCCATGTTGACCACCTAAATTTCGGCAACCGAACCCAACACTGGCTGAGACGGAACATGACAGGTCTGACTGGAAAACTATTGATCAACGGAAGCTGGGTTGCTTCTTCGTCCGAACAGGGAACTTTCGCGGCGATCAATCCCGCCAACAATACGGAACTGCCGACTGCGTTTTCCAACGCGGCGCCTGAAGATGTGGACCTGGCGGTGAACGCGGCAACCGAAGCCTTCACGTCCTATTCAGCACTGCCGGCACAGGACCGAGCAACGTTTCTTGAGGCGATTGCAAATGCCATGGAGAACTCGGCAGACGGCATCGTAGAACGAGGGATGCTTGAAACCGGACTGCCGGAAGCGCGCCTTCGCGGTGAACTTGGCCGCACGACCGGACAATTGCGCTTGTTTGCCAACCTGCTGAAACGGGGCGACTGGAAACACGCGGTCATCGACACCGCTAATCCGGAGCGCCAGCCCCTGCCGAAACCGGACATTCGCCTGACCCAGATCCCTCTCGGACCCGTCGTGGTGTTTGCGGCCAGCAACTTCCCGCTCGCATTCTCGACCGCGGGCGGCGACACCGCCTCCGCCCTTGCTGCCGGCTGCCCGGTTATCGTCAAGGCCCATTCCGCCCATCCGGGAACGTCCGAACTGGTTGCGGACTGCATCCTTGCCGCCATCAAGGAGACAGGCGTTCCAACTGGAACCTTTGCACTGATACACGGTCCCGGTCGCACTTTGGGTAAGGCGCTGGTACAACATCCTGGCATCAAGGCGGGCGGATTTACCGGGTCCGTGGCCGGAGGTCGCGCGTTGTTCGATGTGGCCTCACAACGCCCCGACCCGATCCCGTTCTTTGGAGAACTCGGCTCCACCAATCCGGTATTTTTGCTTCAGGAAGCCCTTGCAGCAAAAGGTGAGGCAATCGCCCAGGCCTTTGTCGGCGCGATGACCCTCGGCGCCGGTCAGTTCTGCACCAATCCGGGCATCCTCGTCGCACGTTCGAATGAAACGACAGAGGCGTTCATCAAAAGAGCAACCGAACTGGTTGCCGAGCAGCTTCCCCAGACGATGCTGACGCCTACCATCTGCGCAAGCTATCGGGAAGGAAATGCGCGGCGTGAGAGCGATTTGGGTGTATCTGTTCTGGCAAAGAGCGTTGAAGCCGACGGCAATGGCGCAGCTCCCGTTCTGATGGCCGTCTCGGCGTCCGACTATTTGGCCAATCCTCATTTGCAGGAAGAGATCTTCGGGCCATCGACCCTGATGATCCTGTGCGAAACCGATGAGGAAATGCTGCAGATCGCCAAGAGCTTCCATGGCCACCTGACCAGCTCACTGTTCGCCGAAGAAGCAGACAGTGAAATGAGCACCGCCCTCGCATCGGTGATGCAGAACAAAGTCGGCCGGCTGATCTTTAACGGATACGGTACCGGCGTTGAAGTCTGCGCCGGCATGTCGCACGGCGGCCCCTACCCGTCGAGCACGAACGTGCAGTCAACCTCCGTCGGAGAACGTGCAATCGACAGGTTCGTTCGCCCGCTTTGTTATCAGAATACGCCGGATGCATTGCTGCCTGATGAGCTGAAAAACGCCAACCCACTGGGCATTCCACGTCTGGTCAATGGCAACTGGACAACAGACGCCATCTAAGTGCGAACAAAAGAAGGGAGCGCTGGTCACCCCGCGCTCCCGGTCTGCCGGTCCATTGCCGGCAGGCCAGCGCTTATGTTACGCGCAATGACAGGCTCATCGCGACAACCAAGCCGAAGCTTGGACGTTATGCGTATCGAACAGCCTGTGTAGCCCGATGCTGCAGGCCGGGGGTTCGGCGTCAAGCGCTGCAGATCAAAATGTCTTTTTCAGCTTCTCGGTATAGTAGACCACAGCGTCCTGCATCGCCTTTTCAGCGGCATTCGCGTCCTTGTCCTTGCAGGCCTTGATGAGGGCATCGATTTCCGAAATCAACGCATTGGCCAATTCGGAATGTTCGTCGTCTTCGGTAATGCTGTACCAGACGCGCAATGTGATGTTGAAGAGCATTTCGGAAAGCTCGAACAAGGTCTTGTTGTTCGCCGCCTTGCCAAGTACGGCGCGCACCTTGTTGCTGATGTTGTTCAGGTCTTCCTGCGTTCCCTCGTTGACATACCCCTCGCATTGCGCCTTCAGAGCCTCCAGTTCCTGGATTTGCTCACGGGTAATACGGGCAATCGCCAATCGTCCGAGGTAACCGTCCAGGACGAAGCGGACCTGGTAAGCCTCCTTGACCAGATTCAGCTCGATCGGCGCCACCATGGCTCCCGCTCGGGGAATGATGGTCACGAGCTTTTCCCATTCCAGTCGCGCAAGATTTTCCCGGATTGGCGTGCGACTGACATCCAGCTCTTCCGCCAGATTCTTTTCCTTGATGATCTCGCCGGATGCGTATTCGCCGGAAAGTATTCTTTGTTTGATTACGCTGTAAATTTCTTTGCTCATTCGAACCTCAAAAGCAGCAGAAAGATACGCCCGTCGCATGGAAATCACATGCGTCAACGTCTATCTGCGCCTGCAGATCGGCCACGGCCAGATCCATCTTCTACTTCTGGCGCTTTTCAGCAGACGCGCGACTGGTCCGGACCGGATGTTCCGTCACGATTCTCCGATTCGCTATCCGTGAAAATACCGTAACAATCGCCGGTTTCATGACTTTCTCATTTGAACCTCTCTTAGAACTCGCATTTCGATTAGGCAACGAAATTCCGCCTGAATTCTCTCGAACCCCATTGGGCCACCAAGCCTAATTGCCACTCCTGATGAGCGGCACTTCCACCGCACAACTCACGGCCTTAACTCCAGGCCGCGAAACCCAAAATCACTCACAACCATGACTAACGTGTTGATTTTTAGATATTTTCTGGAAGACCAACACCATCATCAATTATGCCTTTCTATTTTGTATATCACTAATAAATCTTTTTAGATTTTTTATTTTTGACAAAATATCAGTAATGTGATGTCCTGACTTCACAAAAATACAGAACTGCCAGAAAATCCAAATACGAGTGATCAGTCACATGTCTCCAGACATCAAAACCCGCGTAAAAGAGCTGGAAGAAGAGCTCATCGCACTGCGTCGCGACTTTCACATGCACCCCGAGCTGGGACTGGAGGAGCACCGGACTGCCGGTATCGTCGAGACCTATCTTGAAAACCTTGGTCTGGAAGTCAGCCGCATGTGCGGAACCGGCGTGATTGGCATCTTGAAGGGCGGACAGCCCGGCAAGACGCTGATGCTGCGTGCCGATATCGACGCCCTGCCGATCGACGAAATGACTGACCATGAGTTCAAGTCACTCAATCCCGGTGTCATGCACGCCTGCGGCCATGACGGCCATACATCCATGATGATGATCGCTGCAAAGATACTGACCGAGTACCGGGCCTCGCTGAAGGGCACCATCAAGTTCGTTTTCCAGCCCAACGAGGAGAACGCCTGCGCCGCAGACATGGTCAAGGAAGGCGTTCTGCAAAACCCGTCAGTCGATGCCGTTGTTGGCACCCACCTGATGACCAGCATTCCAACCGGCAACGTATCGGCCGACGATGGCCCGGTCATGGCTGAAAGCAATGTCTTCAAGTTGACCTTGACCGGTAAGGGCGGGCACACCGCTATGCCGGACGAATCCATCGACCCGATCGTGACCGCGGCCAACATCATTCAGCAGATACAGACGATCCAGGCGCGCGAAATCAGCTCGCACAAACCAACGGCCATTGTCTTCGGCAGCATCAAGGCAGGCACGATCGCCAACATCATTCCCGAAACCGTTGAGCTGGAAGGCACAATTCGCTGCCTCTACGATTCCCGTAAAGAGCCCGGTGAGACCCTGTGCGAGAAGTTCGAGCGCATCATCAAACACGTATGCGCGGCAAACCGCACCGAATACGAGCTGGAATACACCTTTATCAACCCCCCGGTCGTGAATGACCCGGACGTCACTGCCGTGGTGCGCGAGACCGCCGCCCAGGTGGTGGAAGGCACAGATAAGAAGGTCGTTCCGTATGTCACCATGATTGGTGAGGATTTCGGAGAATTCACACAGGACGTCCCGGGAACATTCTTCTTTGTCGGCGTCGGCAACAAGGAGAAGAAAACCGACTTTCCACATCACCACCCGCGCTTTGACATCGATGAGGACGGTCTTGCCATCGGTGTGGAGATGCATGTCACGAGCGCCATCAATTACCTGAATGGCCAGATGAGAAACGATCTGGGCTGACTTCGGTCAGGGCTTCGCCCCCGGTCCTTGAACCCACGACTCCCCAGTGCTCAAGGATCGCCCCTTTTTCTTCTTTGATCGCAAACAAGCCGGTTTCGCCATGCCAAGAAAGAACTTCAATCCGAAAAACTTCGAACTGGACGTGGACCATCCCTGGACCATGGCCATTCACACCAATGATATGATCGTCCTCAACCCGCAGCTGGACCTGGATCACCCCGATGATCTGGACGAACAGACCCGAGTAAGCATCGATCATATCCGCAAGCTGCTCGCCGACGTCGGGTGCACGGTCGCCGACATCACAAACTTGCGCGTTGAATACGTCAACAAGGGCGACGTCGACGAGGACACCTACCGCCAGAGCATTGTTGATCAGCTACCGGACCTGAACGGTGCGACCATTGAGATGGTGCCCTTCGACAGACTTGTCCTGCCTGAGCTTCTGGTAGAAATCTGCACCTATGCAATGGCGAAACAAGACGGCAGCAAGCTCGAACGGGTCAGTGTCAATCCGACCGATTTGCATCACCCGGGCGCACCTCTTTCTCAAGGGCTGAAATGCGGAAAGCTTGTCTATGTCGGACAGCAGGTCCCCCGCGATGAAAACGGAACCGTGGTTCATGAAGGCGATTTCTCCAGGCAGAGCGCTCTGGTACTCGATCAGCTGAACACGGTTCTGACCGAACTTGGCGCCGATCTATCCGACTGCGTGAGGCTCAACGTCTTTTACGATTGCTCCGTTACGCAGGCAGAGTGGACGGCCTTCGCCAAACATCTGAAGACCCGCTTCGGAGACGGTCCGGGTCCCAGCCTGACGGCAATTCCCCTGCCGCGCCTCTATCCGTCCGGCACGAAGATCGTGGCGTGTGCCTGGGCGATGCGTGGTGAAGATGGCGGGAAACTTGAAAAGAAATATGCCGGACTGACCCGCAATGCGCAGATGCCGGACAATCTGCTTTGGCGTCATGGTATCGAGTGCGCCGATATGGTTCTCGTCGGCGGTCAGGCCGCATTTGATGCGGACGGTTCTGTTCAATTCGCCAATGACCACGTGCAACAGACCAAACAGACAATGGACAATATCGATGCGACTTTGTCCGAGCTCGGTCTGCGGCTGCAGGACGTTCACAAGATCAACTCCTACTACGTCCTCAGCACGGTCGACGAGTTCAACGAAAATCTGGAAACCCGCAGCCACTATTTCCAAAAGCCAGGCCCCGGCTCGGTGGGACTACCTCTCGACAGCCTGTCCGCCGATGGTCTGAGAATTGAGGTGGAAGCGATCCTGGTGAAGCAGTGACGCGCTCGCCCCGGTCAAACTGACCTGCACTGAAACCAGTTCCGAATGACAGGGGAGACAGATCCAATTCAGAAACCGTAGTGGTTCGCTAATCTGTCTCCATCGATAGCCCTATCGCCCTTAGCCCAAACGGGAAGACAAAATGAGACTTTCTCAGCTGATTGACGATCAAGGTCAGAAAATTCTCTGCGCAACAGACGACGCCGGTGTTTCCAGAAAACTGGCGGACGTCTCCGATCTCCGCTCGCTGGCACTTCAAGCGATCGAAGAGAACAAATCCATCGTTGACCTGGTTGCTGAAAAGCAAAGCGACGAGGTTGTCGACCTGAAGGCGGCGCTAGACGAGAACCGGGTTTGCGTCCCTATCGATCACCCTGATCCGGCGCATCTTTATGTCAGCGGTTCCGGACTGTCCCATGGTTCCTGGCTGGAGCTGGAAGGAGAGCTGGAAAGTGACGAAAGCAAGTGGCCGGATCATCTGAAGACACTGGTTCAGGGCAAACGTGGTGGCAAACCTGCAAAGGGTGAACTCGGAGCCCAGCCCGAATGGTTCTATAAAGGCACCGGCGACATCCTGGTGGCACCCGGAGGGGCGGTGGAACACCCGTTTTTCGGTGATGGCCCCGGAGAAGAAGCCGAGATTGCCGGCATCTACATTATTGGCCCGGACAACGAGCCATTCTGCGTCGGCTACTGCCTCGGCAACGAGTTTTCCGACGAACAGATGTACTTCAAGAACGTCTACCACCTGGCGCAGTCGAAGAAGCGGAATGTTTCACTGGGCCCGGAAGTGCTCATTGGAGATTTGCCGAAAAATATCAAGGCCCGGATCTCCCTGGAGCGCGGCGGCAAACAGTGCTGGCAAGCCGAGTTCCGGACCGGTGAGGACAACATGTTGCACAGCCTGGACAACATCGAGGCTCACTACTTCAAGTATCGCAAGTGGTACAGGCCGGGCGACATCCACGTGCTCTATTTCGGCAACGCCGTGATGAGCACCTGCCAGGACCAGGTTGTCGAAGATGGTGACGTCTTCAGATACGAGTGCGACCTCTTCGGACTGCCGCTCGTGAACACAGTGTCGTTCGGCAAGGACTTTCCGATCGTGACGGCCCGCCCACTCTGGTGAGTAAGGTCTGCGCAAAAGCCTCGGGGAACCGAAAAGCACCCCCCCCAAGGACCTTTACTCGTCACCACGCATCGAAGACGCAACTCGGGAGGATACGACTTGTCAGCAGAGGCGCTCATAGAATTTCAGGATGTCACGAAGTCGTATGGTGCGTTGACGGTTCTTGGGGATCTTAACTTCAGTGTCGGGTC
>NZ_JBDZYH010000008.1:0-209735 GCF_040329475.1 Roseibium sp. SCP14
GAAAGATCAGCGTACCTGCGTAACTCCTTAAAACCCTCAACTCACGCCGAGGATCGCAAGGCCAACGCCGCCTACGCTTCCCTTCCTTCATAACCAAATTGTCAAAGAACAGAGGCACCAAACCTCGCAGGATCAAACCCATCCCTCAAGCGAAAATCAACCCGACACCGAACCTCTAGATCCGGCCCAATCAGACCAATTTTCAGGAATTAAGGTCAAAAAACCTTGCCGCCAGCGACGTTGCCGCCGTCGATGAGCGCGGTTATACGCACCCAACCAACCACCGTCAACAGCTGTTTTGATTTTTTTTGAGAAAAATTTCGGCGCCCTTCAGGCAGTGGATATTAACCATTTGTTAGCTAATGAAACGCGGCTCGCCGCTCACCCTATCGGGGAGTTGCCAAAGCCCATTAGACGCTGGCCCGCATCGACCACAAGCGTGTGCCCACTGACTTGCCGCGCTTGCACCAGGTACTGAACGGCGGCAACAATATCGTCCGGCCCAAGGCCCGGACCGAGAGGCGTCAGTTTCTGACGACTGTCGAAGTTCTCCTGGGTCTGATCACTCGGCAGCACCAGGCCGGGTGCAACCGCATTGACCCTTATGCCCTTTGTGCCCAGTTCGAAGGCTGCAAGACGAGTGGCGCCGTCCAACGCAAACTTTCCGCAGAAATAGCTGAACCGTTCCGGCGAGGCCGACAGCATCTGAGTGTCCAGCATGTTCACGATCGACCCTTCCACCGGCAACGGGTCCTGATTGGCAAAGGCCTGCATAAGGAAGACGGGCGCAGCGGCGTTTACATTCATCAGGAACTGCCAGCTTTCCGGGGTCAGGTCGAAGATGTTGTCCGTATTGAACGCAGAAGCCGAGTTCACCAACACGGAGACCGGACCGCCCAAAGCGTTCGCCGTTTCCGAAATCAGCTCGCCAGCCAGCTCCGGCCGACTGAGATCCTTCTGCAAAAGAACCGCTGTCCCACCTGATGCCAGGATTTCATCATGAAGATCCTTCGCACCTCCCACGGATGAATTGTAATGGAGGCCGAGCGCGTAGCCCTTTTCCGCCAGTCCCCAGGCAATAGCCTTGCCAAGCCGTTTTCCGGCTCCAGTGACCAAGGCGATCTTATCGGCTGCCATGCTCTTATCTCCCCAGAATTGTCAGGCGTAGTCCTGAAAGTTCAAGACCGGCTGGACGCGCGAGACTTCATGACTGCGCACCAGATTGGCCTTCGACATCACCGCGAGCGTTGCGGCACTTGTCTGCGCAACGCGCACTTCGTCCCGGAACAGATAGACCGCGCCGGTCAGCTGCACCGTGACTGGCCACCCCAGTTCGCGCAGCCGGAAAGACTGCAGGATGCTTTCGGTCTGATACCGGATCCTGTCAGGCCCGTCCGGCAAGTGCAATGCAAAGCCGAAGCCCGGATCAACCCAAAGCCGTTCGATCCCGGCATTGGTCGCCAGATCGATCCGCTCCTTGAAAAAGGTCAGCTGGTGATCAAAGATTTCTTCCGAAGGCGGCAAAAAGTCCGCGGACCGGGCATTCTCTCCCGGTGTGTAGCACAGAACAACACCGGCCTGATGAAAGGCCAGTGCCTCATAGAATGCCGGATCGTCCACCCGGCCGGTCAGATTGACCACGCCCGCGCCCGCTTCAACGAGAGCGACACCCACTTCCGGATGATAGGTTTCGACAGATACCAGGATGTTCTCGTCTGCCAGTGCCTTGACCACCGGCCGCATCCGGTCGATCTGCCGCTCTGCTGCCACAATATCGGCAGTCTCGCCGGTCGATTCCGCCCCAATATCGACCATTGCAGCGCCTTCGAGCGTCATTCGCCGCCCGCGATAGAGCGCCGCTTCGAACGTATGGCAGACCGTTTCGCGATATGTGCTGTCCGGCGATAGGTTCAGAACGCCCATCTGATAGGTCCGGTCCTCAAATCGGCGACCGAACCTGGGGAACTCAAACGTTCGAACCGGCGCTTCCAACGCCTCGCGGTACTTGAGCCAAAGAGGCAGGAGACGATCGGCGGATATCATGAAAGGCAAAGCTCCCGGATGTTCAAACCCGTCAGTCGGACGGTTCGGAAGGAAATAGGAAAATTCTTACCTGCGGCAAGACCGGCTTAGGCACGTCTACGTGTGATGCGGATTCCGACGCCCGAGGCATCTTCGAAGATGTCCGGTTTAGTGACCTTGACCGTGACTTTGTCTGCCAACGGATTGGAAAGCACGAACTCCGCGACTGCTTCGGCCCAATCTTCGACCAGATCGACATGCCCGCCGGAAGCGGCCTTGTTCTGGATGAACTCCACCGCATCGGCGTAGGAAACAAATGTGCCAGCCTCGGTCACCAGCTTGCGATAGCCGGAAACAGTCTGGATTTCGATATCAAAGCGGACGGCCTGATCCCGTCCCTGCTCGCTTTCCAAAATCCCGATCTGTGCAGGAATCAGAAGATTGTCGATCAAAATGGTGTCCTGGCCATCTTCAATGAGGCTGGAACTGCTTTGCTGAGTGTCGGGCATTTGGCTACCTGCTGCGGGGATCGGGTCCCTTGAAACAATGTCGTCATCTCCAGACCATGGAATGAACGACAGCGTCAAGAAGCAGGCTCTCAGGCGGCACGCCTATTGTGCGGCTTCACCATATCCTTCCAGCACGTCCACCGCCTTGATGACGCCGCGCAACTCCCCAAGTCCCCTCAGACGACCAATTGCCGGATAGCCGGGTGTCGACTTGCCTGCAAGATCGTTCAAAATGCGGTGACCGTGATCGGGACGCATGGGAATTCGCTTGCCGCTGCGATTTTCCAGTCGACGGAGCGCCCGGATGATGGCGACCATATCTATGTCGCCTTCCAGATGGGCGTCTTCATAAAAGCTGCGTGGATCGTCCTCGCGGTGCGTTGCGCGCAGATGCGCAAAATGAATGCGCTCACCGAGACTTTCGGCAATGGCCGGAAGGTTATTGTCCGGATTAACTCCCAGCGAGCCTGTGCAAAGCGTAAAGCCGTTCGAAGGCGAACTGTGCATCGCAGCGATGCGCTCGAGATCCGTCTGCGTGCTGGCGATGCGAGGCAACCCGAACAGCGGACGCGGGGGATCGTCCGGGTGCAGCGCCAGAACTGCCCCGGCCTCCTCGATTTCCGGGATCACCACATCCAGAAAATTCTGCAGGTTCTGGAACAGTTCTTCGCGGCCCGTATCCCGGTAGGCCTCCAGACGGGCCCTGAAACTGTCGAGCGTGTAGCTTTCTTCCGATCCCGGCAAACCGGCAATAATGTTTGCGGTCAGTCGTTCGCGTTCCGCCTCCGGGCGGGTCGCCAGGTAAGCTTCGGCAGCCGCAATGTCTTCCTCGCTGTAGTCCGCTTCTGCGCCTTCACGTCTCAAGATGAACAAGTCAAACGCGGCATAGGCGGCAAATTCGAAGCGCAAAGCGGTGGCACCGTCCGGCAGCACATAATCCAGATCGGTGCGTGTCCAGTCCAGGACCGGCATGAAGTTATAGCAGATGGTCTTGACGCCTTGGCGGGCGAGCGCACGCGCTGTCTCTGCCCAGTTCCGGGCCCAGCGTTCCCACCCCGATGCACCGGTCTTGATATCCTCGTGAACGGGAATGCTTTCGGTGACTTCCCAGGTCAGGCCGGCATCTTCGATCATCTGGCGGCGGGCAGCTATCTCCTCTTCAGGCCAGAATGTTCCGTTCGGAATCTCGTGCAAGGCGGTCACGATGCCACTTGCCCCGGTTTGGCGAACGTCTGTCAGGGAAACCGGATCCTGAGGCCCGAACCAACGCCAGCTTTCGATCATCGCAGCTCTACTTTCTTTTTCTTATGGGGAAGCCACAGCGGGCGTATACAGGTAACCATCGAACTCCGGATCTCCGACATCCGACAATTCGAGCAGGGTCAGGCGAACATTTTCAAGATGCTGCCACATCGCCTGCCGTGCCGTTTCCGAATTGCGGTGTCTAAGCGCCTCCAGAATTGCCGCGTGGTCGTCCAGCCATTTTTCCCGGTAGCTCAGGTCGAAAATGCGGTCGTGCAGACGGGCCCACATGGAGCTTTCTTCGCGTTTGGTCCAGAGATCCTCGACCTGGGCGACCAGAACGCTGTTCTGAGTGGCTTCGGCAATCTGCAGGTGAAACTGACGATCTGCCAAATAGTCCTCTTCGCCAACCTCAATGGCCTTGCGCTCAAGCTCAAGGGTTTCGCGAAGCTTCAGGATATCGTTCTTGGTGATGGTGGTTGCGGCAAAACCCGCGATGCTGCTTTCAAGAAGCTGACGGGCCTGAAGCAACTCGAACGGGCCGAAATCGGCTTTTGGAACATTCAGCGAAATCTTCTCTCCAGCGGCAACATAACTGCCGGACCCTTTTCGCACATCCAGATAGCCCTCGATTTCCAGCACGATATATGCCTCGCGGACAAGCGACCGGCTGATCCCCATTTCCAGGGAAATCTGGCGTTCCGTCGGAAACTTGTCGCCAGGCTTGTAACCTTGCTCGGTAATACGCCTGGCGAGCAGCTCGGCTATTTCCTGATAGCGGCGCTTTGAAACATCGCTGGTCATGAGGCCTTCCTTGCATCCTCATCGCTGGCGGCGATCTGGTGATAATACTCCGCCAGAATATGGAATGCTTTTTTCTTGGTTCTTTTGTCGGCGGCAATCAGCCCTTTGTGATTATAGCCATTTTGAAAGATATTTTGCCGGCGCTCTACACGGAAATCGTAAAGGATCCAAGGCGACATGCCCTTGACGTAGTCAAGTTTGCGCAAGGTGTCGATCTGCCGGTGGTAGACTTCAGCCATGTAATCTTCACTGAAGAGGCCTCTTTTCGGCCCCTTGTCGCCGATCACGCCATCCGCACCGGTTTCCGAGATTACCACCGGCCTGTCGGGGTCCGAGTTCCTGCCGATCTCGGCAAGGTCGTCGAAATTCTCTTCGTACCAGCCATAATACTCGTTCAGCCCTATGACATCGATGTACTTTGCAAGGCGGTCCTCGATCCGGTTTTGAGCATGGTTCACCAGACAGGCCGCCGAGGTCAGACGGGTGGGATCGAGTGACTTGCAGGTGTCTGCCAATCCTTGCATGAATTTCAAGCGCGCATCCGTGTCCGGATTTTCGTTGCCGACCGACCAGATGATGACACTGGCCCGGTTCCGATCACGCCTGATCAGTTCGCGAAGCTGGTTTTCAGCGTCCTTGTATGTGGCAGGATTGGCAAAATCGATCGCCCAGTAAACGGGAATTTCCTCCCACAGGAGAAATCCGAGTTCGTCGGCGAGCTCTGCGGCCCGTTCATGATGAGGATAATGGGCCAGACGCAGGTAATTGCACCCCAACTCTTTCGCATGGGAGAACCGGCGGCGCAGATCGTCTTCATTGGTGACCTTACCCAGTTCGGCATCATCCTCATGCACGGAAATGCCGCGAAGGAACAGGGATTGGCCATTCAGCAGGATATCGGTGCCGCGCCTTTCAACCTGGCGGAAGCCGACGCGATCCGCGATCCTGTCAGTCCCAAAACCAACAGAAACATCATAAAGCTTCGGCGAAGCGGGGCTCCAGAGTTCCGGCTTTGCATAGAGCTCCACCTGCCCTTTTCCGCATTCATCGAGCGGAACAGTTTGTTCGATACCAAGTTCAGGGATCGACAGATGGACGGGAGCTTCAGGAGCGCCGTCAATTTCGACTTCAGCGCGGATCCGCGAATAGGTGCCATCAGGCACAAGATGCAAAAAGAAATCCTTGATCAGGTTTGCCGGCGTTTCGAAAAAAGACACTTCACGGTACAGGCCTCCATAATTGAACCAGTCCGTGTTGCGCATCGGCACCCGGTCACGGGTGCGCGTGTTGTTCACACAGGCCATGATCCAGTTACGGCCACGCTTCAGCTTGCCAGTGAGCTCGACGCAAAACGGCGTCGATGCGCCGTAGTGATTGCCCAGGAATTCACCGTTCAGAAAAATCTTGCAGTCGTAGCTTGCCGCGCCGAACCTCAGGAACTGTCGCTTGCTTTCTTCAATTTCAGCTATATCGAGCGGACGTGTGTACCAGGAGCTGCCTTCAAAGAAGTACCATTTATCTTTCAGCATCGCCCAGTTGGAAGGCACCGGAACGGTTTCTCCCATATAGGGATCGTAGTCCCAGGGCTCCGTCCGCTTTTCAGGTGCCTCCGGCAGCATTGAGAACCATTTTTGCCGCAAACCGGTGTCCAGAAGATCGACGCAAAAGGTCCAGTCGCCATCGAGACTTGCCGCAGACCGGCCGCCCATGAAAATCAGACCTTCATGGTTGAGCGACTGCGTGTTGAATGGCACGTCGTAGTCTTCGTCGTGCAAAGCCTGCAGCGCATTGTCAGCGAGATGTGAACGTTCGAGCATCTTTCCGTCTCCGGCAACGTCCGGAGAGCATTCCGCGCGTTTTCCCAAACAACACGGAATACTCCAGACTGGTCTTTCAGGCGTTACGGAGCAATGTCCTTGATACGCTTGATCAGGTCAGCCACGACCGGTGACTTCTGTGCAGCCTCTTCGTGCATCGGCAGAACAGCCTCGATGAACGGACCTTTTTCAACTTCGATGAATTTCACACCGAGTTCGTTCTTGGCGGTCTCCACAGCCTTGGCGCTCATGGCATCCCACTGCTCGCGGTGGAAATCCATGGACTCCTTGGCAGCCTTGGTGAGTGCAGCCTTGTGCTCATCAGACAGGTCGCTCCAGGTCTTGGACGAAATCATCACGACAGACGGGATCATGGTGTGACCGTCGTCGGAATAAACCTTGGACACTTCACCGTGGCGTGCCGAGGTCAGAGCCATCGGGTTGTTTTCCGCGCCGTCAACGACGCCCTGCTGCAGCGCGCTGTAGAGTTCGCCCCAGGCAATCGGGGTCGGGTTGCCGCCAAGCAGTTCGACCATGCGGATGGCGGACGGGCTCGGCTGAACACGGATCTTCATGCCTTCAAGATCTGCCGGCGAATTGATTTCCTTGTTGGCATAAAAGGAACGCGCACCTTCGATGTAAAACGCGATGCCGATGAAGCCCTTGTCTTCGGAAGCGGCCAGGATGTCCGCACCGATGTCGCCGCTCAGAACGTCATAGTAGTGATCGGCGTTGACGAAGATGTAGGGCAGATTGAGTGCACCATAGGACTCTTCAAATGCTTCCAGTTCCGAAGCGTTGGAACGCGCCATGTCCAGGGTGCCGTTCTGCATCAGCTCCATGGATTCACGCTGCGTGCCAAGCTGAGCGTTGGCGTAGATACGGATCTTCAGATCGCCACCGGTCGCTTCTTCCAGACGCTCGGCCATGTATTCCATGGATTTGTGAAGCGGATGGTCTTCCGGATTGTTGTGGTTGAGACGCAGGGTCTTGGCATTGGCAGCCGACCCCAGTGCAACAACGCCTGCGGCCAGGACGGCCGCGAGCTTAACGAATTTCGTCATGTCTTCCTCCCAAATGCAGCCTCGGCCACGCGACCTGCGCTCCTCAATGAGCCGGTCCCGGCCTCGGGTCTCGCAGCCAATTGCTGCTGCGGATGGCGAATTGTTCGTCCAATTTTCGAAATCAGTCAACCTTTTTTATAAAATTGGTTGACCAATTTAATTTCTTGGCGCAAACCTTAGGCCGTCGAATTCCGCCGACACACCTGCTTCAATGGGTATTCCGGGTCGGCATGGGAGGAACATCGTGACAAACGTAACAAGAGGCGTCGATCTGATCCTGCGCCTCGTCATCTCCATCGCTTTCGCCATTCTGGTTGCCTGCGTCATCTGGCAGGTCTTTTCGCGTTACGTGCTTGAAAGCCCGAGCACCGTAACCGATGAAATGGCGCGTTTCCTGTTTATCTGGGTTGCCTTGCTTGGCGGCGCCTACACGCTGGGGCAGCGGCGCCACCTTGCCATCGATCTCCTGCCGGTGATTACCAAGGGCACTGTCCGTCTGCTGGTGAATGCCGGAATCATCACGGCCATAGCAGTCTTTGCGGCGCTGGTGATGATCTACGGTGGGCTGGACCTGGTAAGCCGCACACTGGAAACCGGGCAGGTATCCCCGGCTCTGCGGATGCCCATGGGCCTCGTCTATGTTGCGATCCCGTTTTCAGGATTTTGCATTCTCTACTACTGCCTGACCTTCATGGCCGACCTCTTCAGAGAGGGCCGCGGGCCGAACGATCAGGATGGCGCGCCCAAGGCGGGCGGCCCGCTGGACTAAGGGACTGGGGGAAATTTCATGGATATTCAATCGGTCCTGGTTCTGTTCGGGACATTCGCGCTGCTCATGATCCTGGGGGTGCCGATCGCCTTTTCGATCGGCCTGGCTGCCTTTGCCACCTTCCTGCTGTTCATGTCCTTCGACCAGTCGGTCTACATCGTCGCCCAGCAAATCGCCTCGGGTCTGGACAGTTTCACGCTGCTTGCGATCCCGTTCTTCATTCTGGCAGGCAACATCATGAACCGCGGCGGCATCGCGATGCGGCTCATCGAGTTCGCCAAGGTTCTGGGTGGCCGGCTTCCCGGCGCCCTGGCCCACTGCAACGTCATCGCCAACATGATGTTCGGTTCGATCTCAGGATCGGCTGTCGCGTCCGCTGCGGCAGTCGGTGGTGTCATGGCGCCCCTGCAGAAGAAGGAAGGCTATGACCCGGCGTACAGTGCCGCGGTCAATATCGCCTCCTGTCCGACAGGTCTACTCATTCCGCCAAGCTCCACTTTCATTGTCTACTCGCTGATCACCAACGGTACATCCGTCGCCGCGTTGTTTGTCGCCGGATATATCCCGGGCATCCTCATGGGTCTCAGCCTGATGGTGGTAGCGGGGATCATCGCCAAGCGCCGCGGATATCCGGTCGCTCCACGTCCGAGCGGCAGGGAAGTTGCCGTCAAGGCTGCGGATGCGATGCTGCCGCTCGGCCTGATCATCATTGTCATGGGAGGTATAATCGGCGGCATCTTTACCGCGACCGAAGCGTCGGCGGTTGCCGTGGTCTATACGCTGTTCCTGGCGGTCGTCTGGTACCGTGAGATCACATGGCGCGAACTGCCGAGCATCATTCTGGAAAGTGCGGTGACCACGTCCATCGTTCTGTTGATGATCGGATGTTCAATCGCGATGTCGAAGGCAATGGCCTTCGCCGACATTCCTTATTCCATTTCCGATGCATTGCTGAACCTGTCCGAAAACCCGCTTGTCCTGTTGCTGATCATCAATATCGCTCTGCTTGTCGTCGGAACATTCATGGATATGACACCGGCTCTTCTGATCTTCACGCCGATCTTCCTGCCGGTCGTGAAGGACCTCGGCATGGATCCGGTTCATTTCGGCGTGGTCATGACGTTCAACCTGTGCATCGGCATTTGTACACCGCCGGTCGGATCCGCGCTCTTTGTCGGCTGTTCCGTCGGCGGCGTGAAGATCGGGCAGGTGATCAAACCGATGCTCGGCTTTTATGCCGTGCTCGTCAGTCTGCTGTTGGTGGTCACCTATGTCCCATCGATCAGCCTGTTCCTGCCACGCCTCCTGCTCGGCTACTAGGAGCCTTAGATGAAAGCCTTGAACTGCTGGCAGTTCGCCGAACACCTGCGAAACGGAATCGTCCTTGAAGTCGAAGGAAAGCATCGCCTCCAGATTTCGGTTCTGGAACCGGCCCTGATCCGGGTCTGTCTTCTGAAAGACGGCGAATATCGCCTGAGCCGCACTTGGGCGGTGGCTCCCGGGACAGACGCACCCTGGGACGGGCGCTGGAGGGATGCGCTTGCCGGTTTCTCCTGCCCCGATTTCTCGGTCAGGCGAGCGGCGGACAGCGTTGTCCTGGAAACGCTGAACCTTCGCCTGACGATCGGCACCCCCTTGAGCATGATCTGGGAATGCCGGTCGGCTCCGCAGGAAGACTGGCGGGAAGTGGCGCGCGACCGGCCGCAAAGCGCCTACATGATCGGGCGGCGGGACCACCGTAAACAGCACTTTTTGCGACGGTTCCCAGGAGAAAGATACTACGGTCTTGGCGAAAAAAGCGGTGCTCTGGAACGCTCCGGCCGCCGCTATGAAATGCGCAACCTGGATGCCATGGGTTACGACGCCCAAACGACCGATCCGCTCTACAAGCACATTCCGTTCACGATCACGGATCGAGGTGATCTCGGCGCCTACGGCCTTTACTACGACACACTTGCGCCTTGCTGGTTCGATCTCGGCAATGAAAAGGACAATTATCATCCACCCTTCCGTGCGTTCCGCGCCGAAGACGGAGAATTGGATTTTTATTTCAGTTGGGCACCGTCCGTTCTGGAGGTGGTCAAGCGGCACCACTGGCTGACCGGCGGCACCGCTTTCATGCCCCGATGGGGACTTGGATATTCCGGATCCTCCATGGCGTATGCCGATGCGGAAAATGCCCAGGAACGCATGGAGGAGTTTCTTCAAAAACTCGACGAGGAAGACATCCCCTGCGACAGTTTCCAGATGTCTTCCGGCTACACGGCCATTGAGGGCAAGCGTTACGTCTTTCACTGGAACACGGACCGGTTTCCAAACGCGGAAGACATGACCCGGAAATATTCGCAATCCGGCGTCCATCTGATTGCCAACATCAAACCAGTGCTGCTGGATGATCATCCGCTTTACGACGAGGTGAAAGACGCCGGCCTTTTCATAAGGGACAGCGAATCGGGAGAACCTGAACAGTCTCCCTTCTGGGACGGCAACGGATCTCATCTGGACTTCACCAATCCCGACGCCGTTTCCTGGTGGCAGAAGAACCTCAACGACAAACTGTTTGCCAGGGGCATTCCGCACACCTGGAACGACAACAACGAGTATGAGGTCTGGGATGATGAAGCGGTCTGCAGTGGCTTCGGCAATCCTATTCCCGTGAATCTTATTCGCCCGCTTCACAGCCAGCTCATGACCCGCGCGTCTTACGATGCGCAAAAGGCCAGCCAACCGGACAAGCGGCCCTATCTGATTTCACGTTGCGCGGCGCCAGGCACGCAGCGCTATGCGCAGACCTGGACGGGAGACAATTACAGTTCCTGGGATACACTTCGCTGGAACATTCCGATGGGGCTCGGCCTCAGTCTTTCCGGTTTTTACAATATCGGACACGATGTCGGTGGGTTCGCCGGCCCGCGCCCGGAGCCGGAACTGTTCCTGCGGTGGGTGCAAAGCGGAATTTTCCATCCTCGCCTGACCATTCACTCCTGGAATGACGACGGCACCGCGAATGAAGCGTGGATGTATCCCGAGATCACTCCGCTCATCAGGGACGCCCTGAAGTTTCGCGCCCGGCTGATCCCTTACCTTTATACATTGCTATATCAGGCGGTGACGGACGGAGAACCGATGCTGCGTCCGCTCTTCCTGGACCACCCCGACGACCCGAATTGCCGTGACGCCGAATTCGATTTCCTGCTGGGCCGGGATCTTCTTGTCGCAACGGTGGTGGAACAAGGTGCAACGCACCGGCGGGTGACACTTCCGGCGAATGAAGAAGGATGGTGGGCATTTGACGGCAGTGCCTGGTATCCGGGCGGTGATAGGATAGAGGTTCCGGTCTCGTTGGAGACCATTCCTGTCTTCGTGCGCGGAGGGACCGTGTTGCCACTCGCTGCGGCCAATCTTCGTGCCGATGCCGCGACGGATACAGAGCGGACCTGGAGGATCTATCCGCAAAACAACAGTGGCTCTGCAAGACTTTCCTTCGCCTATGACGACGATGGCGTTAGTGTAAGTGCGCTTGCCGGTGACCACTGCCTGACAAAATTTGAACTGGCGCGGAACAACGCGGATGTTCACCTTCACTGGCACCGTTCCGGCGATTGGCAACCGGCCTTCGACACGGTGAGACTCTGGCAGGCCGGATCGGCCCCGCTGACCGTCAACGGACTTCCGGTTACTCCCGGAACGAAAATCGCATTCTAATCCGGCTAAGAACTCATGACTGAACAGCCTTCCCAGATCCTTTCCCCAACCTATGATCGCAACGATCTGCGTGCCCGGGTACTGCATATCGGTTTCGGTGCTTTCGCCAAGGCACATGTCATGGTGTTTCACGATGAAATGCTGCGTCACACTGAAGGCGATTGGGGTGTCATTGCCACGCGCTTGAATTCAGGTGCGGCTGAACTGACCCGGCTTGACCAGTCCGGTGGTCTTTATACCGTTGGAGAAATGTCCGACGATGATCTCGTTCTTCGGGAGATCGGCGCGGTGGTCAAAACACTGCACCCCGCTCGCGATGGCGCAGGTGCGGTGGCGGAGCAGATATCCAACCCGGACCTTGCGGTGATCACCCTGACAATCACCGAAAAAGGATACTGCCTGTCTGGCGGGCAACTGGATCTTGGCCACAAGGGCATCGTTGAAGATCTCAAGGGAAGCGGCGCTCCCAAAACGGCAATCGGTACCATCGTTGAAGGTCTTCGCCAACGGAAGGATGCAGGCGAAAGCGGACTGACGGTCCTTTCTTGCGACAATCTCCCGTCCAACGGTGTGCTTTGTCGTCAGGCCATACTCGACTATGCGCGAGAACTCGATCCTGGCCTTTGCACCTGGGTCGAAGAGAATTGCAGGTTTCCGTGTTCCATGGTCGACCGCATCACACCGGCCATGACGGAACAGTCTCACGAGCGTCTGAGCGAAGCTCTCGGCCGGTCCGATCCAAACGGGATCCTGTGCGAACCGTTCCGCCAGTGGGTCATCGAGGACAGTTTTGCCGGGGAACGGCCCGCCTGGGACCTTGCGGGAGCTGAGTTCGTTGCCGATGTGGCGCCCTTCGAGGAGATGAAACTGCGGCTGTTGAACGGAACTCATTCGTTCCTGGCTTATCTGGGGGCATTGGCAGGCAAGGAAACGATTGCCGATTGCATGCAGGATCCTGTGCTTTTGACCGCCGCCAGGAAGCTGATGCTGGATGAGCAGGTACCAACGCTGGAGGTGCCTGATAGTGTTGAAGTTTCCCGCTACGCCGATACCTTGATCGACCGCTTCGCCAACAGGGCGCTGCATCACAAGACCACGCAGATTGCAACCGACGGCAGCCAGAAGCTGCCGCAAAGGCTGCTTCAGTCCATTCGCCAACACCTGAAGGACAGCCGTCCCTGGCCGCTTTCAGCTCTCGCGGTAGCCGGCTGGATGCTCTATTGCCGCGGTGTGTCGGAAACTGGGGGAAACTTGCCAGTCAATGATCCCCTGTCCGATCAGATTGCCGCCTTCGCCGCTCAATCCGACGGACCTGACTATGTAGACCGGATGTTGTCCCTGAAGGCGGTCTTCGAAAACGATCTTCCAGCTTCGTCCGAGTTCACCGGCGCGGTCCACGATGCCTATAAGCGCCTTCGTTCCAACGGTGTGCTCAACGCGCTATCAACAGCACTATGATCTCGCGTTCTTCAAGGTGACAGTCCGCTGTGACACCTTGAAAAGCCTGAGAACGAAGGTATCCATCTGTGTGGCGGGCATCCGACATCTGATACCTTGTGGAGCCTGTTCCCACATCAATTCAAGGACATGATTGCTGCCCCTTCCCCTTTCCCCTATCATTGAAATGGATACACCGTTCGCGACGCGAATGCGGGGCTGATTGGGAGGAGAGCCTCAACATGACAGTGACGCACGAGCCCTGGCTCGTCGCGCTTTCCCTGGTCATGGCATTTCAGGGAAGCTTTGTCGGCCTGAGTCTTGCGGTTCAGGTAAGAAAAGCCGTTGAACCGAGACGGCGCATGCTTCTTGTCGGAGCTGCGCTCACCCTTGCCCTCGCCATCTGGTCCATGCATTTCGTCGGCATGCTCGCCGCCAAGTTCCCCATCGGCGTCGACTTCCTTGTCCTGCCCACCCTGCTGTCATTTCTGGTTTGCGTCCTTGTGGTGGGTGTTGCGGTCTTCACCGCAAGCAACCGGCGGCTGACGTCGCTGAGATTGGGGCTGGCGGCTTTCGTCATGGGCGCAGGTATCTGCACCATGCACTATCTCGGCATGTATTCCCTGCACAACTCGCTGCTGCTGGAACATGACCCGGCTTATGTCCTGGCCAGCTTCCTGATCGCGTTCAACGCAGCCGGTCTGGCGCTCTGGCTTCTGTTCGGCCTCGGCAAGCGCCCGCCCCTGGTCATATCGGCCGCCGTCATGGGACTTGCCATCTCCGCGATGCATTACACCGCAATGACCGGCATGACCTATTCAGCTACGGATACGGCGCGACGTCTTTCAGCCCCCACCCTCGACCCTGGCATGCTGGCGATTTTCGTTTCGTTTGTCGCCTTTCTGGTCTCGAGCCTGTTTCTTCTGGCCCTTGTTCCGGCTCAGCAGCCTGACGAAACAAACGACACCACAAAAGATCTGCAAGACGATGCGAGAGAACCGGTCGTGCTGAACGAGGAAGCGCTGCCCTCCGAACCGGCTTCAGGCGATGCAGCCAAACGCAGTGCCGCAGGGTTGCAGGCAGCCCCCTCCGCGGCACGGTCTTCCACTCCTGCCGCCAAGCGAACGCTGCCTATAGAACGGGACGGCCAGAAGACCCAGATCGGCATTTCGGATGTCGCCGCGATCCACGCCGACGCCCATTACACCAAACTTTACGATGGCCACCGGGAATATTTCTGTCCCCTGTCGATCAGCGAAGCCGAGCAACAACTCGATCCGAAGATTTTCAAGCGGGTTCACCGCAGCCACATCGTCAATCTCTCCTGTGTCGCCAGTTTCAAACGTGCAGGTGACGGCGGCGTACTTGTTCTTGAAGGTGACGAGGCACAGACCGTTCCGGTGAGCCGGTCTCGCTGGAGCCGCATCCGGGCAAGACTGAATGCCTTGACCGAAAACGCCGAACACGACAGCCATCCGGCTGCGGCACAGTAAGTGTTCACCAGCTGCTTCCCGCAAAGACGACGGATTGTGTGCACTGCCGCAAACCGAAATAGAGACACGCCGTTCGTGCAAGCACACTCAAAATGATACAACTTTTAATAGAGTTGGATTTTCTGAGCTCACAGACCTTCTGTCTCTTTATTTTCCAACAACTTACGTAGCATGACAGAAAACCTCATCATTCGCATTTCATGAAATACGTCAGAACCACTGCCGCATTTCGTGTTGGAATACATGTCTCCCGTGCATTCCTGCACGCTTTCGGTGCATGCCGCCTTGAGTGTGCGGCGCATCAGTCTTCACGCTTGCAACATGTGACAATCCGTCGCCCGGGCGATGGAACCGCACGCAACAGCCGGATGAACACGCCTTTTGGACGCAAGGGCAAGAATCCGGCACTCGGTTCGAGATCTCTTGAGCCGATTGAGGGAGGAGAAAAACGTGATCCCTGGTGAATTCACCTATCACCGGCCATCGACCGTGGCCGAAGCCGTCGCCATTCTGGTTGACCATGGCGATGAAGCCCGTCCGCTTTCCGGTGGGCACAGCCTCATTCCGATGATGAAGCTGCGCATGGCCGCACCGGAACATCTCGTTGACCTGGGCGGCATCGCCGACCTCAAGGGGATCAGTGAGGAAAGCGGAACCATCACCATCCGCGCGATGACGACACAGCATGAATTGATCTCATCGGATCTGCTGACGGAGAAGCTGCCGATCATCCGTGAAACCTCGTTGGTGATCGCGGATCCGCAAATTCGATATCTCGGGACCCTTGGCGGAAACGTTGCCAATGGCGACCCGGGCAATGACATGCCCGCGCTGATGCAGTGCCTGAATGCCTCCTATGTCCTGACCGGACCGGATGGCGCGCGCGAAGTTGCGGCCCGGGACTTTTATGAAGCGGCCTATTTTACTGCTCTGGCACCGGAAGAAATTCTGACAGCCGTAAAGATCCCTGTCCCGCCGGCGGGCCATGGCTACGCCTACGAGAAACTGAAGCGCAAGGTCGGCGATTATGCCACTGCGGCGGCAGCCGTCGTTCTGACGATGAATGGCGGCACCGTCGCCAGCTGTTCTGTCGCTCTCACCAACGTTGCCGACACACCGCTTCATGCTGCAGACGCCAGCGATATCCTGACGGGCTCGTCGCTGGACGAAGCGACCGTGAAACGTGCCGTTGAAGCGGCTGAAGCCATCACTGACCCGGCCTCCGACGGCAGAGGACCGGCTGAGTACAGAACAAAAATGGCCGGCATCATGATGCAGCGCGCACTTTCACGCGCCGCAGAGCGTGCCAACGGCTGATCCGGGACCCAGGGAGAAAACCATGAGCGACATTGAACAAATCCCGGTCACGGTGACCGTTAACGGCAAGAAGGTGCAGCGCTTTGTCGAACCGCGCACGCTTCTGATCCATTTCCTGCGTGAAGAGCTGAATCTGACCGGCCCTCATATCGGCTGCGAGACTTCTCATTGTGGCGCCTGCACGGTGGAAATGAACGGTATGTCGGTGAAGTCCTGCACACTGTTTGCCGCCCAGGCCAACGGTGCTGAACTGACGACCATCGAGGGTCTGGCCAATCCGGACGGCACTCTTTCCGCGCTACAGGAAGGCTTCCGGCAGATGCACGGGCTGCAGTGCGGCTTCTGTACTCCTGGCATGATCACCCGTGCGCACACGCTTTTGAAAGAAAATCCGAATCCGACGGAAGAGGAAATCCGGATGGGCATCGCCGGCAACCTCTGCCGTTGCACCGGATACCAGAACATCGTCAAGGCCATCCAGTACGCCGCGGCCAAGCTGAACGGCACCGACATTCAGGAGGCTGCAGAATGAATGACATGACCCCGACACGGGAACAGCGTGAAGCCGCCCTTGAAGGCATGGGCTGCAAGCGCAAACGCGTCGAAGACATTCGCTTCACCCAGGGCAAAGGCCAGTATGTCGACGACCTGAAACTGCCGGGCATGGTGTTCGGTGATTTTGTCCGTTCGCCTTACGCCCATGCGAAGGTCACCAAGATTGATGCAACGGAAGCCCTGAAGCTTCCTGGTGTCATCGCGGTCCTGACCGCTGAAGATCTGAAAGGCGTAAATCTTGCCTGGATGCCGACGCTTGCGGGCGACGTCCAGATGGTTCTGGCGGACGGCAAGGTTCTCTACCAGAACCAGGAAGTCGCCTTTGTCGTTGCCGAAGACCGCTACATTGCCGATGACGCCATTCAGCTGGTTGAGGTCGAGTATGAAGAACTTCCGGTTCTGACCGATCCGTTCAAGTCGATGGATGCGGACGCTCCGGTTCTACGGCCCGACCTTGAGGGCAAGACGGAAGGTGCTCACGGACCACGCAAACACTACAATCACATCTTCACCTGGGAAGTCGGCGACAAGGACGAGACGTCCAAGGCATTCTCGGAAGCCGATGTCACCATCAAGGAGATGATCTCCTATCACCGCACGCACCCCTCACCGCTGGAGACCTGCCAGGCCGTCGCCTCCATGGACAAGGTGAAGGGCGAACTGACGGTTTGGGGAACCTTCCAGGCACCACACGTGATCCGGACAGTTGCGTCGCTGCTATCCACGATTCCAGAACACAAGATCCACGTGATCGCACCAGACATCGGCGGTGGTTTCGGCAACAAGGTGGGCGCCTATCCGGGCTATATCTGCGCGATTGTCGCGTCCATCGTGACAGGCGTACCGGTGAAATGGGTCGAAGACCGAATGGAGAACCTCTCCACCACATCCTTTGCCCGCGACTATCACATGACTACGGAAATCGCCGCGAAGAAGGACGGCACCGTAACCGGGCTCAAGGTTCATGTTCTGGCCGACCATGGCGGTTTCGACGCCTGTGCCGACCCGTCCAAGTGGCCGGCCGGGTTCTTCAACATTGTCACCGGATCCTACGACTTTCCGGCAGCACATCTTGAGGTCGATGGCGTTTACACCAACAAGGCGCCGGGAGGCGTTGCCTACCGCTGCTCCTTCCGCGTGACGGAAGCCGCCTACTGCATCGAACGGGCCATGGATATCCTGGCGCAAAAGCTGGAGATGGACCCGGCCGACCTTCGGATGAAGAACTTCGTCAAGGCCGACCAGTTCCCCTACCAGTCCGCTCTCGGCTGGGAGTATGACAGCGGCGACTATCACACTGCCATGCAGAAGGCGATGGACTCGATCGGTTACCGCGAACTGCGGGCCGAGCAGAAGGCCAAGCAGGAAGCGTTCAAACGAGGCGAGACCCGCGAGATCATGGGGATCGGCGTCTCATTCTTTACCGAGATCGTCGGCGCCGGGCCGTCGAAGAACTGTGACATCCTGGGTGTCGCGATGTTCGACAGTGCGGAAATCCGCGTTCATCCGACGGGGTCCGTGATTTCGCGCATGGGAACCAAATCGCAAGGCCAAGGTCACGAGACCACCTGGGCCCAGATCATCGCCACGGAGATCGGCATTCCGGCTGCCGACATCATGGTCGAGGAAGGCAACACCGACACGGCGCCTTACGGTCTGGGCACTTACGGCTCCCGCTCCACGCCTGTCGCAGGTGCCGCGATTGCGCTCGCGGCTCGCAAGATCCGCAACAAGGCCCAGATGATCGCCGCACATATGCTGGAAGTTTCCGAATATGACCTTGAGTGGGACATTGACGGGTTCCAGGTGAAGGGCAATCCGCAGGCGCGCAAGTCCATGAAGGAAATCGCCTGGGCTGCCTATCACGCACCGCCACCGAATATGGAACCGGGACTGGAAGCCGTCAGCTATTACGACCCGCCCAACATGACCTATCCGTTCGGTGCGTATTTCTGCGTGATGGACATCGACGTCGACACCGGTGTTGCCAAGACCCGGCGGTTCTATGCGCTGGACGACTGCGGCACACGGATCAACCCGATGATTATTGAAGGCCAGGTTCACGGCGGGCTGACGGAAGCCTTTGCCATCGCAATGGGTCAGGAAATCCGCTACGACGAGTTGGGCAATGTGCTCGGAGCATCGTTCATGGATTTCTTCATCCCGACGGCCGTGGAAACTCCGCACTGGGAGACCGACTTCACCGAAACCCCGAGCCCGCATCACCCGATCGGTGCCAAGGGGGTTGGCGAGAGCCCGAATGTCGGCGGAGTTCCGGCCTTCTCCAATGCTGTCAACGACGCGTTCCAGTTCCTGGGGTCGACGCATATCCAGATGCCGCACGACGCCTGGCGCATCTGGCAGGCAGCCAAGGACCTTGGGGCCCACGGCTAAGACACTCAGAAACAGATGTCGCGGGCTCCGCCCGCGGCTCATATCTGGATTCCAGATCGGCGTGCAGCCAAGGCTGCACTTGTCTGGAATGACGATTTGCCAAATTCGGGTTGTCATCCCGGACAAGTACGGCGAAGCCGTATCGCAGATCCGGGATCCAGCGCATCAGCGCAGGCGCAGCCTGCTCAACGAAACGAAACAGCGATTGTTGCAAACCGGATGAGCAAGACCAAGGAACAACTGGCAAAAGCACTGGCCGAGACCGGCTATGTCGCCGATGAAGGGCTGGCAACGGCCCTGCTGCTGACGGAGATGCTGAACCGCCCACTTCTGCTTGAGGGTGAAGCCGGTGTTGGCAAGACCGAAGTTGCCAAGGCACTTGCCAAACTGGAAAGTGCCGACCTCATCCGCTTGCAATGCTATGAAGGACTTGACCGATCCGACGCCATTTACGAGTGGAACTATCAGCGTCAATTGCTCGCCATCAAGGCGCGCGAAGGCAGCGGTGAAGATGCTGAAACAGTCGAAGAAGCTGTCTTTTCGGAAAAATACCTGCTCGAACGGCCGCTTCTCGCCGCCATCCGCCGCGAGAAACCGCCAGTGCTCCTGATCGACGAGGTGGACCGGGCGGATGAAGAGTTTGAAGCCTTTCTTCTTGAAATCCTGTCCGATTTCCAGATCTCGATCCCCGAACTCGGTACCGTGGAAGCAATCTCCATTCCCCGTGTGGTTCTGACTTCGAACGGAACGCGGGAACTGTCCGACGCTCTGCGCCGCCGCTGTCTCTATCACTACGTCGACTATCCAACCCCGGACCGCGAAGCGCGTATTCTGCTGGCTCGCGTCGACGGTCTGGATGCGGCGCTGGCACTTCAGATTGCCGACCTGATGGGCAAGTTACGCAAGGAAGACCTCACAAAGGTTCCGGGTGTTGCAGAAACGATAGACTGGGCGGCAGCTCTTCTCGGCCTGGGCGTCCGGAACCTTCAAGAGGACCGGGAACTTGTCTACGATTCGCTCGTATGCGTTCTCAAAACCCGGGAAGACCAGGCCCGTGTCACACGCGAGGTGACCGACCGTCTTCTGGGAAAAGTGGCCTGAGCCATGGCCGCTACGACCTTCAATACCAGCGAGGACGTCGGAGCAGCACTTCGGTTGCGGCTTGCCGGTTTCGTGCATTCACTGAGGGACAGCGGATTCAAGGTTGGCCTTGCAGAAACGCGAGACGCCTTGAAGCTGTTGTGTGCACCGCTGATAAACCGGCCCCGCAGCCTGAAAAGCGCCTTTCGCGCGTTGTTTTGCGGCCGCTTGTCGGACTGGAAGAAATTCGATGACCTGTTCGACGCCTATTGGTCCAGAAAGGGTGTGAAAACCGGCATAAAGGTTTCAGGCACAAGCTCGAAGAAAACCCAGAAGACCATTCGTGAGCTGATGGATGCTCATGGCGCTCGGCAAGACACGATTGCCGGTGACGTTGAACGACAACCCGGCGAGGAAGACGAGGAAACAGGCGATGCACCCTCAGGCAAACGGGAGGGGGCCAGCATTGCGGAAAATCTCGGCTCCATAGATTTCCGCAAACTTCATGACCCGGACGCTCTGGCAAAGGCGCACGAACTGGCCGAACGCCTTGCCCGTTCGATGCGGATACGCCTGACGCGGCGCGACCGGCAAAAGCGCAAAGGGCCAAGGCTTGATCTTCGCCGCACCATCCGGCACTCCATTTCACATGGCGGAACGCCGATCGAATTGATCCGGAAAGGACCCCGCGAACGGCAATTGCGGCTGGTCGTCCTGCTGGACGCCTCCGGATCCATGAACAATTACACTGCCGTATTCACCCGGTTCGTACACGGCATTCTGGACAATTTCCGCGAGGCGGAAGCCTTTCTGTTTCACACCCGTCTGGTTCATGTCTCTTCCGCTCTTTCGGAACGCGACGCAGCGCGCGCACTCGACCGGATGGGCCTGATGGCGCAAGGCATTGGCGGCGGCACGAAGATCGGCGAGGCCCTGGCTGACTTCAACCGCTTGCATGCGGCGCGGGTCATTCATTCGCGTACCTGTGTCATGATCCTGTCGGACGGCTACGACACCGGAGCACCGGACGCTCTTGCAGAGGAGATGGCAAGGTTGCGCCGTCGCTGCAAACGCATCGTCTGGCTCAATCCGCTGATCGGCTGGGAAGGATACGAGCCGACCACGCTCGGCATGCAGGCCGCCCTTCCACATGTCGACCTGTTTGCACCCGCTCACAATCTCGACAGCCTTGCCGCCCTCGAACCTTATCTCGCCCGCCTGTAACGCCATGGGAGACGCACCGATGAAACACTCCGTTCCCGATTCAGCTTCCGATGCAGCGCCAGAACTGACGAGTGATCTGCATCCGCTGATGAACAGGCTGAAGGAGGCCAGTGAACCTTACGCCCTGGCAACGGTCGTGCGAACAATTTCGGTTACCGCCGCAAAGGCGGGTGCCAAGGCCGTTATTGGACGGGACGGATCGATCGTCGGCGGCTGGATCGGCGGCGGCTGCGCGCGAGCCGCTGTGGTCAAGGCGGCGAAGGCGGCTTTGCTTGACGGAGAAACACGGCTGATTTCCATTCAACCGGAAGATCTTCTGGCAGAACTTGGTGTTGAACCGGGTGAAGAGCGCGAGGGGGTTCAGTTCGCAAAGAACATGTGTCCAAGCCAGGGCACAATGGACATTTTCGTTGAGCCGGTCTTGCCGCGCCCCAGCCTGGTCATCTGTGGCGCCAGTCCCGTCGCCATCGCGCTCGCCAGGCAAGCGCCAACCATCGGCTTCGAGGTCACTATTGCCGCCCCGGCTGAAGACCTGCTCGTCTTCGCTGCCGGGGAGAAGAGGATTGAGGGCTACGATCTCGGATCTCTCGGAGATGCCGAAACCTACATTCTGGTATCGACGCAGGGTCGAGGGGATCTCTTGGCACTGGAAGCAGCCCTGACGGTCAATGCCCGTCACGTTGGTTTTGTCGGCAGCCGACGCAAGCTCGCGTCGCTAAAGGAAAAACTCCTGGAGAAGGGTTTTCAATCCTCCGAACTCGACCATATCAAGGGGCCCGCCGGGCTTGATCTTGGCGCAATCACGCCCGAGGAAATCGCCCTCTCCATTCTCGCGGAACTTCTGCTCATCCGACGCAAGAACCAGCGCCGGACCAACATTCATCACGTTTGACAGCTCACCGGAGACAAAACACATGCAAATGACAGACAGCCAACGGATTGAAGCCCCGCGCGAAAAGGTCTGGGAGGCCTTGAATGATCCGGACATCCTCAAGGCTTCGATTCCCGGCTGCGAGGAGCTGATCAAGCATTCAGATACGGAGATGGAAGCAAAGGTCAAACTCAAGGTCGGGCCGGTGAAAGCCACTTTCGGCGGCAAGGTAACCTTGAACGATCTCGATCCGCCAAACGGCTACACGATTGACGGAGAAGGTTCCGGCGGTGTGGCGGGATTTGCCCGTGGCGGTGCAAAGGTTCGACTTGAGGAAGACGGCCCGGATGCTACCATCCTGTATTACGATGTGGATGCGAAGGTTGGCGGAAAGCTTGCCCAACTCGGTGCACGGTTGATCGACTCGACCGCCAAGCGTCTTGCCGGAGAGTTCTTCACCGCCTTTGCCGAGGAGGTCGCACCGACCGCTCCTGTGGATGAGGAGACCGGGGAGGTGACCGAAACCAAGAAAGGCTGGCTCGGCGGCCTGTTCGGCGGCAAGAAAAACGAGGAAGCGGCCGAAGAGGCAGCAGGCTGATCCGAGGCGCTCAGGTCAGATACAGACTGACTTCGTGTTGTTGATGTGGGGAGGGAATAGATGACACTTCTGAAGACCCCGGGACCGATGACGGATGCCATGCGTGAGATCCGCCAGGATCCATCCATGATGCTGGCTCTGGCGACCGGAACGGTTCTGACTGCGTTTCTGGCGACGGTTCATGCATGCTGCATCGGTCTGGCGAGCCCGCAGCATCTTGCGGCTCTTTTGCAGATTTGTACAACGGCAGGCTGACACTCGAGACCGAAGCGTGATCCGGCGGCTCAGATGCCGCCGGATTGTCCGGGAAGCAACTGCTGTCCCGGGAAATCTTATGCAGGCGCCGGGATCTTGCGCAGGTAGGGCAGAACCGCGTCGAACTCACCGAACTTGGCTTTGGCATCGGCATCATTCACGCTTGGCGGAATGATCACATCCTGCCCGATTTCCCAGTTGGCAGGCGTGGCAACACCCTTGGCCGTCATCTGCAGCGCATCGAGTGCACGCACGACTTCAGCGAAGTTCCGGCCGACCGTCATCGGATAGGTCATCGACAGTTTCAGCTGCTTGTCCGGACCGATAATGAAGACCGAGCGAACCGTTGCGCTGTCGGCAGGCGTCCGTCCGTCCGGAAGGTAGGCTTCCGCGGGCAGCATGTCGAAGGCTTTGGAAACGGCCAGACCGTCATCGGCAATGATCGGAAAATCAGGCGCTGTGCCGGACACCTTTTCGATATCGAGCTTCCATTTCCGATGGTCGTCTGCATTGTCGACGGAAACGCCGATCACCTTGGTTCCGCGCTTCTTCCATTCATCGCTCAACTGTCCGACAACGCCGAACTCGGTGGTGCAGACCGGGGTGAAGTCCTTTGGATGACTGAACAGGATTGCCCAGCTGTCGCCGATCCAATCGTGAAACTTGATGGGTCCCTGGTCGGTTTCTGCGGCAAAATCCGGAACCGTGTCATTGATACGGAGAGACATTTGGATGAATCCTTTTGGTGTTCTTTCAAGAGCAGCGGGGCGCATTCAGTTGAATGCAAAACAATAGTTAGCCTTCTTTTCCGGAACTACAATGCTTTCGACGGCAGGTTGTGGTCCCGCCGTCGAATTTCGCCATTCAGGATATGCGGCTGAGGACGCTTCGCACAGGTAGGTCCCGTCCGATCATGCGCCCCAGGTATCGCTCAATTTATACCCCTCGGGCCAGGGATCGCTCGGATCGAGCATGTGCTGATGAATGCCGGTTACCCACGCCCGGCCGCTGATTTGAGGAATGATGCCGGTTCTGTCACCGATGGTCTGCTCGGCCAGGACTTTACCGGTGAAGGTCGAGCCGATGATGGATTTCGCCTCGAACTCCTGTCCTACCGACAATTGACCGCGCGCCGCCATCAGGGCCATGCGGGCCGAAACGGCAGTGCCTGTCGGGGAACGGTCGACCTTGCCGGGCTGGATTGCGACTGCGGACCGGCCAGAGAGTCCCTTTTCCGTTTCCGACAGCGGACCGCAGAAGGCGCAGAAGGAAATGTGGTTCCAATCCGGATTTTCCGGATGGGTAAACCCGAGTTGCTCATTGGCAGCATTGGTGATGCGGACACCCAGGCGGGCAATATCCTTGGCTTCACTTTCTTCAATCGCAAAGCCCAGCGCCTTCGCATCGACAACGACGAAACTGTCGCCGCCATAAGCGGTGTCGACCGTCAGGGTTCCGAGACCCTCGACTTCCACCGGCACTTCCAGCTTGTCGGCAAAGCTGGCGACATTCTGAACGAAGATCCGTTCCGCCTTGCCATTCCGGCACTCAGCCCTGACACGGACCAGACCGCCCGGTGCTTCCAGAATCAGTTCCGTCACCGGTTCGTGCATCGGGATGATGCCACCATCCAGAAGAACCGTAGAAACGCAAATGGAGTTGGACCCGGACATGGGCGGCGTGTCCTCCGGCTCCATGATGATGAAGGCGGCATCCGCTTCCGGGTGCTTCGGGGGAACCAGCAGATTGACGTGCCGGAACACGCCGCCGCGCGGTTCGTTCAGAACGAAGTTGCGCAAGGTCTCATCCCTTGCAATGAAGCTGCGTTGCTCCCACAACGTTTCACCTGGAGGAGGAGCGACACCGCCAACGATGACATCGCCGACTTCCCCCTCAGCATGGCAGGAAATAACGTGAATTGTTTTGCTGCTGCGCATCTTTCAACCTCAGGAATATTTGGCGACGGGATCTCCAAGCGCCTCGAAGATCGGGGTAATGCCGAGACCGGGCCGGTCCGCTGCGGTCATGCGGCCGTTGACGCGCTTCGGCGCCCCTTCTGCAATATCGACGGTACCGTAGCTGTTGAAGTCCGTTGCAGAGAAAGTGAACTCCGCCGGTGTCGAACGTGCCAGATGGGCAATCGCTGCGGTGGTGATGTCTCCACCCCAGGTGTCTTCGATCGTCATCGGAATTCCGTGGAGGACACAAAGATCGCGCATCAGCTTGGCTTTGGTCAGTCCGCCAACCTTGGAGATCTTCAGGTTGATGCAGTCCATGGCATCTTCCGCAATCCCGCGAACCAGCATGTTCGGCCCGTCAATCACTTCGTCGAGCACGAAAGGCAATCCTGTCCGGCGGCGGATTGAAACGCTTTCCTCGTAAGTCATGCAGGGTTGTTCGACATAGACATCAAGGGAGGCAATGGCACCAACCACACGTGCCGCTTCATGCCGCGTCCAGCCGGTGTTGGCATCCGCGACCAGCAGGTCGGACGGTTTCAGAACCGCACGAGTGGCATGGATGCGCTCGATATCATCGTTGGCATCGCCCCCTACCTTGAGCTGAAACTTGGTATAACCTTCCCCCGCATAGCCTTCGATTTTCCTGGCCATGACATCGGGTGCTTCCTGGCTGATCGCCCGGTAGAGCACAACGTCGTCCTGAGCAGCGCCGCCCAGAAGAGTGTAGACCGGCTGGCCCGTAGCCTTGCCCAGAAGGTCCCAGCAGGCAATATCGATCGGAGCCTTGGCATAAGGGTGACCGCGCAGGGCAGCATCCATGACACGGTTGATCTCACCTATATTCAGCGGATCCTTGCCGATCAGATGGGGGCTCAGTTCTTGCAGCCCAGCGCGGACACCGAGCGCGAAGCTCGGCAGGTAGGCGGAGCCGAGCGGGCAGCACTCAGCATACCCCTTCAAGCCTTCGTCAGTGACGATCTCGACCACCGTGCTGTCGAAGACCTCGATGAAATTGCCGTTGGACCAACTGTAGCGTCCTTCCTTCAGGGGAAGCCCCACCTGAAACACGTTGATCGCAGAAATCTTCATGGAGGTCTCCTTAAAAGCGGCGCGCGGAAAAGGCGCTCATGTTTATTGGTGCTGTTGTGTCATGTACCAGGGCAGCTACGAGTTCTGCTGTCCCGGCGGATTGGGTGAGGCCCAGATGACCGTGCCCGAAGGCGTAAATGACGCGGCCGTCCTTCGGCGACCGATCGATCACGGGAAGACTGTCCGGCATGGAAGGCCGGAAGCCCATCCATTGCCTGCCGTCATCGGTTTTGAGATCCGGCAGGAAGGTTTTGGCCTTGTTCAGGAGAATGTCCGCGCGCTTGTAGTTTGGTGGCAGGTCGAGACCGCCGAGTTCGACCGCACCACCGACACGAACACCGCCATTGATTCTGGTCACGACGAACCCGTGCCCGCCGAATGTCAGGTGAGTTTTGAGGTCAAAAGCCCCGTCACCAAGCGTCGTGTTGTATCCCCGCTCTGTTTCCAGCGGTATGCGATCTCCAAGCGAGCGGGCAAGGTGATGCGACCAGGCACCGGCGCACACCACCACCTTTCTTGCAGAAATATCTCCTTCGGGGGTCTGCAACGAAACATCGTCTTCACCCGGCTTCAAGGCCATGACTTCTGCATCGCCAAGCCGCCCTCCGCGGTCGATGAAGGATTGCAACAGATGCGACAGCCAGCGCGCGGGATCACAGGTATTCATCCAGTCCGGCGTGAAACCGGCATGGGTAAACCGCGGATGAATGCCGGGCTGGATTTCCGCAATCGCATCGACGCTTTCCAGAAGATCGAAGCGGATACCGTGCTTCTTGCGCTCTTCCCAGGTTTTCAGGCTTGCTCGAAACTCACCTTCGCCCTCGTAAAGCTGCAGTTGCCCTTCACGGCGAAAGAGAGCCTCCCCGGACGCATCTTCGATTTGCCGGTCCAGCGCGGATTGCGACAGTTTCATCAAACCGGCCTGTGCCGTCAAAGAATGCCTGTAGCGATCCGGCCAGCTGGCGCGCCAGAAACGCAGCATCCAGGGTGCGATCTTCAGCGCGTAAGCCGGTGGAACCGACAGGGGTCCAAGAGGATCCAAGAGCCATTTCGGCGCCTTCAGCATGATGCCGGGAGTTGCCAGCGGCACGACATCGGTGAAGGCGAAGGCGCCCGCATTCATTTCCGACGCCTTGGCCTTGCCGTCGTGCCTGTCGACCACAAGCACGTCATGACCCTTTGCCTGTAATGCAAGGGCTGTGCTGATACCGATGATACCGGCGCCAATCACAACGATGTCGTGCTGCGGCGAAGTCATATTCAAAGTCCTACCAATATGGACGGCAACCATGTGGCGATTTCAGGGAACAGGATAACAACGACAAGCACCAGCATCTGTGCAACTACGAACGGCAAGACACCCTTGTACATTTGTCCGTATGTCATGCTTCGCGGCGCAATTGATCGAAGATAGAAGATCGAAGGCGCCATCGGCGGTGTCAAATAGGAGGTTTGGATGACGACAAGCACCATCATGGCAAACCAGACCGGATCAATCCCGGACGCGTTGACCACCGGCGTGAAGATCGGAATGAAGATCAGGACGATGGAAACCCAGTCGAGAACAAACCCCGCGAGAAACACCACGAACAGGAAGAAGGCGATGGTACCGGCATTGCCGTAGCCGATGGATCCCACGGTTTCGCGCACCAGTGCGCCACCTCCGGTGACTGCAAAAATACTGGTGAACATGGTTCCGCCGGCGACGACCAGCATGATCATCGCCGTGATGCGCAAGGTGACGCCCAAGGCATCGATCAGCAGCTTCGGCGTCAGTTCCCGGAACATCAGGGCAAGAATGACCGTGCCGGCAGCTCCGACCGCGGCGGCTTCTGTTGCGGAAGCCGCCCCTGCGAGCAAAGAGCCGAGAACCATGACGATGAGCGCGAGCGGCGGCAGCAAGGCTGTCAGTGTAATCCGGATCTTGTCGGCCGCCGGGACGGACCGCTCTTCAATCGGCAGTTTGGGTGCATCCGATGGTTTCAGGATGCTTCGAAGCAACACGTAGCCAATGAAAAAGACGACCATCAGCAGGCCCGGCAGAATGGACGCGGCAAACAACTGTCCGATCGACAATTGTGCGATCGAGGCATAGACAACCACGATGACCGACGGCGGTATGATGGTTCCGAGAGATCCTCCGGCGCAAATGGTCCCGGCGATCAGGTCATTGCGGTATCCGGCTTTCATCATCGCCGGGATAGCCATCAATCCGACAACGATTTCAACCGCCCCGACGACGCCAGATGCCGCTGCGAAAATCGCGCACATCGCAATCGTTGAAAGAGCCAGTCCGCCGGGCAATCCGCCCATCCAGAGCTGCAGGGCCTGGAACAGGCGCTTGGCGATGCCCGAGCGCTCCAGTATCGCGCCCATGAAAATGAAAAGCGGGATCGCGGCCAGGACGAAATTCGAAGCCGTCGACAGAAGAGGTCCGTAAAGCTGAAGAAAAATCAGATCCCCGAAGACCGAATATCCGAAGCCGACGGATACGACGATGAGGGCAAAGGCCACCGGGACGCCGGCAAACACCAGCGCAAACAGGGCAAGAAACATCAATACCGGGATCATTGATCGCTCTCCGCTCCCTCAAGTTCGCCTTCGGAGGAGTCGGGGCGTTTGTGACCGGACAGATACTTCAAGGCTTCACTGATAAACTGTAATGAAAAGACGAAAAGCCCGAGCGCAATGACGCCGTAAAAGGGCCAGACCAGTGGTGCCCAGGGACTGACGCTTTCCACCTCTCCGGTCGAAAAGGCTTTCAAAGCCTTTTTGGCCGCGATCCAGGCAAATGCCAAAACCAGCGGCGCCATGACCAGAAGATAGATCGCACCGTTCAGATACTGCTGAAAACGAACCGGCAGCTTTTGCGAAAGGAAGTCGATCCGTACATGCGCGTCCTTGCGCAGAGCGTAGGCGGCTCCGAGAAGAAAGACGGAACCATTCAGCATGTAGGAAATGTCGAATGCCCAAAGGGTTGGTGCATTAAAAACGTAGCGCGCCACAACCTCGTAGAGCATGGCAATAATGAGCACGAATATGACCAGACGCCCGGCAAGCCCCAGCAAGTCGGACAGGCCATCTATGACCCGGCAAATTAAAATCATCTTTCCCCCCGCCAAGCGGACTGCCGGCCCTGGCCGGCAGTCCCAAGGTCTGTTGATCCCGATTACTCGGCGGTATCGCGGACAAGGTAGCCGGAGTTGGCTGCCCAGCTCGCCTGATAGGCAAGGTAGCTGTCCAGAACGTCCTGCATGCGCCGGTCACCGGCCTCGATCTTTTCAGAGGCTTTCGCGCGGGCCCAATCGCGGCCTGCTTCGCGGATCTTTTCCGCTTCGGCCGGGACCATGTTGACGATTTCCACCTTGGTCTTGCGGAATTCGTCCATCGCCCGAATGTCCTTGTCGCCGAAATGGGTGAAGCTTTCATAGGTGGTGAGCTTCGCGGCTGCGGTGATCAGTGCTTTCAGATCATCAGGCAGGCCATCCCAGGTTTCCTGCTTCACGAACACTTCCCACAGGAAGGACGGCTGATGAACGCCAGGCATGATCAGGTAAGGTGCAACCTCGTGGAAGCCTTCGGTGATGTTTGCGCCCGGGGTCGACCATTCAATCGCGTCAACACCCTTGCGCTGCAGCAGCGTGTAGATCTCGTTACCCGGCACAACGGTCGGTACGCCGCCGAACTTTTCCTGCAGAACCGCGGCAAAAGCCCCAGACGTGCGGTACTTGACGCCCTTGAGATCATCGACGGTTTCGATCTTCACATTCGAGTGCGCCATGATCTCAGACGTACCGATGCCGACGACCAGCGAATGCAATCCCATCTCCTCGCGGCGGAAGTCCTGGAGCAGCTTCTCGCCGCCACCTTCGTAAACCCAGTGGAGAGTTGCCTCGCCGGACATACCGCCCGGAAAGCTTGCGAAGATCGCATTGGTCGGGTCCTGATTGACGAGATAGGACGGAGTTGAGTGGCCGGCCTCGACCACACCGTCCTGAACAACTTCATACGCCTTGAATGCCGGTGCCAGAACACCTGCGCCAAACGGTTTGATACTGACCCGCCCCTGTGTCAGCGTGTCGACGTTGTTTGCAAATCGCTCCATGAAATTCTGATAAAAGAACGAACCTTCACCGATGGCGGCGGTCATCTTCCACTCGACATCGGCAGCGCTTGCCGGGGTTGCGATTGCCACGGCAACGACCGCGGCAATGTTCAAAAGCCGTTTCATGTAATTCTCCTCCAATGGAAATCCGCACAGATCCGCCTCTTTTCGGACGATTGATGTGCTTGGCTGAAATCCCGTCAGGCAAAACCGACCGGTCTCGCCTGACGAGTTGAATTTGCCCGGTGTTCAAATGGGTTAAGGCAAACTCATCTCGTCAGATCGATTGAAAACGCACAGAAATCCGATCCGATATTGCTTTACGGCAGAAGGTATGAGGTCTTCACGCTCGTATAGAATTCGGCCGCATAACGTCCCTGTTCGCGGGAACCGAAGCTGGATCCCTTGGTCCCGCCAAACGGCACGTGGTAGTCGACCCCGGCGGTCGGCAGGTTGACCATCACCATTCCCGCCTGGGCATTGGCCTTGAAATGGCTCGCATGTTTCAGCGAAGTGGTGCAGATGCCGGAACTGAGGCCAAACTCCGTGTCGTTGGCAACGCTCAACGCTTCGTCATAGTCCTTCACACGAATGACTGACGCGACCGGGCCGAACACTTCCTCCCGGTTGATGCGCATGTCATTCGAGGTTTCGGTCACCAGAGCCGGCGCCATGTAGAACCCTTCGGTTTCCCTGTTGAGGCGCTCGCCGCCCTGAACCTTGCCCCCGTCCTCGGCTGCGATATCGACATACGAAAGGTTCTGTTCCAGCTGGCGACCATCAACGACCGGTCCCATCTGCACACCTGCTTCGAGCGCATTGCCGACTTTCAGAGCTGACATTCGCTCTGCGAGCGCGGCAACGAACCGGTCATGAATGCCTTCGGTTACGACAAGACGGGAACTCGCCGTACAGCGCTGACCGGTTGAAAAGAACGCTCCGTTCAGGCAAGCGTCGACGGCGACATCGAGATCGGCGTCGTCCAGAACCACCATCGGGTTCTTGCCGCCCATTTCCAGTTGCACCTTTTTCAGGCTGGCGCCGCAAGCCGCCGCAATGCCCCGACCGGTCGGTACCGAGCCGGTGAAGGAAATGGCCTTGACCTTGCTGCTTTCGATCAGGCGGGGACCGAGTTGAGACCCCCGGCCCATGACCAGATTGACCACGCCTTCCGGCAAACCGCTGCGAGAGAGGATTTCCACCAGCGCATGCGCACAGCCCGGAACCAGTTCGGCCGGTTTCAGGACCACGGTGTTGCCGTAGCAGATCGCTGGAGCGATTTTCCATGCCGGGATCGCGATCGGGAAGTTCCAGGGGGTGATCAGGCCGATGACGCCGAGCGGCGAGCGCGTGACATCAACTTCGATGCCCGGACGGACGGACGCCAGCCTGTCGCCTGCCTGACGCAGAGCTTCCCCGGCAAAAAACTTGAAGATCTGTCCTGCACGCGCGGCTTCTCCGATGCCTTCCGGCAGCGTCTTGCCTTCCTCTCGTGACAGGAGACGACCGAGCTCTTCCTTGCGGGCGAGTATTTCAGTGCCGACAAGGTCAAGCACATCGAAGCGCTGCTGAGGTGTCGACGCCGCCCAGGAGGGAGCAGCACGGTCGGCCGCCTCGATCGCCTGGTCCAGCTGTGCGGCATCTCCTCTGGCCGCATGCCCCAGAACGTCGCTGATGTCCGACGGGTTCACATTTGGCGTGCTGTCGCTGGTTTCTACCCAGCTGCCACCGACAAGGTTCTTGTAGTCCATGACGTCACCCCATTCAGGAGCGGATACCCAGGCGATAGGGATCCGCAGGGTTGAAAATCAGATTGGCATCGGAAGTCACGAAGGCCTGACCGGTGACGGTCGGAATGACACCGCCCTCTTCGCCCGGCTGAAAGCTGATCCGGTATGTGCTGCCGATAACGCTTTCCTGTACCCAGTCCTCACCCGGCGCCAGAACTCCGTCTGCGGCAAGACAGGCGAGTTTTGCCGAACACCCCGTGCCGCAGGGTGAGCGGTCATAGGCACCGCCCGGACAGAGGACGAAGTTGCGGCTGTTGGCAGCGGCATCCTCCGGAGGCCCGAACAGTTCCACATGATCAATCCAGGCGCCGTTCGCGCCGGTTACCCCGGCCGCTTCCAGGGCCGACCGGATCTTCATGGTCAGATCAGTCAGGGGAAGAATGTTGGCAGCCTTGAGCGCGATCGGGCTTTCCCTGACCAGGAAGAACCAGTTGCCACCCCAGGCGACATCACCGGTGAACCGGCCTGCGCCTTCAACTTCCACCGTGACGTCCTTGTGCAGACGGTAGCTCTCCACATTGACCACGGAGACGGTATTGGCATCGTGCAACAGCACTTCAACAACACCGACCGGCGTTTCGAACTTGTGCCGCCCCGGTTCGATCCGGCCCATGTGGGCAAGCGTGACCGCCAACCCGATGGTCGCGTGACCGCACATGCCAAGGTTCTGCAGATTGTTGAAGTAGATCACCGCAGCAACGCAGTCCTCCCGGGTGGGAGGCAGCAGCAAGGCACCGATGATCGCGTCGTGGCCACGGGGCTCCAACACCACTGAAGCGCAGAAATCCATATGCTCCGCTTCCAGCCGTGCAGCGCGTTCAGCCAGCGAACCTGATCCCAGATCAGGTCCGCCCTCGATCACGACACGGGTCGGTTCGCCCGCTGTATGACTGTCGATTACGCGCATTCGGCAACGACTCCGCCCTGCCGGGACCAATCGGCGTACCAGTCGTTAAAGAGCTTGTACTGAGATTCAATGTAGTTGCGCTGAGCGTCGCTCAGGGCATCGGTTTCGTTGAAATGCAGAAGATACTCTTCTTCACCGTTCAGCACCATCAGATGCTTGTAGTAGAGCACCAGGTCCGGGCCTTCATCGAAACTGGACAGAACGCCGAGGGCTTCTTCCAGTTCCTTGGCTTTCTGGCGGGCTTCTGCATGGCCTTCCGCAGCCTTTTTGCAAAGGTTGACCAGATGAAGAACCTGTTTCGGGATCGCATTGCCGATGCCCGTGATGGCACCGGTCGCGCCGCAATTGACGAAGCCGTGAAAGACGGCGGTGTCAACACCGACCATGAGCGTCACCTGGTCGTCCTGCGAGGTAATATTTTCAGCCGCATAACGAAGATCGTCCAGACCGCCGAATTCCTTGAAGCCGATCAGGTTCGGGAAGTCCCTGCGCAGGTCGAAGAAGAGGTCAGCACGGGTGGCAAAGCCATAGTAGGGGCTGTTGTAGATGACAGCCGGAAGGCTCGGCGCTGCCGCAAGGATTGCGCTGAAGTGATGACGTTGCGCCGTCATGGAAACACCGCGGGACAGGACACGCGGGATCACCATCAAACCATGAGCGCCAACCTTGGCGGCATGAGCAGCATGCGCAACCGCCGACCTGGTATTGACGGCACCTGTGCCGACAACGACAGGTACACCGGCCTTGACCAGACGTTCAACACCTTCCATGCGCTGTTCGTCGGTCAAAAGCGGCCAGTCACCCATGGATCCGCAATAGACCACTGCGGACATGCCTGCTGCGATCAGCTCCTGCCCTTTTTTGACAAGTGCATCAAAGTCCGGCGTACGGTCCGCCTTGCACGGTGTCATCAGGGCCGGCATGCAGCCGGAAAAGATATTCGAGGACATAGTTTACTCCTTCAGGGGCAGATCCGTGGCCTGATGTTCCGCGCCGCGCGGGGCCAGGGACCTGATGTCACAAAAGTTCGCGCCGATTCAGCGCACGTTTGCAAGAAATTTGCGGGTGTTTTCGGATTCAGCTTCGCCGAAAATCTGTTCGGGCGGACCGATTTCCTCCATCACGCCTTGATGGAAATAGGCCACGCGGTCAGAGACATCGCGGGCAAATCCCATCTCATGGGTCACGCAGATCATCGTCATCCCTTCTTCAGCCAGAAGGCGCATGGTGTCGAGCACTTCACCTACCAGCTCGGGGTCCAGCGCCGAGGTCGCTTCATCGAACAGCATGTAGGACGGCTCCATTGCCAGAGCACGTGCAATCGCAAGCCGTTGCTGCTGACCGCCGGACAAAGCCCCCGGGTAGACATTCAGCTTGTCGCCAAGCCCGACATGCTTCAGCTGGCTCTCGGCAATCGACTGCGCTTCGGCCTTCGACTTGCCCTTGACGATTTTGGGCGCAAGGGCAACGTTTTCCAAGGCCGTCAGGTGCGGAAAGCTGTTCCATTGCTGAAAGACCATTCCAAGCTTCTGACGCAGTTTGTTGATGTCGGTCCCCTTGGCGTGAACGTCCGTGCCATCCACGATGACAGATCCTTTCTGGATCGGTTCCAGGCCGTTGATGCAATAAAGCAAGGTTGACTTGCCGGAACCGGATGCGCCAATCACGGAGAGCACTTCGCCCTTCTCGACATCCAGATCGATGCCTTTGAGAACCTGGAGCGCACCGAAGTATTTTTCGAGGCCGCGTATCTCGATCATTGGGCCCACCTTTTTTCAAGTCTTGCGGCATAGCGCGAGATCGGGAAAGACAGCGCGAAATAGAACGCGCCGGCGATTGTCAGAATCAGGAACGGTTCCTGTGTCCGGGTGATGAGGATCTGGCTGGCCTTGAGCAACTCGACATAACCGAGCACGGAGACCAGGGCACTGTCCTTCATCACGCCGAGCGCAACGCCAACCCAGGCCGGGAACACCGCACGCCCGCCGATCGGCAACACGACGTAGCGCATGTCCTGCCAGTAACTCATGCCAAGTGAACGGGCTGCCCGGCGCATCGACCGGCCCACGGCCTCGATCCCGCCGCGGGCAACATTGGCAACAAGGGCCGCCGTATAGATCGTCAGGATCACGACACCGGAGCCGAACGGGTCCAGGTTAAGACCGACAATCGGCGCGAAGTTGTAGAACAGCACCAGCTGAATGATGAGCGGCACGGAGCGGAACGCGTCAAGCACCGGGGCAAGCGTCAGTGCGGCCGTCAACTTGCCCTCATAGAGCATCCAACCGAAAAAACCGCCAAGAACCGTTCCTATGGAGATCGACAGGGCCGAGATCCACAACGTGCGCAGTGCCGCCTCGCCCATGAACCAGAGGTCGTTGATCGTAAAACCGCTGAAGAAGCTTATTGTTTCCTGCAACTTGGCCTCCTCAGTACCGGAACAGACGCATGGCCAGGAGCCGGGACGCCGCCAGGATGACCTTGACGATGACGTAGTAGATCACTGCGGTCATCGCGAAATATTCGAAAATGCGGAATGTGCGGCTGGCAAAGAACTGTGTCTCGCCGCTGAGCTCGCGGAACCCGACCAGCATGCCGAGCGAGGACATCAGCACCGCCCAGACCATCTGATTGGTTAGCGGGTGATAGACGATCCGGAACACCTGTGGAATGACGATACGTGTATAGGCCTGCCACGCAGTCATGCCGAGGCTACGCGCGGCGCGAAGTTGCGTATCGGGAACCGCCTGGAAGCCTCCGCGAAAGTTTTCCGCCAGATATCCGGCACAGTTGAAGCTGAGGCCCGACAGCACAATGGCGAAAGGGCTGAGATGTATGCCGAACGCACCAAGGCCGAAACCAAAGAAAAACAGCTGGAACAGAGCCGGCGTATTGCGGGCCAGCTCGACCCAGGAGCTTGCCAGCCAGTAGAGCGGTCCACGCATATGCATGCGGATGAGAGCGAGCGCCAGACCGATGATTATTCCGATAATCATTGAAAGCGTTGCGACCTGAAGGGTCAGCAGTCCCGCTTCCAGAAGGTCCGGCAGGCTTTTCATCACCGGCCGCCAATGGAAATTGTAGTCAAACATTCTAGAGTTGCCCCGCCAGGTCCCGCCTGACAAAGACGGGATGCGTCTGCTTGCGATTTCAGAAACTCAGGTAAACCAACCGCCTGAAATCACTGGAGAACAGAAGTTCAGAGCGCGCCCGATCAGCTCTGTGCCACCGGGCGCACCTGAATTGGCTGTTAGTACATTACGCCCGGGATGCGCAGTTCCGGCGCGTCACCGCCGACATACTTGCCCCACAGCTCGTCGTAGCGGCCTGAGCGAACCTGATGGGTCACGAACAGGTTCAGGAAGTTCAGCCAGGTCACATCCTGGCGCTTGCCGACGACGGAGGTGTAGTCGGTCGTCCAGGGCATACGCGGACCAGCGTCGACCGTGTCGTACTGCTCGGTGATCGGCTTGACCGCAGTGTTGGTGGTAATGCCGATGTCAGCCTTGCCCTGGGCAACGGCCAGGAAGACTTCGTTTTCAGACTGATACCCCTGGTAAAGGTTCTCTTCGCCCCATTCCTTGGCGATCTTCAGCCACTCCTGCTCCGGCACGGTGCCGATGGCTGCGGCGACACGTTTGCCGCGGATATCTTCAAAAGTCTTGATGCCGCTTTCTGCATTCACGACGCCTTGAGCGTAGTAGATTGCGTAGGGAATGGTGAAGCCGACGGTGCGGGCACGCGCCAGGCTGTCGGACGTCGCCCCGAACACGACATCGGCACGGCCGGTCACGATAACCGGCAGGCGTTCGGCCCAGGTCACCGGAAGAATCTGAGCTTCAACTTCAAGCGCAGCCGCAAGATCGTTGCAGTATTCAACGTCAAAGCCGGCCGGTTCGTTGTTGGCATCGCGGTAACCGATCGGCGGGAAGTCGAGCACGACACCGCAGCGAAGCGTGCCGCGATCGACGACATCGTCAAGCGTATCGGCTTTTACCGGCAGAGCAGCAACAAGCGTCAATGCGGCAGCAGCCGCAATTTTCTTAAGCATGGATTTTCCCCTCTTCATTTCCTGAAGATTTTCGTCAGGCGGGACATTGATAAACCAAATTGGATCCAATATTCAATATAAAATATTCAATGCGAATTTCCACTTCACCAATTCGGGTCCTTCCCGTAAAAGACGGAGCAAGGAGAGACGTTGCTATGAAACTGAAATCGATGGACATTTCCGCAACGGCGTCAGCGTCTTCAATTGTGTTCGACGCTCTTAGGAAAGCCATTATCGGAGGCCAGCTGGAAGAAGGCGAACCGCTGCGCCAGGACGAAATCGCGCGTCTTTTCAACACCAGCCGTATTCCGGTCCGGGAAGCGATTTCCCGCCTTGAAGAACAGGGGCTGGTGAAAACGCAGCGCTACAAGGGCGCCGTCGTGGCGGGATTGTCGCCTCAGGAAACGGAAGAGATTTTCGACCTTAGGGCTCTCGTGGAGCCCGAAATCATCCGAAACGCGGTGCCTTTGATGTCAAAGGAACTGCTGACAAAGGCTCGTGACAAGTGCGCCGCCTTTTCTGCCTCTTCCGACCCCATGGAATGGGGCGATCTCAACCGGGACTTCCATGAAACGCTCTACAGCGCCAGCGATCTGAAATTCTTCCTGGAAATCGCCCACAACGCCATTGATCGTGTCGAGCGCCAGATCCGTGCGCAATTGGTCATGAGCAACGGCATGGAACGTGCCGGACGTGAGCATTTCGGCATTCTGGAAGCCTGCGAAGAGGGGGACGCCGAGCAGGCCGCCAAGCTGACCAGAGACCATATTCAGGGTGCAAAGAAATCCCTTCTGGCACATCTGCCACTCAGCTGAAGCAACCTATCAGGCCCCTGCGATTGAGCCGATAACCGCCTTGGTTGCTCAACTGCCGGCGGGTGCAAAGCGTCTTCGGTATTCGCGGGGCGACAGACCGACGATTTTCTGAAACAGCTTGCGAAACGCCGAAACATCCAGATACCCGACGTTCAGGGCAATGGTTTCGATATTCGTATTCGTCAGCTCCAGCTGCTCTCTCGCCTTTGCAATGCGCAGACGTTGCAGATACTCGGACGGATTGAACCCGGTCGCCGCATGAAAACGACGCAGGAAAGTGCGTTCTTCCTGTCCGGCGGCGGCAGCCATTTGCGGAACCGTCACCGCCGATTGGTAATTGGCCTGCAGCCAGTGCTGCGCCTTAAGAACCCCGGCATCGCCATGGGTCAGGTTCGGCGAAAAGAGGTTGTAGTAGCTCTGCTCACGTTCGCCCGGGTCAATCAGGAAAAACCTTGCGGTTTCCAGCATAACCGCCGGTCCCATGAAACGAACGACCAGCCTCAGTCCAAGATCCGTCCAGGCCATCAAACCACCTGCGGTGATGACGTCACCATCATCGATTATCAGCCTGCCGGCATCCAGCTGCACTTCGGGATATGAGCGTGCGAATTCCTTTGCCAGCGCCCAGTGCGTCGTTGCCTGGCGGCCGCTCAGCAGGCCGGAAGCGGCGAGCGGAAAGGCCCCGGCGCAAATCGAGCATATCAGTGCGCCGTGAGCGTGTTGCAGCGCGACCCAACGGGCAATTTCTTCAAGATCCTCACCTTCGGGGCGTGCGCCCAAACAGGGAGGCAGTATGACGATGTCGAAGTTGCCGGAGCTGCCGGGTGAAAAACCATCAAGCAGCTCAACCTGAAACGAGCGCTTGTTTGCCGCCTCTGCCTGCTGAAACCTGCTTGCGGCTTCAAGCAGGTCTTTCAGACCAAGGACAGCGGCCTGCTGAGCGCAGGAATATGCCGCGATGCCGGTCCGTATGATCTGATTGCTGAACGTCATTTGTCAGATCTAACCTGAATTATGTCAATTCCGCCAATCACGCTTTCGGGACGGCGCAGCGTATATCAAAACTCACCACAAACGAGGAGACACACATGTCTAGTTCCGCGCTCGTCCTGATCGACATCCAGAACGATTACTTTCCCGGCGGCAAATGGGAGCTGCACAAGATCGAAGAATCTTCTGCAAATGCCCGCCGTTTGCTGGATCAGGCCAGAAACAAGGGCGAGCTGATCGTCCATGTCCGTCATGAGTTTCAGGGCGAAGACGCACCGTTCTTCGAAGCTGGCTCACCTGGTGCGGACATTCACCCCTCCATGCAACCTGCCGAGGGAGAGCCGACTGTGCTCAAGCACCATGTCAATTCATTCCGGGAAACAAACCTGAAGCAGATTCTCGATGAGCACGGTGTCACCGATGTCACCATTGCCGGTGACATGAGCCATATGTGCATCGACGCCGCAGCCCGGGCTGCCGCCGATTTCGGCTATGCGGTCACCGTGGTGGAAGATGCCTGCTCTTCCCGTGATCTTGAATTCAACGGTGAAACAATCCCGGCCGAGAGCATTCACAAGGCCTATATGTCGGCACTCGGATTTGCCTATGCCACGGTCCTGACCACAGACGCCTATCTGGCTGCCTGAACACAAAAGCCTGCAGCAGCAACCGCGCAGCTCACATGCGCGGTTGCGGACAGGTCTTCATTTTTCGGAGGTTTCGTAACCCTGCGTCGCACCTTCGGACTTGAGCATGCGGGCAAGCGCGCTCATCTCCTGGTAGATCCTGCCGGCCGCAGGATGCCACCTGGCAACATCTTCTCCTTGCCTTGTGACAACAAGGTCGTCACCCCGCGCCGCAGGACCCGTCAAAGCCTTTTGCGGCCTCTCCGCCGAGACGTTTTCAAAAGTCGCCTGCAACATGGAATTGTTCAGTTTCACGGCAATGTCGTCCGGTACGCCCGCCTCTGCCCAGGCCTCCCTGGCAATGGCCTGCAGAACGACCGTGAAGTTGTTCGAGAACACGGCTGCGGCGTGATAGAGACTTTTGCTTTCAGAACTGATCGGGAAAGTTGCTGCGCCAAGCTTCTCCAGCAGCGGAGTGATGACTTCCAGAGCCGTCGCGTCGCCTTCAACTCCGCAATGCACGCCATTGAATTGCTCTTTGGCAAGCTTGGGCGTCGCAAAGGTCAGAACCAGGTGTACACTTGCCAGATGCCAATTCAGTTCTCGAAGAGCTTCCAGTTGCTCGGCAGCGCAAAAACCGCTGCAATGAAAGGCAACCGCTCCTCTGTTTTCGCGTATTGAAAGCACGTTTGCCAAACGCTCCGCCACGGCGGCAATCTGCGTATCGGGAACGGCCAGTATCCAGAGATCCGCAGGGCGGAGATCGGCCCAGTCCCGCACGGCACGGCCGGCGCCGGCGAAGCCGACCGCCTTTTCAGCCGATGAATGGCTGTTGCTCAAAACATCCTGAACCGTGCAATCTGACTGATCGCCCAGCAGGCCAAGAAGCGTTTGACCGACCCGCCCGGCCCCGATGAGGTTCACTGTCATTCGCGACATATGGAATGTCCCTGTTTTGCACCAAGTTTACCAGCTGCGCACAATTCACATGACCGACGTCACAAGGGTCCCGCTCGGGTCATTGAATGTGTGTTTGTCAAGTTTTGAGCCGCTGGAACAGACACCCGATCAGGCTTTGCGTCCAAGGTACACGGCCTGGGTCATCTCCCGTCCATCTTGCAAAGGATTGGCAAAAACAACCGGCTCGGCCCAAGCCTCTTCAAATGCCTCTCCAAGCAACGCGGTTATTGCCTCTTCCGGCGCTTCATCGGACCAAAGCCCCACGATTCCGCCCGGTTTCACAAAACGTTTCAAATCGCTCAAACCATCGGATGTGTAGAACCCTTCGGACTGACCATGCAACAGCCGCTCGGGTGTGTGGTCAATGTCGATGAGAATGGCATCATACTGATGGCCCGGCCTGTTCGCTTCAAAGCCATCATTCGACGTTGCGAGTGCGAAGAAATCTCCCTGCAACAACCGGCAACGGGGATCATCGGCCAACTCGGTCTTCATCGGCACAAGGCCTTCCTTGTGCCAGCGGATCACCGGCTCCAAAAGATCGACAACCGTCAGCCGCGTGACCGCATCATGCGCCAGAGCAGCCTGTGCGGTGTAACCCAGGCCAAGCCCCCCCACCAGCACATCCAGACCTTCTCCGGACAAAGCTGCGAGCCCCAATTCAGCAAGCGCCACTTCGGACGCCGTGAAGAGGCTCGACATCAGATGTTCTTCGCCGAGAAGAATTTCAAAAACATCGGTTTTGAGTGCCAATATGTGCCGTCGACGCAGAGAGACTGCGCCAATCGGCGTCGGTGCATAATCCAGTTCTTCAAACATAGCGCTCATGGCGGCACCATGACTTCAGAATGCCGTTTTGAAAAGAGCAATCTGGAAACACAACCTGGTCTTGTTGCGGGTCCTACAGCCCGATAAACCGATTCACCTGCCTTCCTTTTTTTCGACATGTGTGTTCACGACCTCTGCCCGGCCGGCAAACCAGCCATTTACTGCAGCCCCGAGGCCAAGTGCCACAAACAGAACCGCCGTCCAGGCGAAGCTGCCGGTCCAGCTTCGAATGAGGCCGACAATCAACGGACCGATTGCCGCGAGAATATACCCGACGCATTGGGCCATTCCGGAAAGATGTGATGCGCTGTGCGAATCCCGCGTCCTCAGAACGATCAGGGTGAGAGCAACTGCGATCAGCCCCCCCTGACCGATGCCCTGCAGGATTGCCCAGAACCAGACGGTTGAAAGCGGCGCAAACTGAAGACCCAGCAGCGCTACCACTGCGAGCGCGCAAAGAGCCAGATTGATAAGGCGCTGATCCTTACCGCGCACGGCAAGATGTGGAATGATCAGGCAGGATGCGGCCTGGACCATGACCGAGATGGACACGATCGCACCTGCTGTGACACCGTCCAGTCCCCGTGCCCTGAGGATCGGCACAAGCCATCCGAATACGCAATAAGCGAGTGCGGACTGGAGCCCCATGAACAAGGTAACGTGCCACGCAAGTCTGTCGTTCCACAGACCCTTGACGACGAATTTCTCTCTTCTTGCCGAACGCTTCGCAAAAACAACCTGGGGAAACCAAAGAAGACCAACCAGAAAGGCCGGTAGTGCCCATATTGCCAGAGCGGCATCCAGTGAGCCACCAAAGGCATCCTTAAAGGGGATCGTAAGACCTGCACCGCCCGCAGCGCCCGCGCATAGAGCCATTGTGTACCATCCGGTCACGAGCGCTGCCTTGTCCGGAAAGTCTCGTTTGACAAGACCGGGCAGGAGCACATTGCCGACGGCGATACACGCCCCGGCAAGCGCGGTCCCGAGAAAGAGCAGAGGAACGGAAGACAGGCCTCGCGCCGCCGTCCCAACAGCCAACAGGAGAACAACGGCAAGCAATGTTCGCTCCGTACCGATTCTAGCTGCAAGGCGCGGCGCCAAGGGCGAGAACAGGCCAAGGCAAAGCACGGGAAGCGTAGTCAGCAGACTTGCCCCGGTCGTGGAAAGACCAAAACCTTCGCGGATCTCCAAAAGCAGGGCCGATGCGCTGGAAAAGACCGGACGCAGATTGAACGCAATGAGTACGAGACTGGCTCCCAGCAGAAATCTTGCCAGGACATTCGGCTTGATGCTTGTCTCGACAGCTGGATCGACACGAGGTTCTCCGGTGTCGATCAGGCCAGCCTCTTCAGGACTTACAGCGGTCACCCGGGTCACGACGCAAGCAATCGTTCAAGGTCCCTGAGGACCGGTGCCATGAACCGGCGTACGGCAGCATCCGCCTGTTCCGGATCGCCCGTCTCGATTGCATCGATTATGGCTGCATGAGATGCCATGTCGGGCTCTTGCAGCTCTTCCCCCAACGTTGCCTCGATGGTTTCGCTGATGAGCGTGGAAAAGAAATCATACATGTGCACGAGCACACTGTTGCAGGACGCAGCCACGACAGCCTTGTGAAACGCAAGATCGCGCGCAACAAACCCGGCCTTGTCGCTACCGTTAAAGTTTCCACGCTTTTCAAGCAGGGTCCGCAGCTCTGCAATCGCGGCCGGTGACTGGCGAATGGCGGCCAGCCGTGCTGCTTCCGCATCAAGTGCGAGTCTTGCTTCGAATTGATCGCGCAGGTTCGCCCGTCGTGCCATTGTCAGAGGACGGCTCGCATCCGCTGTCGAAAGAACGTAGGTGCCAGAGCCCTGACGCGTCTCCAGATAACCTTGCGAGACCAAGACACGCACCGCCTCACGGACAGTCCCCCTGCTAATTGAAAGAAACTGCGAGAGTTTTGCTTCGTTCGGCAGCTTTTCACCAACCGGCCAGCGGTTCCCCACGATCTCAGCACGGATCGCCTCGACGGCGCTATCGACCAGACTGGTCTTCGCAAGTGCATGCATAACTAGATCACCTAATCATCAGATGACTTGACTATATTGAAACGCCGCCATTTTGTCTATTGCTCGTGGAGCCCCCTGGAAACCTTGAAACATGGACGACGTCGCTTCAAATCGCGTATGACGACCACAGGACTTTCCACGCTGACAGAGTGAAGACTCAAATGGATGTTGCCGCCGTTATCTTCGATATGGACGGACTTCTTCTGGACACAGAGCGCCTGTCGATAAAGGCCAACCAAATGGCCTGCCGGAAAATGGGGTTCAGCCGGGACATCGATCATTTTACTGCCCTGGCAGGCAAAAATCGTGAAACGGTTGCGGAAATACTGAGCGAGTGGACAGGGCGCAAGGTCGAGTGTGATGCATACCATCAGCGTTGGAAATCAGCCTACAACGCGCTGACCCAGGACGCGATTGACCTCCGGCCAACTGTTCTCAAATCCGTCGATCTCATTGACAGGATTGGACTTCCAAAGGCGATCGCCACGACGACGGAGAAGGAACACGCAGTTAGGAAACTGGCAGTGGCGGGACTGGACGGCCGGTTTCAAACCATCATTGGCTTTCACTGTGTCCAGAAGAGAAAACCCGCGCCGGATCCGTATCTTGCCGCTGCCGCAGCGCTCTCGCTCGACCCATCCAGATGCGTGGCATTCGAGGACAGTGACACGGGAGTTCGTGCGGCCCTGGCCGCAAAGATGACCGTCGTACAGGTGCCGGACGTCGCTCCGGCACTGGAACGGCGCGCGCATTTCCGCGTAGAGAGCATCTGGGAAGGATTGACTGCGATTGGAGTTGTCGACGGGAAGGTAAGTTGATGACCTGTTTTGCCCCTTTCCACCCGAGAAGATGGGAATTGCTGCGTAGGTGCCTCGTGAGCTTGCCTGATACCGATATGTCCCAGACGCTGGTCGGCGTTGCGGGCGTGCCAATTTCAATCATCCGCGGCCTGTTCCCCACACGTGATTGAAGACCTTTGGCAAGATTGCAATCTTCTGCTTGGCTTGGCACTCTTCGACATGCCTTGAACAATAGCGCGGAGTGCCGGCGAGAGAGACATGCTCAGGTATGCTGACGGAGATTTTTGGATTCGGAGTTCCAAGGCCCTGCTCGCCTTGATTGTTGGCATGTGGGCGCTTGCTGCCGCATATGGCAATGTTGCCGACTACGGCACCAACTGGATCTATGTGCAGAACATCATGTCGATGAGCGCCACACAGGATGACCCGATCGTTGCGTGGCGGGCCATCGATGACCCTGCAGTGCAGCGTGTTGCTTACGCTGCCATCATTGTCGGGGAAGCCGTGGCAGGAGCGTTTTTCATCCTTGCGGGCATCCTGATGGGACTGCGCATAGGGAAACCTTCCCGTAGTTTCCAGGCGGCCAAGGCACCTTACGCCATTGGCCTCATTGCCGCGCTCCTCGTGTGGTTGTTCGGCTTCATGGTGGTTGCGGGCGAGTGGTTTCAGATGTGGCGGTCACCAACCTACAACGCTCAGCAATCCGCTTTCATGTTTTACGCGACGATGCTCTTGGCAGGCGTCTATATTTTCCAAAAATCCGAAGAGCCTCTCGCTCCACCGGACAGCAGATGAGTGATGCCGGACTGCGAGCTGGTGAAATCAAACCGTTGCGCATCCATTGTCTGCGTTCACCAATCATCGCCCTTGCCTAGACTAGCCTCGACCGACAAAAGGCATCGTCGTTGCCATAACGGTCAATGTCAGTACATTGGCGTCAAGCGGCAGTCCGGCCATATAAACAACAGCCTGCCCGACATGAGCCGGATCAATGGTCGGTTCGCTCGCGACGTCTCCATTCGCCTGTAGAACCCCCGCGCTCATCTTCGCCGTCATCTCGCTTGCCGCATTGCCTATATCGATCTGGCCGCAGGCAATATCGAAAGGGCGACCGTCAAGCGAAGAGGATTTGGTCAGTCCGGTTATGGCGTGTTTGGTCGCCGTATAAGGAGCGGAATTCGGCCGGGGCGTCGTTGCTGAAATCGAACCGTTGTTGACGATCCGGCCACCGCGCGGCGACTGCTCCTTCATCAGGCGGAATGCGTGCTGCGTGCAAAGAAATGCCCCGGTGAGGTTCGCAGCAACCACGTTGCTCCACTCCTCATAACTGATTTCTTCAAGTGGAACCGGGGAGTTACCGATGCCTGCATTGTTGACGAGAAGGTCCAGACGGCCGAACTCTTCGCGGATCTGGTCGAATAGCGCGCTCACCGACTGAGGATCTCCGACATCGGCTGCAATCCAGCTCACGTCGTGACCCGTTTCACCGGATATTTCGGCAGCTGCCTTGCCGAGTACATCCGCGCGCCTGCCTGAAAGCACGACCCGCCATCCCTCGGCGCTCAATGCCTTCGAGACCGCTCTGCCGACGCCCGTACCGCCTCCGGTCACAAGCGCGATCTTGCCTCTCACATCGACACCACTTTTCGTCATGCGCCTGCACCTCCCAGTTCGTCTTCAATATGGATGCGGATGATATCGTCAAAACGCGTTTCCGCCACGAAGCCGAGCTCTTTCGCCCGCTGTGCTTCAAAATCTTCCGGCCAACCGGCAACGATTTTCTGAATGTCCGGATCCGGCTCTCTGCGGATCAATCGAACGGCCCTTTCACCAGCGACACGCCGCAACGCATCGATCTGCTCGCTGACCTGGGCAGAAAGTCCCGGCAGAGTGAGATTTCGGCGTGAACCCAACACCGCAGTATCCATTCTGGCCGCGTGCACAAAGAAACCAACGGCTGCACGCGGGCTTGCAAACCAGTGACGAACGGTGTCCTCCACCGGCAGGACCGCCTCCTGTCCAACCAGAGGTTCACGCAGGATGTTTGAGAAAAATCCGGACGCTGCCTTGTTCGGCTTGCCCGGGCGGATGCAGACCGTCGGAAGGCGCAGTCCTATGCCGTCGAAGATGCCCTTACGGCTGTAATCTGCGAGCAGAAGTTCACAGATAGCCTTTTGAGTGCCGTAGCTGGTGAGTGGCGTGGTGAAGAAGTCATCCGCGATCCTGGGTGGGAACGGCTGACCGAAAACAGCAATGGAAGACGCGAAGATGATACGCGGACGATAGGCCTCCCGCATACTTTCGTGGCGAATGGCCTCGAAGATCATCCGGGTGCCATCCAGGTTGATGGCATAACCCTTGTCAAATTCAACTTCCGCCTCTCCCGAAACGATGGCGGCCAGGTGAAAGATCAGATCCGGCCGGCCGGAAATCAGCTTCTCGGGTTCCCCGGATGCTGCCAGATCGACTGTTTGTGCGGAGGCAATGTTCTTCAAGGCCGAAGGTATGGGTGGTGCCACAACATCAGCCAGGGTCAGCTTGCTGATCTCGAACCCGAACAATTCCAGGTCCGCCGACAGTGTTTCCACCAGCTTGCGCCCAAGCATGCCGGCGGCACCGGTCACGAGTACATGCATTCGCGGCGATCCTTCTGTTGTCCCACCTTGATTGGCGGATTGAGCTGCACGCTCCCGATCCGCCGAAAGATCCGGCGCCAGTATCGCCTGCACAACTGAAGGAATTCAACAAGCTTGAGCTCAACCACATCGTTGACTCAATTGCACATACGCACGCTGATTGGCCATTTCTGCCAACGCAGTGGCCGGCACGGCACCGGGTCTCACTCACCAATTGCCGTGCCCAAGATATCTCAGACGGCCTGCTGCCAGCCGGATGAGCGCCGTGCAACCGGACGGCATGCTGCCGTTAACCAGCGTTTGGCGTCTACTGAACACCTGGCAGCAACCAGCTCTTCCACCTTGGCGTGATAGGTGTTGAGCCAATCGGTTTCGGCTTCCGACAAACGGTCAAGGATCAGTGCATCCGTCTGGATCGGGATCCATGTGAGGTTCTCGAAATAGAGGAAACCGTCATCAGCCTCGCGAATCTCGAAGAGATTTTCAATGCGGATGCCATAGCTCCCGGCCTTGTAGTAACCGGGCTCGATCGACAGAACCATACCTGTAGCCAGATCGATCGGATTGAAAGGCTTGCCGATCCTCTGCGGCTGCTCATGCACGGATAGCCGGTGGCCGATGCCGTGTCCGGTGCCGTGGTCATAATCAAGACCAAGGTCCCACAGCGGACGGCGGCAAATCGCATCGATATGATGGCCTTGCGTACCTTTTGGGAACCGCAGTGTCGCGAGTGCGAACAGCGCTTTGTAGACTGCGGTGTAGGCTTCAGCATAGCCCTCCGGCAACGTGTCGAAACTGTAGGACCGGGTCGCGTCGGTCGTGCCCGTTTCATACTGACCGCCACTGTCCAGAAGATATGGTGCGGACGGCAGAACGGGCGCGGAAACGTCCGGATCCGCTGCGTAGTGGCACATTGCGGCGTTGGCACCGGCGCAGGAGATGGTGTGGAAGCTCTCGCTCAGGAATCCCGGTCGTGCCTGACGAAATTCGAGAATTTTTGCTTCCGCTTCATACTCACTCACCGGATTGCCAGCCGCCGCGCGGGAGGGAACGGTACTCTGCAGCCAGAAACCGAACTCGACCCAGGCGACAGCATCTTCAACATGACAGGCCCTCAGCCCTTCCAGCTCCGTGTCGTTCTTGCAGGCCTTGGCCGAAGTGACCGGGCTCAGACCATGGACGGCTTCCGCCTTGGCTGCCCGTACCAGATGTGTCACCGCGGCCGGTGAGAAATCCGGATCAAGCATAACCTTGTTGCCCGGCTTCACCTCGGCGCAAAGAACGTCAAGAAATGCATCCTTGGGATGAAGCTTCAGCCATTCCGGCAACGTGTCATCCAATCCGTCTTCAAACTTGTCCCGGTTAACGAACCAATGCCCAACTCCCGTCTTGTCCAGAAGCAGGAAGGACTGTGGCATCGGATTGTAGGCAACGTCATCGCCACGGACATTCAGGAACCAGGCGATGTTGTCCGGTTGGGTTTCCACCAGGAAATCCGCCTCTTCCGCCATCATCAGTTCCAGCAGATTGCCGCGCTTCTGGCTCGCTGACACTCCCGCGAACTGGAGCGGAAATGCGCTGATGGTGCCAAAGGGTTCCGCCGGCTGGTCGGCCCAGACCGCGTCGACCGGATTGCCGGTCAGCGGCGTCATCACTGCCCCCGATGTGGCGGCCGCACCTTCGAAGCGCTTGACCCAATTCGGCGGCAGCAGCATGGCGTCATAGCCGATCACCCATTCAGGTTGCGCCGTCTCGGCAAGCCAGGCTTCCGGTGGATTTTCAAAGAGGTGATCACGCTCGATCAGATGGGCGGGACACTGGTTCTGCGCCTGAACCGTATAGCGGCCATCGACGAACAGGCGCACCCGGTCAAGCATGACGATCGCGACCCCGGCCGACCCGGTAAAACCGGTTACAAAACCAAGTCGCTCGTCGTGAGGCGCGACGTACTCGCCCTGGTGCGCGTCGAAGCGCGGCACGACGAGAGCATCCAGCCCGCGTGTTTTCATTTCCTCGCGCAGTGCGGTTAGGCGTTCAGCCAGAACGGCGGAGCGGTTTTCAGGCATTCTCGATCTCTTCAGCATGATGACAGGCAACTGCCCCACGTCCCGGGATCGGGCGCAGCCGCGGCAACTCAGTCGTACATTTCGGGGTCTTGTGCCGGCATCTCACATGGAAGGGGCAGCCGGGGGGAATATCCAGAGGAGACGGCAGTTCGCCTTCCAGATGAATTTTCTTGCCCTTGTCGTCCGGATCGAGCGAGGGTGCTGCGCTGAGCAACGCCTGCGAATACGGATGAGAGGGATTTGCAAAAAGCGTTTCGCTGTCGCCCAGCTCCACGATCCGGCCGAGATAAATGACCGCGACCCGATTGGAAACGTGGCGCACGAGACGCAGGTCATGCGCAACAAACAGGATGGTCAGGCCAAGCCGTTCCTGAAGATCAAGAAGCAGGTTGACGATCTGCGCCTGGACCGACACATCAAGTGCAGAAACGAGCTCATCGGCAATCAGCACTTCCGGCTCCACCGCCAATGCCCTTGCAATCGCAATCCGTTGGCGCTGACCACCTGAAAACTGGTGCGGATACTTTTCAAGCGCATCCTTGGGCAGCTGCACAAGCTCCATCAAGGCCGAAAGGCGCCCAGGCAGCTCTTCCTCGCCGCACATTTCATGAACGCGCAAGGCTTCGCTCAGTATCTGCCCCGTCGTCATGCGCGGATTGAGCGAGGAATAGGGGTCCTGAAACATCATCTGGACACGGCGGTTATAGGTCCGGTCCTTGCGCTCATCAGCGGAAAAGACATCCTTGCCGTGAAACAGAACCTGCCCGCCGCCCGGTTCGTGCAATCTGACAATGCAGCGGGCAAGGGTCGACTTGCCGCAACCGGACTCTCCAACAACACCGAGCGTTTCACCCCGTTTCAGATCAAGGCTGACGCCATTGAGAGCGTTGACGTTCCGGGCCGGCCGATTGCCGATGACGTCAAGAACTGTACGCTTGCCCCTGAAACTGAGACTGATGTCGCGAATTTCGAGAACGGGATCACTCATGCGGCCGCCCCTCCCTCACTTTTCACCTGATTGAAACAGGCGACAGACCGCCCGGTACCGGCCCCGACAAGATCCGGCCTCGACGTTTCACAGATCTCTGACTTATGAGTACAACGCGCCGCGAATGCGCATCCGGCCGGAAGGGATAGAAGAGAAGGCGGCGTTCCCGGGATGGAATAGAGCGGCGTTCGCGGTGGTACGTTTTCCGGCACCGAGCGCATCAGCCCAACCGTATAGGGATGCTGGGGAGCGCGAAGAACGGAGCGAACCGCCCCCTGTTCCACAATCCGGCCTGCATACATCACCGCAACCTGGTCGCAGGTTTGCGCAACGACCCCGAGGTCGTGCGTCACCAGAATGACGCCCATGTCGAAATCCTGCGCAAGCGACAGGATCAGATCGAGGATCTGCGCCTGAATGGTGACATCAAGCGCGGTTGTCGGTTCATCCGCCAGAAGCATCCTGGGTCTTGCGGCAAGGGCAATCGCAATCATCACCCGCTGGCGCATGCCGCCCGAGAACTGATGCGGGTACTCCCCCAACCGGGACGCAGCGGCCGGAATGCCGACAACGTCAAGCATTTCGATTGCCCGCTTCTTTCGCTCCGATGAACTCATGTCCGTGTGCGCTTTCAGCGTCTCGTCGATCTGCAGCCCCACGGTCAGAAGCGGATTGAGAGATGTCATCGGCTCCTGGAAGATCATGGCGATTTCACCGCCACGGATTTTTCGCATTTGCGCTTCGGGCGTTTCGACGATGTTCTGCCCGCACCACTGGACAGAACCCGTCGTAGTGCCGTAGCGGCGCGACAAGCCGAGGATCGAGCGCAGGGTTACACTTTTTCCCGATCCGCTTTCTCCGACAAGTCCGAGAACTTCGCCCTTGTTGACGCAGAAGCTGACGTCACGAACCGCCGGGATGGATGCCTGGCCGGCCCCGAAGGTGGTGCACAGGCCGGATACCTCCAGAAGAGGTGTTTGAACGCTTTTCAAGGTCATCCGCGCGGCCTCAACAAATCTGCAATTCCGTCGCCAATCAGCGAAAATCCAAGCCCGGTCAGCACGATGGCGATGCCAGGCATGAGGCTGAGCCACCAGGCAGTGGTAATGAAGTTGCGCCCTTCGGCGATCAGCACGCCCCACTCCGCCTGCGGTGGCTGCGCGCCAAGCCCGAGATACCCGAGCGAAGAGCCGAGCAGGATGGCCAGCGCCATGTCGGTCATCCAGTAGACGACAATCGGAGTAATCGCGTTGGGCAACAAGTGCCGGAAAATGATGCGCAAGTCGGAATAGCCCATCACGATGCCGGCCGACGCATAGTCGTTGCCCATCTGGGAAATGACTTCAGCCCGCATGAGCCGTGCATAGTACACCCAGCCGACAAGGGTGATCGCGATATACATGTTGACCAGTCCAGGCCCGAGAACCGCGACCACCGCGATGACCAGCACCAGAAACGGAAAGGTGATGATGGCATCGACCACCCGGCCGAAAATCATGTCGGCAATGCCACGATAATAACCAACCAGGGCGCCGATCACGACACCGATGATCAACGCAAATATTGTGGCCAGAACCGCCATCTGCATATTGACCGAATAGGCCCAGATCACGCGCGAAAACGAATCCCGCCCCAGCAGATCCGTGCCGAAGGGGTGCAGCCAGCTCGGTGGTTGGCGCACAGCGGTATAGTCGATGAAATTCGGATCGTAAGGAGCGAACACACCTGGAAACAACGCCAGAATGGTCGAAATACCGATGATCGTCGCGCCAACCATGAAGCCCGGCTTGCGGAGCGCCATCCTTATCCGGCTCGGTTTTTGAGCCGGTGCGGCGTCTTGAGAAAGGGACAACTCGCTCATGACAGACGCATCCTCGGGTCAAGCCAGCTCTGGAACAGATCCGTCATCAGGAAGACCAGCGACACCAGAACGGCAAAAGTCAGGGTGAGCCCCTGTATCAGGGGGTAGTCACGGGCGAAGATCGCCTCCAGCATGAGCCGCCCGACACCTGGCACCGCAAAAACAGTCTCGGTCACCAACGTTCCACTCATCAGCTGTCCGATCGACAGACCCAGCAGGGTGACAGTTGAAATCAGGGCGTTCTTCAGAACGTGCCGGCCAAGGATGAGCCGGGACGGTAGCCCCTTGGCGCGTGCAAACTGAACATACTCCGCGTCCAGGACTTCGATAATTGCAGCCCTGAGGTTCCTCATCAGGATTGCGGAAGTGTAAAGCGCGACCGTCACGGCGGGCAGAAAGAGATGATACATCCGGTCCCAGAAGGTCTCGCCGTAGCCCCCAACCGGGAACAATCGCAACTGAGCTGCTAGGAATGTCAGCAGGATCAAGCCGATATAGAACACCGGCATGGACAACCCGACCTGAAACACGGCCCTGATCAGATTGTCCTGCCACCTGCCGCGATTGACCGCCGCCAGGAAGGCGAGCGGCCCGGCGATCAGGATCGACAGGGAGATCGCGTAAACGGCCAGGAAAATGGTTGTCGGCAGCCGTGCCAGAATAACGTCGAGGACAGGTGCCCGCAGCAGGATCGACCTTCCGAGGTCACCTTGAAGCGTGTTGGTCAGGAAATACCAGAACTGGGCCAAGAGCGGCGCGTTCAGTCCAAGTTTTTCGCGGATTGCGGCGATGTCCGCGTCGGAGGCCTTGTCGCCCGCGATCGCGATTGCCGGGTCGCCCGGCAGCAGCCGGACCAGAAGAAAAATGATGATCATGACAAGCAGAAATGTCGGGATCATCAGAACCAGACGGTTCAGGGTGTATTGAATTCCGGCCATTTCTCTTGCCGTTGATATTTGTGAATGCCGGGAGGTGAGATCCAGATGCCCGAGCGGACCTCACCTCCCATCCTGAAAGGATACTTGCTGATCAGCGATCCAGCGAAACGTTTTCGAATACGTTGTTGCCGAGAGGCGTTTGCAGGTATCCATCCACCTTTCCTGAAACAGCGACGGCAAACGGCGTTTCGTACATGAACAGGAGCGGTGCCGCTTCGGCATAGATTTCCTGCATCTGCTTGTACTGATCCGCGCGTTTTTCTGAATCCATCTCAGTAGACGAGGCTTCATACAGGGTGTTGAAATCGGCATTGTTCCAGCCGGTGCCAACTGCCTTGCGGGTCGGGTAATATCCCAGCCAGCCGGTAACCTGGCTCGGATCGTTCACATCGTCCACCCAGCCATAGGTGTGAATGTCGAACTCGCCCGAGCGGTTCTTCGCACCACGTGTCGCACCGTCGACCTGCTCGGCGACGAGATTGATGCCGATCGGCTGCCACATCTGCTGTAGCGCGGCAAAGATGGTGGCATCGTCTGCAGAACCTGCCAGTGTCGTCAGCGTCACTTCTGTACCCGGCTCAAGTCCGGCTTCCGCCACGAGGGCCTTGGCCTTTTCCAGGTCGTAGCCATAAAGCGGGCTCATATCGACGGCCAGACGCGTTGCGGACGACATTACCGGTGAAGACATCGGCTTGCCGGCACCTTGCAGGACCAGACCGATCAAGGCTTCCTTGTTCGTCGCGTAGTTGATGGCCTGGCGTACGCGCTTGTCAGCCAGAGGATTCGGGGACCCGTCAGCCCGTTTTTCCCGCGTGTTGATCGGGGAATAAATGATCCTCGTGGAGGGGAAGAGGTTCATGTTGATCGACGGGTCCGCATCCAGTTCGGCAACACGTGAGAACGGGATGAATTCCGCGATATCGACTTCACCGGCCGTCAGTTTCAGAACGCGGGTGGCATCATCCGGAATGATCTGGAAGTTGACACCGTCGATGTAGGGCAACGGTTTTCCATCCTCGCCCTGCTTCCAATAGTGCGGGTTGGCGGTAAAGGCCATGGACGCACCCTGCTCAAAACCGCTCAGATAGAACGGCCCTGAGCCCAGGCCCGGTCCACCCTTGGCGAACAAAGCAGCCGATTTTTCCTGGTCGGTTGCACCCGGAGCCGCCTCGAATGCCTTCTTGGAGACGATCGCGGTGTTGAATGTGGCCAGCATCGACAAAAGCGCCGGATCCGGATTTTCCAGCGAGATGGTGATGTTGCCGCTGTCTGCACTTACCGAGGAAATTGCAGAAAGAAGCCCCGCCCAGGGTCCGAGATCCGGGTTGCGGGCACGGTCCAGCGAGAAGACCACATCTTCGCCCGTCACCGGGCTGCCGTCAGAGAATTTGACACCGTCGCGCAGGACGAGCGAAACCGTCTTGCCGTCTGCGGAAACTTCATAGCTTTCCGCCAGCGAGCCAACCAGATCGGTCCCGTCTGCAGTCGGCTCCAGAAGCGTGCTGAACAAACTGCCGACCATCCAGATGTCAGGGTTGCGGTCCGCGTAAATCGGGTCAACAAGCTTCGACCCGTCATATCTTGCAAAATTCAAAGTACCGCCGCGCTCGACCGCGTCGGCTGTTCCAATCGTAAAAGCGCCTAGAGCCGTGCTCATTGCCAGCCCGACGGCAAGTGCTGCAGCCTTCATGGTGTGTCCTCCCAGATGCACATGTCATGATGGGTTGAAGCTTATCCAATCGGCATGTCGTCGCAAGATATTTTTTTAGTATATCTGCTAAAATTTTGACATTTTTAGATTTAACTAAAGATTTTTAGTTCCTTTAAGTCTTTGACTTAATACAATTATTCGAGATATCTCTCATTTTAAAATCCACTAAAAAAAATTTTAGTATTGATAAATTTTGTCATTTGACGAAGGCTGGATATAAGCGATCCGAGGCGATATAAGGGAACGCCGGAATGGAGGACCTTGATGACAACAAGCGGGCAGGCAGCCACACCAGCAGCTGAACAGGACACGCCAAATTACGGCGCGGTCATCCGGCAGCGACGCAAGGCCCTCGGCATGACGCTTGAGGATGTCGCCAAGGCAACCAACCTGACAATCGGATTTCTGTCACAGGTTGAGCGCGGCATCAGCTCGCCGTCTCTTTCTTCCTTCATGCGCATAGCCGGCGCATTGCAGACCAGCCTCGAGCAACTGATCAAGGTTCCCGAACCTTACTCCGAATACGTTTCAAAAAACGCTCGCCAGTCCTATGTGCTTGGAAAATCAAAACGTCTTTACGAAAAACTCGGCCCCGGATTTCCCGGAGCGCTGACCTATCCCTGCATCATCCATCGCCCGCCCGGACATGTCTCCGAGCACATGCAGCATGAAGGTGAGGTATTTTGCTATCTGTTGTCCGGAAGCCTGGAATATCACCTCGGGGACAACGTCCACATTATGACGCCGGGTGACTGCATCCATCATGACACCAGCAAGCCGCACTTCTCCAAGGTTCTGGGAGACGAAGAGTCGGTCGAATTGTGGGTCAGCTCAGCTCCCATAAAACACACAGGCGGCTGACGCCCCTTTGCCTCCAACGCATTCAGGAATGCGCAAGATGCCGTCCCGACCAGGATGCGTCATGACCGGGACATGGCATCAGGACTGCCCTCAAGCTGAAGCAACCTTGGTCAGGAAACCATCAATCCTTTCAGCAAGCTTGCCGGTGTTTTCAGCAACTTCGGAAGACGTCCTGGACACGTCCCCTGCCGATTGCGACGTCTCGTCGACCGCGGACTTTACCCCAGTCATGTTTTCGCTGATTTCACGCGTACCGGAGGCCACTTCCTGGATGGAACTGCTGATCTCCTCCGTTGCGCTTCCCTGTTGCTCAAGCGCGTCGGTGATGGAACCGGTAAATTCATTCACCTGGACCATCACTTCGGCAATCTCCTCGATCGCGGCAACCGTGTCGGCAGAAGCTCCCTGGATCGCATTGATCTGGGAGGAGATTTCCTCAGTTGCCTTGGAGGTCTGATTGGCGAGCTCCTTGACTTCTGCCGCGACGACGGCAAACCCCTTGCCCGCTTCACCGGCCCGGGCCGCTTCGATTGTCGCGTTGAGCGCAAGCAGGTCGGTCTGCTCGGCAATGTCCTGGATCAGTTGCAGAACCGCGCCGATCTTCTGTGCCGAAGCCGCCAGGCTGGCAACCTGCTCGTTTGCAGATGTCGCCTTGGTATTCGCGGCTGAGACCACTTCGCTTGTTTCGCCGATCTGGCGTGAGATTTCCGCGATTGAAGACGATAGCTCCTCAGAAGCAGAGGCCACCGTTTGAACGCTTGCATAGGCCTGCTCGGTCGCCGCCGCGACCGTTGCCGCCCGCTCCGCGTTGACGGTTGAAATTTCCATCAAGGTTCCTGAAATCCGGCCCATGTTCTCGGTAGACCGGGTGACAGGTTCCAGAAGCCCTCCGGTGTCGTCACGGAATTCGGCAATCAGCTCTTCGAGGCAATTCTGCCTTTGCCGCTCATTCTCGACAGTCTGCTGCTGCTCTTCCTCCAACTCGCGCTGACGCAAACCGTTGTCGCGAAAAACTTCGACTGTACGTGCCATCTGCCCCATCTCATCGGCGCGTTTCACGTAAGGTATTTCGATACGAAAACTGCCTTCAGACAGAGCCGTCATTGTTCGCGACAAATTGCCGATCTGACCCGTTATCCTGCGGATGAGAGCAACCAGAACTCCGGAGACGACGGCAATCGCAATCAACGTGACGACCAGCGCGGTCCACAAGGCCTCATCGCGCGCTCTTTGGATAGCCGTCTTGTCGAACCCGACGTAATAATAGCCCAGCGTTTGCACCTCATCACCGTCCATGCGAACCACCGGCTTGATACCGATCTCATAGTCCGCATCTTCAAAAAACGCCGTCTGCCTGCCGCTGTCCTGTTCGCGAATTTCGGCAGGTATCCTGGCAACCAGTGCCTCGGCTTCCTCATTCTGCCTGGTCAAGGATGCGAAAATGCTGCCGTTTTCCTCCTGGACCACTGCCCAAGAAAAATCTCTGTTTGTCAGAAGCGGCGCCAGCAGGCTGTCCGCAAGGTCCTGATCGAAATCCCAGATCGCGTTTCCGAGTGCCTGATTTGTCAGGTTGGCGCTCATTTTGATTTGCTGTTCGTAGGCCTGCTGAACCGCAGAAACCCGTTGCATTGCCGAGACATATGCAAACACAGCGAATGCCAGAGCGACAACCAGAACGATGGGTACCGTCGTGGTGAACTTTACCGATTGCCAGAATTTCATGATTTTCCCCGGATAAACTGGGTGATCGTGAAGAAGGCGGGAAAAGAAACCGACACAAAACCGCTGCGACACGCGGTTCGGCGTCACGAAAAGATCCAGTTCAAGCCCTTGAAGTAGCGATCACCCGGTATGCTTCGCGGCCCGGCATGCCGGGCCACGGTGGTTTACTGGGCGAGCGGCCAGTCCTTGACGTAGTCGGTGACGCCGTATTTCGCGAGGGTGGCGGCGTAATCGTCCGAAGCTTTGAAGCTGGCCAGCAATTCGTTGAACCGTGCAAGGTCCTCAGCGGAGAATTTCTCATCCGCGAAAGCTATGCCGAGCGGCACACTGCCGACGGCCAGCGGCAGCAGTTCAACCTGCGAACGGGTCGCACTCTTGTCCAATTGTGCAAGCGACGCGATCGAAGAAAACACCGCTGCTTCAAGACGGCCACCGAGCACTTTTTTCAAGTTGGTCTCATCGTCCTTTGCCGGTTCAACGGAAACACCCTGAGCCTCCAGGGACGGGTAGGCAAAGCCCCGGCGTCCGCCGATTTTCTTGCCCCTGAGATCCGACAGCGAGGAGAAGTCGAATGCTTCTCCCTTCTTGACCACGAGGACATTATAAGCTGTCAGGATGGGATCGCTGTAGTGGGCCTGCGACGCCCGCTCGTCGGTGCGCAGGACCCCGATGGCCACATCAATTTCCCCTTGGTGAATGGATTGATAGAGCCTGGCAAATGGCAGCCGAGTCGCGGAGGCGTCATATCCCATGTCCTGCAAAATCCTGTTGCTGGTGTCTCCCAGAATACCAACGGGATCTCCTTCTGCGCCGACACCTGCAAATGGCAGACTGTCACCCGTTCCCAAGGTGAGCTTTTCCGATGCCAAAGACGGCCATGTAAAACCAACTAAAAATGCAAGTGCTATGCCGATTTTCTTCATGAGATATCCCTCTCCCAAACTATCTTGAGAATCACCATGAATAGGCAAACATATTTTTTCAGTAATCCACCTCAGGTATTTGCAAGAACGATTTTCAAATCAAACCTTAAAATCAATTTTCACTTCATTAACTCTTTGATGCATTCACCAATACATAAAACCGATTTAAATCACATGGTTTGTAAAGGCCTGGACGGGCTACCCATTTTCAATCGCATACGGCTAAATGCGTATTTATTTTATTGTTTTTCCGAAAGGTTCTCATTCCACATGCCCCATGGTCCCCGCGGGTTTTGAGCGCCATAGTCTTGGAAAACCAATAGATACAAGAAAGGTGGCCCGTGTCTCATTCGTACTACGCTCCAAAAGGCGGTCATCCAGGGCAGGAAACGCTTTTGACCGATCGTGCCGTGTTCACGGACGCCTATGCCGTGATCCCGCGCGGCACAATGCGAGACATCGTGACGAGCAACCTTCCTTTCTGGAATGACACCCGGCTTTGGGTGCTCTCCAGGCCCCTGTCAGGATTTGCCGAGACCTTTTCCCAGTACATCATGGAAGTCGCTCCGGGAGGCGGCTCCGACAGGCCCGAGACCGACCCTGATGCGCAGGGCGTCCTGTTCGTTGTCGAAGGCGGAGCGGAGCTGACCGCTGATGGTCGGACCTATGACTTGCGGTCGGGAAGCTACGCCTATCTGCCACCGCAAACGGACTGGACATTCAAGAACAAGGGGAGCGAACCGGTCCGCTTTCACTGGGTGCGCAAGGCTTATGAGGCTGTTGACGGACTGGATTGGCCCGAGCTTTTCGTCACTCATGAAAGTGAAATCACACCGTCTGAAATGCCCGGCACCGATGGCAAATGGGCGACCACTCGTTTTGTCGACCCTTCCGACCTGCGCCACGACATGCACGTGAATATCGTCAATTTCGCACCCGGTGCCGTTATTCCCTTCGCGGAGACCCATGTGATGGAACACGGGCTTTACGTTCTGCAGGGCAAGGCGGTTTACCGCCTCAACCAGGATTGGGTCGAAGTCGAGGCTGGCGACTACATGTGGCTGCGCGCCTTCTGCCCGCAAGCCTGCTATGCCGGCGGCCCCGGGCCGTTCCGCTACCTGCTTTACAAGGACGTCAACCGGCACATGCCGCTGAGACCCGCTTCGCGCTTTGAGGCGGGCACCAAGGCTGCGTTCAGGTCCGCGGCTGAGTGACCTCCCCACCCAGCGCGATCGTCAATGCTTTGGCAGCCTCTTTTACCGAGGCTGCCAAGGCATCGATCTTGTCAGCCGAGACGCGGCTGGTCGGACCGGAAACAGACAGACCGGCAACGACTTCGCCGTAATTGTCAAAGACCGGAGCAGCGATACAGCGCATGCCGAGGTTCTTTTCCTCTCCGTCAATCGAATATCCACGCGCTCGGATCTTCCCCAGATCATCCTTCAATGTCTCCGGATCACATAAGGTGTGCTCGGTAAATCTCTCCAACGAGCTTCGTTTCAGGATCCGGTCACACTGGGCCTCTTCCATGAAGGCAAGCAGGGCCTTGCCGATCCCGGAGGCGTGCAACGGCGACAACGTTCCAGGTGGAAAGAACGCCCGGATGTTCGCATGAGTCTCGACCTGACTGACAAAAAGAACATTGCTTGACTTTTCAACGCCCAGATTGGCCGTTTCCCCGGTCTCTTCCATCAGTTGGCGCAACACGGGCCGGGCCCTTTCAACCAGGCTGGTCCGCCGAAGAAAGCGGGCCCCGATAATGAAGGCTCCGGGGCCGATATGCCAAAGCTGTTGCGCCTGATCGAATTCCACCAACCCTCTCGTTTCCAGCGTGAACAGGATCCGGTACAGCGTTGCGGTGGATTCGCCGAGCTGCTCGGAAAGGGCAGACAGGGACACCCCTGACTGGGTGCTCAGATGCTCGAAAACCGCCATGGCACGGTCCAGCGACTTGATCGTATTCTGGCTGGATTTGTCGTCCCAGGCCCGAGGCCGGCCGCGCGCACGGCGGCTGGCATTGCGGTCCATTTTCATCTCATCCATGAGACATTCTCTCCAAAAAACGAAAAATCAATTCATCATATGAAAAATTCATCTATTTGACAACATTAGGTTTTTTCTTCTTTTTCGTTTTTGAAAAATTATTTTAAAAAAATTGCGCGCTTCAGGCCGTCTCCCTTACCTTTCAGGAAACCGCGAAAGGAAACGGCCATGAGCTTTCAAAATCCTGTTTTCATTCCAGGTCCGACCAATATGCCCGAGGCCCTTCGCAAGGCCTGCGACATGCCGACCCTGGATCACCGTTCTCCCTTGTTCGGAGAAATCCTTCAGCCCGCCCTCGCCGGTGTCAAAAAGGTCCTGAAGACCGACATAGCCGATGTCTTTGTTTTTCCGTCCACCGGAACAGGCGGCTGGGAAACGGTCATCACCAACACGCTGAGCCCGGGCGACAAGATCCTGGCAGCACGCAACGGCATGTTCTCCCATCGCTGGATCGACATGTGCCAACGGCACGGCCTCAAGGTCGAGATTGTCGAAACGCCGTGGGGAGCAGGGCTTCCGGCCGACAGGTATGAGGAAATTCTCTCAGCCGACAAGAACCATGAGATCAAGGCGGTTCTTGCCACCCATAACGAGACGGCGACCGGCGTCAAATCCAACATTGCAGCTGTTCGCCGCGCGCTGAACGCAGCCGGCCATCCGGCGCTGCTTTATGTCGATGGCGTCAGCTCCATTGCCTCGATGGATTTCCGCATGGACGAGTGGGGCGTAGATGCCGCCGTTACCGGGTCACAAAAGGGCTTCATGCTGCCGGCAGGCCTCGCAATCGTTGCGTTTTCGCCAAAGGCGCAAGCGGCTGTCGAAACCGCAAAACTGCCGCGCACATTCTTCGACATTCGCGACATGATGAAGTCCTATGCATCAAACGCCTATCCCTACACGCCGGCCGTTGGCCTTCTGAACGGCCTGAAACAAAGCTGCGACATGCTTCTGGCGGAGGGACTGGAAAATGTCTTCACCCGTCATCATCGCATCGCGGAAGGTGTCCGGGCCGCCATCCGGGCCTGGGGCCTGGACCTCTGCGCGAATTCTCCGGAAGTCTACTCTGATACTGTCAGTGCAATCCGGACACCCGAGGGCTTCAACGCCACCGACATCGTCACCCATGCAGCCGGGAAATACGGTGTCGCGTTTGGCGTTGGCCTCGGGGAAGTTGCCGGCAAGGTTTTCCGCATCGGTCACCTGGGCAGCCTGACCGACGTCATGACCCTGTCGGGTCTTGCGACTGCCGAGATGGTCATGGTCGACCTTGGTCTCGACATAAAACTCGGCTCCGGTGTTGCCGCAGCTCAGGATTATTACCGCAACGAGGGAGCGATTGCTTCCAGGGAGGCAGCGTGAAAACCGACGCCATGAACACCTATATTCCGTCCCTTGAAGACATGCTGGTGGCGCATGAGCGCATCAAGCCGCACATTCATCGCACCCCGGTCCTGACCTCATCGTTCCTGAACGACCTGACCGGCGCCGAACTGTTCTTCAAGTGCGAGAATTTCCAGAAGGCGGGCGCCTTCAAGGTTCGGGGGGCATCCAACGCCGTCTTCGGTCTTGACGAGGAAACCGCCAAAGCGGGCGTGGCGACGCATAGTTCGGGCAATCATGCGCTCAGCCTGTCCTATGCAGCCGGGCGCCGTGGTATTCCGTGTCACGTGGTGATGCCTCGCACGGCGCCGCAGGCAAAGAAGGATGCCGTGCGCGGATATGGTGGCATCATCACCGAATGCGAACCTTCGACAACGAGCCGGGAAGCCGTATTTGCGGAAGTTCAGGCTGAAACCGGCGCGGAATTCGTGCACCCCTATAACGACCATCGCGTTATCGCCGGGCAGGGAACCTGTTCCAAGGAATTGCTGGAACAGACCGATGGGCTGGATGCGGTGATTGCACCGATCGGCGGTGGTGGCATGGTCTCTGGCACCTGCCTGACCCTTTCCAACCTGGCGCCGGATGTGAAGATCTATGCGGCGGAACCGGAACAGGCGGACGATGCCGCACGCAGTTTCCGGGCCGGACACATCATTGCCGACGATGCCCCGCAAACCGTGGCCGACGGCCTGAAGGTTCCGCTCAAGGAGCTGACCTGGCACTTCGTTTCCAATCACGTCACCGACGTGCTGACTGCCTCGGAACAGGAAATCGTTGATGCCATGCGCCTGATCTGGGCGCGGATGAAGATCGTGATGGAACCGTCTTCAGCCGTGCCACTGGCCACTATCTTGAAAAACAAAGACGCCTTCGCCGGCAAGCGTGTCGGTGTCATTATCACCGGTGGCAATGTCGATCTGAACAAACTGCCCTGGACGCTCTAATTCGGGAGACTGACCCAATGAACGCTCACACCAAAACAAATACCGGTTTTGAAAACTACGAAGTCGGATACGACATCCCTGCCCTGCCGGGTATGAATGAAGCCGATATCCAGACGCCTTGCCTGGTGCTCGATCTGGACGCGCTGGAGCGCAACATCAAGAAGATGGGCGATTACGCCAAGGCTCACGGCATGCGCCACCGGGTTCACGGTAAGATGCACAAGTCCGTTGACGTCGCAAAACTGCAGGAACGTCTCGGCGGCGCTGTTGGCGTCTGCTGCCAGAAAGTCAGCGAAGCCGAAGTGTTTGCCCGCGGCGGCATCAAGGACATTCTGGTGTCCAACCAGGTGCGCGACCCGGCCAAGATCGACCGGCTGGCTCGATTGCCGATACTCGGTGCCCGTACCATCGTGTGTGTCGACGACCTTGCCAATGTCGCTGATCTTTCGGCAGCAGCGGTCAAACACGGCACGACCCTTGAGGTCTTCATCGAGATCGATTGCGGCGCCGGACGCTGTGGCGTGACTTCAACCGAAGCAGTCGTTGAAATCGCCAAGGCTGTCGACGCGGCAGACAATCTGAAATTCACCGGCATCCAGGCCTATCAGGGCGCCATGCAGCATCTCGACAGCTACGAGGCGCGCAAGGAAAAACTCGATATCGCCATTGCCATGGTGAAGGACGCCGTTGAAGGCCTGAAGGCAGCCGGTCTTGATCCGGAACTGGTTTCCGGTGGCGGCACGGGTTCCTATTATTTTGAATCCAACTCCGGCGTTTACAACGAGCTGCAATGCGGATCCTACGCTTTCATGGATGCCGACTACGGCCGGATCCTCGACAAGGACGGCAATCGGATCGACCAGGGCGAGTGGGAAAATGCGTTTTTCATTCTCACCCAGGTCATGAGCCACGCCAAGACCGACAAGGCGATCTGCGATGCCGGCCTCAAGGCCCAGTCGGTAGACAGCGGCCTGCCGTTCATCTACGGCCGGGACGATGTCGAATACGTCAAATGTTCTGACGAGCATGGCGTCATTGCCGATCCGAAAGGCGTCTTGAAAGTCGGAGAGAAACTGAAGCTGGTTCCGGGCCATTGTGATCCAACCGCCAATGTTCATGACTGGTATGTCGGTGTCCGCAACGGCAAGGTCGAAACGGTCTGGCCGGTTTCCGCCCGCGGCAAAGCCTACTGAGGCAATAGCAAACACCTCGATTTTGTCATCCCGGACGCAGCAACGCGAAGATCCGGGATCGGAGAGAAAACTCCTCGAAACGAGGCTCCCCGATCCCGGCTCGCGCTTCGCTTGGCCGGGATGACGATTGTGACGTTTCTGTTGTTGAGACCGGACGAAAAGTCGCCCGTGCTCCTAAGATCGGAGATCCAAATGATCATTGTTCCTGAAAAGGAAATTGCAGGCCTGATCGGCCGTGCGGAAGCCTTTGAGGCCATCGAAAACATCTTTGCGGCCATGTCGAGCGGTGCGGCTTACAATTTTCCGGTCATTCGCGAAGCCATCGGACACGCCGACGCGCTTTACGGTTTCAAGTCCGGCTTCGACCGTTCTTCCCTCGCTCTCGGCCTGAAGTCCGGCGGATATTGGCCCGGCAATGCCGAGAGAGACCTCACCAACCACCAGTCTACTGTCTTTCTGTTCGATGCCGATACGGGTCAGGCAAAGGCGGTGGTTGGCGGCAACCTGTTGACAGCCCTGCGCACAGCCGCCGCATCCGCAGTCTCGATCAAGCACCTGGCTCGCAAGGATGCCAAGGTGCTGGGCATGATCGGGGCGGGGCACCAATCCGCCTTCCAGATGCGTGCGGCAGCCGAACATCGAAACTTTGAGAAGGTTATCGGCTGGAATTTCCATCCGGAGATGCTGTCCCGGCTTGAGGAGACTGCATCCGAGCTCGGACTGCCCTATGAATCTGTCGATCTGACCCAGATGGGCGCTGAAGCAGATGTCATCATCTCGATCACATCGAGCTTCAAACCGATCTTCAAAGGCACTCAGGTGCGTCCGGGCACCCATATCGCCTGCATGGGCACCGACACAAAGGGTAAACAGGAAGTCGACGTGGAGTTGATTGCAATGGCAACGCTCTTCACCGACGAGGTTGCCCAGTCCGCAACGATTGGCGAATGCCAGCACGCCGTCGCAGACGGAATTGTCTCTAAGGACAATATAAATGAGATCGGTGCCGTAATTAATGGTACGCATCGGGGAAGGACGTCGGAAAGCGAGATAACGCTGTTCGATGGCACCGGTGTCGGTCTCCAGGATCTTGCCGTTGCCTCTGCCGCGGTTGATCTGGCAATCAAGAAGGGCGTCGCAATCGAAGTGGACTTTTGATCGGGTCTTTGGAATGCGGATAGTCATCAATGGGTTCGGCCGGATCGGCCGAACCGTTTTGCGTCAGGTTCTCAGTTTACCTCAAGACAATACAGTCGAAGTGGTGCGGATCAACGACATCGCTCCGCTGGAAACCTGCGCCTATCTTTTCAAGTATGACAGCGTCTTCGGTCCCTATCCGGGAGAGGTCACTTTCAGCGATGAATGCCTGAAGGTGGATGGGCGGACCATTCCCTTTACCGCAGAGCCGGACCTTTCCGCTGCCGACCTTGCCGGTGTCGACGTCGTGATGGAATGCACGGGCAAGGCCGACACTCTAGACATCGCTGAACGGGGCTTGAAGGCCGGGGCCGCAAATGTGCTGATCTCCGGTCCGTCTCCAGCCGCCGAAATCACTCTGGTCCTGGGTGCGAATGAAGAAAAGCTCGGCGACCATCGCATTGTCTCCAACGGATCCTGCACGACCAACGCCCTGGCGCCACTGTTGCGTGGCATCGATGATGCCATCGGCATCAAGTCCGGCCACATGACCACCATTCACTGCTACACGGGCAGTCAACCGATGGTGGACGCCCCGCGCGGACCTTTGGAACGCAGCCGTGCCGGCGGCGTTTCCATGGTACCGACCACCACCAGTGCCACCAAGCTTGTTGGAAAGGTCCTTCCCCGGTTGGAAGGCAAAGTGTCAGGCGCGGCGGTTCGCGTGCCTGCCATCAGTGTGTCTGCCGTTGATCTGACGCTGACGCTTGCCGAACCTCTGAACATTCCCGCCAACACCGCCCTGCAGAACATTTTTTCGGACAATCCGGTGATCGGCTTCACCAATGACCGGGTCGTCTCGACGGACATGCGCGCAAGACCTGAATCTCTGGTTATCGCCCTTCCCGAAACGCTGGAAGCCAACGAGCGGCAGGTCCGCATTTTCGGCTGGTACGACAATGAGTGGGGTTTCTCGGCACGCATGATCGACATGGCGCGCCTGATGGCGGGACGGTGAACAGTATCTGCGCCGAGCAGTCTGCTGAACTACGCAATTCTTCAATACATCAACCACGTGGTCATTGCCGGACTTGATCCGGCAATCCATGCCGCTCCTGTTCCCTTAAGCAAGCTTGTCGAGAGATTCCGTGTCATTGCATGGATGCCCCCGATCAGGTCGAGGGTAAACCATGGTCAGGCCCACTGCTGTTCGGTTTAGACTGCCACTTCTTTGCTAAACCCAAGTTATCATTTGGAAGATTGCCTGTTTCTTCCCCGAGAACTCGAAAAAATTCACTGAGTTTGTCATCCCGGCTGAAGCGTAGCGTAAGGCCGGGATCCAGTAACCCCGGTGTCAATTTGAGCCGCAAACCGTTGTGATTACTGGATTCCTGCCTTCGCAGGAATGACAATAGAAAGGGCGTTCATGAGTCTGTTCAGTTCGACAGGGTTTAAACCGGACAGCAGTGGGTCAAGCCTTGGCATGATCTGTATTTAGCCGTCGCCGGGGCCGCCAACAGTTTTCGGTGAATGACGAAGACAAATCAAAAAAGGGCCGCTGACGCGGCCCTTTCGTTTTTTGGCGCTTGACGCGATCACGCCGGATCTTCGTGCGGCAGCGATCCCTTGCCGTGACCGGCCATGCCGCCGGAGACCTCCTCGGTGGATTCTTCGGAAAGTTCCTCTGGCAGCACCAGGTTGAGCACGATGGCGATCGCTGCTGCCGGCAGAAGGCCGCTGGTCAACAGGATGCGCGCTGTATCCGGCATATGCTGCAGGGCACCCGGCTCCAGCTGCAGGCCGAGACCGATGGACAGGGAAATCGCGAAGATGACCATGTTGCGCCGGTTCCAGTTGACGTCCGACAGCATGGAGATACCTGCCGCGACAACCATGCCGAACATGACGATCACGCCGCCGCCGAGCACCTCGATCGGCACCGTGCGGATCACACTGCCCACCTTCGGGATCAAGCCGCAGATAATCAGGAAGATCGCGCCAAAGGTCACCACGTGACGGCTCATCACGCCGGTCATGGCGATCAGTCCGACATTCTGGCTGAAGGACGTGTTCGGGAAGCCACCGAAGAAGCCGGCAAGCGCCGTTCCGACACCGTCGGCATAGGTTGCACCTTCGATTTCCTTGTCGGTTGCCTCACGGCCCGCACCACCCTTGGTGACACCGGAAACGTCGCCGACGGTCTCGACCGCGGAAACGAATGCCATCAGACAGAAACCGATCACAGCGGCCAGCGAAAACTCAAAGCCGTATTTGAAGGGTTGCGGCAGAGCAAAGACCGCTGCGTTTGACCAGGATCCGGAGATCGCTTCGAAGCTCAGCATGCCGGTCAGAAGGGCGTAGATGTAACCGGCGATCAGCCCCAGAAGGACCGCAGCCACCGACAGCATGCCCTTCGCGAAGAACTTGAGCCCGAGCGTGACCACGATGACCACCGCGGCTGCCGACCAGTTCAACAGAGACCCGTATTCCGGAGTGCCGATTGCGGGTACGCCGCCAGCGGCATACTGAATACCGACCTTGACCAAGGCCAGACCGATCATGGTCACGACAAGCCCGGTGACGAGCGGTGGCAGGGCAAAACGGATCTTACCGATGAAGAGGCCCAGCGCGGCATGGAAGAAACCGCCTATAATCACACCGCCGAACAGTGCACCAAGCGCATCAACGCCCTTGCCCGCCACGATCGGGATCATGATCGGCAGGAAGGCAAAGGATGTCCCCTGCACGATGGGCAGGGCCGAACCGACCGGTCCGAGTGTCATTGTCTGCAGCAGGGTCGCGACCCCGGCAAAGACCATCGACATCTGGATCAGGTAAAGCAGTTCCGGAAAATCAGGCGAGTTTGAGCCGAACCCGAATCCGGCGGCACCCGCAACGATGATGGCTGGTGTCACGTTGGACACGAACATTGCCAGCACGTGCTGAATGCCAAGAGGCACCGCCTTCACCAGAGGCGGCGTGTAGTTGGGATCGCGCAGTTGTTCTGCGGTCCCGATCGTCGAGCTGTCCATTTGTACTCCTCAGAAGGTCAGGTGGACGCCTCCGCCTCGTTTGGCGGGCGGAAGTCATCCGGGAGTGGAAGCGCGTCTTATCCTTCGGCTGCCTCCACAATCCAGGGATCGGAGAACCAATGCTCCTCCAGATTGGTTCCCTCCCCGATACGGTCGACCACGGCGTAGCGGCCCGCCTTCCCGAGCGGGGCCAGTACTCCGTGCCATGTTCCTCTATGCAAGTTGATCGATTGTCCCGGCTGGCTGACAAAGGCCCGGAGATTGACGGGTTTGCCATTGTCATCGTCAGCGACGATGACGAGCATCGGGACGCCATCAAGCGGAATGAAAGCCTGACTGCCTTCAGGATGCCGTTCGACCAGTTCGACGGCATAAGGCAGGTTACGTGCCTCGGCGTCGAACAGGCTGATGCCTGCCTGCCCGGTGCCGAAGTCCAGCTTTGCCAGATCGTGATGCCTGCCGCACTTGCCCTGGTTTATGATCTTGTCGGGCGCGCCGGTCACCTCGATGACGTCGCCGTAAGGCGCAAAGTCTTCCTGCGTCAGCGGCGTCGCGGTCAGAGCGGATGGGGCCACGGTTCCGGTCACGGCAGAAGGTCCTTCAGCCGATGATAGGCGATGCGTTCTACCTGACGGCAGGCTTCGTTGAACTCCGTCGCCCGGTCATTGTCGATCCGGCGCTTGAAGGCCTCCATGATGGAGACCTTGTTGTTGTCCCTGACCGCAATGATGAACGGGAAACCGTGCTTTTCGACATAGGCATCGTTCAGCCGGGTAAATGTCTCCCGCTCGTCGTCCGTCAGAAGGTCAAGGCCGGCACTTGCCTGTTCGGACGTGCTTTCCGCCGTCAACCGGCCGGCCTGAGCCAGCTTGCCCGCAAGATCCGGGTGAGCCGTCAAAACGCCGAGGCGTTTTTCTTCGCTGGCTGTCCGGAACTTCCGGCATAGCGCATTGAGGACACCTGCTGCGCAATCATGCGCCGGACCGAGTTCCAGATCGAACGCGCGTTCAGCGATCCAGGGCGAATGTTCAAAGATGCTGCCGAATCGTTCAACGAATTCTTCTCTTGCCATCCGGCTGGGCCGCAAAGATTTTTGCGGCGGATGTTTTGCTGCCCAGTGCTCGGCAATTTCGATGCGCCGCGGACACCAGACACCCTCGCGGCCCTGAATGTATTCAATGAATTTCTGCAGCGCCGCAATCTTGCCCGGACGACCGACCAAGCGGCAATGGAGTCCGATGGACATCATCTTGGGCGTATCGAACTGTCCCTCACCATAAAGAACATCAAAGGCGTTCTTCAGGTAGTTGAAGAAGTCATCGCCATCGCTCCAGCCCGGAGACACGGAAAAGCGCATGTCATTGGCTTCAAGCGTATAGGGGATGATCAGCTGGTCACGGTCGCCGATTTCCAGCCAGTAAGGCAGGTCGTCATCGTAGGTGTCGGAGATGTAGTCGAAACCACCTTCTTCCGCCACGAGTCTTACGGTGTTTTCCGAGCAGCGGCCGGTGTACCAGCCGCGCGGACGTTCCCCGACAACTTCCGTGTGCAGCCGGATGGCTTCCTCGATCGCCGCCTTTTCCTCTTCAGGCGGCATATCCTTGTGCTCGATCCATTTGAGGCCGTGGCTGGCAATTTCCCAGCCGGCTTCCTTCATGGCCTCGACCTGCTCCGGATTACGGGCGAGCGCTGTCGCCACACCATAAATCGTGAGGGGAATACCCGCCCGGGTGAACAGGCGGTGCAGTCGCCAGAAGCCAGCACGCGCACCATATTCATACATGGATTCCATGTTCCAGTGGCGCTGACCCGGCCACTGGGCGGCACCTGGAATGTCGGAAAGGAAAGCCTCGGAGGCCGCGTCCCCGTGCAAAACGCAGTTTTCGCCGCCTTCTTCATAGTTCAGCACGAATTGGACAGCGATCTTCGCACCACCCGGCCACTGCGGATCGGGGGGATTGGGACCATAGCCACGCAAGTTACGAGGATACCGATTCAAGACTGACCTCCGTATTTCTTCTTCTTATAAAGCAAAACAATTCAGATGACTTTCTTGCAATTCAAGAAAGTGCTTTCGGATAACGGAATGTGCCCTTTACAGGCGCACCGCATCATCATGCGCGCGAATGAAGTTTCAAGGGAGGGCCATATGGCCGGATATCTGACCACACATGTGCTCGACACGGCGCATGGATGCCCCGGCAAGGGGATCAAGATCGATCTTTACGCAATTTCCGGAAACGAGCGCACCTATATCCGCAGCCTCGAAACCAATGACGACGGGCGCACGGACAGTCACATTCTTCCAGCTGAAGAATTCAGGACCGGGACATACGAGCTTGTTTTTCACGTCGGCGCATATTTCGATGCGCGTGGCGTGAAGACTGATGAGCCGAAGTTTCTGGATGTGGTGCCGTTGCGCTTCGGCATGTCCGAAGAAGCCCACTATCACGTGCCGCTGCTGGTTTCTCCGTTCAGCTACTCGACCTATCGGGGCAGTTAAGCAGCAGCCTTTGAAGGCTTTCACGCCGGGCTGGAACAAACTGCCGGTCACATGCCGTCACAGAGATGGCAGACATCAAAAAGAGGCTCGTTTTCAAGCCTCTTTCGCATCCGGTTTTTTGAGATCTCAAATACACCCGATCAGGAGCCACGCTCTAATTCCGCCCCTGGCGCCGCCTGAATTTTTCAGCCAGATCGGACGCGGAGCGTTCGGTCGAGCTCATGCCGGCCGGATTGCGCCAAGGCGGCATGTCTACAAGAGAAGACGGCGCGTCAAAATCGGTTGCGCCAAGAATTCTTTCAAAAAAACAGAAGCCGCTCCAGCGAGCTCACGCTGACCGGCTCTCGCCTCAGTCCCGTTCCTGTTTCAGTTTTGCCCGGAATAAAGCGATTGCGGCGCGCATCGCCTCGTAATCCTCATAATCGCGCAACGCTGTTTCAAGGTGATTTTCAAATCCGTCGAGATCGCCGGAAAATCCCTCACGGGTCCGGGCGCAGATTCCGTCAAGATGGCTGGCACAGTTTTTGTAGAGGCAGATTTCCTCGTGCACCAGTTCCTCAAATTCTTCCGGACAGTTCTCTGCTGAGAACGGGATGTTGTAAGTGCACCAGAGCCTGCCGTCGTCGGATTTGACGGCGCTCAGAATAGCGTCGTGGCAACCTATCGGCTGGATGACAAGGTAGAACCTGTCGCAGGAAAGGGCCGCATCATAGGGAAACGACAATTTGGCGAAGATCTCAATGTCACCGAAAATTCTGGCGTTACCCGTCACCGAGACCTGCGCCAGATGTGCGTCGCCATGGACCTGTGCATGATCTGCAACAACCGCATCTGAAAGGAACGCATTCTCCGAAATGCACGCCTTGTCCCAAATCCGCGTCAGTCCATGAACCGATGCTTGGTCGCGCACCTGCGCCTGATCCCGGATATCCGCGCGACCCGAAATCGCGGCACGGCCGGAGATGCGGGCTTCATCGGACACCTTTGCCTTTCCAGACACGGTTGCCATGTCGGAGACAAGAGCATCACCGGAAACCCAAGCCTTCCCGGAAACCTCAGCGTTATCCGAAATCCAGGCAAGCCCATCTTGCGACAGGTTGTTCTCGCTTTCCACAAAACCGCCGACTTCACCGGCAGCAACATTGCCGAAAGCCCGCAACGCCTTGATACGATAGAGAGTGCCCCCCGGAGTGCGTTTGCTCTCATCCGTCAGGCAGTATTTTTTCCCTAGTTCCCGAGTGGCCCGAAGGTCATCTGAAGCGGAGCTCTTTCGTTCCGTTGCACCGCTTGAATTTTCCGCACCACAATCACTGCTGGATCCAGGGTTTTCACCGGACCCCGATTTCAAACCGTTATTCAACTATTCGCGTCCCGTAACAAAAACAAAAACCGGCACCTGAAAAAATTGTGCCTGGCCGACAAAAAAAGAATTCAAAGAGGTTTTTCTCGCCCCAACACGAACTCTAGGAATTTCGCAGCGCCAAATTCAAGTGGCGGTAATGCGCCTGCTGTCAATTCCTGCGGAAACCGCCGCCATCCTCACGCTTTTTCAGTCGGTTCCCGATGGCCTGGCCGTGCGATCGGTCCGCCTCCGGCTTCGCACATCCGGTCAAGGAACTCAGACAGGTGCGAGGCAGATGCAAGTTCCTTCATATGCCGGTGAATCCCCGGACCGTAAACACCCCACATCTGCTTGCGCAACGCAGCACCTTCAGGCGTGATGTGCAGGATCTTGCCGCGGCGATCCTCAGTCATGACCGTTTCGCGGATCAAACCCTTTGAAACGAGCTGTGCCAGCAGGCGGGACAGGTTGGACTGTTCGAAAAGCAGCCAGTTGGTCAGTTCATAGGCACGAACTCCCTCTTCGCCGGACATCTCCACACCCCAGAGCAAATCGTAGACACGCAGCGGAGGCAGCCCCTTGTCCCGAAGTTCGATTTCCATCTCACGGTGAGCAAGCCGGTGAGCCCTGTTGAGCAGGATCCAGATGTCGGTTTCGCGGTCGCTTGGATTCATTGTCTTCAAGTTTCAGTGAACAGGTGCCTGACCGGTTTTTTCCCAGTCTCCACTCTGATAGATGTCATAGCATCTATTTCGGGTAATACGGAAATCAAGATGCCATCAGACCCTAAGCAATCCGGGTTGAACATGAAAAGGAAAGATTTGCGATGATCAGACTTGCCCCCATTTGCATCGCCGCGACCCTGTTGGCTGCACCGGCCAGCCTGGCCGCAACCTACAAGACCGATCAAGGTCACACCGAAGTTCAGTTCATGTGGTCGCATGCAGGCGTCTCCACCCAGTCCGGTGAATTCACCACCGTCGACGGCACACTGGATATCGACCCGGAAAATGTTGAAGATGCCAAACTGAATGTGACCATCAAGGCCGACAGCATTGCGACCGGCTTCAAGCCCCTGGACGAGCATCTGTCCAGTGCGGACTTCTTTGAAGTGGCGACCTATCCGGAAATCACATTCGTCAGCACGGGCGTCGAACGGACCGGTGAAGACACAGCCAAGGTAACGGGCGACCTGACCATCCACGGAACCACGAAGCCGGTTACGCTGGATACAAAACTCACTCACATCGGCCCGCATCCGGTCGGCGCCAGCCTCGACTATTACAAAGGCGAGTGGATTGCTTTCGAGGCCTCCACGACGCTTGATCACACGGAGTTCGGTGTTGGTCCCTTCTCCACCGGTCCGATCACCATTCGCATCTCAACCGAGATGCGAGCCCAATAGCCAAACAGCCGGCAAACCTCGCCAAATTACGCTGTAAAAAATTGTCGAAAGCCGCCTGCGGGCGGCTTTTTTGTTTCTTCTGCCACATGCAAGCGACCTACTTGCCAGACAGTTCCGCCAGTGCACTTTGAATGTGAGTGACCATGTAGTCGATAAAGAGCCGGACCTTCGGGTCCTGGCGCCGGCGGTGGGTGTAGAGGCAGGCCATCTGCACCGGGATGGGCGGTTCGTTTTCCAGTACCGGAACGAGCTGGCCAGAGGCCAGGTAATCAGCCACTTCAAAAACCGGCTTCAAAACAATCCCGTAACCGTCCAGCGCCCAGCCGGTCAGCACGTCGCCATGATCCGACTCAAACGGACCGGAAACAGCGACACGCTTGACCCCCTCATCCGTTTGCAGCGGCCATTGGAACTCAGGTGCCCCGGGATAGCGCATGTTCAGGCAATCATGCTGACCTGAAGACAGATCCTCGATGCTGGAGGGTGTCCCCTTGCGGGTCAGGTAATCAGGCGAAGCGCACAGGATGCGGGAGCAATCGGCAATCTTGCGGATTTTCAGGTTGGAATCTTCCGGTAACCCCAGGAAGAAGGCAGCATCCAACCCTTCTCCCGTCAGATCGACTTTCCGGTCGGACAGTCTCAGACGGATATCGATAAGCGGATGAGCTTCCTTGAACTTGGGGATGACCGGTGCAATCAACCGCTGTCCCATGCCGATGGGGGCAGCAACGAACAATGTCCCGCGCGGAGACAGGGTCACATTGGAAATTTCGGCTTCGGCCTCCTCGACGGCCTCGATGATCTTGGTCGCGCCGCGATAAAAGAGGTTGCCGTGCTCCGTCGGACTGAGGGCCCGCGTCGTGCGCTGAAACAGCCGGACATTCAGGTGTTCTTCCAGCTGTGACACCCGCGCTGAGGCCACGGCAGACGATATTCGAAGGTCGCGTGCTGCGGCCGACATGTTGCCGAGTTCATAAACACGCAGGAAAGTCCGAATATTTTCCAGATAGGCCATCGCTGATTATTCTGATTTTTTTGAAACTGCTAGGATTATGCCGAGATACCAGAAAATTTAAAGATCGGCTAGGTTCGGTTCAGAATTCTGTTTCGGAGGAGACATCATGTTGGATATCGCCATCATCTGGGATTGGCTGGCATTTGCCGTCCGATGGCTGCATGTCATTACCGCAATGGCGTGGATCGGTTCATCGTTCTATTTCGTCGCGCTTGACCTGGGCCTGCGCAAGGTACCGCATCTGCCTGTGGGTGCACACGGTGAGGAGTGGCAGGTCCACGGCGGCGGCTTCTATCACATCCAGAAATACCTGGTCGCGCCGGAAAACATGCCGGATCACCTGGTGTGGTTCAAATGGGAGAGCTACTCGACCTGGCTGTCAGGTGCAGCCCTGCTCATGATCATCTATTGGGTCGGTGGAGAGCTTTACCTGATCGATCCGGAAAAGGCCGACCTTGCCCTGTGGCAGGGCATCCTGATTTCGGCGGGATCTCTCAGCATCGGCTGGCTCGTCTACGACTTCCTCTGCAAGTCCAAGCTCGGCGACAACCCGACGCTGCTCATGATCCTGCTGTTCATGATGCTGGTCGCGATGGGCTGGGGTTACAACGAGATCTTCACCGGCCGGGCGACGATGCTGCATCTCGGCGCCTTCACCGCAACGATCATGTCCGCCAACGTCTTCTTCATCATCATCCCGAACCAGAAGATCGTCGTGGCCGATCTGAAAGCCGGACGGACGCCTGACCCGAAATACGGCAAGATCGCCAAGCTGCGCTCGACCCACAACAACTACCTGACGCTGCCGGTCGTGTTCCTGATGTTGAGCAACCACTACCCGCTTGCTTTCGCCAGCGAATACAACTGGGTGATCGCTGCTCTGGTGTTCCTGATGGGCGTCTCGATCCGACACTACTTCAACACCAATCATGCAGGCGCCGGCAATCCGACCTGGACCTGGCTGGTCACCGCGATCCTGTTCGTCGGCATCATTCACCTCAGCATGGCTCCGATGTGGAGCGAGGACAGCTATGATGTTTCAGAATCGCGCGCCCTGACACCGGTGGAGCAGGTCTATGCCAATGCGGAAGGCATTGACGACGTCATGGCGATCGTGCCTGGCCGCTGCGCCATGTGCCACGCCCGGGAGCCTTTCTATGAAGGCATTCACTGGGCTCCGAAGGGCATCGTTCTGGAAACAAAGGCGGACGTTGCCCGCGCCGCCCAGCAGATCTACCTGCAGGCGGGCGTCACCGACGCCATGCCTCCGGCAAACGTCTCCTTCATGGAAGAAGACGAGCGGCAGAAGGTCATCGACTGGTACCGCAACGCCAAGAAAGACCTGCCCTTCGGTGTGGCTTCGAGGTAAGCCTGCGCGTCACGAAACGGCTAGGGCGCTCTCCTGCAAGGGAGAGCGCTTTTTTGTTTTGGACTGTCAATGCTTCCCGGTTTCTCTGCGCCCACACATATCCAGTCGCCATCTGACGAGAAATGAGATCGTGGTAGACGTCAGCGCTGGATCCCGGGTCCCAACTGCGCTGCAGCCTGAACGTCAATCGGCAGGTAACCTGCCTGTTTGCTCAGCCACCTCAGCATCCAGGCCTTCCAACACTCGGATCGTCATTCCGGACCAGTGAGGCGAAGCCGAACGCAGATCCGGAATCCAGATAAATTTCGCGCTGGAAGCGCGGCCTTCTTCAAATCTGTTGACTTAACCGGTTTCGGCGTTCGCTACGCTCACACTTACGTCTGGATGCCGGATCACGCGATAGCGCTTTCGCGCCACGCTGTCCGGCATGACGGGGGAACGCGGTGCCCTTTGCGAGAACAGGCTCGCCCTGTTCCTGTCACTCAAATCGATCTAAACGCTATTTAAAGCCTGTCAGCTATGCCGCCGAACAAGTATCAACAATCTCCCAAGGCTAAACATCAGGCCGGGGATGCCCGCCGCGGGAATCCACACCGCGTGTTCAGTCAGCACCCACATCCGCGTGCTTGATGACGAAATCGACGAAGTGCCGGATCTTGGGGTCCTGCAGGCGTCGATGAGGGTAAAGACAGCCGAAGATGGTTGGCAGAGGAGGTGTATTGGTGAGGATTTCGACAAGATCTCCACTCTGCAGGTATTGAGCGACATCGAAGCGGGGCTTGTTGACGATGCCGTATCCTGCCAGAGCCCAGTCGGTGAGAACGTCGCCGTGGTCCGCATCATATTTACCGGCAACTTGAAGCTTTCTCGGCCCCTCTTCCGTATCCAGAACCCAGAAATATTCCGGTGAGCGCGGATAACGCAGCAGCAGGCAGTTGTGGTCTTCACTCAGCAGATCGTCAGGTGATTTCGGGGTGCCATGCTTCTTGAGATAGCCCGGAGAGGCACAAAGCACGCGCTGGCAATCGGCAATCTTGCGAAGTTTGAGGTTCGAATCCTGCGGCGTGCCGATGAAAAACGCCACGTCCAGACCGTCCGACATCAGGTCGACCTTGCGGTCGGAAAGACGCATATGCACTTCCGTTGCCGGGTATTCTTCGACGAAGCGGGGCACGAGAGGTGCAATGATCCGTCTGCCTGCGCCAAGCGGTGCAGTCACTCTGATGACGCCGCGCGGGGTGTCGGAAAAACTTGCGACGGCAGCTTCAGCATCCTCGATCGATTCAAGCGCCTTTACTGCGTAATCATAGAAGACCTTGCCGACTTCCGTTGGCGTCAGAGAACGGGTTGTCCTGTTGAACAGACGCACGCCCAGGTGCTTTTCAAGCTCCTTGATGCGCTTGCTGGCGACAGCCGGCGTCAGTCTCAGGTCGCGTCCACCGGAAGTAATGCTGCCGAGTTCGACGACGCGCGTGAAGACCCGCAGGCTTTCCAGATAGGCCATCTGACGCTCTCCCTCTTTCCCTAATTTCACGTGTTTTTGCAGTGTCTTGTCCTGGCACTGCCCGTCGCCGCGCCGGCATTCCTCATATGGGTATGAATGGCAGTTTCGCACGGATGCCTTCGGGTCATTTTCAATAAAATGTTGAAATAATTTCCGGATAAGTCGGATTTTTCGCAGCAGTCCCGAGCAGTACCGTCGCCAACCGAGACGAGAAAACTCCGAGGACGCGATGAACCACCGTAACGAAATCCGGTTTCTGCTGAATGGCGCCGATGTGGCTGTCCAGGATGTGCCGGCGGACAAGACGCTGCTGGACTACCTTCGGCTGGAGCGCCGCCTGACCGGAAGCAAGGAAGGCTGCGCCGAGGGAGATTGCGGCGCCTGCACCGTACTCGTCGGCCGCTTGCACGGTGGCGTCCTGAAGTATGAAACCGTCAATGCCTGCATCCGCTTTCTTGCCTCCCTCGATGGCTGTCACGTTGTCACCATCGAACATCTGCGCGGCGAGAATGGCGGTCTGCATCCGATCCAGCAGGCCATGGTCGACTTCCATGGAAGCCAGTGCGGTTTCTGCACTCCCGGTTTCGTCATGTCGCTTTATGCCCTTTGGATGGAAAATCCCGAGCCGACCGAGGAAGAGGTCGAAACGGCGATCCAGGGCAATCTCTGCCGTTGCACCGGTTATCAGCCGATCATCGCCGCCGCGATGGCCGCCAATCGCTACGGTACTCCGGCCAATGACTTCCTGACGGTTGAACGCGAAGCCATCGCGGAACGCCTCAGAACACTCGACGATGGCTGCCGGGTCGTGACCGGTCCGGAAGACAACCGGGCAATCGTACCGGCAAGCGTCAGCGACTTTGCGGAAGTTCTGAGCGAATGGCCCAACGCGACCATCGTTGCCGGCTCGACCGATGTCGGTCTCTGGGTCACCAAGTTCATGCGTCCGATCGGACCTGCCGTGTTCATCAACAATCTCGACGAACTGAAGTCGATCAAGCTGACAGACTCGGCGTTGGAAATCGGGGCAGGCGTCACCTACTCCGAGGCACAGGGCGCCATTCGCAAGGTTTTCCCGCATCTGGATGCTTACTGGGACCGTATTGCAGGACAACAGGTTCGCAACATGGGCACCATCGGCGGCAACATTGCCAACGGTTCGCCCATCGGCGATACGCCGCCGGTCCTGATCTCTCTGGGCGCTGTCATCACGCTTCGCAAAGGCAAGACCCGCCGGACACTGCCGCTGGAAGCTTTCTTCATCGAATACGGCAAGCAGGATCGTGCAGCTGATGAATTCGTGGAAGCCATTGTCATACCGCGCGCCGAACCCGGCCAGTTGAATGCGGCTTACAAGATTTCCAAGCGCCGTGACGAAGACATCTCCTCTGTTGCCGCCGGTTTCAGCGTCACCGTCGCGAACGGTGTTGTTTCCGACTGCCGTATCGCATTCGGCGGACTGGCCGGTACGCCCAAGCGCGCCGAGGCGGCTGAAGCAGCGCTTCGCGGTCAACCATGGAATGAGGCCACTTTTGCAGCGGCAGGAAAAGCCCTGGAAGCCGATTTCAGCCCACTGAGCGATTGGCGAGCCTCGGCCCAGTACCGGACGAGCGTCGCGCGCAACCTGCTGCAGCGTTTCTTCCTTTCCCATGACGAACAGACTGGCGAGCCGGTCGAACTGCTTTCCGCGTGACTGAGAGAGATCGATGAAACACGACGTAATCACTGACACCGATCAGACCATCAGCGGCGCCGTTCACGTCGACCGCCGTCATGACAGCGCCGAGAAGCACGTTACCGGCCGCGCGGATTACTGCGACGACATTGCCGAACCATATGGCACGCTGCACGCCTATCTGGGTGTTTCCACCGTTGCCCACGGTCTTTTGAAGAACGTGGACCTGTCCGACGTACTGACAGCACCTGGCGTCGTTGGCGTCCTGACCGCAGACGATATTCCGGGTCACAACGACATCAGCCCGACCGGCCAGAAGGATGAACCCGTCTTTCCGACAGAAAAGACCGAGTTCCACGGCCAGCCTCTCTTCGCTGTTGTTGCAGAAAGCCGCGACGCTGCCCGCCGTGCCGCCGAACTTGCCAGGATCGATTACGACGTCCTGCCTCACGCTCTCGATCCGGTCAGCGCCCAGGAAGCAGATTATCCGTTTGTCACCGCTCCGTTGAAGCTGGAACGCGGTGAGACCGCTCCTGCACTTGAAGCCGCAGACAACCGGCTGAAAGGCCGGATGCAAATCGGCGGCCAGGACCACATGTATCTGGAAGGCCATATTGCCTTTGCGCTTCCGGGAGAAGATGACGACGTCGTGGTGCATTGTTCCACGCAACATCCGAGCGAAGCGCAACACATGGTGGCGCATGTCCTAGGAGTTCCGTCGAACGCCGTGACCGTCAACGTCCGGCGCATGGGTGGCGGGTTCGGTGGCAAGGAAAGCCAGATGAACCTGTTTGCTGCCGTTGCAGCCGTTGCCGCAAAGAAGTGGAACCGTCCGGTGAAGATCCGCCCGGATCGTGATCAGGACATGACAGCAACCGGCAAGCGCCACGATTTCGTCGTCGACTATGACGTTGCCTTTGACAATGACGGCCGCATTCAGGCGGTCGAAGGAAACTTCGCGGCCCGTTGCGGCTACTCCTCGGACCTTTCCGGTCCTGTGACGGACCGCGCTCTCTTTCACGCGGACAACGCCTATTACTACCCGAATGTGCTGCTGCGCAGCCGGCCGATGAAGACCAACACGGTTTCCAACACCGCTTTCCGCGGGTTCGGCGGGCCGCAGGGTGTCGTTGCCGCCGAGCGCATGATCGAAGAGATCGCCTACGCACTCGGCAAGGATCCGCTGGAGATCCGCAAGGTCAATTTCTACGGCGACAAGACCGACGGCCGGAACCTGACCCCCTATCATCAGGAGGTCGAGGACAACATCCTGCCGCGCCTGATCAAGGAACTTGAAGAGAATTCCGACTACCAGGCCCGCCGCCAGGCAATCCTGGAGCACAATGCCAAGTCAAGGATCATCCGCAAGGGCATTGCCCTCACCCCGGTGAAGTTCGGCATTTCCTTCACGGCCACCTGGTACAATCAGGCCGGAGCACTGATCCACATCTACAATGACGGATCGATCCATCTGAACCATGGCGGCACAGAAATGGGCCAGGGCCTGAACACAAAGGTCGCCCAGGTTGTCGCCGATGCGTTCCAGGTGGATTTCGAACGCATCAAGATCACCAAGACCACCACGGAAAAAGTTCCGAACACCTCTGCAACCGCAGCTTCGTCGGGAACCGACCTCAACGGCATGGCGGCGCTGAATGCGGCCGAGCAGCTGAGGGAGCGCCTTGTCGCCTTTGCAGCCGAGCATTGGAACACCGAGCCGGAAACGATCAGTTTCCGCAACAACATGGTGCAGATCGGCAAGGACGCCGTTTCCTTCAACGATCTGGTTCGCCAGGCCTATCTGGCGCGCGTACATCTGTCGGCAGCCGGCTTCTACAAGACGCCGAAAATCCATTGGGACCGCGCGGCAGGCCGGGGTCGTCCTTTCTACTACTACGCTTACGGCGCTTCGTGCTCGGAAGTTTCCGTCGACACGCTTACCGGCGAATATCGTGTGGAGCGGACGGACATCCTTCATGACGTGGGCAGATCACTGAACCCGGTCCTGGACAAAGGGCAGGTTGAAGGCGCGTTCATTCAGGGAATGGGCTGGCTCACTACCGAAGAACTGTGGTGGGACAACGCCGGACGGCTGCGCACCCATGCGCCCTCCACCTACAAGATCCCACTGGCTTCTGATCGGCCGCGTGAGTTCAACGTGTCGCTGGCCGAGTGGTCGGTGAACAAGGAACGCACGATCAAACGGTCGAAGGCCGTTGGCGAACCGCCGTTCATGCTCGGTATTTCTGTGTTCGAAGCCCTGTCGATGGCGGTTGCCAGTGTTGCCGATTACCGGGAATGCCCACGCCTGGACGCCCCGGCAACGCCGGAACGGGTCCTGCTTGCGATCGAGCGCCTGAGAAACAGCGGATAAGACCATGAGCACGCTCCTCACCAAAGCCACCACTTTTTTCAGCGCGAACAGCCCGGTTGTTCGCGTGGAGCTGACCCGCGTCCGCGGTTCTTCCCCACGCGAAGCAGGCACCGAGATGTTCGTGGCTGCAGCGGACCTGTGGGGCACGATCGGTGGCGGGCAGCTTGAGCAGATCGCGGTCAACCGCGCACGAACCATGCTGGCGAACGGATCGCTGGGTGAAAATCTCGACCTGCCACTCGGCCCGGAAATCGGCCAATGCTGTGGCGGCCGTGTCGAGATGAAGTTGTCGCGGATGGGCCGCAAGGATCGTGAAGACGCTCTGGAACGTCTGCGTACAGAGGAGGAGCAGCAGCCACACGTCTTCATCATGGGCGCCGGTCATGTCGGCCGCGCCATTGCCAATCTTCTGCAACACGCACCGGTGCACTGCGTCCTGGTCGACATGCGCGAGGAAGAATTGGCGAAATGCTCTGCCGATGTTGAAAAACGTCTCAGAGCCATCCCGGAAGTCGACGTCTACAACGCGCCGGAAAACAGCGCCTTTATCGTGCTGACGCACGACCACGGGCTTGATTTTCTTTTGACGTCCGCCGCCCTCGAACTCGGCCATGCGTCCTATGTGGGCATGATCGGTTCGGCGACGAAGCGCGCCAAATTGCGGTCCTGGTGCCGCACGCATTGCAACGGGCTTTCGATCGACAATCTCACATGTCCGATCGGTGCGGCGGGGAGCCGCGACAAGAGACCCGAAATCATTGCCGCATTTGTAGCCGCCGAAGCCCTGACCGCGCTGACCGCGGAAAATCAGGCACTCAGCGGCAAGGAGGAGGCTGTGCCGCTCGAAGCCGCACAGTAAATCAAGGGCAGCTCCACTGAACCGGGAGAACGGGTGGACTCTGCCTAAATCGTCGAGAAAGGAGACCCGATATGCGGGTTGGGAGCTACGACTACAAGCTGTTTTCGCGCGGGGATTTCAGTGCCTTCTGGGCATTGTTCACCGACAACCTCGTCAACCTGATGGTGCTCGCGGGCATCTGTCAGTTTGTCTTCCAGATGCCGGCCGAAATCGTCTATGGCCGGATCGTTCCAGGGGCGGCTATCGCCGTTCTGGCCGGTGTTGCCATCTATGTGCTGCTGGCAAAACGCGCAGCGGCAGAACAGGGCCATGACGTGACCGCGCTGCCTTACGGCATCTCGACGCCGGTCATGTTCGTCTATCTCTTCGGTGTCATCGGTCCGATCTACTGGTCGACCAACGACCCGGTTCTGGCCTGGCAGGTCGGTATCGGCGCCGGTTTCATCGGCGGCATCGTTGCCGGTCTCGGCGCCATCGTCGGCCCGTGGCTGAAGCGGGTGACACCGCGTGCGGGCATGCTCGGTACGCTGTGTGGCATCGCACTGGTCTTTATCGGCACCGTTCCACTGGCAACGGTCTTCGAAAACCCGTTCATCGGCTTTGCCTCGATGATCATTATCCTGTGGGGTCTGGTCGGACGTTTCCGCCTGCCGTTCAACATTCCCGCCGGTCTGCTGGCGCTGATCATCGGTACCGTTGTCGCTCTGCTGATCGGCCAGTCGAAGTTCAGCTTCGAAGGCGTCGGCTTCTATCCGCCGCTTCCCTATTTCGGCGACCTGATTGCCGGTATCCAGCATCTGTTTGAAAACCCGCAGCTGTTCCTGGTTCTCGTACCGGTGCAGATCTACAACTTCATCGAAACGATGAACAACGTGGAAAGCGCTGAGGCTGCCGGTGACCACTATCCGGTCGCGACCTGTCAGATCACCGATGGTGCCGGCACCATGATCGGCGCCCTGTTCGGTTCGCCGTTCCCGACCACTGCCTATATCGGTCATCCGGCCTACAAGCGCATGGGTGCGCATTCCGGCTACGTGATCGGCGTCGGCATCGTCATTCCGCTTGCCGCATTCTTCGGTTTCCTGGCCTTCCTGACCAACCTGATCCCGGTTGCGGCTGCGGCTCCGGTCCTGGTGTTCGTCGCTCTCAGCCTGATCACCAATACGGCCCATGCGGTTCGCACGGAACATATGGCTGCGGTCACCATCGCGATGATGCCGCATGTTTCCAGCTTCCTGGTGATCAAGTGGGGATCCCTGATGGGTGCGCTCAACGCAACCGGTGCCGAAGGCGTGCTGCCGCTCGGCAACCCGGAGCTGACCGCTGCGCTGCTGCAACAAGGTGCGCATTACGAAGGTCATCTGGCGCTCAGCCAGGGCGCGATTCTCACCGGTCTGATCTGGGGTGCGATTGTTGCCAGCGTCATCGACGGCAAGTTCCGCAACGCCGGCGGGTTCGCCTTTGCAGCTTTCGTCATGGCCTCGATCGGCATCATTCACTCCGCCAACCTGCATTGGCCGGAATTCAGCGCCGTCAGCCTCGGCTACATGATCGCCGCTGCCTTCCTGTTCATCTACCCGATCTTCCATCGCGAGGAAGCCATCGTACCGGAAGCGGAGCAGACACTGGAACCACAGGCAAGTCCGGCCGAATAACCAAGGTCTTCACTTCATTCGGGGCGGACCTTCCGCCCCGAAATTCTGTCAAACGGGATAATTCTCAATGCAATCAGATCGCTTGCTGCTCCGTGGACGTGTTCTCACTTTCAAGTCCGAACCGCAAACCCCTGATGACACGTCTTCCTATGACTATATCGAAGACGGTGCGCTTCTGATCGAGGGCGGCATAATCCGTGCGCGCGGTGCTTATTGCGATGTGATCGCCAAGGCGGGCGATGCGGAGATCATCGATCACCGGCCGCATCTGCTGACCGCAGGTTTCATCGACACCCACATCCACTTTCCGCAGGTTCAGATCGTCGCGTCGTGGGGAGCACAGCTGCTCGACTGGCTGAATTCCTACACTTTTCCGGAAGAGACCCGTTTTGCCGATGACGATCATGCAGCCAGCATGGCCTGCCGGTTCTTTGATCTCCTGATCAATCACGGCACGACCACTTCCGTCGCCTTCTGCTCGGTTCACAAGGGATCGGCGAATGCCTATTTCGAAGAGGCAGAGCAGCGCAACATGCGCGTCATCGGCGGCAAGGTGATGATGGATCGCAACGCGCCCGACGAGCTCAGGGATACGCCGATCGGCGGCTACGACGACAGCAAGGAACTGATTGCAAAATGGCATGGCAGAGGCCGGGCGCATTATGCCATCACGCCCCGGTTTGCGATCACGTCAACACCGGACCAGATGGAAATGGCCGGTGCGCTTGTTGCAGAACACCCTGACTGTTATGTCCAGACCCATCTTTCGGAAAACCGGAACGAAATCGCCTATACGCTGGAGCTCTATCCAAAAGCGAAGGATTATCTCGACGTTTACCAGAGCTACGGGCTCTTGAGTTCCAAAATGCTGCTTGGGCACTCCATTCACCTAGAGCCACGCGAAATCGACGCGCTGGCTGAAACCAAGGCACGTCCGGTCTTCTGTCCGACATCGAACCTGTTCCTCGGCAGTGGCCTCTTCGATGACGCAGGTCTGCGAGCACGCGGCATCACCAATGCCATCGCAACCGATATCGGTGCCGGCACCAGCTATTCGATGCTGCAGTCGCTCAATGAGGGCTACAAGATCCTTCAGCTGCAGGATCAGAAACTTCATCCGCTGCGCGCCTTTCACTGGATCACCAGAGGCAACGCGCTCGCCCTTGGTCTTGAAGACAAGATCGGAACGCTGGATGAGGGAACGGAGGCCGATATCGTCGTTCTGAACGCCCGGGCAACGGATGCGATGTCCCTGCGGATGGAACGCGCAGAAACCCTCAGCGAAGAGCTCTTCGTCCTGCAGATGCTTGGCGATGATCGGGTCATCGACGAGGTCTACGTCGCCGGACGGCCCCAGAAACGTTAAGTGGCCTTTGCCGAGCTGCGGATCATGTCCGCAGCTTTTTCCGCGATCATGACAACGGGCGAAGCTGTGTTTCCCGAAACGATCTTCGGCATGATCGACGCATCGATGACGCGAACACCTTCCAACCCGTTGACCTGCAGTTCCGGGTTGACCACCGCCGCTTCGTCCGATCCCATCCGGCATGTTCCGACGGGGTGAAAAATCGTGGTGGCGATGTCGCCGATGCTCTCAAGCAGGTCCGCATCGCTTGAAACCGCGGGTCCGGGCAGGATTTCTTCCGGCCGATACGGTTCGAGGGCCTTTGCCGTCATGATCTGCCGCGCCTGGCGAACGGATTTGACGGCGATATCGCGATCCTTGTCGGTCGACAGATAATTGAGGCGGATATCCGGTTGCCGCTCCAGGTCCTTGCTGCCGATATGACACGACCCTACACTTTCAGGACGCAGGTTGCAGACCGAGACCGTAATCGCCGGGAAATCGTGAAGCGGATCGCCGAGCCGGTTCGTTGACAGCGGCTGCACATGATACTCCAGATCCGGGGATTCCAGCGACGGATCGGACTTGGTGAACATGCCGAACTGGCTTGGAGCCATCGACATCGGGCCCGACTGCGTCAAGGCATATTGCAACGCGATCTGTGCCTTGCCGAACAGGCTGTTCGCCTTTGTGTTCAGTGTCTTGGCATTATGAACCTTGAAAACGGTGCGGATCTGCAAATGGTCCTGAAGATTTGCGCCGACACCGGCCATTTCATGATGGACATCGATCCCGAGCCTGGAAAGAACCCCTGCGTCTCCAACGCCCGACAGTTCCAGTATTTTTGGCGAATTGATCGCCCCGGCGGCGAGCAGGACTTCGCCTGATGCGCGGGCGGTTACGACCTTCCCCTTCTGGCGATAGCGCACGCCAACAGCGCGCTTGCCGTCGAAGAGAAGGCCCTCGGTCTCGGCATGGGTTTCCAGTCTGAGGTTCTGGCGCTTGAGCGCGGGTTTCAGGAATCCCTTGGCCGTGTTCCAGCGCACACCGTTTTTCTGATTGACCTCGAAGAATCCGCTGCCCTCGTTGTTGCCGTCGTTGAAGTCGGGACGCGGTTCGACGCCGAACTCCCTTGCACCGTCCTGGACGGCGCGAAGAATGTCCCATTCCAGCCGTTGCTTGCTGACTTTCCACTCGCCACCGCTGCCATGGAGCGCATTGCTGCCTGCATGGTGATCTTCGGATTTCAGGAAGTAAGGAAGCACGTCCTCCCAGGACCAGCCGACATTGCCCAACTGACGCCAGTGGTCGTAGTCGGCTGCCTGGCCGCGCATGTAGATCATGCCGTTGACCGACGTACACCCGCCCAGAACCTTGCCACGCGGATAGACGAGGCTGCGCCCGTTCAAACCTGGCTCGGATGCGGTTTTCATCATCCAGTCGGTCCGTGGATTGCCGATGCAATAAAGATATCCAACCGGAATGTGGACCCAGTGATAGTTGTCGGAACCACCGGCTTCGAGCAACAGCACTTTGGCGGACGGGTCTTCCGTCAGCCGATTGGCCAGAACGCAACCGGCTGTTCCGGCTCCAACGATGATGTAGTCGTAAGTTCCATCCAGTTCCTCTGGCCGGTCCATGAAATTTTCCGTTCGTTCTTCAGGCGTGGTGCGGATTGAGCAAGTGTGCGTTCAGGTTGATACCATTTCATTGACACGTCTCAAGACTTCTTTGTTGCCATGTCGTTCCAGACGGACCGCATGGCCTCAACCAGCCTGATATAGGTGCGGTAGCGTTTGTCATAGTGAGACTTCATCGACGTATCCGGCCGGTACGTCTGCCGAACCGAGGTCATGGCCCCGACCGCGTCTTCGTATGACGGGAACACCCCGGCGCCGACACCTGCACCTATGGCAGCTCCGAGAGCTCCGGTTTCACGGGCTGTCGCAACGCTGATCGGTACACCCAGGCAGTCGGCAAACATCTGCGGCCAGACGGGACTACGCGCTCCGCCGCCTGAAAGAATAGCCCGTTCAAATCCGACACCGGCGGTTTGAAGGGCTTCGACATGGCGCCTGTGCTCGAACAGTACGCCTTCGAACAGCGCTCTCAACAGGTGCCCTTCCCCATGCCAGCCGGCGACACCGTAAAAGCCTGCCCGAAAGTCAGCACCCTGGCCGGAGCCGTACAGGAAGGGATGAAAGAAAGGATCGTCGGCAGCGGGCGTCACTTCCGCAATCCTTGCGTTGCAATAGCCGAACGGATCGTCGTGATGACCACCACGTTCAACAAACTCGCGCACATACCATTCCAGGTTCGCAGCAGAGGTGGCACTGGCTTCGATGTTTACGAACCTGCCCGGTGCAAAACCCGATGCCATGAAGACATTGCGGTCCACCACCGGATCCTGTGAAAGCACCTGATTGATGCTCCAGGTTCCGGCGATAATGGAAGCTTCTCCCGAATGGACGACACCCGAACCGAGTGCACTGGCAATCACGTCAAAATAACCGCCAATGACAGGCGTTCCTTCCGCCAATCCGGTGAGTTTCGAGGCTTCGGCGGTGATCTTTCCGGCAACATCGGAAGGATGGAGCAAACGCGGCAGCAACTCCCTAGCATCGGACAGGTCGTAAAGCGCGAGCAGGCTGTCATCATAGACGCAGTCGGGCATGCGGATGAGACCGCAACCCGACATGTCTGATATCTCGCTGACCCTTTGGCCCGTCAGCTTGAAGGTGATGAAGTCCTTGCACAGAAGAACGGTTCCGGCCCGCCGATAGAGATCCGGCCTGTTTTTCTTGATCCAGGCAAGCAGAACCGGGGTCTGGGACGGCCAGGGTTCCTGCAGGCAAAGCGCGTGGAGTTCCTCGCCTCTCGCAGCTCGCAAAGTATCAGCCAGATCTGCGGCCCTGGTGTCCAGTGACTGGATGCCGACGAGCGGCTCGTTCTGGCGATCCAGCAGATAGAGCCCGTTGCCATGGCCGGCGCAGCCGATTGCCGCGACGTCGGCAGGACTCACCGAAGCCGCCTCGAGACACAGGCGGATGACGAGCTTGGCATTGTCCCAGAGTTCGTTCAGATCCCGTTCGACATGACCCGGTTGCGGTGTTGAAGACTGCCCATCGAGGGCATGAACGGCAATCTGCCGCCCTTGAAGATCAAACAGTACCGCCTTGATCACCGTGTTGCCGGCATCGAGCCCGAGCAGGTATTTTTTCGTGTCAGCCACGGTTGTAGATATCCCAAGCTTCTTCACCACCAGCGCCATCATGGATCATCGCCATGAGAGCTGCGACGACCGCTTTCGGGTTGTCATGCTGGTAGATGTTGCGACCATAGACCATTCCCTTGGCACCCTGTGTCATCAAGGCCGCAGATTTTTTCAAAACAGTTTTCAGGTCTTCCTTGCCACCACCGCGTACCAGCACCGGCACGCGAGCCGCTTCCACCACCCGATGGAAATCTTCGGCATTCTCGGTTGGATCCGCCTTGATGATGTCAGCGCCCATTTCACTGGCGAGCCTAACCAGGGTGACGATTTTCTCTGCATCGCCGTCAACCTGATAGCCACCCCTGATATCGTTCGGAAGCATGACAAGCGGTTCGATCATCAGCGGCATGCCGTATTTGTGGCACGCGGCCCGAACGCGGGAAATATTTTCAACACATTGGCGGAAAAGCTCGGGTTCGTCCGGCAGCATGAACAGATTCACGACCACACAGGCGGCATCCATTTCCAGTGCACCAATGATCGGCTCGTCCGCGTTTTGCAACATGGACCACATGACCCGGTGGCGTTGATCGTTATAGGGATTGCCCATGTCGATGCGCATGACCAGTGCGGGCTTGTCCTTTTCCGGCCGCTCCTGCAGCAGATCCGCCTGCCCGTAAGCCATCTGAATCGCATCCGGCTTTGCATTGATCAAGGTGTCGACAACACCGGCCATGTTCTCAAGGCCGACCATGAAGCTCGGTTCATTGCAGACACCATGATCGATCGCCACGTCCAGGCAACCGCCATTGGTGAACATGCGGTTCATGCGGGCTTTTGTGCTAACGCGCATTCTTTACTCCAGTTCAGGTTCCGGCTTTCCAGCATCGAGCGGGAAACACCATGAAAGTCGTTGAGTTCGTTGATGAGATCGGTGCGCTGCCGGTCGACGTCCTGGACGGAAAGGCCAGTTTCGGCGCGATAGAGGTCCACCAGGGTGTCCAGCATGTCCATCGACAGGCTGCCGTCGATCGCCAGTGACGTACGCCGCAGAACAAGATCCGACAGCGTTTCGACAAATTCGTTTTTCAGGAGGAAGACCACTTCTCCCGTGGTCAGGCCAGTCCCTTCCGCCAGTGATCGATCCGTCGCACAGGATCGGCAATGTTCAAGGACGGCCCGTGCTCCGGAGCCATAGATCCCCGTCACATGCGATGCGCGCTCCGCGCTGATTTCGAAATCGGCCTGAAGCTGTTTCTTCAACACATCTGCTTCAGCCGGAAAGTCTCTACCACCGCCAATCGCAAGTGCCAGTGTCTCAACCCGCCGTTCGGATCCAAGTTCCTTCAGGACTTCATCGGCTGTCTGTTCGGCAAAGGCGCGAAAAGTGGTCCACTTGCCGCCGATCATGCAGAGCTGAGGCACCAGACCATCGAGCCGCCTGGTGTAATGTCCGCGTGAAATCCGTCCTGTGAAGTCGTGGTCGCTTTTCGGCAGAGGCCTGATTCCAGCGTAACTGAAGACAACATCTTCCGGCCGGACTTCGATGTCAGGAAAAACCAGACGCAACGAGTCGAGGATATAGCGCTCTTCCTCCGGCTCGCAGCGCACCCGCTTGGCCGAACTCACACGAATGTCGGTCGATCCGGCAAGCACCTTGCCGAGATATGGAAAGACGATACAGACCCTGCCATCGGAGTTTTCGAAATAGGCCATATGTCCGGCAAGAGCCGCTTCGAGTTCGGGATGATCGATGATCAGATGCGATCCCTTAGTCCCGGAAACGAGCCGATCCGGATGGTTGCCGCCATTGATCCGGGCAATCGTTTCATCCAGCCAGGCGCCGGTGGCGTTCACGACAATTTTCGCAGTGACCCGAAGACTGTGACCGGTCCGGCTGCAGGTTGCGCGAAATCCGTCACCGTCCGGCTGCAGCTCCGCGTAGTTCAAGGCAATGGCGGATGGTGCAATCTCCGCGGTATCGCGTAGAAGCTCTATCCCCAACCGCTCCGGATGACTGATCCAGGCATCGTGGTAGGTTGCGGAGAATTTCAGCCCGGGCATCAGTTTGGGCCAAAGGGATTTTGTCTTGCTCCGACAGCGGAACACGTGCTTCGGCAACAAACGTCGCTTGCGCGTCACCCAGTCGTAAAGCGACAATCCCAACTTGATCGGCAGCGCTCCGCGGCTGGATGGTTTTCCGGTCAGGCCGAAAAAGCCGGTTGCCGAATTCAACAGTCCTGAAAATACGGATGCGATCGGAATAACCGTCGGCAGGGGATGCACCAGATGAGGCGCATTTGTCAGCAGCGCATCCCGTTCCCTGAGCGATTCCCGAACCAGGTCGAACTCGCCGTTTTCCAGGTATCTCAGCCCACCGTGGATCATGCGTGAAGGCGCGGCGCTGCAGCCGGAGCAAAAGTCGTTGCGTTCCACCAGCAGGACACGCAGTCCCTGCAACGCAAGCTCGCGATAGACGCCGATACCGTTGATACCGCCGCCGACGACAACGGCATCGAATGCGCTGTCGCCCTGCAGCCTTTCCCAGTTCTTTTGCCGTTGATCGGACATGGCTTTCCCGTTCGCCGAAACGAGGTAACGGCGTCCTTTCGTTCAGATTTTCGGTTTGCGTCAGGCTGCGAGTTGGTTCAGATGGCGCTGCGCTGCATTGCTGATGGCTTCAAGATCGGCCTCGGAGAGACGGAGACGACCGGCCTTGGCGTTCTCCACCGCCTGCCCGGGATCACGCGCGCCGCAAAGAGAAAAAGTGATCCCCGGCTGTTGCAGCGTCCAGGCTATCACCACCTGGGCATTGGTCGCTCCGTGCGCTTCTGCGATCGGTGACACCGTTTCCATAAGGCGGGCTACCTTCTGCCGGTTTTCAAGCGAAAATCTGGGATTGTCCTTGCGCTGATCATCACCGCTGAAGATCCGGTCCGGGCCGATTTTTCCGGTAAGCAGACCAAGCGCCAGAGACGAATAACTCAGGACCGAAACACCGTTTTCCAGGCAGAACGGAACATGGGTGGCCTCAATGACCCGCTTGACCATGCTGTATTCTTCCTGGATCGCGTCCAGCTGGCCTGCCGCGACATAGGCTTTCAGCTCTTCCGGAGACGTGTTGCTGGCGCCGATCGAACGGATCTTTCCCTGAGACTTGAGATTTTCCAGCGCTTCCATCGTTTCATCGATGGATGTCGTGGGGTCCTGCCAATGGGTGATGTAGTGGTCGATATAGTCGGTCCCGAGTCGCTTGAGGCTTTGCTCGACCTCGTAGACAATCTCTTCCTTACCGAGGTAGCGATGCACCGGCTTGCCGTCATAGTCGAAGAAATGATTGCCCTTTTGCGTGTGCCAGACCAGTCCGCATTTGGTTGCCAGCGCCACCTTGTCACGCCGGCCGTTCAGCGCCTTGCCGACAATTTCCTCCGCCAGCCCCTGACCATAGGCCGGGGCCGTGTCGATCAGGCTGACACCTTCGTCGATTGATGCCTGGATGGCTTCGATGGAACGGCTTTCGTCGGTGCCGCCCCACATCCAGCCACCGATGGCCCAGGTTCCAAGACCGATTGCGGAGGCGTCGATGCCGGATCGTCCGATCTTACGCGTCAACATTTCATGCAACATTTTGAGCGCCTTCCATTGTGGCCAGAACCGCGCTGGCCGTTTCTTCATCCAGAATGAGTGAATCCATGTGGTGTCCGTTGAGGACGGCCTTTATCGGCTCGACCTTTTCCTCCCCGGAGGCAACGCCGATAACCCGCTTGCATTGTTTCAGTTCTTCAGGCCTGAGGGCGACCAGACGGGAATTGAGGGCATAGTCGGCGACCGTTCCGTCCTGCCGCATCAAGTGCGCCAGAAACTCGGCGATGACGCCAGTGCCTGCCAGCATCTTGCGATCGGATTCCGGCATCGGATGCAAGTCGTAGTAACTGGATGCAGGCGTCTGGATGGAACCAACGCCGACCAGCGCGACGTTTGCCTGGCGGGCGATGTCGAAGACCTGCTTGATCGACGCCACTTCCATCAACATGTCGCGCTGTTCACGGCTTTCGGCAAAGAGCGGTGCGTGCACAAGCATGGTCGAGCCACCCAGCCGATCAGCCAATTGCGTCGCCAGATGATTGACATCGGTATAGAATTTTCCCTGCACACCACCGGTGAGCGGGACCACCGTCACATCGAACGACCGGTCGGTCTCGATGTTCTGGACCACCGCGCTGACCGCCTTGCCGCCGGTGATCGCAATGACATCGCCATCCCGGATCGTCTCAACGAGATGATTGGCCGCGGCAAGACCCACCTGTTTCAGCGTCGTGCCGGGACTGCCCGGAACCGCCGAGGTGACAAGTGCGCGTGACAGAGGCACTTCCTTCACCAGGAGTTTTTCCAGATCCGTCAGGCGCTGGAAGGGGTTCTCGATATCGATCTTGACCATTCCCATTTTCCGGCCTTGCGTGATCAGCCGGTTGACCTTGGAGGTCGACAGGTTCAGCGTTTCGGCAATCTCCGACTGCTTCTTTCCTTCCAGAAAATGAAGCACAAGCACCGTATGCATCTGACGCATCAACTCGATATCGTTCTTTTTGTCAGCCATTGGACACGCTCCTCCCTGCCCTGTCAGGCGCGCTTCTTGACGAGGTAATGGTCGATGGAAACTGCCGCGAGCAGGATCGATCCGCGAATGATGTCCTGCCAGTAGACCGAAACATCCAGAAGGGCGAGCGAGCTGGAGACCACCGACAGCAGAACCGCGCCGAGAATGGCCCCGAAGATCGTGCCCGATCCACCCGACAGGCTGGCTCCGCCGATAACGGCTGCGGCGATCACGTTCAGCTCCATTCCGATGCCGAAGGTCGGCTGGGCGGACCCGAAGCGGGCCATGTAGATGATGCCGGCAAAGCCACACAGAGCAGAACACAATGTGGTTGTCAGGAAGACGACCTTCTTGGTCCGGATGCCGGAGTAAGCCGCCGCTTTCTCGTTGCTGCCGGTATAGAAGACCTTCCGGAACATGGTGGTCCGGCGCAGCATGAAGTCGAACGCAACCACCACGACAATGAACAGCAGGATGACGACGGGGATCGGACCGATGGATCCCTGACCGATGAACTTGAACTCAGGCGGCAGGGTGTAGAGGCCAAGCGGTCTGCCGCCGGTGCCCAGCAGGCAGGCACCACGCGCGATCACCATGATGGCCAGCGACACGATGAAATGATGCAGGCCGACGCGGGTTACGAAAAAACCCATGAACGCACCGATACCTGTACAGGCAGCAATGGAAATCGCCGATGCCACCCAGGGATCGACCCCGTTCAGGAACAGCCAGCCGGCAATCACCATGGCAAGGGCCGTTACCGATCCGACCGACAGGTCGATACCGCCAGAGATCAGCAGGATGGTCATGCCGACAACGACGATGCCTTCAACGGCAAATGCCATGACCATCGCGCGCATGTTCACCCAGGTCAGAAAGTAGGGCGATGCAAAGGACATCACGACAAACAGCAGCAGAATGATCGCGATCAGACCGGTTTCGCGCATGCGCAGGATCCGGCGGATGAAAGAGGTCTCGGCGCTCTTGGCCGCAGGCTCGTTTGTCAGGGAGACGGTGTCTTCCATGGTTTCCCCCACACTTAGTGTATCGTTGCCTGGGCATCGCCGACGGATGCCAGGTGCATAATGTTTTCTTCAGTCATCTGATCGCCGGTCACTTCGCCGCTTATCTGTCCCTCGCGGACGACAAGGACCCGGTCGCAGACGCCGATCAGTTCGGGCAGTTCTGACGAAATCACGACAATGCCGACGCCATTGCTGGCGAGATTTCGCAGTATGCGGTGAATTTCAGCCTTGGCCCCGACATCAACCCCGCGTGTCGGTTCATCCAGGAAAATGAGCTTCGGATTGACCGAAAGCATCTTGGCAATGGCCACTTTCTGCTGATTGCCGCCGGAGAGCGACGAGACGGGATCTGCGAGCGAGCCGCATTTCAGATTGAGCCGCTTTCCAAGATCTTTGGCCTGGTCGTCCTCTCTCTGCTTCAGGATCAGTCCCAGGGCATTCGCGACCTGTTCGGGCTTCAAGGCCGAAACGTTCGAGGCAATCGACATGTCGAGAAAGATGCCGTCACCTTTTCTGTCTTCCGACAGATACACCACACCTTCCGCAATGCTGTCCCGGTAGGAACTGATGTTCAGTTTCCTGCCGTTCAGGGAGACTTCACCAGTGACGTCTCCTTCCAGGCGGCAGATGCCCTTGACGATTTCACTGCGCCCGGCGCCGATCAGTCCGGCAATCCCGAGTATCTCGCCCTTTTGGAGATCAAACGAGACGTCGTTGAAACGTGTTCTTTCGGTCAGATTGCGGACTTCGAGAATTTTTTCATCCGACTTTTCCGCCTCGGTCTGCTTTTGCGGATAGAGGTCGTCAATGACCCGTCCGACCATGGCGTTAACCACATCGCCTGGCTGAATGTCAGCGACATCGCGGGTGGTGATGTAGCGGCCGTCCCGATAGACGGACACCCGGTCGCAATTGTCGAAGATCTCCACCATGCGGTGGGAGATATAGATAATGGAGATGCCCCGGTCCGCGAGTTGGCGCATGATGCCAAAGAGGATCTGGGCCTCTTTTTCCGTCAGAGCCGCTGTCGGCTCGTCCAGAATCAGGATCCGGCAATCGAGTGTCAGCGCCTTTGCGATCTCAACCAGTTGCTGATGGGAAATCGACAGGTTCCGGACCAGCGTTTTCGGATTGATCGTGGTGAGTTGGCCCAGAACGTCAGCTGCCTTCTTTTCCAGGGCGCGATAGTCCATCAGCCATGAGCGACTGGCATTGGTGGTGGCCATGAAGATGTTCTCGGCAACCGATACATCCGGGCACAAGGCGATTTCCTGATGCACGAACCCGATACCCAGTTTCTGCGCCATCGCGGGGGAAGAAATTTTCACTGGTGAACCGTCGAGCACGATCTCGCCACCGTCAGGCTGGAGAATGCCGTCGATGACATTCATCAGGGTCGACTTGCCGGCTCCGTTTTCGCCCGCAATCGCGTGGATCTCACCCTTGCGCAGTTCGAAATCGACGCCCTTGAGCGCACGGACAGGCCCGAACGATTTGCTTAAGTTGGAGATCTTGAGGATCACATCGCCAGTCATGACGGCCACTTTGCACTAGAATTCCAGGGAAGCCGGGCTGTCTGCACGTTTGCAGCTCAACAGACAGCCCGTTTTGCGGGGACGCTCTCGGCGTCCCGACATCACAGTCAGCTCGGATCGCGGCCGTCCATGTAGACATTCAGATCAAAGCTGTCGGCATTGTCCTTGGTGATGACGGCAAAACCGTTGTCGACATACGGGATCTGAACCGGGTTGTAGCCGGAGACCTTATAGTCGTTGAACGGGTCAAACACGTCGGAATGCGCCGCCAGGAAGGTTGCCATGAAGCCCATGAAACCCTGCATGCCCTGGTTCGGATTCAGCGCCATGTGAATGTTGCCGGCCTTGATGTGCTCAAGCGTTGTCGGAGTCACGTCCGCATGCATGATGAGAACGTCTGCCTCGGCTTCCAGAACGGCTGCGACAGCACCTTCAGCGGAACCGGCTTCCGGGATCCAGAGTGCCCCCAGATTCGGGTTCGCCTGCAGGATGGACGCCGTTGCACGGTAAGCGGCGTTGCTGTCCTGGTTGGTTGCCTGACGGCCAACCAGTTTCATGTTTGGATAGTTCTCTTCCATGTAGGCGATCAGGGCCGTCACGCGCAGGTCGTGGTTGGACTGACCCGGATTTTCCAGGACCGCATATTCAGCACTGTCACCAATCTGCTTCACGATTTCCTCAGCCGCGAACTTGGCTTCGGCCAGGTTGTCGGAAGTGATGTAGGCGGTGCGCTTGGACTTCGGGCTGTCCGCCGCGAAGGTCACGATCTGCGTGCCGCTTTCGATCGCACGATCGATCGGCTCGATGAACGGATCGGATTGCATCGGGTGCAGCAGGATACCGGCCGGTTGCTTGACCATGTCCTGTTCAAACGAAGCAATCTGCTTGGTGATGTCGTAGTCGGGCGTGCCGGAGAAAACGGTCTCGCAACCGAAAGCTTCCGCAGCTTGCTTGAAGCCCTGGTAAACCGGTACCCAATAGGGGTGACCAGACACCATGACGTTCATGATGTAAGTCTCACCCGGTTCGCATTTCAGGCCTTCCGCCTGTGCCGGCATTGCTGACAGAACAGCAGTGGACAGCGCGGCGGATAGCAGTACACCCTTCAATTTCAAAGCGCCCATAGTTTCCTCCCTTGAGCAGCTCCTCCCGGTCCTGCAGCACAGCCTGTCAAAGACAATCAGCCTCTGCAAGATATTTCAATAACTGGTTTTTATCCCAGCGAGTTCATGGATAAGGGAGCTCGAATGGTAGCGTCAAATAATTTTGGTATAAATTTCTTTTTGTGAAATTTATTTCAGTTTCTGCGTCACCTCAGAATACCGGAGACCACTCTTCCAGGGTGATAACTATCTGGAAAACATTGCTTTTATTCAAACTGGCTCAGAAAACAGAAAAACCCCTGCCGATTTCACGACAGGGGCTCAATTCGAAAACGTAGCGACCGACACGTGTCCGCTTGCCGCGCAATCAGGAAAAACTATTCCGCGTTTTTCACTTTCTGCGTCTGCACACCCAGTTTGTCGATACCGAGTTTCATCACTTCACCACCCTTCAGATAGACGGGCGGTTTCTGGCCCATGCCGACACCGGGAGGTGTGCCGGTCGAAATGACGTCACCAGGCTGCAGGCTCATGAAGCGGCTGCAATAGCTGACGAGGTGCGGCACCTTGTAGACCATGGTTGCCGTCGAACCGTTCTGATAGCGGTGTCCGTCGACTTCCAGCCACATGCCAAGCTGATCGTAGTCACCGACCTCGTCTTTCGTGACGAGCCAGGGACCAAGCGGGCCGAAAGTGTCATTCCCCTTGCCCTTGTCCCAGGTGCCTGCCCGGTTCAGCTGGAAATCACGCTCGGACACATCGTTGATGACGCAGAAACCTGCGACATGGGACAGGGCATCCGCTTCGTCGATGTAGCGACCGCCCTTGCCGATGATTACACCGAGCTCCACTTCCCAATCGGTCTTTTCCGAGTCCCGCGGAATTTCAACGTCATCGTCAGGCCCGACAATCGCAGACGTCCATTTGCCGAAAACGACCGGTTCCGGCGGGATATCCATACCGGCTTCGGCGGCATGATCGGCGTAGTTCAGACCGATGCAGATGAACTTGCCGACATTGCCGACGCACGGCCCCAGACGAAGATCGCTTTGCGCCAGGCCATCAACCAGCGGCAGATCGGACGGGTTCAGCGCCTGAAGTCTGGCGAGCGTTTCCGGCAGCAGGGCATCTCCGGAAATGTCGGTCACATGTCCAGACAGGTCGCGCACCCGGCCATCATCATCAAGCAAACCCGGTTTCTCTGAACCAGACGAGCCATATCGCAGCAATTTCATGATCTTAAGTCTTTCACGTATAGACCGGCCCGCCAGTTTCCTGCCGGGCCGTTGTTGCTAACTGGAATCGATCAGTCGTAAAGGACTGCAGCGATTTCCGGATCGTCCATGTTAGACGCATCGTAGTAAAAGAAACCAGTATCGATCAGCGTCGGAACTTCCTGACCCTTCGTGGCAGCCACCGCAGCCTTGACGGTTTCATAGCCGATTCCGACCGGATTCTGGGTGATCGCGCCAGCCATCAGGCCGCTCTTGATCGCTTCCTTCTGCGCCTTGCCGGAATCGTAACCGATGATCACCAGATCCTTCTTGCCCAGTTCCTGCACGCCGTTGACGACGCCGATCGCGGAACCTTCATTGGTGCCGAAGATCCCTTTCAGTTCCGGGTTGGCTGTCAGGATCGCCTTGGTCACTTCGGTGGACTTGAGGTGGTCACCCTGTCCGTACTGAACGGTGACGATCTCGATGCCCGGATATTTCTCGGCAATGCGGTTCACGAACCCGTCGCGACGATCGATGCCGGTGCGGCTGGTCTGGTCATGTGCGACCACGGCGACCTGACCCTTGCCACCGAGTTTTTCGGCCATCTTGTCCGCAGCGAGACCGGCAGCAGCGACGTTGTCGGTGGTTGCGGTTGCAATCGGAATGTCACTGTCGACACCACTGTCGAAGGCCACGACCGGAATACCGGCTTCCTGAGCCTGACGCAGCAGCGGAATGGCGGCCTGGCTGTCGAGCGCGGCAAAACCGAGGGCTGCCGGCTTGTTGGCAAGAGCTGCGGCCAGCATATCGATCTGACGGTCGACCATCGTTTCGTTGTCCGGCCCCTCGAAGGTGATGCGGACACCCTCTTCATCAGCGGCCTTTTCTGCACCCAGCTTCACGGCTTGCCAGAACTGGTGCTGGAAGCCCTTGGAGACCAGCGGGATGTACATTTCGTCGGCAAAAGAAGCCGTCGAAGGTAGCGTCAACGCCAATGCGCTGATGGCTCCAAGAATGAAACGACGTGAAAACATGAGTATTCCTCCTCTACATAAGTTCACTAGTTTCTCAAAAGATTTCGGGACTTTATTGTCCTCTTGCTTGTGCTCACTTGGCCTGCTTGCGCCGAACCATGTCGGCGTAGACGGCCAGGATGATGATTGCGCCGGTCACGACGGTCTGCCATTCCTGCGCCACGGAAAGAACGCGCAAGCCGTTGGTCAGGACAGCCATGATCAGCGCGCCGATAAGGGTACCGAGAATGGTGCCGCGTCCACCCGACAGAGACGTCCCGCCGATGACAACGGCCGCGATAGCTTCAAGTTCGTAGCCCAGCCCAAGAGCCGGCTGTGCTGAATTGAGACGCGAGGCGATCAGGATGCCGGCAACGCCGCAAATGCCGCCGGCCAGCGAGTAAATGGCCATTTTCCAGGCATCGGTGTTGACGCCCGAAAGACGCACCGCTTCCTCGTTGGAGCCAAGCGCGAAGGTGTAGCGGCCCAGAACCGTGCGGCCGAGAATGTAGGCAACGCTGAGGGCGACGATGAAAAGAATGAGAACGCCGTTGGGGATCGGCAGCGCCGGAAAGATTTCCCCGATCAGAGAGCCCCGCGAAATCTGGTCGAAGCCCGGAGTATCGTTGAAATAGATCGGCCGGGTTCCCGAGATCACCAGCGACAATCCCTTCAGGATCAGCATCATTCCAAGCGTGGCGATGAAGGGTGGGATCTTCATTTTCGCGACAAACGTTCCAGAGCACAGCCCGCAGAATGCTCCGGCGGCGATAGCGGCGACGACACCAAGCGGCAAGGGTAGACCGGCATAGGTCAGGACGACGCCGGCGATCACCGCACAGAATGTCATCAGGGTTCCGACCGACAGATCAATCCCGCCGGTAATGATCACGAGCGTGACCGCCACGGCCAGCACGCCATTGACCGATGTCGCCTGCAGGATCGCGATCATGTTCGAGGTCTGCATGAAGTTCGGCGATGCAATCGAGAAACCGATCAGCAAGGCCACGAGGGAGGCGAATGCCAGAAGTTTCTGGTGCGCTCCGGTATCGATCAATCGCGACAGCAGATTGACCGGTTTCGTTTCCTGCGCAGTACTCACGCTGTCCCCCCATCCGGTTGCATGGCCGCTTCACGTTGCGTGGCCAGTTGCATGATCATTTCCTGAGTAGTGTCTTTGCCGCCCGGAAGAATCCCGGTCAGCCGGCCTTCGCACATCACAGCGATACGATGGCTGAGCCGCATGATCTCCGGCAGTTCCGAAGAGATCACGATGATGGTCTTACCCTCCGCCGCAAGGCTCTCCAGCAACTTGTAGATTTCCGATTTCGCCCCGACATCGATCCCGCGAGTGGGTTCATCGAAGATCAGGATGTCACAATCCCTGAGCAGCCACTTGGCGATGACTGCCTTTTGCTGGTTGCCTCCCGAAAGCAGGCGAACTTCCTGCGTGTCGGACGGCGTACGAATTCCGAGTTTGCGAATGTAGTCCTGCGCGGTCTTGCGCATGGCCTCGTCGTCAAGAACGCCGCCCCAGCTCGTGAACTGGTCCATCGATGCAAGGGCAATGTTGTCACGCACGTTCATGCCGGTTGCGAGACCGAAATGCTTGCGGTCTTCAGATAGATATCCAATCCCCGCCTTCACTGCATCGGAAGGGCGCGAAATTGAAACTTCCTGCCCATGAACCCGGATAACACCGGAATCCTTCGGGTCAGCGCCAAAGATGGCACGGGCGACTTCGGTTCTCCCTGCGCCCATCAGACCGGCAAAACCGAGTATCTCACCCTTGCGGACCGAGAAACCGACGTCGCGGATTTCCCGCCCTCGATTGAGATCGGACACTTCCAGGGAAACTTCCGCATTCGAAAGGTTGGGAACTTCCAGCGGCTCTTCCTTGACTTCACGCCCCACCATCATGGCGATGATCTTGGCGATCGGCGTGTCTGCCGCGCCGACGGTGGCGACGTACTCGCCGTCGCGCATGACCGTGACGCGGTCGGAAATCCGCTTCAGCTCGTCCATCTTGTGGCTGATATAGACGATACCGACGCCTTCGGATTTCAGCCGGTTGATGATCACGAACAGCTCGGCGATTTCCGCATCGTTGAGAGCGGCGGTCGGTTCATCCATGATCAGGACGCGCGAATCGTATGACAATGCCTTGGCGATCTCGACCATCTGCTGTTTGGCGATGGTCAGGCTGCCGACATTGGCCTTCGGTTCCAGATTGAGGTTCATGGAGGCGAAGATTTCAGCTGCCCTGGCATTCAGCGCAGCTTCGTCCAGTCTGCCGAAACTCTTGCGCGGCTCGCGGCCGATGAAGATATTCTGAGCGGCGGTCAGGTCATTCATCAGGCTGAGTTCCTGGTGAATGATACCTATACCGAGATCCTGCGCCGCTCGAGGACTGTCTATCGTGACGCTCTGGCCGTTGACCTGAAGGTCACCGCCGTCGCGCTGATAGATCCCAGAAAGGATCTTCATCAAGGTGGATTTGCCGGCACCATTCTCACCCATCAGGGCGTGCACCTCACCGGCCTCCAGTTCAAACTGCACATTCTTGAGTGCGTGAACTCCCGGAAACCGCTTTTCGATGCCGGTCATTTTTACAAGTGTTGCCACAACCTCCCCCTTTGCAGCCGTCAGATGGTGACGCCGCCGTCGACCAGCAGAGCCTGCCCGGTGACGAAACGGCTTTCATCAGACAAAAGGTAGACAACCAGCGGCGTGATATCGCCGACTTCCGCCAATCTGCCCATGGGCTGACGGGCGATGAAATCCTTCTCGGCCTGGACGGGATCATCGGCCGCGGCGATCCGGCCGCGCAATGATGGTGTATCCACTGTGCCCGGGCACAAGGCGTTGCAACGAATACCCTTTTTGACGAAATCAGATGCAATGCCCTTGGTCAGCCCGATGACCGCGGCCTTGGTAGCACCGTATGCGGTTCGCAGCGGAAATCCCTTGATGGAACTTGCCATGGAAGCCATGTTCAGGATGGAACTGCTTCCTGTCAGTTCCGCCCGGCGCAACAGTCCCGGCAGGCAGGCACGGGACAGCCTCATCATGGCAGTGACGTTCAGGTCGAAACTGAAGGCCCAGTCTTCATCGGAGATATCCAGAATCGTGCCGTGGTGCACAAAGCCGGCGACATTGAACAGCCCGTCAATATCCGGCAGATCCGAAGCCAAGGCAGCAATCGCCTTGGGGTCGGTGACATCAAGGGCCCGGCATTCGATCCCTTCAAGGCCTTCCATCAGGGAGACGTCCCTGTCCGTGGCAATCACCCGGGCACCCTCGGCAGCACATGCAAGCGCACTTGCCCGCCCCATGCCCTGGCCCGCCGCAGTAATAAGAATGGTTTTTCCTTGCAGCCGCATTACATCACTGCTCCTATCTGCCACGGCACGAACTCCGCGCCGCCAAAGCCGAGTTCCTCGCTCTTGGTCTGTTCACCGGATGCAACCCGGATCATCAGCTCAAGCAACTCCTCACCCTTTGCCTCGATGCTGACCCCATCGGTGACGATGTCACCGCAATTGAGGTCCATGTCGTCCGACATCCGACCGTACATTTCCGAATTCGTCGCCAGCTTGATGCAGGGTGTCGGCTTGTAACCGGAGACAGAACCGCGACCGGTGGTGAAGATGATGAGGTTTGCTCCCGACGCCACCTGCCCGGTCACGGAACAGGGATCGAAGCCCGGGCTGTCCATGAAGACAAAGCCCTTCTTGTCGATGAGTTCGGCAAACTGATAGACGTCCGTCAGTGGAGCGGTGCCGCCCTTGGCAACCGCGCCGAGCGACTTTTCCAGGATTGTCGTCAACCCGCCCCGCTTGTTGCCGGGACTTGGATTGTTGTCCATTTCACCGCCGTTGCGGGAGGTGTAATCCTCCCACCAGTGAATGCGCTCGATGAGCTTTTCGCCGACCTCGGCCGTTTCGGCCCTGCGGGTCAGCAGGTGTTCGGCGCCATAAACTTCAGATGTTTCGGAGAGAATTGTCGTACCGCCATGACGCACGAGCAGGTCGGAGGCGTATCCAAGGGCCGGATTGGCTGTAATGCCGGAATACCCGTCTGAACCGCCGCATTGCATGCCGACGGTAATCTCGCTGATCGGAGCAGGCTGTCGTGTGACCCCGTTTGCGATTTCCAGAATTCCGCGAAGCTCTTCGAGCCCTTTTTCGATCGTCTTACGCGTACCGCCCACATGCTGGATCGTCATGTAACGCAAGGCGCCATCGGCACGGATCGGCCTGCCGCCGACCAGGTCCGAGACCTGCATCACTTCGCAACCCAGCCCGATCAGAAGGATGCCACCGAAATTCGGGTGTTGCGCATAGCCGGACAAGGTTCTGAACAGAGCCGCATAACCCTCGTTCTCACCGGACATGCCGCAGCCGGTGCCATGCACGATCGGCACGATGCCATCCACATTCGGAAATGCGTCCAGCAAACCACTCTTCTCGGCAGCCTCGGCAATGAAACGGGCAACGGAACCGGAGCAATTCACCGATGTGAGAATGCCGACGTAGTTTCGTGTGCCGACTTTGCCGTCTGCCCGGTGATATCCCTGAAAAATCCGCTGGTCCTCGATGGTCTTCAGCGGAGCGTTGTGGGTCGCGAATTCGTAGTCCTGCAGGCTGTGAGAATCCATTCCGAGATTGTGCGTGTGCACATGTTCACCAGGACTAATCGTCGTCTTTGCCTGACCGATGATCTGGCCATAGCGCAGAACGTCCTGACCTTCAGGGATCATTTTGCAGGCAATCTTGTGCCCCTGCGTGACGGGAGCGGCCAAAGGCTCGGGAACACCTTCCAGAACGGAACCGGCCGGAAGCGCGCGCAAAGCGATGACGACATTGTCTTCAGCTCGCAGCTTGAGAACATCGCTTCCAGTCATTTATGTGCGTCTCCCTCTCCCATCGTCTCCACTTTTGTGGATCTCCGTTGTACTCAGGAACTAGCTTGACTTGCGGACTATGTCAACTAACATGTTAGTCTACTAGAGGCGAAAATGACGAATACCGATATCGATATAACCAATCTCCGGGAGATCGGAGCTTTCGAAGGATCGCTTGCCCAGCGGGTCTACCTGGCCCTGCAGGAAGCCATCCTGTCGTTGCAATTCCTTCCCGGCGCCGTTGTCCGCAAAGGCCTGATCTGTGAGAAGCTCGGGGTGTCGCGATCACCCGTATCGGAAGCCATCGCCCGGCTTTCCAACGAAGGGCTGGTTGACGTGGTTCCGCAATCGGCAACGCGTGTTGCCTATTTCTCAATGGATGATATTCGCGAAGGCACCTTCCTGCGGGAGGCACTGGAACTGGCGAGCGTTGCCAAGGTTGCCCGTGACCGGACCGACGACCAGATGGCACAGCTCAACAGAAATGTCCGCCTTCAGGCCTTGCTGGTCGAGGACGGAGATTTTGCCGGTTTCTATCAGGCCGACGAAGAGTTTCACGCCATGCTGATGCATTTCACCGGTTATCCGCGCCTGAAGACCGTCGCCCGCATGGTCTCGCTTCAGGTTACCCGCGCCAGGATGCTGCTGCTGCCGACACCGGGGCGGTCGAACGAAACGCTCGAAGAACACCAGGCCGTTGTCGACGCAGTTCGGGACCAGGACCCGGACGCCGCGCGTGAAGCCATGCGTTATCACCTTGGCCAGCTCATGCCACGCATTGAGGCCCTGGCTGAAAAACGTCCCGATCTATTCCAATCACGCTGAAGACAGGAACCCGAATGAAGGTCACCGACACCACCCTTTTGAATGCGCGAACCGCCCGGCCGGTTTCCCTGACCCGCATGGGTTTCGGCGGAGCTCCCCTGGGCAACCTGTATCGCAAGGTTTCAGATGAAGACGCGCAGGCAGCCCTCCAGGCGGCCTACGACGCGGGTATCAGGTACTTTGACACAGCCCCTCAGTATGGTCTCGGCCGTTCCGAGGAACGGTTCGGTGTCGCGCTGAAGCGCTTCGGTCGCGAAAATGTTCAGCTGTCGACCAAGATCGGCCGTCTTCTTCTGGATTGCGAGCCACATGAAGTCACTCCCGAAGCCTTTGTTGATGTGCCCCAGAAGCGGATCGTGTTCGACTACACTTATGACGGTGTAATGCGCAGCTACGAGGCCAGCAGGAATCGCGTCGACGTGTCGAATGCCGACATTCTTCTGGTTCATGATGTCTGTGTTTTCTCGCAAGGGTCCCAGGAGGCCAGCGATGCCAAGGTGAAGGAACTCTTTGATCGCGGCGGGTACCGGGCATTGCGTGAACTACGCGATGCCGGAGACATTGCCGCGATCGGCGCTGGTGTCAACGAGTGGCAGGTCTGCGAAAAGCTTCTCGGTCTCGGTGACTTTGACGGATTCCTGCTGGCGGGACGCTATACGTTGCTGGAACAGGAAGCTCTGGAGAGCTTTCTTCCGCTTTGCGAAAAGCGCGATGTCGGCATCATTCTCGGTGGACCTTACAATTCCGGCATCCTGGCAACCGGTGCCATTCCGGGTGCCAAATACAATTACGGCGACGCCCCTCCTGAAATCATGGAACGTGTGCGCAAGATCGAAGCGGTATGCGCTGCGCATGACACGAGACTGATTGCCGCTGCTCTGCAATTCGTGCTCGGACACCCGAGCGTCAAAACCGTGATCCCGGGCGGCGTCAACGCGCGCGAAGTCAATTCCAACGTCGAGCTGCTCGAAACGCCGATCCCGGACGGACTGTGGTCGGATCTTCGCAGTGAAGGATTGATTCACCCGAACGCCCCTCTACCGTCGGAGGCCAGTCATGCTGCGTAACATCGATCCAATCCTATCCCCTGACCTTCTTTACGCTCTGCGCGCCATGGGACATGGCGACGAGATCGTTCTGGCGGACGCCAACTTTCCGGGTGAAAGTCTGGGGCCGACCTGCATTCGTGCAGACGGCTCCACCGCCAGCGAAATCTTGCAAGCCGTTCTCTCCGTGATGCCACTCGACATCTATGTGCCGGACCCAGCCCTGACGATGCAAGTGGTCGGTGATCCGGACGCCATTCCCGAGGCCGTCGCGGACTTCCAGAACATCATCGACAAGACAGCGGACAATCCGACACAAATTCAAACACTGGAACGCTTTGCCTTTTACGAACGCGCAGCAACAGCTTTTGCCATCGTTCAAACCGGCGAACGCCGCCTCTACGGCAATATCATTCTCAAGAAAGGAGTTATCGGGTGATTCGGATTGATGCACACCAGCATTTCTGGGCACTTGAGCGTGGAGACTATGGTTGGCTGACACCGGAGCTTGAAGTCATATACAGGGACTTTCTGCCGCACGACCTCGCTCCCCATCTGGATCGGCACAACCTGTCGGGCACAGTTCTGGTCCAGGCGGCTCCCACGGTCGAGGAAACACGTTTCATGTTGTCGCTTGCCGACAGCAACGAGCTGGTCAAAGGGGTCGTTGGCTGGGTGGATTTTGAGAACCCGGCTGCGCCGGATCTGATCGCCGACCTTGCAGGACACCGCTCTCTTGTCGGTCTGCGTCCGATGATCCAGGACATTCCGGATGCCGACTGGATGCTGCGAAACGACCTTCAACCAGCCTTCGATGCACTTCAGAAAGCGGACCTGACCTTTGACGCCCTGACCCTACCTCATCACCTTTCAAACCTGCAGGAGTTGCTGGCTCGACATCCCGAAATGCGTGTTGTCATTGATCACGGTTCCAAGCCGGTCATTCGGGAAGGTCATATCAAAGACTGGGCCGCGGATATGGCGGCACTTGCCGATAAGACCCAGGCCTGCTGCAAGCTGTCGGGCCTGGTGACCGAGGCAAAGCCGGACTGGACGGTGGACGACCTTCGTCCTTATGTCGAGCACCTGCTCGAAACCTTTGGTCCTGATCGCCTGATCTGGGGTAGCGACTGGCCGGTTTGCCTGCTGGCAAGTGATTATGCGCGATGGGTGGAAACAACCGGGGAACTGCTTTCGGACCTGAGCTCAGAAGAGCAAAACGCCATTCTGGGCGGAAACGCCATTCGAGCCTACAAGCTGACGCTTTGATCATTTCAGGTCTTTTGGCAAATCCAAACTTTCCAGGCGTCAATCCGGACCAGCAAAGAGCTCACCGGAATGACGCCCTCCCGCGCTGTTTTTGATCCGAACCTAGACGATACCGCCGCCTGCCCCCGTCACCTCCGGTCGGATTTCGGCGACCTTGCGGCGGTAACCCGACGCACGATAGGTGGCTACCGGATCAATCGCGCCCCCCGTTTCCAGCCTTGCCATTGCCAGGATCGGTTCAACGTCCGTGCGGAAGGCGCGTTTCAGCGTCGCGGTTGCCATCAAGGCATCATTTTCTTCCTGGCAGACTTCCAGCTTCTGCCTGTCCACCAGCAAGGCTTGCGCGTAGGCCCGCTGAACTTCCATGGCCGAAACCATCAGGCTCTCAATCGGATCGGTCACATTGTGCGACTGGTCCAGCATGTGAGCCGGATCGAAACCCGTCGCTTGACGGTTTTCAGCATCGACAAGCTCGTTGAAAACAAGGAACAGCCGGTACGGATCAATCGACCCGGTATCCAGATCGTCGTCTCCATACTTGCTGTCGTTGAAATGAAATCCGCCGAGCTTGCCGAACTGAACGAGGCGGGCGACGACCATCTCGATGTTGACGTTTGGTGCGTGATGTCCAAGGTCGACAAGGCAAAACGCCTTGTCACCCAGCTCATTGGCAATCAGGTAGTTGGTTCCCCAATCCTGGACCACGGTTGAATAGAATGCCGGCTCATACATCTTGTGCTCGGTAAAGAGCCGCCAGTCCTCAGGCAGGCTGGCATAGATTGTTCGGGCTGCTTCCAGGTAGCGCTCGAACTGCCGGACAAAATGGGCCTGACCGGGGAAATTCGAGCCGTCGCCAACCCAGATCGTCAGGGCCTTTGACCCTATCGCCTTGCCAAGTTCAATGCATTCAAGATTGTGCTCGATCGCCTGTTGCCGCGTGCCCCGGTCGGTATGAGACAGGGAACCGAACTTGTATGAAAGCGGCTGGCCAGGCTGGTCTTGAAAAGTATTGGAATTCATGGCGTCAAAGCCAAGACCGAGTTCTGCGGCGGCAGCTTTCAGATCGGCAGGATCCGCCTTGTCCCAGGGGATGTGCAGCGAAACCCTGGGGGTTGCCCTGGTCAGCTCCTGAATGACCGAACAGTCTTCCAGCTTGTCGAAGATGTTGCGGGGCTCTCCGGCACAGGGAAAGCGCGCAAACCGGGTTCCGCCCGTTCCAACTCCCCAGGAGGGGATTGCCACACCGTAGGCGGCAACCTTGTCCTTGATCCTGTCAATTGCGATGCCGTGACGCTCAAGATGTTCGCCCAGCATGTCATAGTCGCGCTTCAGGTCATGCGTGCGCATCTCGTTTTCGCGTGCCAGCAGGACGCCTTCAATCATTGGCATGAAACTCTCCGTTAGCGCGTGAAGGCCTGAACGTTTCCGGCATCAACATTGAGAATGTTGCCGGTTGATTTTGCCGAAAACTCACTGGAGAAGAAATAGGTCGCCTCAGCGATGTCTTCGGGCAGAACGGACTTTTTCAGCAACGACCGCTGCCGATAATGCTCTTCGAGTTCGGACGTATCCTTGCCATAGGCTTCGGCGCGTTCCTTCAACCAGCTGCCGGACCAGATCTTGGAACCACGCAAAACAGCATCCGGATTGACGACATTGACACGAATGCCTTCCGGCGCACCTTCAAGTGCAAGGCAACGGGCGAGATGCAACTCCGACGCCTTGGCCGTGCAATAGGCACTGGCACCCGGTGAAGCCGCAAGACCATTCTTGGAACCGATAAAGACAATCGAACCACCGATCTTCTGCGCTTTCATCAACTGGAACGCTGCCCGTGAGACGAGGAAATAGCCGGTGGAGAGGATCGACATGTTCCGGTTCCAAAGGTCCAGCGTCGTTTCCTCGATCGGCGCTGACGACGCGATCCCGGCGTTGGAGACCAGAATATCGACACCGCCGAATTCCAGTGCGGCGCGCGCGAAACTGTCTGCAACGGCTTCTTCGCTTGTAACATCCATCGTGACCGTTCTCACAACATCCGAGGAATACCGTCCGCCCAGCAGCTCGGCAGTCGCGGAAAGCGCCTCCGCATCGATGTCTGCCAAGACGACGCAAGCCCCCTCGCGCAAGAAGCGCTCTGCCGTTGCTGATCCGATCCCGCCGGCACCGCCGGTCACAAGTGCGATCTTGCCTGCAAGACTTTTCGGTTTCGGCATCCGTTGCAACTTGGCCTCTTCCAGAAGCCAGTATTCGATGTCGAACGCTTCCTGCTCCGGCAGGCCGCGATAGGTGGACACGCTCGAGGCCCCGCGCATGACGTTGATCGCGTTGACATAGAACTCCGCGGAGATCCGGGCAGTGGCCTTGTCCTTGGCAAAAGTGATCATGCCAACACCAGGGACGAGGTAGACCACGGCATTCGGGTCTCGCAGGGCCGGACTGTCGGTGTGCTTGCAGCGGTCATAATAGGCCGCATAGTCTTCGCGATAAGTCGCGATGGCATCTCCAAGCCCGGCCAAAGTGGCATTCAGATCCGGAACGGCCGGATCAAAATTCACGACAAGCGGTCGGATCTTGGTCCGCAGGAAGTGGTCGGGGCAACTCGTTCCAAGTGCAGCCAGCGCTTCCATATCCCTTGAACATACGAATTCCAGCACCGCATCGCTGTCATCGAAATGTCCGACCATGTGTTGCTTGCCGGACACCATTCCACGGATGGCCGGCATCAGACCTGCTGCCACCTGACGCCGTTCGGCAGGAGACAATGCACGGTGCCTTGCACCGCCGAAGGCGTCCTTGCCAGCGGTTTTGTTTTCGAACCAGCCAATTGCCTTGTTGATGATTTCGAGCGTGGTCTCGTAACAGGTTCTGGCATCGTCGGACCAGGTGAACAGGCCATGACTTTCCAGCACGACCCCGCGCGCTTCAGGGTTTTCCCTGCAAAACTTCTCCAACCACAAGCCAAGCTCGTAGCCCGGCCGCTTCCAGGGAAGCCATCCGATCTCATCTCCAAAGATTTCCTGAGTGAGAGCCTTGCTGTCAACGGCTGCGGCGATGGCGATAATGGCATCAGGGTGCATGTGATCGACATGCTTCCCGGGAACATAGGCATGCAGCGGCGTGTCGATGGAAGACGCGCGCGGGTTCAGGTTGAACGTACAATGGGGCAGATAGCCGACCATCTCATCTTCGAACTCGACACCTCGATAGAGGTCCTTGAGAGCGTGCAGCTTGTCCATGTAGAGCGTGGCAAAGCCGTCCATCCTGATCGTACCGACATCGCCGCCAGATCCCTTGACCCAAAGAACCTCAACCTCGGCGCCAGACAGCGGGTCTTTCTCAAGCGCCTTCGCCGAGGTGTTGCCGCCGCCGTAATTGGTAATGCGTTTGTCTGAACCAAGAAGGTTCGACCGGTACAGCAAAAGCTCGGCTTCGCTCATGCTCCGCGCCTTCTCCTCGTCCCAAAGATTCTGAAGCCGGGATCCTGCGGCAGAGTTCAACATTCATTCCTCCCAAAATATGCCAGACAGCGCTTGCTTGTTTGATTAGAAACTCGCTCGAACAGATCGCAATGTCAATCAAAAACGATCAATAACGATCATTTAGCAACGCAATATGATTATTTTTGACATTTTATGATTGACAATGAGCGTTTTTGGTGAAAACTTTTGAGCATTGGGAGGAACACATGCACGAGAAAGAGCGCCAAAGGATAATTCTATCCGCCGTCCAGGATCGTCCGGTCGTGACTGTCCAGGAACTGGTGGCGTTGACCGATTCCTCGGAGGCGACGATCCGCCGGGACATTGCAACACTGCATGTGCAGAAAAAGCTGCGCCGGGTTCGTGGCGGGGCCGAGTCGATCCATCCGCCGCAATTCGTCGGACTGGCCGGACGCCCCTTTAGCGTCAATGAAACGATCAACATCGCGCAAAAGCGTGCAATTGCCCAAAAGGCGGTTGAGCTTTGCGAGGATGGCGATGCAATCATCATCAATGGCGGCACGACGACATTTCAGATGGTGCATCCGCTGGCAACCAAGCGCATGCAGGTGTTCACCAACTCGTTTCCGATTGCCGAGCATCTTCTGAAGAATTCCAAGAACACGATCATGCTTTCGGGTGGCGCGATCTATCGCGAGCAGAACATCATTCTGAGCCCGTTCGACAATGACGTGACCCGGAATTTCTATGCCAAGCGCATGTTCATGGGCGCTCAGGGGTTGGGCCCTCTCGGACTGATGGAAGCCGACCCCCTGCTGATCCAGGCTGAACAGAAACTTATCGGTCAGGCAGACGAGCTGGTGGTTTTGGTGGATTCATCCAAATTCAGCGCCCGCTCCAGCCTGATCCTGTGTCCACTGGAACGGATCTCGACCGTGGTCACGGACGAAGGCATTCCCGATAGCGCGGCCAACATGCTCGAGCAGGCAGACGTCAAATTGATCGTGGCGCAATCGAACGCCGCACAAACCAAGGCAACCTCAAGCGGTTAGCCGGAATTCTGCCGAGACCTGGGAGGGCCGGCAGCTATCTAGGGAGGAAGACAATGAAACTCTTCAAATCACTTCTGGCTGCAACTGCCGTTGCCGCCGTCTGTATAGCTGGACCGGCACAGGCCGAAACCAAACGGATCGCACTTGTTGTGAAGGCGCTTGGCATCGGTTTCTTTGAAGCAGCAGCCAAAGGGGCGGAAGAGGCCGCCAAGGAACTTGGTGACGTGGAAATCATCTATACCGGCCCAACCGACACGACCGCTGAAGGCCAAATCGAGGTCATCAATGCCTTGATCGCGCAAAAGGTCGATGCAATCGCCATTTCCGCAAATGATCAGGACGCCCTGGTTCCGGCACTGAAGAAAGCCATGCAACGCGGCATTACGGTAGTTTCCTGGGATTCAGGCGTCGCGCCGGAGGGCCGCCAACTGCACCTCAATCCTTCGTCCAACCCGCTTATCGGCAACATGATCATCAAGCTTGCAGCCGATCATCTGCCTGACGGTGGCGATGTCGCGGTTCTGTCCGCATCTGCAACGGCGACGAACCAGAACATCTGGATCGAAGAGATGAACAAGGTCAAGGACAACTATCCGGGCATCAATGTCGTTGCGACCGTTTATGGCGACGATCTGGCCGACAAATCCTATCGCGAAGCACAAGGTCTCATGCAGACCTACCCTGATCTGAAGGCGATCATCGCCCCGACATCCGTCGGTATCGTTGCCGCCGCACAGGCCGTGTCCGATGCTGAGAAAGCCGGCCAGATAAACGTGACAGGACTGGGTCTGCCATCAGAAATGGCCGGTCACATCGACTCCGGTGCCTCGAAGTCCTTTGCGATCTGGAATCCGATCGATCTCGGCTACTCCGCCACCATGCTTGCCTACAATCTGGCCAATGGTAACGCCGAAGCAAAGCCGGGCGCTGAAATTCCCATGGGTCGCATGGGGTCTCTGACACTTGATGACAAAAACGAAGGCGCGATGGCCGACCCGTTTGTCTATGACAGCTCCAACATCGACGACTTCAAGGATATCTTCTAAGCTTCAGGCTCCAGGCAATAGACGGTCCGGCGAACAGCGCCGGGCCGGTCCCGAACTCAATAACAACAATAGCCACCGGGGTACTGGTAATGCTTGCGAACTCGCAGGGCATCGACAACGTGCACGCGCACGCAACACAAGGAGCAGCGCCGGTTCTTTCGCTGGAGGGCATTTCGAAGTCCTTTCCAGGCGTCAAGGCGCTCTCGGAGGTCGCTCTCGATCTCTACCCCGGTGAGGTCACCGCGCTGGTCGGCGAAAACGGTGCGGGAAAATCCACCATCGTGAAGGTTCTGACCGGCATCTATCAGCCAGACGGCGGTCGGATTTCCATTAACGGCCAACCCGTCTCTTTTCCCACGGCGCTGGATGCGGGCAAGGCTGGCGTTACTGCCATTCACCAGGAAACTGTTCTCTTCGATGACCTTTCGGTCGCGGAAAACATTTTCATAGGGCACGCGCCGAAAACCCGCTTCGGGCTGATCGACCGTGCAGCAATGCTGCGCAAGGCCAAGGATCTGCTCGATCGGATCGGTGCGCAGATCGATCCGAAAGTAACGCTGAAAGATCTCGGCATCGCCAACAAGCACCTTGTCGCCATAGCGCGGGCGCTTTCCATAGATGCGAAAATCGTGATCATGGATGAGCCGACCGCCTCGCTGTCCCACAAGGAGATCGAGGAGACCTACGAACTGGTCGAGCGGCTGAAAGCGGAAGGCAAGGCAATCCTCTTCATTAGCCACAAATTCGATGAGATCTTCCGCATCGCAGACCGTTTCACGGTGTTTCGGGATGGCCAGATGGTCGGCGCGGGAAAAATCTCCGATGTCACCGAACAGGATCTGGTCCGCCTGATGGTTGGACGGTCGATCGATCAGGTTTTTCCCGAGCGCAGTTCCAATCCAGGAGAGGAACTTTTCAAGGTCGCCGGCTACTGCCATCCTACGGAATTCGAGGATATCGGCTTTTCATTGCGAAGGGGAGAAATCCTTGGTTTCTATGGATTGGTCGGTGCGGGCCGAAGTGAAGTCATGCAGGCGCTCTTCGGCGTGACCAAACCGTCGAAAGGCGCGATACGCATCGACGGGGAAATCGCTGTTATCCGGTCCCCCGACGAAGCGATCAGCCACGGCATCGTCTATGTTCCAGAGGATCGCGGCAGGCAGGGGGCAATCAAGGGATTGCCTATCTTCCAGAATGTTTCGCTGCCCTCGCTGAAGAAGACCTCGAAGAACGGCTTTCTCCGGCTGGCCGAGGAATTCAAACTGGCACGCGATTACACTCAGCGCCTTGATTTGCGCGCAGCTGCACTTGATCAGGACATTGGCGAACTTTCCGGCGGCAACCAGCAAAAGGTGGTCATCGCCAAATGGCTGGCGACGCAGCCGCGGGTCATCATCCTGGATGAACCGACCAAGGGCATCGATATCGGCTCCAAGGCGGCGGTGCATGAATTCATGGCTGAACTGGCTGCCGAAGGGCTCGCCGTCATCATGGTTTCCTCGGAGATTCCCGAAATCCTGGGCATGTCGGATCGTGTGATTGTCATGCGTGAAGGACGTATCGCCGCGGAGTTTGAAGGTGGTGACCTCACCCCGGAACATCTTGTGCGGGCGGCAGCCGGCATCTCGGAGGTGAAGTCATGATCCCATCGTTAATCAAGTCTCGCGAGGGCATTCTGGCAGCAGCCATCCTGGCGCTCCTGTTGGTGATCTCGACACGCTTTCCGGCCTTTGCAGCCCCAAAGAACCTGGCCAATGTGTTCAACGACACCGCCCCGCTGATCATTCTTGCTCTCGGGCAGATGGCCGTCATTCTGACCCGCTGCATCGATCTTTCCGTCGCCGCCAATCTGGCACTGACAGGCATGGTCGTCGCGATGCTCAACACAGCCATGCCGGACTTGCCAGTTCCCATGATCCTGCTGATCGCCATTGGCTTTGGAACGCTGATGGGTCTGGTGAACGGTTTGCTGGTCTGGAAGCTCGACATTCCGCCGATTGTCGTCACGCTCGGCACAATGACCATTTATCGCGGCATCATCTTTGTGATTTCGGGCGGGGAATGGATCAACGCCCATGAGATGAGCCCGGCCTTCAAGGCCTTCCCGCGAGAAGTCATTCTTGGCCTTCCGGTTCTCTCCTGGATGGCCATTCTGGTCGTTGTCGGCTTCATCATTCTGGTTGGCAGAAGCCCGCTCGGTCGCGCCTTTTATGCAGTGGGCGGCAATCCTCATGCCGCAGTCTACACCGGCATAAATGTTGGCCGAACCCAGTGCGCGGCGTTCATTCTGTCCGGGGCCCTGGCCGGTTTGACAGGATATCTCTGGGTTGCCCGCTATGCCGTTGCCTATGTCGATATTGCAGGTGGCTTCGAACTGGAGGTGGTTGCGGCCTGCGTCATCGGCGGCATTTCGATTGCCGGCGGCATCGGTTCCGTGGGAGGCGCCCTTCTCGGAGCCTTGTTCCTCGGCATCGTCAAGAACGCTCTACCGGTCGTCAACATTTCGCCCTTCTGGCAACTCGCCATTTCCGGCAGCGCAATCATCATTGCCGTCGCCTTCAATGCAACGTCCAACCGGACCAAGGGCCGGGTCATTCTGAAAAAAGCGGAGCACGCGCTATGAGCCTTGCCTCAAGCACCTCTCAGGTTTCAGGCCGCCAGATACCGGACAGGCTAAGGTCTCCCCTGCAACGTTTTCTCACGAGCTGGGAACTGTTGCTGCTCGGCGTTGCCGTCGCCGTCTTTATCATCAACAGCTTCGCATCACCTTACTTTCTTGACCCTTGGAACCTTTCCGACGCGACGTTCAATTTCACCGAAAAAGCACTGATTGCCTTTGCCATGGCACTGTTGATCATTTCGGGCGAAATCGACCTTTCTGTCGCATCGATCATCGCCCTGGTGTCGACCGCAATGGGTTTTGCCGTCCAACTGGGGGCCGATACCTCAATACTGGTATTGATCGGCCTCGGGGTTGGTCTCGCCTGCGGAGCATTCAACGGTTTTCTGGTGACGGGCTTCGGCCTGCCATCCATTGTCGTCACCATTGGAACGATGAGCCTGTTCCGGGGCATTTCCTACATTGTTCTCGGGGACAAGGCGTACACAGGTTATCCGTCCGATTTCGCCTTTTTCGGACAAGGTTACGTCTGGTGGGTGATTTCCTTTGAGCTCGTCCTGTTTGCCGTGATGGCAATCCTGTTTGCCATTCTCCTGCACCGGACAAATTTCGGCCGTGCGGTGTACGTGATCGGCAACAATCCGGTCGGTGCACTCTTTTCCGGTATTCGGGTTTCCAGAGTGAAATTCACACTGTTTCTGCTGACAGGACTGATGTCGGCTGTCGCCGCCATTTGCCTGACGTCCAGACTTGGAGCTACGCGTCCCTCCATCGCTTTTGGCTGGGAACTGGAAGTCGTCACGATGGTGGTGCTTGGCGGCATCAGCATTCTGGGTGGATCGGGAACCATCCCCGGTGTCGTCATTGCCGCATTCGTCATGGGCATGGTCACATTCGGCTTCGGCCTCTTGAACGTGCCGGGCATCGTGATGTCCATCTTCATCGGCCTGCTCCTGATCGCTGTGATCGCGCTTCCCAGGATCGCCCGGCAACTGCTCGCCCGCAGGAGAACGTGACCCATGGAAAAATTTGCGTTCAAGATGCAGCTCAATCCGGGCATGGAAGAAGAATACAGAAAACGCCATGACGAGATCTGGCCCGAGCTTGTCGTTCTGCTGAAAGAGGCGGGTATCCGGGATTACTCCATCCACCTTGACCTGCAGACGCACATTCTTTTCGGGGTCCTGTGGCGTTCAGACGACCACAAGATGGAAGACCTGCCGTCTCATCCTGTCATGCAAAAGTGGTGGGCGCATATGGCGGACATCATGGAAACCGGATCGGACAATGAACCCGTCGCCATTCCGCTTGAAACCGTCTTTCACATGGACTGACAGCGGATGAGGGATGTGAGACATGTCGGCGTGATCGATATCGGCAAGACCAATGCAAAAGTCGCTGTCGTCGATATTGACGCCGAAAGGGAGATCGGGGTTCTGACGCGACCCAACAAAGTGCTGTCAGGTCCCCCCTTTCCGCACTACGACATCGACGGGCACTGGCACTTCATTTGCGATGCCCTGAAGCAGCTTCATTCAGAATTCGGCATAGATGCCCTTTCGGTCACGACCCACGGTGCATCCGCTGTCCTGCTGACAGAGGACGGTTCTCTCGCGGCACCGGTTCTGGACTACGAATTCGATGGCCCGCAAACGCTTGCAACCGATTATGATGCGATCAGGCCGGAGTTTTCCGAAACCGGATCGCCCCGCCTTGGAATGGGTCTGAATGTCGGTGCCCAGCTGTACTGGCAATTCAGGTCAGACCCGACGTTGCTGGACAGAACGGCGACCATTCTGACTTACCCGCAATACTGGACATACCGCCTCACCGGAATTCGCGCCAATGAGGTAACTTCTCTCGGGTGCCACACGGATTTGTGGAACCCGTCGCAAAACTGCTTTTCCTCGCTTGTTAAGCGCATGGGACTTGCCGGAAAAATGGCACCGGTCAAACGGGCGGTCGACACTCTCGATCCAGTTCTGCCGGCCGTGGCGGCAGTGACCGGATTGCCGGAGAATGTTGCCGTGTCGTGCGGAATTCACGATTCCAACGCATCTCTGCTTCCGCATCTTCTGAGGCGACAGGCTCCCTTCTCGGTCGTCTCGACCGGAACCTGGGTCATCGTTCTGGCGCTAGGCGGAGAAACCGTTCATCTCGACCCGACACGCGATACGCTGATCAATGTCAACGCGTTTGGCGATGCGGTACCGTCCGCGCGATTCATGGGAGGGCGTGAGTTCGAAATGGTCCTGGATGGTCGTCCGCGCATCGCAACTGACACTGATGCCCGAAATGTCCTTGATCAGAGTGTGATGCTGCTCCCGGCCGTTGATCCCCGCTCCGGGCCGTTTCAGGGAAGGAGCCATCGCTGGACCGTTACCGAAACAGAACTGACGGATGGAGAGCGCTATGCCGCACTTTCCTTCTACCTTGCCTTGATGACCGCAGAATGCCTTGCCATGACCGGAGCGAAGGGCCCAATCATTGTGGAAGGACCGTTTGCGTCCAATTCCCTCTACACACGCATGCTGGAAACCGCGTCGGGACGGCCGGTCGAAGCAGCCGAAAGCTCCGTTACCGGAACCAGCATCGGAGCGGCCTTGCTGGCCAAAGGACCTCAACGCCGGAACGATTCCATGGCCGACAACGGCAAACGAACTCTGGCCAACAATCCGGCATTTTCCAGCTATGCAGCAAGGTGGCGCGATCTCGTCCGCTGAATCGGCTTGCTGAAATCTTTCATCCGGCCTAGGCGTGTGTTTTGCAAACCCGCAAGCAAACCGGACAATGCAGGATAGGTCATGAGCAGGTTCTGGAGCCCCATCGTGGAAAGACTGGTTCCCTATACGCCAGGGGAGCAGCCCAGGGACCAGATTTTCGTCAAGCTCAACACCAATGAAAATCCATATGGGCCATCGCCCAGCGCACTGGACGCGATACGCGCTGCAACAGATGACGGATTGAGGCTTTATCCGGATCCCGAGGCTTCCGACCTGAGATCCGCCATTGGCGCTGAGCTTCTACTCGGATCGGACAATATCTTTATCGGCAATGGCTCCGACGATGTTCTGGCCCATGCCTTCAATGCATTTTTCACCGGCAAGGCACCGGTTCTTTTTGCCGATGTTACCTACAGCTTCTACAAAACCTATTGTCAGCTCTACGGGATCGAGCACCGGACCGTCCCGCTGAATGACGCCTTTGAATATAACATTCAGGACTACGCGGCTCCTTGTGGCGGTGTCGTCATTGCAAACCCGAACGCACCTACCGGGATTGCCATGTCCCTGGACAGTCTGGAACAGATCCTGAGGCAAAATTCTGACGTTGTCGTTCTGGTTGACGAGGCCTATGTCGATTTCGGTGCTGAGAGTGCGATCACTCTGGTGCCCCGATACAACAACCTTCTCGTGGTCCAGACCTTCTCCAAATCCCGTAGCCTTGCCGGAATGCGCGTCGGCTTTGCCGCCGGACAGCAGCACCTCATCGAGGCTCTTAGACGGATCAAGGACAGTTTCAACTCCTATCCCATAAGCCGTCTGTCGCTTGCGGGTGCCTTGGCCGCCTGGAACGACCGGGACTGGTTCGAGACGACACGGGACAAAGTCATTGCGGACCGCGAAAGAGTTGCAGAAGCTCTCAAGATCCAAAGCTTCAGAGTCTTGCCGTCCGCGACGAATTTCGTCTTCGTCTCGCACAGCCACATGCCTGCGAGGGATCTGCTCGCAGGCCTCAGGTCCCGGGGCATCCTCGTGCGCCATTTCAACCAGCCAAGGATCAACGACTGGCTCAGGATCTCCATCGGCTCGTCACAGGAATGCGACAAACTTCTGGGCACCGTTGATGAAATTCTTTCCAAGTCCCGTTAAGGGGCGAACATGGCGCTCGGTCATCGAGCCTGACTGACCCGCCCGTTTCAGCAAATCATCCGGCCAGATCGCTCAGCCACTTGCCATGCACCCAACCCATGAACTCGTATTGAATGGGCCTGGTCGTCGTTGATGCACACTCAAGCGACTGGACCTTGTACGCAACACCGACCCAATCGCCCTTCCGGTCAAACGCGTACACCACATCCCCATTATGCAGCTCATCGATTTTCCGGTACCCGGTTCCCGGTCCTGAGCGGACAGCCAGAAATCCGTCACCGTTCGTCTTCAGGCCCGTGACAACACTGCTTCCACAGTTGGACATCTGGCCGTCGCCACCATGTTCGAGGATCGGGACATCGAGCCTGGTCGCAATATTCTGAGGCGAGGATGATGCGGAGCCTGATTGATCCGACTGCTCAGCTGAGCGAAGGGCGGAGACGAGAGCTTCGTCGATGATGCCTGACTGGGTTAACCCTTCCGACCTCTGGAAGGCCTTGACCGCTGCCGCCGTCCGGCGTCCCCAAATTCCGTCCGCCGGTCCCGGATCAAAGCCGCGGGCAGCAAGACTGCGCTGAACGAGCATAACCGTTTGCCGATCGGCTTTCGGCTGTTGCCCGGTTTGTTCAACAGACGACTGTTCCTCTTCGACACAGAACTGCTTGACGCACGCATGGTATGCCGGGTCGTCATTCCCTTTGGAATTGGCCAGACACCCCCATATGCAGCGCTGCAAATCCATCGGGTCTGATGATTGGGCAAATGCGGGGACAAGGGTTGATCCGACCATTGCGGCGAGGAATACGATCAACAGGCGCATATCGAAAAGTCCTTCGCTAAATACGAGTTCAAAGACTGAAGAAACCAGCAATAAAATCAGAACGCGCCGCTTCTGAAGACAAAGAACCGGTCAGCGACGCATCATTTGTTGGTGGACCTGCTCGCAGAGCGAATATCGCATCCCACCCAGCACGGAATTGCTCCTAAGGTGATTTTTGCACGATCCACTTCAACCTCCTAGTTGGCAGATCTTCTAGGGTCTTGAAGTAGAATTCGGCTTTCCAGCCCGTGGGATTTGCGCCTGGGGCGAAAGTTATGTCACGACACTCATTGTATCCTGAAGGAACAGTTCTACCGCACGCCGTTGAACCTGGGACTCCCTCGCCGCAATGTAAAAGGTCGAGGTCCAACTCATTTCTTCGTGGGCCAGTTCCTTGAAAGCGCCTCTATGCACCCAGGCCTGCGCGAAATGATCGGGCAGCGCGCCGAGATAGTGACCGCTTTCGATCAACATCGCCATGGCTTCCATGTTGGCAACCACGGGGCTTGGCACCGAGGCGGAAACAAGTGCGGCCGTCCCGGGATCGTAGGCGCGTCGGCAAACCGGATAATTTTGCAGAATGTCCGGCGTGATCTCCTCGGCTTGAGTCGAAAACAAGGGGTGATCCCGACCGCAATAAAGATGGTGAACCTCAGTGCATATTTCAGCGTAACTCAGGTCCGCGACCTTGTTCTTGAAAGGTGCGATCGCGACATGCAGAAGGCCGGTGATCAGGCCTTGTGTCAGATCCGTCGGGGAGGCAACGACGATTTCCAGCTGGACTTCGTTTTTGCGGCTCAGGAATTTCTGCATTGCCGGCACCAGCGGAAAGCCCGGAAGACTGCTGACCGTATCGACGATGCCGATACGCAAGTCGCCCGAGATGTTATCCCTGAGTTCGGTGAGTTCTGAATCGAAGTCGCGCACCCGCCGCAGAACATCCCTTGCCTTTTCATAGGCAATCTTTCCCCGTTCCGTCAGGCAAAAGCCTCCCCGTCCACGCTCGCAAACCCGGTAACCGAGCGTGATCTCCAGGTCGCGGATGCGGCAGCTTATTGCCGATTGCGTGATGCCCAGGCGGTGTTGCGCGTCGCTGAAGCCACCACATTCAACGACAGCCACGAAGGTCTCCAGCAGTGTATTGCGAAGCAATTTCATGACGTTCTCCATGTCATCGGCTTTACATGAATTTCGTTCATGTAAAGATCATATAAACGATATTTTTTAACGAAAGGCAATGTGGTGTTCTCTGCCCACTCAGTTCCACTTTGAAATCTCTGGGAGGAGAACCAGCATGAAATTCAAGTTCCCGATCCTGAAGTCTGCTGCGGTTGTCGCCGCACTCGGACTGGCCCCGTTCAGCGCACAGGCTGAAGACTGGAAATTTGCCATCGAGGAAATTCCGGGCTCGATCATGGACGCCTATGCGCAAGAGTTCAAAAAGCGCATCGAGACCGCAACCAACGGCGAGGTGACCGTTACCGTCTACCCGATGGGAACCCTTGGCACCCCGACCCAGACAGTCGAACAGGCTGCCGACAACGTCATCCAGTTCACCAACGTTTCCATCGGCAATCTCGGCACCATCGTTCCGGAAAGCCAGGTCTTCCTGCTACCTTACCTGCTGCCGTCCGATCCGGCTGCGATATCGAACATCCTGAGCAGCTCGGAAACCATCTATGGCCCGCTCAACGAGGACTTCCGCCAGCGGGGTCTGGAAGTGCTGACCATGTATTCCGAAGGCGCACAGGTCTGGACCACCAACCGGGAAATCCGCTCACCTGAAGACTTCTCGAACTTCAAGATGCGCGTCATGGTCTCTCCGATCCTTCTGGAGACCTACAAGAACATGGGTGCCAGCCCGACCCCACTGCCTTTCGGCGAGGTTTTCGGCGCTTTGCAGCTCGGTGCGGTTGACGGTCAGGTGAACCCGATCCCGACCATTGAGGAAATGAAGTTCTACGAAGTTACCAGCCACCTGATCTGGGCCGGTGAGCAGGAACTCGTGACCACCGTTGTCGCCGGGTCCGACTGGTTCGAGACCCTGTCTCCGGATCGCCAGAAGCTTGTTCGCGACACCATGGCCGACATGACCGGTTTCATTGACGGTGTGGTCACGGACTTCAACCAGAAGCGCCTGGACATCATCAAGGAAGCGAAACCGGACATCGGCATCGTCGTCCTGACCGAAGAAGAGCGTGATGCATTTCGTGCCCGCAGCGGTGACACCGCAGCAGCCTACATAGAAACTGCCGGTGCACGTGGCCAGGAGCTGCTGGACGCTCTGCAGGCTGAAATCCAAGCCTCCCAGTAAGCCTGTTCGGTCAAACCGTCCCCTGCGTGGTTCGCGCAGGGGACACAACACCGGGAGGGGATCATGCAGGAGAGCAAACCCGCACCGCTCAGCATCCTTGGCAAGATCGACGCCATCATCGGCAAGATCGAAGTCCAGATCCTGAGCTGGGGTATCATCCTGATGGCGGTAAACACGATCGCCAACGTGCTTGGCCGTTACGTGTTTCATCAATCCATCTATTTTTCCGAAGAGCTCAACGAGTTCCTGATCGTGATCGTCACTTTCATGGGACTGGGCTATGCCACGCGAAAAGGCATCCATATCCGCATGTCGGCGATCTATGACGCCCTGCCGTTGAAGGCGCGCAAGATCCTGATGATCGTCATCGCGCTGACGACTGCAATCATGATGGCGGTTCTTGCATGGTACGCTTATGAATATGTCGCCAAGGTTGCCCGCAGGGGACGAGTGACACCGTCGCTGCAGGTGCCGCTTTATCTCACCTATATCTGGGTGGTGGTCGGCCTGGCCCTGACATCCCTTCAATACTTCCTGACTGCACTTCGCAACCTGAACTTCAACGAAGAAGAGGTCTATGTCTCTTACGTCGAGGTGGACAGCTACGAAGATCCGGAAACCACTGCTGCGCTCAGCCGCTACGCAGAACAGCAGAGTGAGGAGAGCAAGTCATGACCGAGCTCATGCTCATTGTGATGGTCGTCCTGCTGCTGGCAGGCTTTCCGATGAAGATGCCGTTGATCTCGGCAGCCGTTCTCGGGTTTCTCGTCTATTTTCCGGACATGAACCTGCAGATCCTGGTCCAGCAGATGATCGGCGGGGTCAAGCCCGCTGCCCTGATCGCCGTGCCAATGTTCATTCTGGCCGCCGACATCATCACACGGGGACATTCCGCCAACAGGCTGATCGACGTGGTCATGAGTTTCATGGGCCACATCAAGGGTGGTCTGGCGATCTCGGTCACCAGCGCCTGCGCCCTGTTCGGCGCGGTCTGCGGATCCACTCAGGCAACCGTGGTCGCCATTGGCGGTGCCATGCGCCCCCGCATGCTGAAATCGGGCTACAATGACAGCTTCGCGATCGGACTGATCGTCAATGCAGCCGACCTTGCCTATCTGATCCCGCCTTCCATCGGCATGATCATCTACGGGGTTGTCTCAGGCACATCGATCTCGCAGCTCTTTATCGCCGGTATCGTACCGGGTCTTCTGATCGTGGTGCTCTTCTCCGCCTACTGCATGTGGTACGCGATCCGTCATGACATTCCGGTCCTGCCAAAGGCGGACTGGGGCGCACGGTTCAAATCGGTTCGCCGTGCCGTCTGGCCGATGGGCTTTCCGCTGATCATCGTCGGCGGCATCTATGGCGGTGTGTTTTCACCGACTGAAGCTGCAGCAATCTGCGTGCTTTATGCAGTCATCCTTGAAGCTGCGGTGTTTCGCTCGATCCGTCTGCGCGATCTGCCCGACATCGCCTTGTCGACCGGTGCCATCACCTCGGTTGTCTTCATCCTGATCGCCGCCGGAGCTGCCTTCTCCTGGACCTTGTCGTTCGCGCAGGTCCCGCAGACGATCATTTCGGCACTCGGGCTGAGCGAGGCCGGTCCGCTCACGGTTCTGCTTGCGATCAATATCGCCTTCTTTGTCGGCTGCATGTTCGTGGACTCGATCGTGGTGATCCTGATCCTGGTGCCGATCTTCGCGCCCATGATCAAGGCAACCGGCCTTGACCCGGTTCTGGTCGGCGTGCTGATTACGCTTCAGGTCGCCATCGGTGCCGCAACGCCGCCTTTCGGCTGTAACCTCTTCACCGCGATTGCCGTCTTCCGACGCCCATTTGTGGATGTGGTACGAGGTGTGCCACCTTTTCTGATCATCTTGTTGGTCGTCACCGGTCTCTTGGTCGTCTTCCCGCAAATCGCCCTGTTCCTGCCGGAACTGGCTTACAGATAAACAACACGGAGAAATTCATGTCAGGACATGGCTATGAATCAGGTCGCTTGAACTTGCCGTTCGTCGGCATCGCCACCTTTGGCAAAAAGGAATATGTCGCCGACTGGGACAAGATTGACGCTGATGTCGCAATCCTGGGTGCCCCGTTCGATTTTGGTTGCCAGTTCCGCTCAGGCGCGCGCTTCGGTCCTCGTTCGGTGCGGGAAGCCTCGACACTCTTCAGCTTCGGTCACGCCGGTGCCTATGATCATGAAGACGATGCCACCTATCTGGGCGAGGATGTGCGGATTGTCGATATCGGCGATGCCGACATCATTCATACCAAAACGGAAGAAAGCCATGCCAACATCGAATATGGCGTGAAGAAGATCCTCGATGCCGGAGCCCTGCCGGTGACCATCGGCGGAGACCATTCGGTCAATATTCCATGCGTCAACGCTTTCGAAGAAGACTGTGCGAAAAACGGTCCGATCCACGTGATCCAGATCGACGCCCATCTGGACTTCGTTGACGAGCGCCATGGCGTCACTGTCGGGCACGGCAACCCCATGCGCCGCGCGATCGAAAAAGACTACGTTTCCGGGATGACGCAACTCGGCATCCGCAACGTGTCGTCAACAGCGAAAGAAGGATATGAAGACGCCCGAGCGCGCGGTTCAGACATTCTTTCCGTCCGCCAGGTGCGCAAGCTGGGAACCGAGCAGGTGCTGGCACGCATTCCGGAAGGCGCCCGCTACTACGTCACCATCGACATCGACGCTTTCTGCCCTTCAATCGCCCCGGGAACGGGCACACCCAGCCACGGCGGCTTCCAGTATTATGACGTTCTGGAAATTCTGCAGGGACTGTCTAGGCAGGGTAATGTGGTCGGCATCGACCTTGTCGAAGTTGCGCCCGACTATGACCCAAGCCAAAGCACGCAGGTTCTTGCTGCCCAGCTGTTGCTGAACTTCATCGGCTTCATTTTCCATAATAAGAAATAATTTCCCTTTCTGTAGATTCCCCCTTCAGAAAAGGTTCCTGCCAGCCTGACGCAATGCTCCGGAAAGCGCGTCAGGCTCTTTTTTTGCGAGAATATCGGCACATGACATGCAAACAGGCCGAGCTCTCTCATAGGGAACCCAGCCTGTCTGACACCATTTTCTGTTTCTTTCAGATGGGAACAGAAGACCTATTCCAGGGACACCCAGAGAACCTTTGCATCTTCCTTGCTTGTGGAGACGCATCCGTGACCCATACCGCTATCATAATAAACGGAATCGCCTGCCTTGAGCGCGAGCGGGCGGTAATGTTCGGTGAACAGGGTCAACTCTCCGCTGATCACATACATGAATTCCTCGCCGCGATGGCGGATCCACGCTTCGAATTCGGAAACATCCCTGGCCTTGATCGTGCTAATATACGGAAACATCCGTTTGCTGGTCAGCTCGGTGCATAATAACTCGTGACTGTAGGTCGGCGTGTCCTGCTGTTCCCCCTGACCGGCAAAGGTAACATCGCGCCGGCCTGAAATATCACTCGGCCCCGATTGAACGAACAACTGCGGCGTTTTCAGCTCCAACGCCTTCGTCAGGCGACGAACGATATCGAAACTCGGACGCGTCTGGTTGTTTTCGATCTTCGACAGGGTCGATCGGCCAATTCCGGCCGCCTTGCCAGCTTCCTCGAGAGTCCAGCCTTTTTGCAGGCGCGCCTCGCGGATCATTTTTCCCAGGTGATCGGGATCCACCGCCTCAGCGATCTCTTCGTCTTTGTTCTGAGAAACCGGTTCCATCATCTACCTTTCAACTGCTCCATCGTAAGTCGCACATTCTCGAAAACCGGTCAAATTTCTCTAACGAAAACATTTGTTGCAAAAATAAGAAAAGTTTCCTATAAGAAACATTAGACGCCTTAGGGGAAACGGGTGGCATTTCGGAAATCATGTGGAGGAAGAAATGTTTCGGACTAATCTGGATGTTGCAGACCCGGTCATTGCCAAGTCGATAGACCGTGAAGCAGAGCGTCAGGCCGATCAGATCGAGTTGATCGCCTCGGAAAACATCGTCTCTAAAGCAGTGCTTCAGGCTCAGGGCTCCGTCCTGACCAACAAATATGCCGAAGGCTATCCGGGACGGCGCTATTACGGTGGCTGCGAATATGTCGACGAAGTCGAAGCGGAAGCCATCGACCGGTTGAAGAAACTGTTCGGCGCCGAATTCGCCAACGTCCAACCTCACTCAGGCGCACAGGCAAACGGAGCGGTGAAACTGGCTCTGTTGAAACCAGGCGACACGATCCTCGGCATGTCCCTTGATGCAGGCGGCCACCTGACTCACGGCGCCAAGCCGGCCCAGTCAGGCAAGTGGTTCCGTCCGGTCCAGTACGGTCTGACCGCTGCAGGCGTCATCGATTACGATCAGGTGGCAGAGCTGGCAAGAGCCGAAAAACCGCAGCTGATCATTGCAGGCGCTTCCGCATATTCCCGCATTATCGATTTCAAGAAGTTCCGCGAGATCGCCGACGAAGTTGGCGCCTGGCTTCTGGTCGACATGGCCCATATCGCAGGACTGGTGGCTACCGGCCTGCATCCGTCGCCGATGCCACACGCCCATGTCGTAACCTCCACCACCCACAAGACCCTGCGCGGTCCGCGAGGCGGGGTCATTCTGACCAATGACGAAGCCTTGGCGAAAAAGATCAACTCTGCCGTCTTTCCGGGCTTGCAGGGCGGGCCGCTGATGCACGTGATTGCGGCCAAGGCCGTGGCGTTCGGCGAAGCTTTGAAGCCCGACTTCAAGGTATACTGCCAACGCGTCGTCGACAGCGCAAACGCGCTGTCCGACGTCATGACCGAGCGCGGCTGTGCCATCGTATCGGGTGGAACGGACAATCACCTGATGCTGGTCGACCTTCGCCCCAAGGGCGTGAAGGGCAATGCCGCGGAGGCAGCTCTGGAGCGGGCCGGCATTACCTGCAACAAGAACGGCGTTCCGGATGATCCCGAAAAACCGACCGTCACAAGCGGTGTCCGTCTTGGCACGGCAGCAGGATGTTCACGCGGCTTCGGTCCGGAAGAGTTCCGCAAGATCGGTCATCTGATCAGCGACGTTCTGGACGCACTGGCCGCAAATCCGGACGGCAATGCCGAGGTCGAAGCTGCGACCCGGGCACAGGTCTCCGAACTCTGCAAACAATTCCCGATCTACGACGAGCGCTGAGGCGATCTAAATGCAAAACTTTGACCTTGTCGTCATTGGCGGCGGCCCTGGCGGCTACGTGGCCGCCATCCGCGCTGCACAACTGGGCATGAGCGTTGCCTGTATCGAAGGCCGTGGTGCCCTTGGCGGAACATGCCTGAATGTCGGTTGCATTCCATCCAAGGCCTTGCTGACCTCATCAGCCAAATACGCAGAACTGTCCCATCTGTCGGCCCATGGTATCGGCGTTGAAGGTGCGTCGCTCGACCTTGGCGCAATGATGGGGCGCAAGGACAAGGTTGTCGGTGACCTGACCAAAGGCATTGCCTTTCTGTTCAAGAAAAACGGTGTTGAACTGATCGAGGGCTGGGCCTCCATTCCGGAGGCAGGCCAGGTGCGCGTCTCGACCGACGACGGCGAAACAATGCTTGCCGCCAAAAACATCCTGATCGCGACCGGCTCCGAGCCGACCCCGCTTCCGGGTATCGACATCGATGAAACCGATGTCCTGAGCAGCACCGGCGCTCTCGCCCTTTCCGAGGTCCCTCAGCACCTTGCGGTGATCGGAGCCGGTGTCATCGGGCTCGAACTCGGCCAGGTCTGGTCCCGCCTTGGCGCAAAGGTAACGGTCGTTGAGTATCTCGACCGCATACTGCCCGGGATTGACGGCGAGATCGCCAAGCTGGCGCAACGGGCGCTGTCAAAACGCGGCCTCAAATTTCAGCTCGGTCGCAAGGTCACCGGGATTGAGCGAGGCTCGAACGGCCTGACCCTTTCGCTGGAACGTGTCGGCAAGGATGTTACCGAATCCCTCGAGGCGGACAAGGTTCTGGTGGCGATCGGCCGCCGTCCGGTTACCCGTGGCCTCGGTCTGGACGCGCTCGGCGTCAAGGTCGACGGCCGCGGTTTCATTGACGTTGATGACGCGTTCCAGACATCGGTTCCCGGCATTTATGCGATCGGTGACTGCGTTCCGGGTCCAATGCTGGCCCACAAGGCGGAAGAAGATGGTGTTGCCTGTGTCGAGATCCTCGCAGGCGAACACGGTCACGTGGACTACAACACGGTTCCCGGTGTCGTTTACACCGACCCGGAAGTTGCGTCCGTCGGCGTGACCGAGGAAACACTCAAAGAAGCTGGAACTGAATATATCAGCGGCAAATTCAACTTCATGGCCAATAGCCGCGCCCGGTCGACGGGCGAAACCGATGGTGCCGTCAAGGTCCTGGCGTCACCCGGTGGCAAACTTCTTGGCGCTCACATTTGCGGCGCTCATGGTGGTGATCTCATTGCGGAACTGGTGCTGGCCATGACGAAGGGCGCCACCGTGGAAGAGGTCGCCAGAACCTGTCATGCCCACCCGGCAATGGGCGAGGCCGTCAAGGAAGCATGTCTTGACGCGCTCGGCCGCGCAATTCACGCTTGAGGCATCGGCAAACAACAACCGACTTCACTCCAACATGCTCAACCTGGCCGGTTGATGGAGTTTGAAGAATTCGTCGCTCTCTACCGGTCACGCCACATGGTGAGGACCTGAAGAGCATGAACCTAAACGCATTGGGAGGAAAACCATGGAAGCGTTAGACAGTATCGTAGGGGCCATAAATAGCGTTGTGTGGGGGCCGCTTATGCTGGTTCTCATCCTTGGCGTCGGCTTTTTCCTGCAGGTTGGCCTGAAATTCATGCCGATTCTGCGTCTGGGCACCGGCTTCGGCCTGCTGTTCAAGGGCCGTCATAGCCAGGGCGAAGGCCAGATCAGTCCGTTCAACGCCTTGATGACATCGCTTTCGGCCACCATCGGTACCGGTAACATTGCCGGCGTGGCAACGGCGATCTTTCTCGGTGGCCCCGGTGCGCTCTTCTGGATGTGGATGACCGCTCTTGTCGGCATGGCCACCAAGTACGCAGAAGCCGTCTGTGCCGTGAAGTACCGTGAGACCGACGAACTGGGCAACTTTGTCGGCGGCCCGATGTACTACATCAAGAACGGCCTTGCTTCCCATTGGCACTGGCTCGGCTGGGCTTTCGCCCTGTTCGGCGCAATCGCTGCCTTCGGTATCGGCAACGGCGTACAGGCCAATGGCGTGGCCCACGTTCTGGACGCCAATTTCGGCCTTAACCCGTCGGTAACCGGCGTGATCCTGATGGTTCTTACCGCCGCTGTCATCCTGGGCGGCATTACCCGCATCGGTGCTGTTGCCGGTAAGCTGGTTCCCTTCATGGCGGTCAGCTACATCGTCGCCGGTATCCTGGTGCTGCTCATCAACGCCGGTCAGATCATCGAAACGCTGGAGCTCGTCTTCACATATGCCTTCACTCCGTCCGCAGCGCAGGGCGGCTTTGCAGGCGCGGCTGTCTGGGCGGCTATCCGCTTCGGTGTCGCACGTGGCGTCTTCTCCAACGAAGCAGGCCTTGGCTCCGCTCCGATCGCTCACGCTGCTGCATCCACCAAAGGTCCGGTCAACCAGGGTCTGGTCGCAATGCTCGGCACGTTCATCGATACGATCATCGTCTGCTCGATCACCGGTCTTGCAATCATCAGTTCCGGTGCCTGGACAAGCGGTGAATCCGGTGCGGCCCTGACGTCCCTGGCGTTTGAGACCTCTCTGCCGGGTATCGGTGGCTACCTGATCGCGATCGCACTGTCGATCTTTGCGTTCACCACCATCCTGGGCTGGTCGTTCTACGGCGAGAAATGCGTCGGGTTCTTCTTCGGATACCGTGCCCTGATGCCTTACCGGATCCTCTGGATCGTGATGATCTACTTCGGCGCAACCGCGGATCTCGGCTTCATCTGGCTGCTGGCCGATACGTTGAACGCCATGATGGCAATCCCGAACCTGATCGCTCTGGCTCTGCTCAGCCCGGTCGTCTTCACACTCACCAGGGAGTTCTTCGCTTCCAATGGTGCGACTGAAGAGGGTGGGACAAGCCCCGCTGAATGAGTGACCACGGGAGGGCCGCACCCCGGCCCTCCCTTCCCGACATCCCATATTCTGGAGATGACTGATGTTCACAAAAATTCTTTTGCCGATTGACCATACGGATGAAAATTCGTGGAAGAAGGCGCTGCCGCTGGCTCTGGAACAGGCAAAGTTTTACGGTGCCGAGCTGCACACCATTTCCATCATTCCCGAGATCATTCAGCTGCCCAACCTGCCGGCCGGCTACGGATCCGGAGCGAAGGATTTCGTGCGTAACAAGATCGCCGCGATCCTGTCCGCCAACAATGCTTCTGACGTGCCGGTTCATATCGAAGAAGGCAGCGTCTATCGAGAACTCCTCAAATTCGCCCACAAGGAAGGCGTCGACCTGATCGTGATGGCTTCCGCGGAAGGCGACTTTCCGAACTATGAAATCGGCCCCAATCTTGCCCGTGTCGTGCGCAACGCGCATTGTACGGTCATGGTTGTGCGTAACTGACCCATAAATAATCTGAAAAAGGAAGGACCGGGAAAATGGCTGACGCCCCCAAACGCACCCCGCTCTACGATCTGCATGTCGAACTCGGCGGTAAAATGGTCGACTTCGCCGGCTGGGAGATGCCGGTGCAATACCCCATGGGCATTATGGGGGAACACAAGCAGTGCCGGGAAAAAGCTGCTTTGTTCGACGTCAGCCATATGGGCCAGGTGATCCTCAAGGGTGAGAATGTCGCCGAGAAGCTCGAAACGATCTGCCCGCAGGCCTTCACGGCCCTGAAAGAAGGCAAGGCGCGCTACAGCTTCTTCACCAACGAAAACGGTGGCATCATGGATGACCTGATCGTCTCCAATGCCGGTGATCATTTCTTCGTGGTCGTCAACGCCTCGATGCGCCACCAGGACATCCCGCATATGGCCAAGCATCTGGACGGCGTGGAAGTAACCGAGATTTTCGATCGGGCGCTTGTTGCGGTGCAGGGTCCCAAGGCCGAAGATGTCGTCGGAACACTTTGCCCGGCAGCCCGCGACATGAAATTCATGGAGACCATGGTGGCTGACATCAACGGCGTCGAATGCCGGATCTCCCGCCTCGGCTACACCGGCGAAGACGGTTATGAGATCTCCATTCCGCAGGACAAGGCTGTCGAAATCACGCGCGCGTTCCTTGCGGACGAAAACTGTGAGCCGGCCGGACTTGGTGCACGCGATTCCCTCAGACTGGAGGCCGGCCTGTGCCTCTATGGCAATGATATCGACAACGACACATCTCCGATCGAAGCTTCGCTGAACTGGGCTATCCAGAAGCGCCGCCGCGAAGAAGGCGGCTTCCCAGGTGCGGACCGCGTCCTGCGTGACATCGCCGAAGGAACTTCCCGCAAGCTGGTCGGTATCAAGCCGGAAGGTCGCGCTCCGGCCCGTCAGGGTGTTGAAGTGCAGGGCCTGGACGGCGAAAGCATCGGCGCAGTCACCTCCGGTGGCTTTGGTCCGACAGTCGGTGGTCCGGTCGCTCTCGGCTACGTTGCCACCGCACAGGCGGAACCGGGCACCAAGGTCAATCTCATGGTCCGGGGCAAGGCTCAACCAGCCGAAATCGTGTCGCTGCCGTTCGTGCAGCAGAATTACAAGCGCTAGAGCATTTCCCGTATTCGCTAAATCGCTCAAATGCTCTAACTCATTGTCATTAAGCGTCTCCGAACCGCCAAGCCGGTGAACCAAAAAGGCGGAGACGCAGTCATCAGGGAGAGACCGACATGACCACCTACTATTCCGAAGAACACGAATGGATCACCGTTGACGGCGACACCGCCACCGTAGGCATCACCGCACACGCTGCCGAACAGCTTGGCGAGATCGTCTATGTCGAACAGAAAGACGGCGGCGACACTTTCGAAAAAGGCGACGAAATCGGCGTCGTCGAGTCGGTCAAGGCTGCTTCTGAAATCTATGCGCCTGTCGATGGCGAGATCGTTGCAGCCAACGAAGCGCTGGCCGATAACCCCGCCAAGCTGAACGAAAGCCCGGAAGGCGACGGCTGGCTGTACAAGATCAAGCTGTCCGACACTTCCCAGCTTAACGACTTGATGGATCTTGACGGCTACAAGTCCTTTATCGCCTAAAGGAGCGCAGAAATGCCATTTGAAATAACCACCTATCAGGCCTACGATTTTGCCAATCGCCGGCATATCGGCCCATCTCCTGCCGAAATGGAAGAGATGCTGAAGGTTGTCGGTTTCGACAGCCTGGACGACCTGATTGACGCAACCGTGCCGCCGTCCATCCGTCAGAAGGATCCCCTTGACTGGGGCGGACCGGGACTTTCGGAACGCGACGCACTGTTTCACATGCGTGAAGTCGCAGAAAAGAACAAGGTTCTGACCTCCCTGATCGGTCAGGGGTATTACGGCACCACGACGCCTGCCCCGATCCTGCGCAACATTCTGGAAAACCCGGCATGGTACACCGCCTATACGCCTTACCAGCCGGAAATTTCCCAGGGACGCCTCGAGGCGCTTTTGAACTTCCAGACCATGGTCTCCGATCTGACCGGCCTGGATATCGCCAATGCGTCGCTTCTTGATGAATCCACCGCTGCCGCTGAAGCCATGACCATGGCCAAGCGTTCGGCGAAGTCCAAGGCAAATGCCTTCTTTGTGGACGAAAACTGCCATCCGCAGAACATTGCGGTGATCCAGACTCGCGCGGAGCCGCTCGGGATCGAAGTCATCGTCGGCAACCCCGACGACCTGGATCCGGCGGCAGTCTTCGGTGCGATCTTCCAGTATCCGGGCACTTACGGTCACGTCCGCGACTTCACCGGCTTGATCGAGAAACTGCACGAGAACAAGGCTCTGGCAATCATTGCCGCAGATCCGCTGGCGCTGGCGCTTCTCAAATCGCCGGGCGAAATGGGCGCGGATATCGCGGTTGGCTCAACCCAGCGCTTCGGTGTTCCGATGGGCTTCGGCGGCCCTCACGCTGCCTACATGGCCTGTAAGGACGCTTTCAAGCGCTCCATGCCGGGTCGTATCATCGGCGTTTCCGTCGACAGCCGCGGCAAGAAAGCCTACCGGCTTGCCCTGCAGACCCGCGAACAACACATCCGCCGCGAGAAAGCCAATTCCAACGTCTGTACCGCACAGGCGCTTCTGGCCGTCATCGCGTCCATGTACGCGGTTTACCACGGCCCGGACGGCGTCAAGGCAATCGCCCAGTCCGTGCACCGCAAGACATCCCGCATGGCCAAAGGTCTCGAGTCCCTCGGCTTCGAAGTCCAGCCGGAAGTGTTCTTCGACACGATCACCGTCGAAGTCGGAGCTCTCCAGGGCGTCATCCTGAATGCCGGTGTCGCCAACGGTATCAATCTGCGCAAGGTCGGCGAAACCCGTGTCGGTATTTCGCTCGACGAGCAGACCCGTCCGGAAACCATCGAGGCCGTGTGGCGTGCCTTCGGCGGCAACATGAAGGACGACAGCGAAGCAAACCGGGAGTACCGCCTGCCGCAGCATGCGCTGCGTGAAAGCGAATACTTGACTCATCCGATCTTCCACCTGAACCGGGCGGAAGCGGAGATCACCCGCTACATGCGCCGCCTGGCCGACCGCGACCTGGCGCTCGACCGTGCGATGATCCCGTTGGGTTCGTGCACGATGAAGCTGAACGCGACCATCGAGATGATTCCCGTCACCTGGCCGGAATTCTCCAACCTGCACCCGTTTGTGCCTGAAGATCAGGCTGCCGGGTACTACGAGATGATCGCTGATCTGAACGACAAGCTGTGCCAGATCACCGGCTACGATGCCATCAGCCAGCAGCCGAATTCCGGCGCGCAGGGTGAATATGCGGGTCTTCTGACCATTCGCAACTACCACAAGGCACGTGGCGAAGGGCATCGGAACATCTGTCTGATCCCGACCTCCGCACACGGCACCAACCCGGCGTCCGCGCAGATGGTTGGCTACAAGGTGGTTCCGGTCAAATCCGACGATCACGGCAACATCGACATCGCAGATTTCCGCGAAAAGGCGGAAAAGTACTCTGACGATCTCGCGGCCTGCATGATCACCTATCCGTCGACGCACGGGGTGTTTGAGGAAACCGTTCAGGAAGTCTGCCAGATCACTCATGATCATGGCGGCCAGGTCTATATCGACGGCGCAAACATGAACGCCATGGTCGGTCTGGTTCAACCGGGCAAGATCGGCGGCGATGTCAGCCACCTGAACCTGCACAAGACCTTCTGCATTCCACATGGCGGTGGCGGTCCAGGCATGGGCCCGATCGGCGTCAAGGCGCACCTGGAACCCTACCTTCCCGGTCACCCGGAATACGGTTCAAGCGTCGGACCGGTGTCCGCGGCACCGTTCGGTTCGCCCTCCATCCTGCCGGTCAGCTGGGCCTACGTCCTTCTGATGGGCGGGAATGGCCTGACCCAGGCAACCAAGGTTGCGATCCTGAACGCCAACTACATCGCGGCACGTCTGAAACAGGGATATGATATTCTCTACACGTCCGAAACAGGACGGGTGGCGCACGAATGTATCCTTGATACGCGTCCGTTGGCCGACAGCGCCGGTGTCAGCGTTGACGACATCGCCAAGCGTCTGATCGACAACGGCTTCCATGCTCCGACCATGTCCTGGCCGGTTGCCGGAACGCTCATGGTCGAGCCGACCGAGTCCGAGCCGAAGGCAGAACTGGACCGGTTCTGCGATGCAATGCTGTCCATTCGTGCCGAAGCGCAGGACATCATCGACGGCAAGATGGATGCGGAAAACAACCCGCTGAAGAACGCACCGCACACGGTGGCCGATCTTGTTGGCGAGTGGAACCGTCCGTACAGCCGCGAACAGGCCTGTTATCCGGCCGGTTCTCTGGATGTCGACAAGTACTGGTCGCCGGTCAACCGGGTGGACAACGCCTATGGTGACCGGAATCTGGTCTGCACCTGTCCGCCCATGTCGGACTACGCGGAAGCCGCAGAATGACCTGAAACGATGCGTGGCGCCCCGGAATTCGGGGCGCCGCACACTAGACAGAGCCTGAAGCCATGTTTCTCAGCGTCTTCGATATCTTCAAGATCGGCATCGGGCCTTCGTCGTCCCACACAATGGGACCGATGACGGCAGCGGTTGACTTCCTCGACCGTCTGTCCAGCGGCGAAAACGGCCGGTTTGATCCCGGTTCGGTCGCACATATCACCGCATCATTGCACGGTTCGCTCGCCTTCACCGGCAAAGGCCATGCCTCTGACCGCGCCGTCATGCTGGGTCTGCTTGGCTTCAGACCGGACGCCGTGGATGCGGATCTGGCCGAGAAACGGCTCAAGGAACTTCACGAGACCTCCACCCTCACCGTTGCAGGATGCGGCAAGGTCCGTTTCGATCCTGAAAACGATCTGGTCTTCGACTTCGGCCCTGCACTGCCACTCCATGCCAACGGCATGAAGCTGAACGCCCTGGATGAAAACGGCGACATTCTGCTCGCCGATACTTATTACTCAATCGGTGGCGGCTTCGTGATGACCGAGGCTGAACTCATCGCTTCGGAGAACGGTCCCGATGTGGATCTTCACGAAGAGAAGGAAGCCGTCGGTTACCCCTACCCGTTCGGCTCGGCCGCGGAAATGCTTCAGATGGGCAAGGCATCCGGGATGTCGATCGCCGAGATGAAACGCGCCAACGAAGAATCCGTTCTCGGTGCCGAAGCCTTGAATTCCAAGCTCGATGCCATCTGGAATGTGATGAACAACTGCATCGAACGCGGTCTGTCGCAGGAAGGCGAGCTTCCCGGCGGGTTGAGCGTCAAACGCCGGGCCAAGGGAATTTATCAGCGTCTGCAAAGCCAGAGCGGTTCGAACCGTCAGCAGCCCCACACGGTGAATGACTGGCTTTCCGTCTATGCCATGGCCGTGAACGAAGAAAACGCCGCCGGCGGTCAGGTGGTTACCTCACCGACCAATGGCGCTGCCGGCGTGGTCCCTGCGGTAATCCGGTACTACCGCGATCACTGTGTGGACTGCACGCGCGAAGGCATCGATACGTTCCTGCTGACCGCCGCTGCCATCGGTGGCCTGATCAAGCACAACGCCTCCATCTCCGGTGCAGAATGCGGCTGCCAGGCAGAAGTCGGATCGGCCTCTGCAATGGCCGCAGCCGGCTTGTGCGCCGCCCTCGGCGGCAGCAATGAGCAGGTTGAAAATGCCGCCGAAATTGCGTTGGAACATCATCTCGGCATGACCTGTGATCCGGTCAAGGGTCTGGTGCAGGTTCCCTGCATCGAGCGCAACGGCATGGGTGCGATCAAGGCCGTATCCGCAGCATCACTGGCCCTCCACGGTGACGGTGCGCATTTCATGCCACTCGACAACTGCATCGAGACCATGCGCCAGACCGGTCAGGACATGCGCGAGAAGTACAAGGAAACGTCCTTGGGCGGACTGGCGGTCAACCTTCCCGAATGCTGACAGATTGACGCAGCAACACGTGTCGCGCCTTTATTTTGGGCGCCATAGCAACGAGCAACTTTCCCTTAAGTTCGCAGAAAACGGCGCATTAAAAGCCGTGACCGGCATGACTATCAAGTGACGAAAGGTTACTCAACCTTCGCGATAAGTTAAACTACGTACAACACTGCTACAGCCTTCGTTAATCATCGGCTCATATAAGCGATTTTCGTGTCTTGGACATTCAGCTGCACGCAAAAAACGTGCTGAATTCAAATCCGAAAAGTGCTTGTAAGCCTATGTCGTTGCTACGTAATCTTAAAATCTCGCACGCGATCGTGCTGGTCGCAGCCATCCCCATTCTCGCTACGATGCTGTTTGCCGGGCGAAGTGTTCTCAACGACGTTGAGGTTGCCTCGCAAACGAGCGATCTAAGTCAACTTGTCGGTCTTTCGGTTCAGCTTAGCGCGCTTGTGCACGAGCAGCAGAAGGAACGCGGAGCGACAGCTGTTTACCTTGGAAGTGAAGGCAAGCGTTTTGTCCGCGAACTGGCTGAACAGCGCGAGCTGACAGACGGGAAACGTGCAGCGCTCGAGACCTTTCTGAGCAACTTCGACAAGTCGGTCTACGGTAAGACCTTCTCTTACGATCTTCGCAAGATCCTGCGAAATAACGAGAAAATGGATTCGGTTCGCAGAGAAATCGATACTCTCTCTATTCCGACCAAGGAAGCGATTGGATACTTCACCGGCCTGAACGGGCAAAGCTTGTCGCTGATCAGCTCGATGACGTCGCTGAGCTCCGATCCAACGGTAACCAGGCGCCTTTTCGGCTACGCAAACTACCTGCAAGGCAAGGAACGAGCGGGCATTGAAAGGGCCGTCGGGTCCAATGGTCTCGCCGCGGGTACCTTCACACCTGAACTGATGGACCGGTTCAAGCGGCTGATTTCCATGCAGGATACCTACAACAACGTGTTCCTGAGCGAAGCCACCGACGAACAGACCGCGGTGTTTGAAAAGGTCATGACAGGCCAACCGGCAAAAGAAGTCACAGCCATGCGCGACCTGATCATGGCCGGCGGCCTTGCCGGCGATTTCGACGGATTGACGGCCAACACCTGGTTCGCCACGATCACGAAAAAAATCAACGGGTTGAAGAAGATCGAGGATGACCTGAGCGCTGGTCTCATGCAGGACCTTGCCGACCTGGAAGATCAGGCACTGAGCCGTGAATGGCAATCGATCCTGCAAGCTCTCGGAGCACTTCTTGCAGCTGCCGTTCTGGCGTTCGTGATCATTACAAGTCTCAATCGTGCGTTCCGGCAGCTGATATCCGCCATGAAACGTCTGGCGGAGGGTGATCTGGAGACCGAACTGCCCGAGATGCGCTCCAACGAAATCGGTGAAATGATCAAATGCGTGCAGGTTTTCAAGGAAAACGCGATCCAAAAGGCGGAACTTGAACAACGCCAGGCACGGGATACCGAACGGGCGGAAACCGAAAAGCGCAATACAATGCAGCAGCTGGCCGACGATTTCGATCTGAAGGTCGGCTCGATCATCCAGACGGTTTCGTCCGCATCAGCCGAGTTGAACACAACAGCAGAGGCCATGGTCAACGTCTCTGAACAGGCCAGCGGGCGGGCGGCGACGGTCGCCGCAGCTTCTGAACAGGCTTCCGCAAATGTTCAGACCGTCGCATCTGCAGCTGAAGAGATGGCCACCTCCATTGGCGAAATCAGCGGGCAAATGGTGCAGGCCTCCGAAGCCTCTCAGAAGGCTGTCGACAGCGCGCAGAACACCAGTCAGCAGATCGAGGTGCTTTCCAACAAGGCCGAGAAGATCGGCGATGTGGTGAAGATCATTTCCGACATTGCCGAGCAAACCAATCTGCTTGCTCTGAATGCGACCATCGAATCGGCGCGTGCGGGGGAAGCCGGAAAGGGCTTTGCCGTGGTTGCCTCGGAAGTGAAGGAACTTGCCGGGCAAACCGGAAAGGCGACCGAGGAAATCAATCGCCAGATCGAGGAAGTTCAGATGGCAACCAAAGATGCCGTTGCCTCGATGTCCGAGATCTCCAGCGGTATTGCTCATCTCAACGATGTCGCAACCGCGATTGCAGCGGCAATGGAAGAACAGGGCGCGACGACCCAGGAAATCTCCCGGAGCGTACAGGAAGCAGCGGTCGGCACCAACGATGTAAACCAGAACATCGCCGGCGTGAGCGAAGCCGCGCAGGCAGCTGGTGCCGCCGCCAGCCAGGTGACGTCCGCCTCCCACGAGCTCTCGACTCAGTCGGAACGTCTCAAGACTGAAGTCTCCGACTTCATCCAGCAGGTTCGCGCAAGTTGAAAAAGCATCGGGCGGATCCTTCGTGGATCCGCCCGATGCTTCCAATTCGTTAGACGTGTCTCAGGCCAGCGGTTCGGATACCGCGTATTTGGTCAGCTTTTCAGGGTCGACACCAACCCCCAGGCCCGGTCCTTCCGGAACATGGACCCTGCCTTTCCTGACCGGGAAAGCTTCGGTCAGGATATCGTCCTGAGCGTAGTAGGTGGCCATGTAGAACTCGCATTGCAGGACAAGATCCGGCACGGCGGCCATCAGATGTGCGCCTGCGGCGTGTGCAAGACCGGTTTCAAACATGCAGCCGCCATAGATTTCGATGCCGGCAGCCCGTGCGATCGCGGCAACTTCAAGTGCACGCCGGATGCCACCGGACTTCATGATCTTGAGCGAGAAGATGTCAGCCATCCGGATGCTGGCGCCGTAAAGCGCGCCTTTGGGGTCGAAGACACTTTCGTCGGCCATGATCGGCGTGTCGATGACGTCGGTAATATGCGCCAGAACCTCGCGTTCATGCATCTTGACCGGCTGCTCAACGAAAGTGGGCCGGAACGCCTCCAGATCGCGGATACACCGCACAGCATCATACGCCGGCAGTCCCTGATTGTAATCGATGCGGATATCGGCTTCCTCGCCGTAGATCTCTCGCATCTTTTCAAGCCGCATCAAGTCGAACTTGTGACCTGCAAACCCTGTCTTGAACTTGAAGATGCGTACGCCATCGTCCCACATGGCGGCGACATCCTCGAGGTCCTTGTCGAAGTCCGGATTGGCAACGGAAAAACTCATGCCCATGTCGTCGCGCATCCTGCCGCCGACAAGTTCACACACCGAAAGACCTGAAATCTGACCGGTGATGTCCAGAAGCGCCATTTCCAGTGCCGCCTTGGCCTCGGTGTGTCCGACAACGATCTTGTCGGCCATGGACATGTGCTTTTCGACCTGCACCGGGTCCTGACCGATCAGGTGCGGCCTCAAATGAACGTGGAGTGCAGCTGCACAACCTTCCGCCGTTCCGGTAAAGACCGGCCAGGGTGAAGCCTCTCCCCACCCCGTGATCCCGGTATCCGTTGTGATTTCCAGGATGGCTACATTGATGCCGGCGACATCACCACTGCCGTGGGAATGGACTGCCTTTGCAGGAATCAGGATCCGGTGCACCCGGATCCTTTCTATCTTGTGGTCGCTCACCAGGGCCTCCGAGGCAACTTAGCGATGTTGAAGAAAAAGGATTATTCCGGACGCACAACGAGTACGCAGCAAGAAGCGTAGCGGGCCACGCGTGCTGCGTTCGGGCCGATGAACAGGTCCTTCACGCTCGGTTTGTTCGCACCGATAACGATAAAGCGCGCCGATTGCTCATCTGCGTGCTCGATCAGGGTTTCATAGACAACACCACGCAGGATCTCGGTGGTGTGATCAATCTCTCCCCAGTCGAATTGCGCACCATAGGCCTCAAGGTCCTTGCGGGCGTCGATCTCGACCCGGTCGCGCATGTCGGCCGGGATGTATTCCTGGACATAAGAATTCTGCTGATCGGGGATCACGAAGACGAGCTCAACTTCGGCGTCATGACTTTGCGCCAGCATGATCGCTTCCCTGACCACGCAGCTGTCCCAATCCCTGTGGTGCAAGTCCACAGCAGCAATGATCTTGGTTTTCGGCATAATGAATCTCTCCTGGATGCCCAAATGAGTTTCGCGCTGTCCCCTCATCCGGCTTTCATGAGCGGAAGAGGAGACAGCGAACGGTCATCGACCGTTCGCGTTCCGCATGCTTTCAGGCAGATAGGTCGCCAGTTCCGGGAAGAAGATCATCACGAACACCATAACCACCATGATGAGGAACAGCGGCAAGGCTGTTTTCGCGATGTATCCCATCTCATGCTTGGTGATCCCCTGCATGACGAACAGATTAAACCCGATCGGCGGCGTGATCTGGGCCATCTCGACGACGACCACGATGAAGATGCCAAACCAGATCAGATCAATACCTGCGCCCTGCACCATCGGCTGAACGATCGCCATGGTCAGAACGACAGACGAGATCCCGTCCAGGAACATACCAAGGACGATGTAGAACAGCATCAGGGCCATCAGCAGGGAGAAGCGTGACAGCTGCAGGCTTTCGATATACTCGGCCAAAGCCCGCGGCAGGCCGGTAAAGCCCATAGCCAGGGTGAGCGCCGTCGCGCCCATCAGGATGAGAGCGATCATCGCCGAAGTCCGGGTCGCGCCCAGAAGGCTCTCGATGAACGCTTCCTTGGTCAGAGACCCCTGCGTTGCCGCAAGAACGAATGCGCCGATCACGCCGATGGAAGCAGCTTCCGTTGCCGTTGCCCAACCTCCATACATGGAACCGATAACGACGAGGATCAGAATGATGATCGGGATCAGGAACCGGCTTTCATGAATTTTCTCACGGAATGTCATGCGGTTCGCGATTGTCGGCACCTCGCTTGGGCGCACAAAGGACCAGCCTGCCACATAGGCCATGAACAGGCCCGCCAGAACGATACCGGGCAGGATGCCGGCCATGAACAGCTTTGAAATCGATTGCTCAACGGCAACGCCATACACAATCAGGGTCAGAGACGGCGGGATCATAAGACCAAGCGTAGCGGCGCCGGTCAGCGTGCCGATGGTCATGTATTCCGGATAACCGCGCTTGCGCAGTTCCGGGATCGACATCTTGCCAACAGTGGTGAGGGTTGCCGCAGATGAACCCGATACAGCTGCGAAGATCGTGCAACCGACGATGTTGACGTGGACCAGGCCACCGGGAAGTCGCTGCATCCAAGGACTGAGACCACGGAACATGTCTTGCGATAATCGACTTCGGAAGAGGATCTCACCCATCCAGATAAAGAGGGGCAAGGCGGTCAGGGTCCAGCTGGACGAACCGGTCCAGATACGCGTGAGCATTGCGTCGCCCGCAGGACGGGAGGTAAACATCTCAAGGCCCAGATAGGCGACGCCGAACAGGGCCAGACCAACCCAGACACCGGTTCCAAGAAGCAGGAACAGGACAAACAGAAAGATCGCAACGAGGTAGAACTGTTCCATGTTTTACTCTCCGTGCGGGTTGAAGCCGGCGGCGTGGATATTGTCCCGCCCGGTGAACAGCGTTGATACGAGGTTGTCGAACGCGCAGACGGCCAGGAGGATCGTGCCCACGGTCATGGACATTTGCGGGATCCAGATCGGCCAGGCGTCCTGTCCCTGGCTGATTTCGTTGAACCGGTAACTTTCATAAGTCATCTTGATCGCGTAACGCGCGAAGAGAAACGTCAAATAGCTTGCGATAGCCCAGCACCAGATTTCGCCGAATTTCTTGTAACGGCCCAGCGCATTCAGCAGCAGGCTGACGCGAATGTGGGCTCCGCCGTTGAGCGCGTAAGGCAACGCGAGAAATGACGCCGCCGCCATGCAGTAGCCGGTAAAATCAGGAGCACCTGTGATGATGCTGCCCCCCCAACGGGCTACCATCTGGAGCGCAACAAAGACCAGAATCAAGATCAGAAAGATCGCGGCCAGGTAGCCGGCATACTTGTAAATTGCATCGAGACTGGTGCGAAGCACCTTGAAAATGGCCACCGCCGTTCCTCCTCCCGAGAAAATCTGCCCGATGGAAATCACCGGGCAGAATCATGACATTTCAACAGCTTATTGCTGTGATGCCTTGAACGCATCAACGATCGCCTTGCCGCCATCACCAGCGGTTTCCAGCCATTCAGCGGTCATGGTTTCACCGATCGCGCGCAGCTCTTCAGCCATCTTGTCGCTGACCGGGCCGGTGGCCATGCCGTTCTTGCCCAGTTCGTTGACGGTGAACTCGTTGTACTGGATGGAGCGCCAGTCACCCGCATACTCGGCAAGAGCCGCACAGCCGTTGACGACGTTCTTGGTTGCGTCATCCAGGCTGTTCCAACTGTCCATGTTCACCATCACGTAGTTGCGCGGCAGCCAGGCATCAGCGGAGTAATAGTGGGAAAGGCTTTCCCAGATTTTCCGGTCGTAACCGGTGGAACCGGAAGACACCATGCCCTGGGCAACGCCGGTGGCGAAAGCCTGGCTGATTTCAGCCGCTTCGATCTGGACCGGCTGCATTCCGGCCAGTTCAGCCATGCGGGCGCTTGCCGTGTTGTAGGTCCGGAACTTCAGGCCTTTCACGTCTTCGAGCGAGTTCACTTCACGATCGAAATAAAGACCCTGTGCCGGCCACGGCACGGAATAAAGCAGGTGCAGGTTCTGCTCTTCCAGGATCTTGGTCAACGGCTCCTTGGCCACTTCCCAGAGCTTTTCGGAATCTTCGAATGATGTTGCCAGGAACGGCACGGAGTCGAAGCCGAAAATCGGATTTTCATTCTGGTGGCCGGAAAGAAGACGCTCGCCGATCGGCACCTGGCCGGTCTGGATCGCGCGCTTGATTTCAGAACCGGCATAGAGAGAACCGCCCGGGTGGGTCTTGATCTCAAGAGCACCGCCGGTGCCTTTGGTTACGCATTCGGCAAACACTTCACCGGTTGCGGAATGAAAGTTGGTTGCCGAATAAGCCATCGGCATGTCCCACGTTTCCGCCGTGGCAGAAGCTGCGGTCACTGCGGAAACGGCAACGCTTGCCAGAAGAACTTTCACTTTGCTGGACATGTAACTCCTCCTCGTTTTCTTGTCCCCGAATGCCCCACCCAATGCGGGACAAACTGCTCTTGCATGCCGACCTAGAACCGCGACGGATCATAGGCTGACAGATCGATATTCTGACGCTGGCCGGATATCAGCCCGGCCAGAATGCGGCCGGTTTTCGGTCCGGCCGTCAGACCGATGTGATGGTGGCCAAAGCCCGCAAAGACGCCCGATCCCTTGATTTCCCCAATCAGGGGCAAACTGTCGGATGGAGCAGGGCGATGACCGAGCCAACTTTCTTCCTTCTCGAAGGTCAGATTCGGGAAGCTTTCAAGCACCTTGCGGCGCAGAAGTTCGAGTGGTGCCTTCGAAGCCGGAGCTTCCAGTCCGCCGAATTCGACAACGCCTGCACAGCGCAACCCGTCTTTCATGGGTGTTCCGACGAACTTTCCGCTGGTTACCATCAGCGGTGTTCTCGGCGCCCCCTCCGGAGACCGGAACACGATGTGATAGCCACGCTCGGTTTCAAGCGGTACCGAAAGACCGAGCTTCTTCGCCAGCGGACCGGACCAGACGCCCGTGGCCAGAACCACCTGATCGCAGCTCAATTCACCATCGGAGGTGCTGACGCTGGTTACGCGGCCATCGGAGAGAGTGAAGTCCTTGACCTCCGCCTGAACGATCTTTGCACCGAGCTTCTGTGCCTCGCTCGCCAGAGCAGCGACATAGCTTCCCGGATCGCGGACGTAGCCGTGATCGTGCATGACGGCCAGGAAGTTGAGATCCTTGGACAGGTTCGGTTCAAACTCGCGAACTTCTTCGCCTTCAATCAGTTCCGGTTCGAATCCTGCCTTGCGCCTCAGCATCCAGGTGTAGTGATCGTCTTCAAACGCCGCTCGGGAGGGATAAACAAAGCTGTAGTCGGAGTTGACCAGCCACTCTTCCGCTTCTGTTCCCTTGATCAGGGCTGCATGCTGATCAGTGCTGTCGAAGGTGATCGGCGCAAGCCCGGAGGAAATGCGCCGGGTTTCCTTGTCGTTGGCATGCGACAGGTATTTCAGAAGCCATGGTGTCAGCTTGGGCAGGTAGGACCATCGCAGAAACAGCGGAAAGTTAGGATCCAGAAGCATTTTCGGGCTTTTCAGGATCATTCCCGGTGCGGTAACCGGAGCGACCGAACAGGATGCCAGCACCCCGGCATTGCCATAGGATGTTGCTGCCGAGCTGCCGGGGGTTTCGCGGTCAACGATCGTCACGTCAATCCCGGCCCGGCGTAGCCAGATCGCAGCGGACACCCCCACGATGCCCGCTCCAATCACAACAACATGAGAGGGGTTGCCTCCACTCATGCCGTCAGCCCATCCAGCGCCGCACAGGGGCAGCGGCTTCTTCGAGTGGTTGACAGATCACGTCGATCAGGGTCGGCCCATTGTGGGCAAACGCTTCCTTCATGACCTTCTCCAGGTCTTCCGCCTTTTCCACCCGCCAGGATTTCAGGCCGAAAGCCTCGGCGACGGCTGCCTGGTTCGTCCGGTTGAAGTCGACATTGTAGTACCGCTTCTCGCAATCGGCGTATTGGCTCGCCTTGATCCAACCGAAGTTGGAATTGGAGAAAACGATATATGTGATCGGCGCATTGCTTCGCACGACAGTTTCCAGCTCCCCACATGCAAACGCGAAGGAACCATCACCCATCATTGCCACAACTTTGCTGTCCGGGCGGCCATACCAGGCACCCAGTGCAGCCGAAAGCGAATACCCCAAGGCGCCATGGGCGCGGTTGGTTATATACTGACGGCCAGGATTCTTCTGTTGCGAGTAGGCATTGTAATAAGGGCAGCTGGTTCCCGGATCTGATACCACGATGGCATCATCAGGGAGGTTTTTGTTCAGCGTGTCAATGATCTGTTCCGGAATGATCAGTTCGGCGTCGCTCTGTGCCAGCGCCTGAAACTTGGCGAACTTGCGTTCCTTGATGTCGGCAACCCTGGCTGCACCGCCAAAAGACGTTACGTCCCCTTCACGCCTATCCAGATAGGCATTCACTTCAGCCAGAGCCAGCTTCAGATCGGCGACGACGCCAACTTCGGTCGGATAGTTCGCACCGATTGTCATCGGATCATTGTCGAAGTGGACGATCCGTTGACCGGGTTTAGGTGCTTCCCAGCGCGATGTCGTCGTGGAGCCGGCGCGGCACCCCATGAAGATCACCAGATCGGCTTCTTCCATCATTTCCCAGGTTTCATCGGTACCACCGTTAGAACCGACAACGCCAAGAGACAGCGGATGTGTGTCGGCCAGCGAACCTTTACCGGAAATCGACGTGGCCACGGCAAGGTCCAGACGGCTCGCCAGTTTTTCCAGCTCGTCCATTCCGCCGGCGATCACGACACCGCCGCCACAGACGATCAGCGGTGACTTTGCAGTCAGGATCGCCTCGACTGCGGCCTCGACAACTCCCGGCTCGGGCGCTGCGCGGTAGGAAGGATAGGTCTGGTGCTTGGGATCGCCCCAGATATCTTCCGCCGGCACGTCATCGTACTGAATGTCGTAGGGCAAACCGAGATGCGCCGAACCGGAGCGGCCGGTGGTCATGGCACGGAATGCCTGACGAACCATGCGCGGAATGTGGGTTGCACGCTTGATGACCGTGTTGAACTTTGTCAGTGGTCGCATCAGCGCTTCCTGGTCCACTTCGGTCAGCGGATATTTGCCATAGGAGGCAACCGAGATATCCGTGGTGATGGACAGGACGGCATAAGAACTTTCGTTTGCCTCGATCAGGCCGGGCAAAATGTAGGTGGCGCCACCGCCAGAAGGACCTTCACAGACCCCGACACGTCCCGTAACCCGGGAATAAGCGTCAGCCATGTAGGTCGCACTGCGCTCGTCCCGCGTCAACACATGCGTGATGTTGTGGTCGAGATTATGCATCGCGTCATAGAAGGGCAGCGTCGTATCACCGCAAAGCCCGAATATATGCCGCACGCCATGTGCTTCCAGGGAGCGCACCATTGCCTCGGCGCCATTCATCGTGTTTCGCAAGGTATCCCCCAAGCTTGTCGCCGACAGGTGGGCGACCCATTGAATTAACTCTGCACGCAACATTGTATACAGCTCTGTAGGCAAATGTGAAGACGCAAATGTTCACAAGTTCATTTTTTTGATCTATCAGGGAGTACGGCTGATTGAATGTGCACTGAAGGACAACAATGACGAAACGTGTCAGCAGCGTGGATCGCGTGTACGAGACACTGCGCGATATGGCGATCAACTTCGACTTCAAACCGGGTGAGCGCATCAACGAATCTGCGTTGACGTCAGAGCTCGGCGCCAGCCGCACGCCGTTGCGCGAGGCCCTCAACCGGCTCGTCGCCGAAGGTTTCCTGACCCTTGCGAAGGGACAGGGGTTCTTTTGCCGCTCTCTGGAACCCGACCAGATTCTCGAGCTTTACCAGGCCCGCTGCGCCATCGAGACCGAGGCCATCATCCGCGGCATCGAAAGTGCAAGCGACGAGGCGATCGCTGATTTGTATGCCTATCTGGAAGAATCTGAAAAGGTCTATTTTACCTGCACCGACCTGCCCGAACTGGTACAGATGGACGAGGAATTTCACCTGCGCCTGGCTGCACTTTCAGGCAATGGCGAACTGGTCAGGCTGCTTGGCAACCTGAATGACAGAATCCGTTATGTGCGGATTATCAACTTACGCCAGATCCGTGAGCGTCATCACGACAACCATACGGACAATTCATCGCTTTCCGCTCATCGCAAGATTGTCGACGCCGTAAAAAACAGGGATACGGATGCTGCGGTCAAGGCGCTGCGCAGCCATATCGAAAGGCGAAGCGAAGAAACCATCGAGCTCGTCCGCCTCGCCTATTCCCAGCTTTACGTTCCGACCTTCTGAGCCATGTGTCCGGTCAGATGACCGAGAGCCCGCAGTCTAGGCCAGCTCCCGGCTTCGATCGGAAGCTGCGCTCACCGTTCCTCGCATGAGCGGTCTAAGCCCGTCTTCGCAGGACATGAGAACGCTCAACCCGGCCGCGGTAGTACCGGCGGGAGAGGTTACGTTTTCTCTCAGCACTTTCGGCGTTTCTTCCGCCGATTGGGCAAGCGCCCCGGCACCGGCCACCGTGGCGATGGCCAGTTTCATCGCAATATCAGGCGCAAGACCTTCAACTTCGCCAGCATCGGCCAGGGCCTCGATCATGTGAAAAACGTAGGCAGGTCCTGAACCGGATACGCCAGTCACCGCATCCATCTGCTCTTCACGATCCAGCACGATGGTCTGACCGACCGTCCGCAACAACACATCCGCCAGTGCCAATTGGCTGCCATCACAATGGGAGTTCCCGACCAATGCCGTAATTCCCTGCCCGATGGCGGCCGGCGTGTTCGGCATCGAACGCACGATTGCTGCTTCCGGACCGATGATTTCAGCGAGTTTTGCCAGGGTTGTTCCGGCTGCGACAGAAACGAATGTCGTGCCACCGTTACGCAACTGTTCCAGGTCGATCACGTCGCTGATCACCTGAGGCTTTACGGCGAGCAGGCACACGGCGGCCGCCTCAGGCACGTCGTTCAATCGCAGGCCCTCTTTGGCGAGTCCCTTGAGCCAGTCGGACGGATTAGGATCAAGAACACTGACTGAAGCCGGTTTCACTCCGGCACCGAGCCACCCCTTGAGCAAGGCGGACCCCATCTTGCCGCAGCCCACCAGAAAGAGCCCGTCCTGGTTGACCCTGGCAAACGCTTCGCTTTCCTTCGTCATCGACCGCTCAACTCCAGCGCGGATCATCGAGACCGGCAGGGAAGCGGTCAGGCGCCAGGCTTTGATGGAACCAGAGAAGATAGCTGTAGATGGAATAGACCGGCAGACCGGTAATCTTGCGCACATCGGCCGCGTACGGCGTCATGTTGGTGCATTCCAGAACGATTGCTCCGAGATTATCATGCTTCGAAACCAACTCGCGGGCGGCCTCACGCATGTCTTCCCGGCAGGCGGCAAAATCGATCTCGGCGGCGTCTCCAAGAATGTCCCGGGTGAACACCTTGCCACCCTCTGTCCCGACAATCGGCGTATCGAGGGGGACTTTCGCCGCCTCCAGATGAGCGTCCGTCAGAGTCTCCTTCGAAATGGTCAGAACACCTACCCGCTTTCCAGGTGGAAGCGTGGACTGAACCATCGGAACCTGCATGAGCGAAGACGTGGCGACCGGAACCTGGATCTCTTCCGCAAGCTGATCCTGAAGGATGGACAGAAAGCCGCAGTTGGTAGTGATCCCATCACAGCCGCTTGCCACAAGGTCCTTGGCAGCGTCGATGAATTTGTCCAGGAGAACGCGCGCATCATTGCGCACAACCTTGTCGGGCGTTGCCTCGCGCACAACACGGTATTGCACCGGGAATGGCCAGGTAGATGCATTGCCGATATCACCGGGGATTCGCGGAAACCTGGTTTCAAGCATCAAAATTCCAACATTGGCACCGTAAACGGTCTTGCCACCATGCTCAGTCGTCACTGTAACGCCCTCTGAATTTGGAGATCGATCTGCCAAACAATATACAACTTTGAACGCAAGAGTGTATACAATTTTTCCAAAGTCTCGATTGATCCCGCTCGAGCTCTCTTTCCTAGCTCATGAATATGGCGTGTAGACTTCTCTTGGAGAAGAGCTCACATGCTCTGCGACCTCTGAAAAGATTCGCAGACTTGACGGAACTGATCCGCCTTCGGTCTTTCTGGCGTTGCCCGAGAACGAAAATCCGCTCACCCTGCCGCAGCATGATCGATCTTCACAATTGATGAGATGAAAAGGTTTCCGACAACATCGATTTGAAGATAAGGTCCGGGCACTTATCACCCGGCAAAGGAACAGATATGAACGGCGCCGAGAGCCTTGTCAGGACCCTGCTCAAGTCCGATATCGACACCTGCTTTGCCAATCCGGGCACAAGCGAGATGCACTTCGTCGCCGCTCTCGATCAAATACCGGGGATGCACTGTGTGCTGGGCCTGCAGGAAAACGTGGTTACCGGCATGGCGGACGGCTATTACCGGATCGCAGGCAAGCCGGCGGCAACCCTGCTTCATTGTGGTCCCGGTCTCGCCAACGGATTGGGCAATCTGCACAACGCACGCCGGGCCAATGCCGGTATCGTCAACATTGTCGGCGATCAGGCAACCTATCACCGACCGCTAGATGCGCCGCTGACGGCAGACACCGACAGTCTGGCGAGGACTGTTTCGCAGTGGACCCACACCAGCACCAGGTCAGAAGACGTCGGGCACGATGCGGCGCTGGCCGTCCGGGCGGCGAAGACCGCGCCCGGTCGGATCGCAACACTGATCCTGCCCTCCGACACCAGCTGGAACGATGGCGGCGTTGTGGCCGAGCCGTTGCCTGAGCCTTCCCTGCCGCCGCTTGACCCACATGCTGTGGAACAGGCGGCCCGGGTGCTGCGAAGCCGCGACAAAGCATTGATACTCCTGGCAGGAGATAGCGTCCGGGCACCGGCGCAGAAGCTGGCCTGGAGGATCGCCCAGGCGACCGGTGCGGACCTGATGTCTGATTTCATGAGTTCTCATCTGTCCCGCGGACGCGGACGGCTTCAGCTTCAGCGCGTGCCATACAACACCGACATGGCCCGTGAAGCGCTGGCGGTCTACAAGCACATCATCCTTGTCGGGGCCAAAGCTCCTGTCGGGTTCTTTGCCTATCCCGGCAAACCATCAACGCAATATCCAGCCAACGCACAGCTCCTGACACTCACGCGACCCGATCAGGATGCGATTGCCGCTCTAACGGCACTGGTGGAGGAACTCGACGCGCCGGACGCTCCGATCCCCGATCCCGGGCCGCGCCCCGAGGCCCCATCAGGAGCGGTTACGCCCGAAGGCTTCGCACAGGCCGTGGGAGCCCTCATGCCTGAAAGATCCATCATTTCGGATGAAAGCATCACTTATGGTCGCGCGTTTTATCCCTACACCTTTGCCGCGCCTGCGCATGACTGGCTGCACCTTGCGGGCGGAGCTATCGGTGACGGTCTGCCTGTCGCGACCGGCGCTGCAATCGGCGCAAAGGGAGAACGCCGGGTCATCAGCCTGCAAGCCGACGGATCGGCGATGTATTCGCTTCAGTCGCTATGGACCCAGGCACGCGAAAATCTTCCCTGCACCACGATCATTATCTCCAACAGGCAGTACAGCATCCTGATTGGCGAATACGAGAATGTCGGCGCCACGCCGGGAAAAACTGCGATGGATATGCTGGATCTCGGCAATCCCGATCTGAACTGGGTCAGCCTTGCCAACGGCATGGGAGTTGAAGGCGCCGTTGCCAGCAATCTCGATGAATTGTGTGACCTGATGCGGACAAGTTTTGCAAAACCGGGTCCGTTCCTGATCGAATTGCTGGTGTGAGAAACCGGCGGCGGCAAGACTGCACGACCGCCGCCGGAGAACCGCCCGGGAGCGGCCCCTAAGTTTCACCCTGCCGCAGGAAATCGAAATCGCAACCCTGTGCGGCAGAAAGAACGCTGTCGCGGTAGAGCTTGCGATATCCTCGGGTCCAGGTGCCCGATGTCGGTTCAAGCTGCGCGCGCCGGCGCTCCAGCTCATCCTCCGGCACCAACAGTTCGATGGACTTTTCCGCTGCCGACAGGCGTATCCGGTCACCGCCCCGAACCAGAGCCAGCGGGCCTCCGAGATCAGCTTCCGGTGTCACGTGCAGGACAATGGTTCCGAACGCCGTGCCTGACATGCGCGCATCGGAGATCCGAACCATATCCTTCACGCCCTGGCGAGCGAGTTTCTTCGGGATCGGCAGATATCCTGCCTCCGGCATGCCTGACGGACTACGCGGACCGGCGTTTTGCAAGACCAGGACATCGTCTGCCGTCACGTCGAGATCCGGGTCATCGATCCGGTTCGACAGGTCTTCAAGCGAAGAAAAAACGACCGCGCGGCCTTCATGCTCCAGAAGTTCCGGCGTCGCTGCCGCACGTTTCAGGATCGCACCTTCCGGCGCAAGCGAACCTTTCAGGGCGATAAGGCCACCATTGGGATCAATCGGATCGCTGGCGGGGCGGATCACGCCATGATCGATCGGGTCGGCCAGCGGCGCGGCAAGTCTGTCGCCGAGGTTTTGCCCGGTGACGTTCAGACACGATTTGTCGAGGTTTGCCTCAAGCCCCCGCAGGACTCCTTCCAAAGCTCCGGCCGCATTGAAATCTTCCATGTACCCCGATCCGACCGGCTTCAAGTCGACCAACACGGGCGTTTCGTCCGACAGCGCGTTGAAGCGGTCCAGATCGATATTAATTCCCATCCGCCCCGCAACAGCGGCCAGATGGATGACGGCGTTTGTGGAGCCGGAGACCGCCAGGAGGACCCGCAGAGCATTTTCGACCGATTGCGGTGTGATCAGCCGATCCGGTGTCGGGCCACCAGACACCGCCATTTTCGCGGCCAGCGTTCCGCTTTCTTCCGAGGCGCGCAGCCGGTCGGCATGAACGGCTGGAATTGCGGCGGAACCCGGCAGCGCCAGACCCAAGGTTTCGGCAATCAAGGCCATGGTCGACGCCGTGCCCATAACCGCACACGTTCCGGCAGTTACCGCAAGACGTCCTTCGATCTGGTTTATCTCCTGTTCGTCGACCTTCCCAGCACGATACCGCCCCCAGAAACGGCGGCAATCGGTGCAGGCGCCAAGGCGTTCGCCTTTGTGACGGCCTGTCATCATCGGCCCGGCCACCAGCATGACCGCCGGCTTTCCGGCAGAAGCAGCTCCCATTAGCAAAGCCGGAACCGTCTTGTCGCAGCCCCCCATCAGGACAACGGAGTCCATCGGCTGGGCGCGGATCATTTCTTCCACGGCCATCGCCATCAGATTGCGGTAGACGAGGGAGGTCGGGTTCAGGAATACCTCGCCAAGCGAAATTACGGGAAAGGGAACCGGCAGGCCGCCTTCCGCCAGAACGCCACGTTTCACCGCCTCCAGCATTTCAGGGAAATGGCGATGGCAGTTGTTGAACCCGCTTTCAGTGTAACAGATGCCGACGATCGGCTTGTCGAGCGCTGCTCCGGTGTAGCCCATCGACTTGGCGAACGACCGGCGCAGATAACGCGCGAAATCCGGATCGCCGTAATTTGTCAGCCCGCCAGTTATTCCCTGCGGCCCCTTACGCTTTTCAGACATCCAGAGCGCCTTTCAACAGCTTGTGCCGGGTGTATTTCGGCGTGAGGTAGTCGAGGATTCCCAGGCTGCCACCTTCACGTCCGAATCCGCTTTCCTTGATCCCGCCGAAGGGCGCTTCCGCCGTGGCAAGCAGGGTTTCGTTGATCCCGACCATACCGGTCTCAAGAGCCTCGGACGTCCGCGCCGCAAGGTCGCTGTCACGGGTAAAGACATAGGACGCCAGACCGAACGGCGTCGAATTCGCCCGCGCGATGACATCGTCATAAGTGTCGAACGTGGTTAGCGGAGCAACCGGGGCAAAGGGCTCCTCACTCATGATGCGGGCAGTGTCCGGCACGTTGCTCAAAACGGTCGGCTCAAGGAAATGTCCCGTATTGTGCTCTGCGGAGCGGCCGCCACCTGTCAGCAGTTCAGCACCTTGTGCTTTCGCATCCTCAATCAGCGCCAGGGCATTTTCCAGCCCGCGCGCACGGATCATCGGCCCGGTGGTTACGCTCTCGTCGAGACCATCACCGACTTTCAGATTTCTGGCCACTTCGGCAAAGGTTTGCGCAAATGGGGCGTAGATTTCCCGGTGCACGTAAAAGCGTGTCGGCGAAATGCAGACCTGACCGCAATTTCGGAACTTGGTACCTGCGAGCTTTTCTGCGGCGGCGACCGGATCACTGTCCGGGAACACGATGACCGGGGCATGCCCGCCCAGTTCCATCGTCACTTTCTTGATGCCTTCCGCGGCCTGGCGCAGGATTTCGCGGCCAACCGGGACCGAACCCGTGAGGGAGACCTTCTTGATCACCGGAGAGGCGATGAGCTCGCTGACCATGGGCGTTGAGCGGCCTGTGAGGATCGACAAGGCATTGGGCGGCAGGCCCGCCTTCATCAATGCTTCGCCAATCGTAAAACAGGAGCCGGGAGCCTCCGACGCAGGCCGGGCGATAACCGGATTTCCTGCGGCCAGCGCCGCTGCGATTTTGCGTGAGGGCAGCAACATGGGAAAGTTCCACGCCGACAGCGACAGGCAAGGGCCAACCGGCTGGTAGGTGACCGACAGGCGTTCGTCCGGATTGCGTCCGGGAATGGTCTGGCCGTAGATGCGCTTGGCTTCTTCGCCATACCATTCGAACTGGTCGGCACTTGCATTGACTTCCGCGCGCGCTTCGGCGAGCGGTTTGCCGGTTTCGGTGGACATGATGCGGGCATATTCCTCGACATTATCCCGCAGATTGTCCGCTGTCCGGCGCAGGATCGCCGCACGTTCCCAGGCTGAAACGCGTGCCCATTCCGGTGCAGCCGATGCACAGGTGTCAAGAGCCGCCTCGATGTCCTTGCCACCGGCAGCCGGAATACGGCCAATCTCGGTTTCACTGACGGGGCTTTCCACGCCTAGAGTCTCGCCGCTGGCCGCACCCCTCCATTCGCCTCCGATCAGAAGGCCAAATTTCTCAAACATTCGATCTCTCCTTCGCCGTCAGATCAGCGTCGCGGCGTATTTCTTCTGAACGTCTGCGCACCAGTTGCCCACATTCCAGCTGCCGTACGCCCCCATTCCGCCGAGCGGGTCCGGGCCATAGTAGACAGGCAGATGGATCAGGCTGAGGCCGGGATGCGCGTGAGCTTCTGCAAGGGCATTTCTGAGGCTGTCTGCGGACTGTCCGCCCCAGAGCGCCTTCACACCCTTTACCGACGAGGCCATCTGGACATAGTCGACAGCGACCTCGTCATGGGTGCGATAATCCTCGCCATATTGCGCCAGCTGCAAGTGGCTGATGGCCGCCATGCGCCGGTTGTCCATCAGGAGGATCGTGCCGTGAACCCCGTGTTCCACGCCGTCGATCAGAACCTGAGGGTTCATCATGAAGGATCCGTCGCCGGTGAAGGCAATGCCGTAGCGTCCCTCCTCGGCCAGACCTCCTGCCAAAAGCGCCGAAACGGCAAAGCCCATGTAGGAGGCTCCGGACTCGGTAAACGTCTCGCCTGGCCTGTTGTCTTCAACCACCTGAAAGCCGTTGGCCTGAACGTCGCCTGCATCGAAGAACTTCACGGCGCCGACATCGCGCGCAAATGCATCAGCGACATGAATTGCCTGCGGCTGGGTCAGGACGGGATCGGCCCAGGTCGAATCATCAACCGGTCCGGCCGCATATCGCTCGGCCTTGAACGCCTGCCATTCCGCTTTCTTGGCAGCGCAGGCAACCAGCCATTCGACCTTGTTTTCTGAATGCCGCAGCCGGTCGGACAGCCTGGTCAGGATCTGCCGTGCGTCGCCGGTCAATGCCAGCGTGTTGTTGTAGTGCTGCACATCATGGGGATCTGCGTTGATGTTGATTACCGCCCTCGCGTTCGGCCAGCCAATGCCCGAGCAATCCGACTGGCAGACGCCCCTGCTGCCGACAAAAATGACAAGGTCTGCCTCGGTCATGGCAAAGTTGCCGCTGATCGAGCCCTTGGAACCGCCCACATGCATGTTCTGCGGATGCGCATCCGGCAGAACGCCGGTCGAACCGGGCGCAAGCACCACTGCCGCACCCGCCGCTTCGGCAAAGCGGAGCAGTTCCGCCGCTGCAGACCGCGCGCCACCGCCTGCCTTTATCGCAATCTTCGAATGCCGTGTTATCAGGTCCACTGCTTCTTCCAGCGCTCGCTCATTCGGCGTGCTGGTTGAAGGATATCTCGGGCGGACCGGCAAGGCATCGAGACGCAATTCCACCGTTTCCGGCTGTGTGTTGAGCGGCAGGTTCAAGAAGAATGGGCCAGCCTTCCAGGGATGGAAGACGGTGGCGGCCCCACGCCTCAGGGCATCGCGCACGGCACCTGGTGCATGCAGCGTATAGGACGCCCCCATCGCCGCCGTGATTTGCCCGAAAAGACCCTGCTCGGGCTTCGGGACCTGCTGCATGTTGTAGCCTTCGCCGTGCGTCGTCTCGTCCCCGTAAATGTGATAGAGGCCGATACCGTTGGACGATGCAGCCAATGAACCCGCCATTGCCTGCAATGCGCCCGGTCCGATCGACGTCACAACGGCACACGGTTCGTTGTAGACCCAGCGAAGCGCGGTGCCTGCATGGGCCATTTCAACTTCGTTGCGGAACTGAAAACCTTTCACCAGACCCGCATCTTCGTAGATGCGCAGAGTTTCACCCAGTTCCGTAGAACCGTGCCCCAGTATCATCAGGTACTTGGTCACGCCCTGCCGCATAAGACCGAGAACAAGAGCTTCGGTCAGCGGCAATGACACCAAATCGGACAGCAGCCCCTTGTCGATAGCGGCTTCAATCCCGCCGATCTCGGCCAGCCAGGCGGCCCGTTCTTCCCGGGTTTCAGGCAGGTTGTCCATCAGTCGTCCTCCCTGACTTCAATCGCCCGCCCTTCCCGCGCGGACTGTTCAGCCGCGAGCGCAAAGCGCAGGACGGAACGTCCCTGGCGCGCAGTCAGCACCGGCTCTCCACCATCGTGCAGAACGTTCAGGAAATGACGGGTGGACTGGATGAAGCTCTGTTCCCACCCGGATGCGATGTCGCAATATTCCGTGACCTGACCATTCCGGTAGAGCACCACGGGCGATGAATTGCCGATACTGCCATGCCCGCAGTTGATCCAGATGACACCGTGCGTGCCGGTAATTTCCACTCGGTCGTCCTGCGCGTAATACTGACCCGCAATTTCAAGCTCGGGCGAATAGACGACTTCAAGATTGCCGATCCGGCTTCCCGGAAATCGGAAGGAAATCATCGATGGTGCATCAAACCAGCCGCCATCCGGCCGCTGCGTGTGATGAATGAAGGCATGAACCTCTTCCGGCATGCCCATGAAATGCCAGGCGAGAGCGAATTTGTGGTGTCCGTCGTCAAAGACCAGCGGTCCGCCACCGGCCTTGTCCATCTCCTGGCGCCAGGCGTCGGCCTCCTTCGGGACTTCCCATGCCGTCCGGCTCTTTCCCGGATTGGACTTGATGCGGATCGACAGAGGCTCGCCGATTGCTCCTTCGGCAACGAGCGCCTTCGCCTTCATGACCGGTGGATGAAAAATGAAATTCTCGAAAATCTTGAACGGGCGGTCATGCGCTTCGGCGGCGGCAACCAGCCGGTCCGCTTCCGCAAGATCCATGCACATTGGTTTTTGCAGCGAAACGATCTTGCCTGCCTCGATCGCCTTGAGTGCAGCGGGCAAATGCAGGTGATGCGGCAAGAGAAGCTCGACCAGATCCACATCGTTGCGTGCCAGAAGCGCTTCAAAGTCCTCTTCGATAGCGGCGTCAGTGCAGCCCCAGGCTTCGGCGCGTGACCTTGCAAGCGCCGCATTGCGGTCGCACAGCGCCGTAATCCGCCCGCGAGGGTTCTGCATATACTCAATGGCATGAAGATCGGAGATCCGACCCGTGCCGACAATGCCGACGCGAAGAGGCGTTTCGCTCATATTTTCTAGGCTCCCTGAATGGGTGTTATGGGGACGGCGCGGACCAACTCGCCAAGCTCGGCCAGACGCGCATCATCAATTCGAACCGAAGGCCCCGAGACGCCGAGCGCCGCGATCATCTGGCCGCGTGCGTCGAACACCGGGCGGGCTGCACAGCGTATGCCGGGGGCAAATTCCTCATCATCGACGGAAAATCCACGGCTGCGCGTCCTGGCGATTTCCGCCATCAACGCATCCGTATCCGTGATTGTCTTCGGGGTGTAACGCGCCTTTTCTTCAGGCAGAGTGGCGTCGCCAAAGGCAAGAAATGCCTTGCCGAGCGCCGTACAGTGCAAGGGGGACAGCGATCCGATCGGATGATCCACCTTGAGCGGCAGCGTTGAGTCCACCTTGTCGATGTACCAGACGCGCGTGTCGACCAGCACCGCCAGATGCGCGCATTCCCCTGTCTCCCTGACCAGCGATTCCAGCGCCGGCCTGCACAGCTCCTTGCAGGTCACCACCTCGGAAAGCGAGTGCCCCTGACATGGTTCCTCCTTGCGCGGTTCGGCAACGTACCGGCGCGAATCGTCCTGGACCGCATATCCCGATGCGACAAGGGTCTTGAGAATGTGCGAGGCGTTTGATTTTTCGACACCAAGCGCGTCCGCCATCTCTGTGAGACGAACCGGGCCTTCAGCTGAATAAAGAATATCAAGGGCCCTTAGACCGCGTGTCAGGGATTGAAGCAGGCGCACGGAGGACTCTCCTCTTGTTGGCAAAGGATTTTCAGTAAGTTTACTCATGTTGTACTTTTTGTTTAGCATAGTTAAACTTTTTAATCCATTGCCTCCTGACGGCTCATTTATTGCGAGATTTTTTGCCTTGTGCAACACATTTTGTTGACAAGGGGGAAAATACTTGCATTTTTAAGATCACCATATGCGCAATAGTTTAGCATAAGGAAACTTTTTGGGAGGAGATCATATGACCCGCATCACCCGCCGTACTCTGCTTGCTACAGCAATGGCAGTGTCGGCCGTTGGGCTCGCCACGCCGCTTTACGCGCAATCTGGCGAGGTCACGATCAGCCACTACTTCACGGGCGAGCTCGGTCTGCGCGCCTTCAACGAACAGATCAAACGCTTCGAGGATGCGACCGACTACACGCTCAAGGACAGCCCGGTCGGCCACGAAGACTACAAGACGGATATTCTGGTCCGCGCCTCGGGCAATAGCCTGCCAGACGTGTTCAGCTACTGGGCCGGTGCCCGCGTTCAGTTCATCGCCGATTCCGGCGCGCTTCTTCCCATCGACGACATGTGGGAAAAGGCCGGGTTGAGCAAGGTAATCGCAGGTTCGATCGCCGCCAGCGCCACCGAATATAACGGCCACCGCTACCTGGTTCCGTTCAACTACCACTATGCGGGCGTCTTCTATAACAAGGCCGTTCTGGACAAGGCCGGCGTGAGCGAAATGCCGACCGACTGGGACGGTTTCCTGGCGCTTTGCGAGAAACTGAAGGCTGCAGGGGTCACGCCGCTTGCCCTCGGCTCAGCCAACCGCTGGCCTGCCCAGTTCTGGTTCGACTACCTCCTGCTGCGGACCGCAGGTCCTGAGTACCGTGCACACCTGATGGCCGGCGAAGCGTCCTATGACGATCCGGAAGTCAAGCGCGCCATGGAAATGTGGAAGGACCTGACGGACAAGGGTTACTTCACCGAAAACGCCAATGCCGACAGCTGGACGGACGCGTCCGACAAAGTGGCCCGCGGCGATGCGGCGATGACCCTGATGGGTACTTGGATCACTGGTTACTGGAACGGCCTCGGCCTGGTGCCGGGTGAAGATTACGACTTCTTCCCCTTCCCGGCGATCGATAGCGGCGTTCCGGTAACATCCGTCGGTCCGGTTGACGGCCTGGTGATTGCCGCCAATGCGGCCAACCCCAAGGGTGCCGAGGCATTCCTGGAGTACATGGTCACCAACACCGATGTTCAGGCCGCGTGGAGCAAGGCACAGGGCGCCCTGTCCGCCAACGTGAATGTGGATCCGTCCAACTACAACTCGGTGATGCTCAAGGCTTTCAATACCGTGGATGATTCCGAGGTCTTTGCTTTCAACTACGACCTTGCAACTCCGCCACCTGTCGCCGAAGTTGGCCTTTCCATGTTTGCACGCTTCATGGATGACCCGAGCAAGGTGAACGACATCCTGTCCCAGGCGGCGACAGACGCATCGGCTGCGTTTAAACAATAAGCAAGAACGATCAGCGGGCTGTCAGACCGCCAACCCCAGACAGCCCGCCACCTTGGAGAAGGCAATGGAACGCGAAAATCGATTATGGCGCCTGATACTTCTGGCGCTGCCACTGATTGTCTTCTCCGTTCTTGTGATCTGGCCGCTGCTTAGTTCGTTCTATTACAGTTTCACCAACTGGAACGGCTTCAGCAGCGACTACGATTATGTGGGATTTGAGAACTTCACCCGCATCTGGACCGACCGGCTGTTCTTCAACGCAACCGTCAACACTGCAATCTGGATGATTGCCGCAATCCTGCTGCCGACCGTACTCGGCCTGGCACTGGCGCTTCTGCTTGATTCAAAGGTGCGCGGCTCAAAGGTCTTCAAGACGATTTTCTACCTTCCCATCTGCCTTTCGGCCATCGTCGTCGGACAGATCTGGGTCTGGATCTATCAGCCGGACTGGGGCCTGCTGAACACCGCGATCGAGCAGATCACAGGTGAGCGCTTCAACTATGCCTGGCTGGCCCGACCCGGCAGCGCACTTTACTCGGTGATCGTTGCCTGGTCATGGCAACAGACCGGCCTTTCCATGGTGATCTACCTGGCGGGACTGACCGCCGTTCCGTCCGATCTTCTGGAGGTCTGCGAGATCGAGGGAGCCTCTGCCTGGCAGCGCATCCGTCATGTGATCATTCCGCTGCTCACCCCTTCGACCGTGGTTGTCGTTGCGCTGTCGGTCATCAATTCCCTCAAGGGATTCGACATTCTTTTCATCATGACCGGCGGCGGTCCGTTCAACAGCTCCGATACGCTTGCCATGCATATGTACAACGAGAGTTTCCGGAAATATTTCATGGGCTACGGCAGCGCGATTTCCGTGGTTCTGTTCCTGGTTGCCCTCACCATCATCGGACTTTACTTCCGGCAGCTGAAGAAGGTGGACGAGATCTATGGCTGAGCTTGCCACCACCTCCATCCCGACCTCCGTGCCAGCCCGCTTCAATCCCTGGCCGATCACGATCTTCACGATCCTCTGCATTCTGGCCGTGCTGTTCCTGGCGCCGACCATCGGCGTGCTGCTGTCATCGATCAAGACCACCCGGGCGATCGCGCTTGGCGACTTGTGGTCCTGGCCCGACACGTTTTATCTCGGCAACTATGTCGAGGTGCTCAGCAATCCTTCGGTGCACCGGTACTTCCTCAACACGCTCCTGGTGACCGTTCCGGCCACCATCGCTTCAACGGCACTCGGCGTGTTGGCCGGTTACACGTTCGCCAAACTCCCCTTCCGCGGATCAAACATGCTCTTTCTTTTGATCGTTGCGGGCATGTTCTTTCCGCCGCAGGTGATCCTGGTACCGTTGTTCAGGCTCTTCAACAGCGTCGGCCTGATCGATACGCTCTGGCCGATCGGCCTGGTACACACAGCCCTCGGCATTCCGATCTGTACCCTGCTGATGCGCAACTTCTTCGCCACCATTCCAAACGCGTTGCGAGAGGCGGCGATCCTGGAAGGCGCCAACGAATGGCAGGTGCTGACACGGGTGGCCTTGCCATTGAGCCTGCCCGCACTGGCTGTTCTCGCGACGCTGCAATTCACCTGGATCTGGAACGACTTTCTCTGGCCATTGATCTTCACGCAGTCCGACGACATGCGCACGATCATGGTCGGCATCGTGAATTTGCGCGGGCAGTATACCGTGGCTTGGGGCGTGCAGGGCGCGCTCTCGCTGATCGCCAGTCTGCCGACGCTTCTCATTTTCCTCTTCTTCCAGCGCTATTTCATCAAGGGCATGACAATGGGCGCGGTCAAAGGATAAGACATGGCTGAAGTCACTTTGAAAAACATCCGCAAATCCTTTGGCGCGGTGGAGGTCATCAAAGGCGTTGACCTGGAAATCGAACGGGGAGAATTCGTCGTGTTCGTCGGTCCGTCGGGCTGCGGCAAATCCACAATGCTGCGCATGATCTCGGGCCTGGAAAGCGTGACTTCGGGCAGCATTCACATTGACGGTGCAGACGTGACTCATGTTGCGCCGTCCAAGCGCAAGCTTGCGATGGTGTTTCAGTCCTACGCCCTGTTCCCGCATCTGACCGTTGCCGAAAATATCGGTTTCGGGCTGATGCTGAACAAGGTCCCCAAAGCGGAGATCGACCAGCGTGTGCGCAAGGTGGCGCAAACGCTTCAGCTGGAAGCGCTGCTTGACCGGACACCGCGCCAGCTTTCCGGCGGTCAACGCCAGCGTGTCGCCATCGGCCGGTCGATCATTCGCGATCCCAGGGTTTTCCTGTTCGACGAACCTTTGTCCAACCTGGATGCCGCGCTTCGCGTGCAGATGCGGCTGGAGATCGCCCGGCTGCACAAGGAGCTCGCCGACGTCACGATGATTTACGTGACCCACGATCAGGTCGAGGCCATGACGCTTGCCGACCGGATCGTGGTTTTCAATTGCGGCCGCATCGAGCAGGTGGGGACGCCGATGGAGCTTTATCACAATCCGGCGAATACGTTCGTTGCCGGTTTCATCGGTGCACCCGCCATGAATTTCATCGACGGCACAGTCGGCGACGGCGGCGCAATACAGGTTGGTGATATCAGCCTCTCCCCCGCCACCCCGGTCATTCGGCGCGGACCGGCGACTGTCGGCATCCGCCCGGAGCATCTGAGTCTCGTCGGGTCGGAAGAAGCCGACTTCGACGCCAGAATTGAACTGGTAGAGAAGCTTGGAGCTGAAACGCTGCTGTATCTCAACACACCGTTCTCAGACAAACCCCTGACCGCACGTATCGATGGCAGCACCGCGATCGGCGAGGGGGAAAACGTGCATCTCAAGGTTCAGCCGGACAGCATTCACGTCTTTCCCGTCTGACCTCGCGTGAAAGAGCGGCAAAAGGCAACGGGAGCCCGTTGCCCGCTCAGCCGTGCACAGCGCTGACTTCATCGCCCGGCTCAGCCTTTGCGATCGGCACGAGCGCACCGCGCCGGCTGATGACATGGCGTGAGAGTTCGCACCCGGCTTCGACTGCCGTCTGCAGTTCGCCGTGTTTCAGATATTCGACCAGGAAGGCGGCGTTGAAAGAATCTCCCGCGGCCGTGGTGTCGACGATATCTGCCGCCGCCTGTGGCTGATGCCGGAACTCACGACCGTCAGCTTCCTTGACGACAACAGGTTCGGGACCGTCCTTGACGACAGCAAGCTTCGCGCCGTTCCGGAGATAGCGATCGGCGGTCTCGACTGTGCTCAGATCGCCGAAAAACTCCGCTTCGTCGGCAAAGGAAGGCAGGACGATCCGGGCGGTTGCGGCCGACTTCATTGTCCAGTCCTTCATGTCTTCAGCTGTTTCCCAAAGCCGCGGACGCAGGTTCGGATCAAAGACGACTGTCGCGCCGTCCCGAGCCAGTTCGGTCAGTCTTTCGAGCAATCTCCGTCTGCCGTCTTCAGGCAATATCGCCACCGAGATTCCGGAAAAATAGACAACATCTCCGGTTTCGACCCGAGGCAACAGGTCAAGATGGTCCGCAAGGTGCCGGGCTGCCGATGTCGAGCGCCAGTATTGAAAACTTCTTTCGCCCTTATCCAGGAAAATCATGTAGAGGCCGGAACTTACTCCCGCCACTTGCGCCATGTGCGTTTCGATACCGGCCTTTTGCATGAACGCGATCAGATCGGCAGATACCTGGTCGTCGCCAACCGCGCTGAAGTAGGACACAGTGAGAGCATCGCCCACAGACAGCTGCCTGACATACCAGGCGGTGTTGAAGGTATCGCCGGCGTATCCGAGTGCGTAGGTGCCATCCGCGGTCGGTGACATCTCAATCATGCATTCGCCGATGGCGAGAAACCGCTGCGGCATTGTCACTCCTCAAAATACTCGGGTTTCTCGGTGCGAATCTGTTCCAGAACCATTTCAACACGGCCCAGATGCTCCGTCAGCACGATCTCCAGCCGGGCTGAGTCACGCCCGCGTATGGCCTCGACAAGCATGATGTGATCTTCGTAAGCCTTTTGCGCCGCGCCGACAGTGAGCGAGATAAACCGCACCCGATCCATATGTGCCTTTTGCTCTCGAATGAGCGTCCACACATAGTCCTGCCCCGCGATTTCGCAGATCAGGCGATGGAAATCGTCATCGAGCTGGTGAAAGAGCTGCTGATTGTTGGCGGCAATTGAGGCTTGCTGTTGCCTCAAAAGGTCTTCCAGTTCACCGGTCTGGCTGTCTGTAATGACCTTGAGCACAAGCTTCCAGCAAGCAATTTCAAGGGCCGTTCGTATGAACTTCGCCTTCAGCACGGATGCTTTCGAAATCTTTGAAATCACTGTTGCCCTTTGAGGCCGGATCAACAGAAGACCCAGCTGGGAGAGCCTGTAGAAAGCATCCCTGACCGGTTGCCGGGAAACACCCAGATGCTTTGCTACCTCGGCTTCCGAAACTTTCGTTCCGGGTGGCAGCTCGAGCGACAGGATCTGCTGATGCAGTTCATCGAACACCGTGTCGGCAATCGATTGAATCTTTAACGGACCAAGCGTCTTGAGTGCGCTGCTATCTGCCATCAGGTTTCCCTTCGTTGACACAACTACTCAGCTAGCATATCAGTTTACCAGTTTCAACATGAACCCGTGCGTTTCCCTTGTGGGAGCGCTGACAGCAATTGGAACCGGTGGGTGTTTTGGCGATGAGCAACAACAAGCTAGATCCGCAGCGGCTTTTTCCGGCTGATCCAGACACAAGATCCGTCGCCGCAAAACTCTACGAGACAGTCGAGCGCCTGCCGATTATCAGTCCTCACGGCCACACCGATCCGCGGTGGTTTGCCGAAGACGACGCTTTTCCGGACCCGGCACAGCTGTTTATCGTCCCGGACCACTACGTTTTCCGGATGTTGTTCTCACAGGGCATCGACCTCAACGCGCTCGGCGTGCCACGAACCGACGAGGGCTGGACGGAGCGGGACAGCCGGAAGATCTGGCGACTGTTTGCACAGAACTATCACCTTTTCCGGGCAACCCCGTCGCGCATGTGGCTGGATCACGCTTTCCAGGAAGTATTTGGCTGGAACACCCGCCTGAGCGCCGAAAATGCCGATGCGGCCTACGACCATATTGCCGATTGCCTGACCCGGCCCGAATTCCGCCCGCGGGCGCTTTTCGAACGGTTCAACATCGAAGTCATCGCGACAACGGAATCTCCGCTCGACGACCTGAACTGGCACCGGCAAATCCGCGATGACGACTGGAACGGCAGGGTGGTCACCGCCTACCGGCCTGACCCGGTTGTCGATCCGGAGTTCGAGGGTTTTACGGCCAACGTCGAAAGATTGGGCGAACTGGCCGGAGAGGACACCACATGCTGGAAAGGGTATCTTCAGGCCCACCGCATTCGCCGCGAATATTTCAAGTCGTTTGGCGCAACCTCTTCCGACCACGGACATCCGACGGCGCGGACAGAGAACCTGCCGGCAAGCCAGGCCGAGGACCTTTTTCAGAAAGCTCTGACCGGCCGCTGCACGCCGGAGGAAGCCGACGCATTCCGTGGGCATATGCTGACGGAGATGGCCCTGATGAGCCTCGATGACGGGCTGGTGCTGCAAATTCATCCGGGCAGCTTCCGGAACCACTCTAATCCGATAATGGCGACTTACGGCCGAGACAAGGGCTTCGATATTCCGACATCAACGGACTATGTGAAGTCACTCAGACCAATGCTGGACCGTGTCGGATTGGAGAAAGACCTCAGCATCATATTGTTCACGCTGGATGAAACCGCCTATTCCCGCGAGCTGGCGCCTCTTGCCGGTGTTTATCCGACTTTGAAACTCGGACCGGCCTGGTGGTTCCATGACAGCCCTGAGGGAATGCGCCGTTTCCGCGAGATGACAACCGAAACGGCGGGTTTCTACAACACTGTCGGCTTCAATGACGACACACGCGCTTTCTGCTCGATCCCGGCGCGCCACGACGTCGCACGGCGTGTCGATTGCGCTTACCTTGCAGCGCTGGTGACCTCAGGCAGACTGGACGAGGACGAAGCCTTTGAGGTTGCCCATGACCTTTCCTACAGGCTCGCAAAAGAGGCTTACCGGCTCTGACGGTAGGTCTTCGAAGAAACAAGTTCAGCCATCGCAGGTATCGGCCTGATCCCGGATTTCAGCCGGAAGACGCAGCCAGGGGCAAAGACTGCATTTCACAGGGGAAGCGCAGCTCGACAGTCGTCCCCTTGCCCGGTTCGGAGATGATGCTCGCGGAACCGCCACTTTGGCGAACAAAGCCATAAACCACCGCAAGTCCGAGCCCAGCGCCGCCCTGATCTGTCCGGGTGGTGAAATAGGGTTCGAACGCCTTGTCGACCTCTTCGTGGCTCATGCCGATGCCCTTGTCCTCGACCTGAACGACAACCTCGTCTGGCTGCTGAAGGGTCTTCACACAGACCTCTCCACCTTCGGGCATTGCCGCTGCCGCATTAAGGCAGAGATTGAGGACCGATTGCTCGAACAGCTCCGGGTCCAACACCATGGCTGGCAGATCGCCGTCCAGATCGAGTTTCAGACTGCAGGTCTCGCCTATGGCGATTTCCAGGATGTCGGCCATGCCACGAAGAACCGCGGAAAGCTCGATCTTGCTGGAGTTGATCGGTTGCTGACGGCCGATGGTCAGCATGCTGCTTGCGAGCGAGCGCCCCCGGTCCGCAGCCTTGCGGATGCGGGCGATGTTGCGCATCTGCTTCTGACTGAAACCGCCGTCTTGTTCCAGCAGGCCAAGGCTTCCGGTGATGATGCCGATCATGTTGCCGACTTCATGGCTCAGCTGATGCGTCAGCCGCATGATGCCGTCAAGCCGCATCGCCTTTGCAGCCTCCGCTTCCTGCTTGTCCAGAAGCGTGACATCGCGCGCAAGAAGCACGACACCGTCGTCGCTCTGGTGCGACAGCGAGATTTCGGTGACCGTGCCGTCTTCCGCCCGGTGGCGAACCGAGACAGGCTCGGTCAATGGACGACCGTTCGCCCCTCCCGGCAGGACGTCGGTCCGAATTTCCGGGATCGGCTCCAGAAACTGAACCAGCGGCAGCTTGCGGGCAGAACCCTTGTGCCCCATCAACTCGATCACGCGCCGGTTCATTGTGATCGGAAGACCTGTTGCGTCGAATATGGCAATGCCTTCATTCATGCTGCGGAAGGTCGAGCGAATGGTCCGGGCCGCCGCTTCGGCGGTGCGGCGCAGGCGCGTCACCCGGTCCACGCTCTCCTTGAACGCCTGAAAAGCACTCTGAAGGTTCAAGAGCTCCGTCTCATCACCCTGATAGACAGGTGGCCCCACATCCTTCTGCCCCTTGGCAAGAGCATTCATGCCGCTGGAAAGGGAAACGATCCCTCTCGAGACCCTGATGGCAGAGCGGATCGATACGATGGCGATGGTCAGAACCAGCAAGGATGCCAGAGCAACGATGATCAGGAGGTTCTGCAGGGTCTGAGAGGTCGACTGAAAATCCTTGTTGAGCGTTTCGGTGACGATGTCGGATTGGGTTTCGGTCGCAAGGGAAAGCTCCCGCGCCACATCGTGCAGCCGGGCAATGGAGGAACGGACCGCGAAAATTTCCAGGAGATAACTGGTTTGTGCCGCAAAGACCCGCTCATAGGGCTCCAGTTCGGCTTCCATCAGCTTTTCGGCGGGGATCGACCGGTCTCCGGTTTCGGCTACATATCTGCGTCGCAACTCTCCGAGCTGAAACAGACTGCCGGAGCTCGAGACGGAATGGACAATCGCATTCAGGCGCTGGCGCAACTGCTTCTGCTTTACGGTTTCTCCGACTGCGATTTCACCAAGGGCGGAAGAAACCTGTTCTTTGTACTGCTGAGCGGTTTCGGCCTTATCCGCGAGCGCCAGCGTCTGCTTCCTGATCTTTTCCAGAAGCTCGAAAATCCGGGCATTCGCAGCCCGGTAAGCTTCCTTGCCGGGCGGATATTCGGGGATCGTGCGCAGCAATTCGTCAACCTGCTCCACCAGCGCCCGGCTTTTGCTCGAAACCCGGTAGGGCGATGTCGCGTTCATCAGAAAGGGCGCGCTGGACACAAGGTCCGACACCTGGCGCGAGACAAGAGACGCATCCGCCAGGCTGGAATAGGCCTGCAAGCCATAGGCCGCCGTTTCCTCTCTTGCCTTGAGAAGGCCGTAGATCGCGATTGCCGACAAGGCAAAGGCAACGACGCAGATCAGCACGATGGCCGCCGGCAGCCGGAACGCAATTGAAGAAAGAACGGAGCGACTGATCATCATGTCAGATCGGCCTGGTCGCGGTGAAGGATGTAGCCCTTGCCGCGACGGGTCTTGATGTGACGAGGCAGATCCGGATTGCGCTCGATCTTGCGTCGCAAGCGCAGAACGAGCACATCGACGTTCCGGTCGATGAGGCGGTCGGTTTCCGCGCCAAGCTGTTCCAGAATCTTGGTGCGGCTTACCGGTTCGTTCGGTGTCGCGGCGAGGATTTCAAGGAGAGAAAATTCCGATGATGTCAGCGTCTTCGACGGATCGGAAGTACAGATTGCCTTGCGGTTGACCAGGTCGATGACCCAATCGCCCAGGAGAATTGCGGACGGCTCATGCTGGACGGTGGCATGTTCCTTTTCGCTTTTAAGGGCTGGATGCAGACGCCGAAGGACAGCCTTGATGCGTGCCGTCAATTCAATCGGCTCAAACGGCTTGACGACATAGTCATCCGCTGCCGTTTCCAGACCCAGCACCCTTTCGGCGGCACTGCCGGCAGCCGTCACCATGACGATGCCTATATCCAATTGAGATCTCAGCTTTTGAGCGAACACGCGCCCCGACATGCCGGGCAGATTATGATCCACCAGCACAAGATCAAAGTGCCTTGCCGACAGAACTCCGGCGGCTTCTTCAGCAGAACTGGCAATATGGGGCAACCAGCCTTCGGCCTCTAAAAGATCCGAAATAAGCTCCGCCATATCCGGATCGTCTTCGACAATCAGGATATTGATGCCTTCATTGAGCAATTTGCATTCCTCCCGGATTGCATAATATGCATCGTCGACGCATAAGCAAAGTACTGATTTTCCTTATGTTTGTTACATTTGTAAGGTTTGTAATATTTGCAACTTTTTTCCTATGCCGGCGAAACAACGGTAACCAAATTACAGTTGTGAATGCCGTCACTTCTGCCATGTTGGTGAGGTTCCTGGAGCATTGTCTCCGGGATGGGAGGAAACATGAAACTTGTCACGCCACTCGGAGTGGGCACAGCCATCTGGCTGTCCGCCTCACTCGCCGATGCTTCGGCTCAGGACCTGAATGTCCTGTGCGGCGTTGACGAGGCCTGGTGCCAGTCGATGGAAGCTGCTTTCGAAGAGAAAACCGGCTTTGAAGTTTCCACGAAGCGCAAGAGCACAGGCGAAATCCTCGACCAGATTCGCGCCGAGAGCGAAGACCCCAGGACAGATGTCTGGTGGGGCGGAACCGGCGACACCCATTTGCAGGCCGTTGCCGAGGACCTTCTGGAACCCTACCGGTCCTACAACGAGGACGACGTTCTTCCCTGGGCGCAGAATTTTTATCTAATGTCGGGCGGCATGTCCGCCGGCGTCTATGCGGGTGCACTCGGCTTTTCCTACAATTCGGAAATCCTGTCCGAGCACGGCGTTTCCGCGCCTTCGTGCTGGAAGGACCTGACCGATCCGCAGTATCGCGGGCTGATCCGGATGGCCAATCCGAACTCTTCCGGAACGGCCTATACGACACTGGCAACACTGGTGCAGTTGCTGGGCGAAGATGAAGCCTTCAACTACCTGACCGCCCTCAGCAGAAACATATCCGAATTCACAACGTCGGGTGCGGCGCCGGTCAAGGCAGCAGCACGCGGTGAAACCGGGATCGGCATCTCATTCATTCATGACGCCGTGACACAGAAGGCAACCGGAGTGCCGCTCGTCATCGTCGCTCCCTGCGAGGGGACAGGGTACGAAATCGGCGCTGTCAGCATCGTCAGGGGTGCCCGAAACATGGAAGCCGCCCGCCAGTTCGTCGACTTTTCATTAAGTCCGGCAGGACAGGCGACCGGTGCGGCCTCCGGCCAGAACCAGATCCCGTCAAACGCAAAGGCAGCGCTGCCACCGGCAGCTCCTGATATCTCGTTGATCAGAATGGTCGACTACGATTTTGCGACCTTCGGCTCTCCTGATCAGAGGCGCAGGTTGCTTGAACGCTTCAATGGCGAAGTGCTCCAGAACGCAGAGCCCGTGACCATGAACTAGAGGATTTTCGAACACGTCAGATCTGACCGGCAACGGACCGTTCTCGCGGCTCCGAACGGGAGAACTATGTCCAAAGCCGGTCATGACCCAGCCGTATGGCTGAATCCGGTTGCCTGAACCGGAAAACCAAACATCAGGCAAACGCCCTAAGTGGAGGAAACTAAATGTCAATCAAAGCTCTTTCCATCGCAATGCTGACCACTACGGCAGCATTCACCGTTTCGCAGGCTCAGGCAGCAGGCAATCTCAATGTCATCTGCTCGGCAGACGTCGTCATCTGCGAACAGCTCAAAGGCGATTTCGAAAAGCAGCACGACATCAAGGTCAACATGGTGCGCCTGTCCTCAGGCGAGAGCTATGCCAAGATCCGTGCAGAATCACGCAATCCGAAGACCGACATCTGGTGGGGTGGCACCGGTGACCCGCACCTTCAGGCAGCTTCCGAAGGCCTGACCCAGGAATACAAGTCTGACAAGCTCGGCGACCTGCATGAGTGGGCGCAAAAGCAGGCGGAAAGCTCCGGCTTCAAGACCGTCGGCATCTATGCCGGTGCACTCGGCTGGGGTTTCAACACCGAGATCTTCAAGGAAAAAGGCTACAAGGAACCGGTCTGCTGGGCAGACCTTCTGAACGAAGAACTCAAAGGTGAAGTTCAGGTCGCAAACCCGAACTCTTCCGGCACCGCCTATACGACCCTGGCGTCGCTGGTTCAGATCATGGGTGAAGACAAGGCGTTCGAATACCTGAAGGAACTGAACAACAACATCTCGCAGTACACCAAGTCAGGTTCTGCTCCGGTCAAGGCTGCCGCACGAGGCGAAACCGGCCTCGGCATCGTGTTCCTGCATGACGCCGTTGCACAGGCCGCATCCGGCTTCCCGGTCAAGGCAATCGCACCTTGCGAAGGCACCGGCTACGAAATCGGCTCCATGTCCATCGTCAAGGGCAGCAAGAATCTGGACAATGCCAAGGTCTGGTATGACTGGGCGCTTTCTCCTGAGGTTCAGTCCCGCATGAAAGATGCAAAGTCCTTCCAGCTTCCGTCCAACAAGGCTGCTGAAGTGCCGAAGGAAGCGCCGAAGTTCGAAGACATCAAGTTGATCGATTACGATTTCACCACCTACGGCGACCCGAAGACCCGCAAGGCTCTTCTGGAGCGTTGGGATGAGGAAGTCGGCTCAATCGCCAACTAATCGAGCTCCCAGGGCGGGTCTGCACCGGGGCCTTCGGGCTCTGGTGCAGGCCCAAATCATATGACTTACTGAAATGACAGGGGTGGCCATGCAAAGTGGCAATAAACGGCTGGATTATCTCCTGATAATGGGGCTGATCTCGTTTCTAATTCTGCCTTGGTACAGGGTGGAGGGGGGCTTCTTTGCCTTTGAATGGCTATCCGGTTTCCTTTCCTCGTCAGACCTGGCGCCCGGTATCCTGCAAATGTTTGTCGAGGGGCGCAGCTGGCTCATCCTGGCGCTCGCATTCTTTCTAATGGGCGCAGGTGCCCGTTTCATCGCGGACCCTGACAAACGCGGCAAGCTCATGGTGATTGCCGGCAGCCTCGGCATTGTCTACATGACCATGCAGGGCCTTGCGATCAGCTTCACCGGCTGGGCCTGGACCTTCATGGACAACAATTTCGGGATGCTGGCCACGGGCCAACCGGCCATGGGCGCCGGTGCCATCGTGCTGTCCCTTGTCTTTGTTCTTTTCATCGCCTTCGGCTTTGCCGAGCGCGGTGTGATGAAGGGCGATGCTTTCGTCGTCGGTTCGATTTCCGTCCTGATCTTCCTGGTGACCGTCTTCATCTTCTATCCGATCGGCAGCATGTTCGTCGGTTCGTTTCAGGATTTCGACGGTTCGTTCAAGCCGGACGGCTTTTTTGAGAATATGCAAGACCCGTCAATCTGGAGCCTCAACTGCGTTGTTGGCGCAGGTCGCTGCGGGGTTGCCTGGCGCACGCTGACCCTCGCCGTGATGACCGGGATCGGCTCGACTGTTCTGGGACTTGCCTTCGCCCTGGTGGCCACGCGCACCAATTTTCCGTTCAAGAAAGGCCTGCGGCTTTTGACGGTTCTGCCGATCATCACACCACCCTTCGTGATCGGTCTGGCCCTGACGCTTCTTTTCGGCCGTTCCGGCGTTGTCACCGAAGCGCTCGATTTCCTCTTCGGCATCGAGCCGAGCCGCTGGCTATACGGTCTGACCGGCATCTGGATTGCACAGGTTCTCTCCTTCACCCCCATTTCTTTCCTGGTGCTGATCGGCGTCGTTGAAGGTGTCAGCCCATCAATGGAAGAGGCGTCGCAAACCTTGCGTGCCGATCGCTGGCGAACCTTCTGGAAGGTTTCGCTGCCTCTGATGAAGCCGGGTCTGGCAAATGCGTTCCTGATCGGCTTCATCGAGAGCATGGCGGACTTCGGCAACCCTCTGGTGCTCGGCGGCAGCCATGGCGTTCTCTCAACCGAGATTTTCTTCGCGGTGGTCGGATCGCAGATCGATCCATCACGGGCAGCCGTACTCGCGATTGTCCTGCTCAGCTTCACGCTGACGGCGTTTCTTGCACAGCGTGTGTGGCTGTCGGGCAAGAACTTCGCCACAGTGACCGGCAAGGGCGACAGCGGTCAGCATGCGGGACTGCCGAAGAGCCTGTCCATTTCGGTCTACGGCATCGTCATTCCCTGGATGGGCTTCACGCTTGTCGTATATGGCATGATCATCTTCGGTGGTTTCGTGAAGACCTGGGGTCTCGACAACTCCCTGACGCTGGAACACTACGCCCGCGCCTTCTCCGTCAGCTTTGAAGATGGCGCATTCGTCTGGACCGGAGTTGCCTGGAACTCCTTCTGGACGACCATGGAAATCGCGCTGATTTCAGCTCCATTGACTGCGGCTGTCGGTCTCCTGACCGCCTACATCATCGTCCGGCAGACTTTCGCAGGCAAAAACGCCTTTGAATTCGCCCTGATGATGAGCTTTGCTATCCCTGGCACCGTTATCGGCATCAGCTACATCATGGCCTTCAACCTGCCTCCGCTCGAAATGACCGGATCAGCCCTGATCCTGGTTGCGTGCTTCGTCTTCCGGAACATGCCGGTCGGTGTTCGCGGCGGTGTCGCGGCCATGAGCCAGATCGACAAGAGCCTGGATGAAGCTTCCCTGACCTTGAAGGCAAACAGCGCGCGCACGTTGCGCAAGGTGATCCTGCCTTTGCTGCGTCCGGCAATCACCGCAGCACTGGTTTACTCCTTCGTCAGGGCGATCACTTCGATCAGCGCGGTCATCTTTCTCGTCAGCGCGGAATACAACATGGCGACGTCCTACATTGTCGGCCTCGTCGAAAATGGCGAATACGGCATCGCAATCGCCTATTCCTCAATGCTGATCTTCGTGATGATCACGGTCATTACCGTGTTCCAGCTTCTGGTTGGCGAACGGCGTCTGCGCCGGGAAAACCGGGTCTCCGGTGTCATCAAGTCACGTAAATTTCGTATGTCGCAGGAGAAAACTGCATGACTACCCTGAAAAGCGGATCCGTCGTATTTGAAAACGTTCGCAAGGACTTCGGCACGTTTACCGCGATCCCGGATCTTTCCCTCACGATCGAGCCCGGCAACCTGGTGACCCTGTTGGGGCCATCCGGCTGCGGCAAGACCACAACCCTGCGCATGCTGGCCGGACTGGAACATCCGACCTCGGGCAGGATCCTGATCGGTGGCAAGGACGTGACCATGCTTCCCGCTCACGAGCGGGACGTGTCCATGGTTTTCCAGTCCTACGCGCTGTTCCCGCATATGAGTGCGCTGGACAATGTCGCCTACGGGCTTGAGTCCTCGGGTTTCAACAAGAAGGAAGCTCGCGAACGCGCCGAAGACGGCTTGGTGCAGGTCGGGCTGGAAGGCATGGGACATCGCCTGCCCGCCGAACTTTCCGGCGGTCAGCAGCAGCGCGTTGCAGTTGCCAGGGCGCTGGTTCTGGAGCCGCAGGTTCTACTTCTCGACGAGCCGCTTTCCAACCTTGATGCGCGCCTTCGCCGGAAGGTGCGGACAGACATCCGGGAGCTGCAGCAACGTCTCGGCTTTACCGCTGTCTATGTGACGCACGATCAGGACGAAGCCCTTGCGGTATCCGATCGGATCGTCGTGATGAAAGACGGCAAGATTGCCCAGTCCGATACACCGCAGAACCTCTACGACGAACCGGTTTCCGCATTCATTGCGGACTTCATGGGCGAAGCGAATGTCATCTCCTGCGAGGTGATCGAGCAGGTCGGAGATCTGGCAACCATCAATGTCGGCGGTCTTCAGCACAAGCTGAATTCAAAACGGGCCAAGGTCGGTCAGGCGAAACTGGCTGTCAGGCCTGGCGCGGTTACGCTGAACCCGGACACGGATACGGGCCTTGGCGGCGAAATCCTGACCACGGCCTATCTCGGTGACCATGTCGAATATGAAGTGGAAACTCCGGTCGGCAACTTTTTCGTCATCGATCACGCCGTGGAACGCTTTTTGTCCCCCAAAACGACCGTTTCCCTTAGCTTCCGCAATCGCGGCCTTGCCTTGATCGATGGCTGAGCATAGACATCATGATCATTTCCAGCACTGAGGATACGATAGACTTGGACAAGCGCTTCCAGCTCGCACAAGAAATGGCTGAAGAAGCCGGAGCTCTGGCTTTGGACTACTTCCAGCGACGTCATGAACTGATGATTGAAACCAAACGCGACCTGCACGACGTCGTTTCAATCGCTGACCGGAACGTTGAAGATCTCATCCGCAAAAGGATCGCCGCATCCTTTCCCGAAGACGGCATTCTGGGTGAAGAGCACGGCTACGAAGAGGGCACCAGCGGATACACCTGGGTGGTGGACCCGATCGACGGTACGGCTCCCTTTCTCAACGGTCTGTCCAGCTGGTGCGTTTCCATAGCGCTGCTTCACGATGGCGAACCGGTCATCGGAGTCATCAAGGCTCCCTGCGATGATGAAATCTTCGCTGCCATGAAAGGCAAGGGAGCGACCCTGGACGGTCAAGCTCTCGAACTGGACGCCGCAAGAACGCTGCAGAACGGCCTGACCGGCATTGGTGGAAACAGCCATGTGCCGCCGACGATGATCGGTGCGTCAATCACTTCGCTCCTGGAAGCGGGTGGCAATTTCGTACGTACGGGATCCGGCGCGCTGATGCTGGCCCATGTCGCGGCCGGCCGACTCGTCGGCTACTACGAACCTTACATGCACGCTTGGGACTGCCTGGCCGGATATTGCCTGGTGAAGGAAGCCGGCGGCGAACACCTGCGTTTTCCCGTTGAGGGAGAAGCGATCCGCAAGGGATCTCCGGTCCTGGCTGCAGGCCCCGGGGCTTTTCGCGATCTTGCGGAGCTTGCGCCCAAGATCGAGAATTTCTGAGTAAATTGACTGTCAGAAATCAAAGGGCCGGCACTTGCCGGCCTTTTGCGTTTTTCATGAGTCTTCGGAACAATCCTCGGGTCGGCTGAAGCGGGGAGCCGGGGCAACCGAAAAACGACCGTCTTCCTTTGTGATGGTTCCGCGGGCTCCAATATGATCGCCCAGATGCGCATCAGCGGTGGATGCCACCCAGGAGATACAGGCGTCCGGCGTCGCCACTGCCTGATCCAGCTCAGCGTTGCTCATTGACGCGACCCGGGCTTCGATAAGCCGGCTCATCTGAGGCCAGTTTTTCTTGTCCATCTGGTTTTGAAAGAGCGGATCATTAAGATCCAACGCCTTGCACAAGGCCAGGTAGAACTTGGGTTCTATGGCTCCCACCGCAATATGGCGGCCCTCAGCGGTACGATAACATCGGTAAAAGGGGGCGGCGCCATCCAGCAGGTTGCTTTGACGCTCCACTGACCATAGTCCGGCATTCTGCCAGCCGTAATGCAGCGCCATGAGCAAGGCTGCCCCGTCAACCATCGAGGTGTCGACAACCGAGCCCTGTCCTGTCGTCCTCGCCGAGAAAATTGCGGCAAGCACACCAAAGGCTCCGAGCAAACCACCACCGGCAAAGTCGCCCACCAATGGCAGTATTGGCACAGGGTCGCGATCGGCATGTCCTGCAGCATGAAGAGCGCCCGTTTGCGCGACATAATTGATGTCGTGTCCGGGATGGTCAGCAAGAGGCCCCGTCTGCCCGTATCCGGTGATCCTGCAATAGACCAGCGGCGGATTGATCTTTCGGCAGGTCTCGGGGCCGAGCCCGAGCCTTTCCATTACGCCGGGTCGATGACCTTCCAGCAAAACGTCTGTTCCGGCAACCTGTTCCAGCGCCTCACTCCGGCCTTCATCCGATTTCAGATCGAGCTGAACGATGGCTGAGCGCCCACGCAGGAGCAGGTCATCCTGACCTGCATCAACCCCGTTGGGCTGTCCACCGGGACGTATGACCCGGGTGACCTCGGCGCCATGATCAGCAAGCATCATCGCGCAGAACGGAACCGGCCCAATGGCATCGAATTCGAGCACTTTCAGTCCCGCAAGAGGTTTCAATATGCTCATGCTGCAGACCGCTTGTGCATGAAGGCCGCGCGGTGACAGGATGCTACCAGCACGTTGTCCTGATTGAAGGCCTCGTGGTGAAACCGCACAATTCCGGCATTGGGCCGCGAACGGCTTTCGCGGCATTCTCCAACCGTTGTACGCACCCGCAAGGTATCGCCGTGAAAGACAGGTGCCGGAAACTCGACAGCCGTCATGCCGAGATTGGCGATCGTCGTTCCCAGAGTGGTCTCGGAAACAGACAGGCCGATCATTGCACCCAGAGTGAGCAGCGAATTGACCAGTTGTTTGCCGAATTCCGTCTTTTCAGCAAAATGCCGGTCGATATGCAGCGGTTGGGAATTGTAGGTCATCGAGCAGAAGAACATGTTGTCTGCCTCGGTGATGGTGCGGGTTATGGCGTGGTCGATCACCATGCCCTCTTCAAATTCTTCGTACCAGAGACCTGCCATACCTATCCCCTTTGCCCCTCGTCGAGCTCAAGCTGCACAAGCAGCGCGCCGGCCTCTACGCTGTCTCCGGGCACCGCCCTGATGCTCGCTACCGTTCCGGCTGCGAGTGCTTTCAACTCCATCAGCAACTTCATGGATTCCATCACCACCAGCGTTTCTCCCGCCGCGACGGCTGCTCCCTGTTCCACCAGAACATTCACTACCAGTCCGGGCATCGTTGCTGCGATCCGGTCCGGCGCTGCCGTGGTTTCCTGATGCTGCGCGGCGTCATAGTTGCCCAGCTGAACGACCTGATGGGCGGCATCAAAATCTTTGCTCCACACATGAACCGAGCCATCGGAGATCAGCACCCCAATGGTTTCCTGAACACCGTTTCGCTCCACTCGGAGCGCTCCGGGGGCGAGCCAGGTCGCTGCCAGTCTCTCCTCGTCTGATGTTCCACCAACAACAAACCGGTTTTCAGCTTCCCTTTGAATCGAAATCCGGTTTTCCGGTGCTTTTGCATCCACGTACACCGCATGTGCCGACCGCCCCGCCCTTTCCAGCAGCCGGAACCCGCCAAGAGTTTGCCAGGGGGATGTTTTTTTCAAAGGAGCCAGATGATGCGCCAACACGGCGTAAAGCAGGGTCTCTCCATGTGCCTGCCGCCAGGCTTCACGCCATTCCTGCCTCAGGAAGTCCGTTGTGATTTCACCTGCTTGAAACCGTTTGGTCTGAAGTGCGTCGCGCAAGAACTGGCGCGTGGTTCTGAGCCCGGCGACTTCCGTTCGTTCAAGACCTGCAATCAGCTTTCGGCGGGCAGCTTCGCGGTCCGGACCAAGGGCAATCAGTTTTGCAATCATGGAGTCGTAACTGGAGCCGACAATCGATCCGATCCCGACACCGCTGTCGCAGCGAACGTTCTCGGGGACCTGCCACTTCAAGATCGTTCCCGTTTCCGGGCGGAAGCCATCCGACGCGTCTTCGGCCGTCAGACGCGCTTCGATGGCATGACCGACGCATGTGACCCGGTCCTGTGTCAGTCCCAATGGCTCGCCGGCGGCAACACGCAACTGCAGCTCGACAAGGTCCAGGCCGGTCACTTCTTCGGTGACAGTATGTTCCACCTGAAGGCGGGTGTTCATCTCCAGAAAGAAGAACTCGCCTGTTGCCGCGTCCATGACAAATTCAACAGTACCGGTGCTGTCATAGCCGATTTTCCGGCCCAGTCCCACAGCCGCCTCGAATAGGGCTTCGCGCGTCGCCTCAGTAAGGTTCGGAGCCGGTGCCTCTTCCAGGATTTTCTGGTGGTTCCGTTGAACAGAGCAGTCGCGTTCGAACAGGTGAATTACGTTTCCATGCTTGTCACCCAGAAGCTGTACTTCGACATGACGTGGATTCCGGACCAGCTTTTCGACCAGCAACCGGTCATCACCGAAGGATCGGGCAGCCTCGATGCGAGCGGCCCTGATCGCGGCTTCAAGGTCAATCGGTTCGAAGACTGCGCGCATGCCCTTGCCGCCTCCACCCGCGCTGGCCTTGACCATGACGGGCAATCCGATTTCATGCGCTGCGGCAACAAGCGCGGCGTCGCTCTGGTCTTCACCCGCATAGCCCGGAATGCATGGAACGCCCGCCTTGAGCGCGATTTTCTTGGCGGCGATCTTTGACCCCATTGATGTGATGGCGTCCAGATGCGGGCCGACCCACACAAGCCCCTCAGCCGTGCACCCTTCGACCAGATCCGGTTGTTCGGACAAGAACCCATAGCCCGGATGGATCGCCTGCGCGCCCGTCAATCTGGCGGCTTCGAGGATCTTGTCCGTGCACAGATAGCTTTCACGCGCCGGCGCCGGCCCGATGGCCACCGCCTGATCGGCCATGCGCACATGCAGCGCGTCGCGATCAGCTTCCGAAAAGACCGCGATGGTGCGCAGCCCCATCTTTCGGGCTGTCCTGATGATGCGGCAGGCAATCTCACCGCGGTTTGCAACAAGCAGACTGTCAAACATCCGGGACCTCACATCCTGTAAACCGGGCGCGGCCCCGTATCCTGATCCTCGCCCGCAGCGAGCGAGATGCACAGGCCAAGCACGTCACGTGTCTGATTCGGTTCGATGATGCCGTCGTCCCAAAGCCTCGCCGTGGCGTAATAAGGATCGGACTGCTCCTCGAACTGCTCTCGCGTTTTGGCGTCAAGGGTTGCAATGTCGTCTTCGCTCGCCTCAGACTTGAGGCTGGCGCGGCGAAGATCGGTCACGACCGTCGACGCCACATCCGGGCTCATGGTCGCGATCCGGGCATTGGGCCAGGAAAACAGGAAACGCGGCCTGAAGCCCCGACCGCACATGCCATAATTCCCTGCCCCATAACTGCCACCGACTATGACGGTGAATTTTGGAACCCGCGCATTGGAGACCGCATAGACCAATTTGGCCGAATGCTTGGCAATGCCACCTTTCTCCGCTTCGGTTCCAACCATGAAGCCTGTGATGTTCTGAAGGAAAAGAAGCGGGATCTGGCGCTGGTCGCACAGCTCGATGAAATGTGCGCCCTTGAGCGAACTTTCCGAAAACAACGCGCCGTCGTTTGCCAGGATGCCGACCGGATAGCCGTGGATGTGCGCAAAACCGGTGATCAGGCTTGCGCCGTAGTCCGGCTTGAACTCGGACAGAACAGAGGCATCGGCCATCGAGCGGATCAAAGCCCGCATGTCGGTGGGGCGTTTCAGGTCGACCGGCGCATAGTCCTCCGGACTGCCGGAGTTGGCGAGAGGTTCGACCGGATCCTGCGGCGGTGGCGCGACTGCTCCCTCACTGCCGAGATTGGCCACAATCTCGCGGAGCTTCTGCAAAGCCGTTTCCTCATCAGGTGCTACGTGATCGCTGACACCGGAGACCATCGTATGCATGTCTGCTCCGCCCAGAGTTTCACCATCGACGATTTCGTTGATCGCCGCCTTGACGATCGGCGGACCTCCAAGATGAATTCGCCCGGTTCCCCTCACCATGATCACTTGATCCGAGAGGGCCGGAATGTAGGCGCCACCTGCGGTGCACCCACCGAAAACGATGGAAATCTGGGGGATGCCGGCAGCCGACATCTGGCATTGCCGCCAGAACCCGCCACCGAAATGGTCCTGATCCGGAAAGACCCGATCCTGTTCGGGCAGGAATGCACCGCCACAGTCGACCAGGTAAATGCAGGGCAGGCGGTGCTGCTGGGCAATCTCCTGGGCGCGGGAATGCTTGCGCACGGTCTCGGCAAAGAACGACCCTCCTTTGACCGTCGCGTCATTGGCGATGATCATGCAGGGTCGGCCATGGATCAGACCGATGCCGGTCACGATACCGGCGCCCGGTACTTCTCCACCATAGAGCCCATGTGCCGCCAGGGGCGACAATTCCAAAAAGGCGGTCTCCGCATCGAGCAGAATTTCGATTCGGTCCCGTACGAAAATCTTGCCCCGCTGATGATGCCGGGTCCGGAATCTTTCACCACCCCCTTCTGACGATAATCTCTGAGTTTCCCGCAATTTGGCGATGAGATCGGTCATTTCGACCATTGCCGTCACCTTTCTTCCAATGCCTCACTGTTGACATCTACCTAACGACCGTTAGAAATAAATGTCAACAGCGCGCGTCCGATTGGAGATTTCGATGGATGGAAACGGGAAGGACTGGGTCACCCTGGAGGTAACAGATGCTGTCGGCACACTGACACTGTCTGCACCTGACCAGCTGAACGCCATCCATAGGCCGATGATGGATCAACTTATCCGGCGACTTGAAGACCTCCGTGGCGACGAAACGATCAGGGCAATGATCGTGACCGGTTCGGGTCGTGGTTTTTGCGCCGGAGCCCATGTTGGCGAGATGGCTGCCCTCGAGGACAAGGGCAAGGGTATCTACAATTTGCTCGACGACGGCTGGAACCGGGCGGTGCGTCTGATCCGGTCCATGCCGAAACCCGTCGTCAGCGCGGTCAACGGCATCGCGGCAGGGGGCGGCGTCGGTCTTGCGCTCTCCGCTGATATGGTCCTGGCGGCCCGTTCGGCCCGTTTCATCCAGGTATTCGGCCCAAAGCTTGGCGTCATTCCGGACGTCGGGAACACCTGGTTTCTTCCGCAAGCTCTAGGCAGGGCGAAAGCCATGCAGCTGATGCTGACCGGAGAAACTCTTGACGCGGCAGAAGCCGAAAGCTGGGGCCTGATCTCACGCTGCGTCGAAGACGACGAGCTGACCCGCGAGGCGTTCTCTCTTGCCCATGACCTTTCTCAGGGACCGATAAATGCCTTCGTCGAAATCAGGAAAGCTGTCGATCACGGCCTGACATCCGGACTGGAGCAGGCCCTCGACCATGAGCGCGACACCAACGCGCGTCTTTGCGCAGGTCCGGATTTTGCTGAAGGCACTTCCGCCTTTGCCGACAAACGCAGACCGGACTTCACCAGACAATCAAAGCAAAATGACGGGACAGAACGATGAGCGCACTCGGGTTTGACGCAACCACAGCCAGCAGCTTCTTCTTCGAGGAGGAACATCATCTTCTGCGTGCGCAAGTGCGCCGCTTCGTCGAAGAGGAAATCAAACCCCACGCCGATGCCTGGGAAGAGGCAGGCGCCACACCGCGCGAGCTGCTGCGCAAGATGGGAGATCTCGGCTTTTTCGGCATTCGCTACCCGGAGCAGTATGGTGGATCGCACATGGACGAACGTGCCACGGTGGTTCTGGCTGAAGAGCTGGGTCGGTGCACTTATGCAGGCGTTGCCATCACAGCACTCGTCCACACGGACATGGCTTCGGTTCATATTTTCAATGCCGGCAACGATGCGCAGAAGGAAAAATATCTGCCCCGGGTTATTTCAGGCGACATAATTACCGCGGTCGGTGTCACCGAACCCGACGCAGGCTCTGACGTGAAGAGCATTCGGACAACAGCCAGGCGAGAGACTGACGGCTATGTTCTGAATGGTGCCAAGACCTTCATCACAAACGGCGTTCTTGGCGACGTTTACTGCGTAGCGGCGAAGACCGATACGAGCGGCAGACCCAGTCAATCGGTGACCATGTTCATCGTTGAAAAGGACACGCCTGGATTTTCGGTTTCAAGATCGTTGAAAAAGCATGGCTGGCTGAGCTCCGACACGGCCGAACTGTCCTTTGTCGATGTGTTCGTTCCCGCAGAAAACGTGCTTGGCCAGGAAGGCCGCGGCTTTTACGAGATCATGAAGAATTTTCAGAACGAGCGGCTTGTACTTGGCGCCATGGCGATGGGTGAAGCGCAGGCAGCGATCGAAATGACGGTCAATTATGTCAGGGATCGCAAGGCTTTTGGGGCACCGCTCTGGGACAAGCAGGTCATTCGCAATCGTCTGGCTGAACTGGGCGCAAAGGTCGAAGCCGGACGACAGATGGTTTATGCCACTTCAGCCCGTGCCGCGCACGGCGAAGACCTTGTCCGGGAAGTTTCGATGATCAAGGCCTATTGCGGCGAACTGGTGAACGAGGTCATGTATGCCTGCGTTCAGTTTCATGGCGGTATGGGTTTCATGCGGGAAAGTGCTATTGAACGCATGTCGCGTGACGCGCGCGTGCAAGCCATAGGTGGCGGCGCAACCGAGGTCATGCTGGAGGAAGTCGCCAAACGGATGTAACCGCATGGAATACTGGTCGTTTTCAAACGGGTTCGGGTTGGACAACCTGATCAGAAAGTCGGGCAAACTCCCTCGCCCCGGTCCACGTGACGTCTTGCTGGAAATGCAGGCAGCTTCGCTGAATTACCGCGACCTTGTCGTCATGCGCGCACAGCATGGAAAAATGGTCCAGCCGCCGCTCATTCCCCTTTCGGACGGAGTTGGCGTGGTCATCGAAACCGGAAAAGACGTAACCGGATTCAAAATCGGTGACAGGGTCTGCCCCACCTTTTACCAGCATTGGCAAGGCGGTCCCCCTCCCGCCGACCTCGAAGTCGGACGGCTTGGCGGTCCCCTTGACGGGGTTCTGGCCAGTCACTGCGTATACCCGGCCTCAACCCTCGTTCGGGTTCCAGATCACCTCAGCGACGAAGAGGCCGCCACCCTGCCCTGTGCCGGTGTAACCGCCTGGAGCGCCTTGAGCGAACCGGCTCCGGTCCGCCCAGGCGAAACGGTACTTATTCTTGGCACCGGGGGTGTCGCGTTGATGGCCTTGTCACTTGCAAAAGCTTCAGGCGCACGCGCAATCGTTACGACTTCCGGACCTTCGAAAGCAGAGAAGGTCCGAGAGCTCGGCGCAGACATCGTGATTGACCGATCAGCTGAAGAAAACTGGGCTCAAACAGTTCGAAAGGCGACTGGCGGCATTGGATGCGACCGCGTTCTGGAACTGGGCGGCGCGCAAACCCTGGGAGCTTCCACCAAAGCTGTCAGAACAGGCGGAACGATTGTTCTGATCGGAAATGTGACGGGCAACAATGCGGAGTTGTTCCTGCCGCTCGTGCTCACGCGGCGATTGACGCTTCATTCGGTTTCGTGCGGCTCGCGCGCCGCTTTCGAGGCAATGAACCGGGCCCTGGAGCAACACTGCATTCGACCGGTGATTTCGGAAATCATTCCCTTTGAAACTGCCCCGGCCGCATTCACGGCACTTGAAACGCATAAAGGTGTCGGAAACATCTGCATCTCTTCTTTTCCAGGGAGCGGCAGGTGAGCGAAGAAACCAGACCTTCCAGGCAGCGAACCAAGGCAAAGGCCGCAGAGGCCCGGCGCGAAATCCTGGGCGTGGCGGCGCGCATGATGCGCGAAATCGGATATGCCGACATGTCCTTACGGGATCTGGCCGCCGAAGTCGGCATGAAGGCCGGAAGTCTTTACTATCATTTCCCTTCCAAGGAAGCGCTTGCAACGGAAGTCATGCGCCTCGGGGTCGAGGTGGTGGAAGACGCTGTGCAGGTGGAATTGGAGCAAAACGGTCATCTGTCTGCGCGGGAGCGGCTTGTTCTTGCCATGCGCATACATCTGAAGACGCTTTTGTCGGAGAGCGATTTTTCTTCGGCACACATTCGATGCTACCCCTTTGTGCCCGATACGGTCAGGGAAGAACTGAAAGCGGTGCGCCGTGCTTACAACACAGTCTGGAATGACATTATCGGCGCCTATCTGGGCGCAGCAGCAACCCCGGTCCAGATCCGCCATCTGCGCTACACGTTGCTCGGCGCCATGAACTGGTCGCTGGAATGGTTCAACCGTGACCGGGACGATGTCGATGCCTACGTGGCCTCCATCGCCGCCCTGCTGCCCGAACAGGACTAACTTCATGCCAATGCCGCCTCACAAGCACCGGTCCTGGCTGTTTGCTCCGGCAGACGATGCCAGAAAAACGGAAAAGGCACTGTCGACCGACGCCGATGTCGTCATTCTGGATCTGGAAGACGCCGTTTCACCGCAGCGGAAGGCAGAGGGTCGCGCAATGGCCGCCAATGGACTTAAGCTCGAAAGCAGCTCGGCCCGCTACGTGCGCGTCAACGGACTGGATACCGGCCTGACCAACCTGGATGTGGCGCAAACCATCGCCGGCTCGCCTGACGGTTATCTGCTGCCAAAATGTGAGGGTCCGCAGGATATCGATTGCCTTGCGGCGATGATCCGTGCCCATGACCCCAAAGAGTCCCCGGGTATCGTTGCAATCTGCTCCGAGACGGTTCGCGCCGTGCGAAACCTCATGCGGCTCGATTGGGCGCACCCGCTCCTGACCGGACTGACCTGGGGTGGCGAGGATCTGCAGGCTGATCTCGGCGCCCTGGCAAACCGGGATCGGGACAACTCTTATCTTTCGCCCTTTGCGACAGCGCGTGATCTGGCCCTTTTCGCCGCCAAGGATGCCGGAGTTCTGGCGATCGATTCCGTCTATACCGACTTTCGCGACGAAGCGGGTCTTGCCAGCGAAACGCAGCAGGCGCGGGCGGTTGGCTTTGACGGGAAACTGGCGATACATCCGGCACAGATCGATCCGATCCACCGGCAGCTGGCTCCCACAAAAAACGAGCTGGATTGGGCACACCGCGTGATCGAAACGCTTCAGGCCGCCGGTGACGGGGTTGCTCAGCTTGACGGAAAAATGCTCGACCGCCCTCACCTGAAGCTCGCGGAAAAAATCCTCAGAAGCGCATCGGACTAAGCCGCATTTATTCCGAAAGCCGCAATTCGGCGACGAAGTCATAGGCATCGCCGCGATAAAGGGACTTGGTGAACTCTGCGACGCGTCCGTTTTCCTGATAGGAAATGCGCTGAATGTTCAATCCGGCATCGCCTTCGGCAACTCCGAGGAGCTCGGCATCCTGAGCCGACAGGTTGACCGCCGAAATCTTCTGCAAGGCTCGCACCGGGCGCTGGCCCGTCAGATCAAGGACCTCGTATAGCGACGTGATGACCTGCAGCGGATTGGGCAGGATATCCAAAGGCAACGCTGCCCGCTCAAGGGCCATCGGCCGGCCATCCGCTTCGCGCAAACGCGAAATACGCGCAACGGAGGCGTCGGGCTGCAACTCAAGTATGGACACCTCTTCCGCCGAAGGCAGGAATATACCACGCTCCAGCCATTTCGACGTCGTCTCCATGCCGCGCCGTTTCATGTCTTCGCTGAAGGAAGTGAGAAACGAGAGGGACTGTTCAACCTTGGGAGCAGCCTCGCGAATGAAAGAGCCTGATCCCTGCCGTTGTTCGATGAGACCTTTTTGAACCAGTTCCTGGATCGCCTTGCGGACGGTAACGCGAGACAGCTCGGTCATGTCCGCCAGCTCCCGCTCGGGCGGCAGGGAGCTGTTGGGCGCCAGAACACCGTCGTTTATGCCTTCTTCAAGCCGACGGCAAAGCTGGACATAGCGTGGCCCTGCATTCTCGGACAGCCAGGCGTCCGGCTGCAGAAATTCAGCTACACTGAGCATTCGGACAACTCCTCTGCGAATTCGCGGGCCAGGGACAGCGCTCCATCGATCGGTTGCCCCTTGGGTTGGGCAAGTGCCTGCTGCATCTGCACATCAAGATAAGGCGCATAGTGCGCGGCAATTCCACCGGTCAAAAGCAGCGGCAACCCTTCCGACCAACCGAGAGCGCGCACGTGTGTTGCAATATGAGCTGCTCCCGATCGCATTACCTCAACCGCGGTCGGATCGTTCTCCGCCGCCGCTTCAGTCACACCTTTGGCAAGATTGCCAAAATCAGCCGGTGAGGCATCTCCCGCAAAGGCGACGATACCTGCCGGGCCTCCTAACTTTTCCGACAGGCGTTCGGTCAACGCTGAAACGGGCCGAACGCCATCCTGAACCATCAAAACGGCACTGAGCGCCTTGCGCCCGACCCATTGAGCCGAGGCTTCATCACCAAGGACCGGCCCCCACCCCCCTGTCAGTACGATACGCCCAGCGCGCTGCATCGCCTGAAAGGAGCCAGTACCGCAATGCACCAGAATCCCGTCATCTCTTCCCAACGCACCGCGAACGGCCGAGGGGCGGTCATCCTCGACGCGCACATGCTTCAACGGCAGACGCGCAGCCACTTTCGCCACGATTTCGGGCCAAGATGCACCTGCCAGACCTATGTATGCGGGAACCGACTCAAATGCCGCTGCGGGGATATCGAGCTCGCGTGCCAATTCGCCCAGACCGGTAACGATTTCCGCCACGCCACTTTCAAGGTCCGTCGACACATTGGCGCTCCCGGCTTCAACAATGTGCTTTTGTCCGCCAATCATGCATGCCACCCGGCAACGGGTGCCACCGCCATCAATCGCGATCATCTGAAGCTGGTACGTCATATTGATACCTATATAATACCTATTTCCAGATGAAAAGGCCGACCTCGCTCCAAAAAGCCTGATTTTGTCAGATTTGCTTACGAAATTTAAACGAAAAAGAAAATGGTAGACTAATGGTATTAAATAGGTATGATTACCCGGAATTTGGAGTAATCGAATGCCGCCACGTAAAACCGAGCAGCTCTATGCGATGGAAAAAACGCTGGATGCCTTGCCTCTGAGCGAGGCCGCGTCAGCCATTGCCAGAGCGAACGTGGAAGCCGCGCAAGCGGTGGAGGCCTGCTCCAGCGTCATTGCCAAAGGGGCCGCCGTCATGGCGGCTGCCATCCGCAATGGCGGAACGCTTTATTACGCTGCCGCCGGTTCCTCCGGTCTTATGGCCGCCGCAGACGGAATGGAGCTGGGTGGAACGTTCGGCATCCCCACCAGACAGGTCAAGATCCTGATGGCAGGTGGAATTCCGACAACCGCCGACATGCCAGGCGACGTGGAAGATGAAAGCCACGGCCTCGCGACGGCGCTGGAAACCATCGGTTCGAAGGACTGTCTTGTCGTGGTGTCTGCAAGTGGCGATACGCGCTATGCCGTCAAGGCGGCGGAACTGGCAAAAGCTGCCGGAACGCCCATCATCGCGATTGCAAACAATGAGAACGCGGCCTTGTTCGACCTTGCGAACCACGCCATTTTTCTGAACACGCCACCGGAAATTCTGTCCGGCTCGACCCGACTGGGAGCCGGGACAGCACAAAAGATCGCGCTGAACTCACTGTCGACTCTGATGGGTGTAGAGCTTGGCCATGTCTATCGCGGCCGAATGGTCAATCTGCACGCTGATAACGAAAAACTGCACATGCGTGCGCGCCGGATCGTTCAGGAAATCGCCGACGTGGACGAAGCAGGCGCATCACACGCTTTGAAGACGGCAGACAACGATGTGAAAGTTGCCTGCCTCATCGCTTCCGGGGTCGAATCCCGAGAAGAGGCACAAGCCATCCTACGGTCCGAAGAAGGCCGGGTAGACCGAGCAATGGCACGGTTGGAACTGACAAGTACCTGAATTCAAGAATTAACTGGAGGAGCCATAATGATACGCAAGACAGTTGCCCTTGCCCTGGCAGGAACCGCATTAACGTCCACCATCGCATTTGCACAGGATGCAACGCTCACCATCGAGAGCTGGCGAAACGACGATCTGACCCTCTGGCAGGAAAAGATCATTCCGGCTTTTGAAGCCAAGCACCCGGGCATCAAGGTGAAGTTTTCACCGTCGGCTCCGGCCGAATACAATGCCGTCCTGAACTCCAAGCTCGACGCAGGCAGTGCCGGGGACCTGATTACCTGCCGTCCGTTCGACGCTTCACTCGCCCTTTACGACGCCGGTCACCTGACAGACCTCAGCGACCTGGATGCGATGTCGAATTTCTCCGACGTTGCCAAGTCTGCCTGGCAGACCGATGACGCGTCGGCAACGTTCTGTGTGCCGATGGCTTCGGTGATCCATGGCTTCATCTACAACAAGGACGCGTTTGCAGAACTTGGCCTTGAAGTTCCGAAAACCGAAGAAGAGTTCTTTGCAGCCCTGGACAAGATCAAGGAAGACGGCTCCTACATTCCCATGGCCATGGGCACCAATGACCAGTGGGAAGCAGCCACGATGGGCTACAACAACATTGGTCCGAACTACTGGAAGGGCGAAGAAGGCCGTCTGGCGCTCATCAGCGGTGACCAGAAGCTGACGGATGCCCAGTGGGTTGCCCCTTTCGAGACACTCGCAAAGTGGGGCCCGTATCTGGGTGACGGCTATGAAGCCCAGACTTATCCGGACAGCCAGAACATCTTTACCCTCGGCCGCGCGGCAATCTATCCGGCAGGTTCCTGGGAGATCGCAGGCTTCAACACGCAGGCCGATTTCGAACTTGGCGCCTTCAAGCCACCGGTCCAGAAAGCCGGCGACACCTGCTACATTTCCGACCATACCGACATCGGCATCGGCATGAACGCCAAGTCGGAAAACCCGGAAGCTGCTCGTACCTTCCTTGCCTGGGTGGCCAGCCCGGAATTCGCTTCGATCATGGGTAATGCCCTGCCGGGCTTCTTCCCGCTTTCGAAAGAGCCTGTCGAGCTGGAAGATCCGCTCGCCAAGGAATTCGCAAGCTGGCGCGACGAGTGTGAATCCACCATCCGCTCGACTTACCACATCCTGTCCCGTGGCACGCCCAACCTGGAAAACGAGACCTGGGGCGCATCAGTTGCCGCGATCAAGGGCACGTCTTCTCCGGAAGAGCTTGGTGCGAAGCTGCAGGAAGGCCTTGCCACCTGGTACGAGCCGCAGAAATAAGAAACTGATACCCCTCCCCGCCTGTCCGGCCGGGAGGGGGTTTGCAATTCAAGGCGAAACGCGGCGGGTTTCTACACATCCGCCCGGATGGTTTCTTGTGGGATCGTTTTGCTTGCCGTTTGCAACCGGCACAGCGCTCAGGAAATGAGAACGACAGTGAGCCAGCACAAACCCAAAATCCGATGGCACATCATCGTGTTCCTGGCGCCGGCGGTGCTGGTCTACACGGCGGTGATGATCTTCCCCCTTTTCAACACGCTGCGACTGGCGCTTTACAGCCAGATCGACCAGACACGTGTCTTTGTCGGCCTGCAGAACTTTCAATCCCTGTTCGGAGATCCGATCTGGTCCGATCAGTTCTGGAATGCGCTCGGCAACAATTTCTGGTTCTTTTTCATACACATGCTTGTGCAGAACCCGATCGGCATCGCTCTTGCCGCGATCCTGAGCCACCCGCGCCTGCGCTTCGCCGGCCTGTATCGCTCGGCCATCTTCATTCCAACGATCCTCAGTTTCGTGATCGTCGGGTTTGCCTGGAAACTGATCCTGTCGCCGATCTGGGGTATTGCACCTTCTATGCTTGATGCCGTTGGCCTGAAGTTTCTCTATACCCCCTGGCTCGGCAAGGAAGACTATGCACTGACAACCCTTTCGCTGATTTCGGTCTGGCAGTTCGTCGGTATTCCGATGATGCTGATCTATGCCGCTCTGCTGTCCATTCCGGAAGAAATCCTCGAAGCTGCGGAACTGGACGGCATCACCGGCACCTCCGCCTTCTGGAAGATCAAGCTGCCGTTGATCCTGCCGTCAATAGGCATCATTTCGATCCTGACATTCGTCGGCAATTTCAACGCCTTCGACCTGATCTACACCGCTCAGGGAGCTCTGGCGGGACCGGACTTCTCGACCGATATCCTGGGAACGTTCCTCTATCGCACCTTCTTCGGTTTTCAGCTGCAACTGGGCGACCCTTACATGGGCTCCGCCATTGCGAGCGCCATGTTCGCGATCATCCTGATCGGCGTCTGTATCTACCTCTTCGGAATACAGACCCGGATGCGCCGCTATCAGCTTTGAGGTGGACCATGCACAAGGCACGCACAAACCCGCTCAATACGCTGGCAATGCACGGGGCGCTGATCCTTTACACGCTCATTGCGCTGTTTCCGGTGTTCGTCATCCTGATCAACAGTTTCAAGACCCGGAAGGCGATCTTCCGGGAACCGCTGGCGCTGCCGACAACCGACAGTTTTTCAATGATCGGCTACCAGACAGTGATGAAGCAGGGAGATTTTTTCCTCTACTTCCAGAACTCGATGATCGTGACGGTAGCTTCGCTGTTTTTCATCCTCCTGTTCGGTGCAATGGCCGCCTTTGCGCTCAGCGAATACAGGTTCCGCGGCAACATGCTGATGGGACTTTATCTGGCGCTCGGCATCATGATCCCGATCCGCATCGGGACCGTCGCCATCCTGGAAATGATGGTAGCGACGGGTCTGGTGAACACTCTGATGGCGCTGATCCTGGTTTACACGGCCCAAGGCCTGCCGCTCGCGGTGTTCATCCTGAGCGAATTCATGCGGCAAGTATCCGATGACCTGAAGAATGCCGGCCGGATAGACGGTCTCACCGAGTACACCATCTTCTTCAAACTGGTCCTGCCGCTCGTGCGGCCGGCCATGGCGACGGTCGCGGTATTCAACATGATACCGATTTGGAACGACCTCTGGTTCCCGCTGATCCTGGCACCGGCTGAAGAAGTGAAAACGCTGACCCTGGGCAGCCAGGTCTTTATCGGCCAGTTCGTGACCGACTGGAATGCCGTTCTTTCGGCCCTGTCGATGGCGATCCTGCCGGTTCTCATCCTCTATGTCATTTTCTCGCGCCAGCTTATCCGCGGCATTACGTCAGGAGCGGTCAAATGAAACGTGTCCTTATCGTCGGCCTCGGCAACATGGGGATCTCCCATGCTCTGGCCTACCACAAACTCCCGTCGGCCCAGGTCGTCGGACTGGTCAATCGCTCACCGGCCTCCCTGCCGTCGGAGCTGTCCGACTACCCCGTCTTCACGACGTTTGAAGCCGGAATGGAAACACGGCCGGACATTGTGGTTGTTGCCACCTATTCGGACAGCCATGCGGACTATGCATGTGCGGCGATGGATGCCGGGGCACATGTTTTCGTCGAAAAGCCGCTGGCAACCAACGTTGCCGACGCCAGACGGGTGGTGGCAAAGGCCAGGGAAACCGGGCGCAAGCTGGTGGTCGGATACATCCTGCGCCACCATCCTTCATGGCAACGCCTGATCAAGGAAGCGCAAGACCTTGGCGGTCCGTTCGTCTTCCGCCTGAATCTCAACCAGCAATCCAGCGGTTCGGAATGGGAAACCCACAAAGCCCTCATGCGAACCACCAGCCCGATTGTCGATTGCGGCGTCCACTACGTTGATGTGATGTGTCAGATCACTAATGCGGAACCTGAGCGGGTGCATGGCATGGGTGTGCGCTTGAGCGACGAGATTGCGCAGGACATGTACAACTACGGTCAGTTCCAGGTCGTCTTCGCCGACGGCTCGGTCGGCTGGTACGAGGCCGGCTGGGGTCCGATGATGTCCGAAACCGCCTTTTTCGTGAAGGATATCGTTTCACCCAACGGATCCGTGTCGATAACCGACAGCGACAAGGGTGCCTCGTCCGATATCGATGGCCATACCAAGGTCGGCGGCATCCTTGTTCACAAGCCAGGTGGCGATCAACTGATCGAGCTGCCGTCCGAACCCGGCCACCAGGAATTGTGTGACGCCGAACAGGCCTTCGTTCTCCAGGCGATTGCCGAAGACATGGACCTGACCCGCCACATGAATGACGCGGTGAATTCGCTGGCCATCTGCCTCGCGGCGGATGAAAGCATTCGCAGCGGCAAGCCTGTTATCTTGAAGGAGACCGAGCAATGACGGCTTTGACACTGAAAGGCGTCAACAAATCCTTTGGGGCGGTTCATGTTCTGAAAGACATCGATCTCGAAGTCGAAGAAGGCGAATTCGTTGTGTTCGTCGGCCCGTCTGGTTGCGGCAAGTCGACCTTGCTGCGTGTGATCTCAGGACTTGAAGACGCCTCGTCCGGTGAGGTTACGATCGGCGGCAAAGTGGTCAACGCAACACCGCCGGCCAAGCGTGGCATTGCGATGGTCTTCCAGTCCTATGCGCTTTACCCGCACCTTAATGTTCGCGGCAACATGTCCCTTGCACTGAAGCAGGAGCGCCAGCCGAAGGCGGAAATCGAGAAACGGGTTGCCGAGGCCAGCCGGATGCTCAATCTGGAAGACTATCTGGAGCGGTACCCTTCAGAACTTTCCGGTGGTCAGCGTCAACGGGTGGCAATCGGGCGTGCGATCGTGCGACAGCCGCAACTGTTCCTGTTCGATGAACCGCTATCCAACCTCGATGCCGCGCTGCGCATGAACACACGTCTGGAGATCTCCAGGCTTCACAGACAGCTTTCAGCCTCGATGATCTACGTGACCCATGATCAGACCGAAGCGATGACCCTGGCGGACAAGATTGTTCTGTTGCGCGATGGCCGCGTTGAACAGGTCGGTAGCCCGATGGAACTCTACAACAATCCGGCGAACCAGTTCGTCGCCGGCTTCCTGGGAGCTCCTTCGATGAATTTTTTGCCTGCGAGCACGCTGGTTAGCGGTGACACACGTACACTCGGCATCCGTCCGGAAGACCTGGTCCTGGACCCGGAGGGGCCTTTGTCCGGCCGGGTTTCCCATATCGAGAACCTTGGCGGCGATACAAATCTGATTGTCGACACGGACGCCTCGGAACTGACGGTCCGCCTCTTCGGACAGCATCGGATCGATGTCGGGGAACAGATCCGCATATCGGCTCAACAGGACAAGCAGTATTTCTTCGACCAGAATGGTCAACGCGTCGCGTAGTTTGCCGTAGGGCAAATTTAACCAGCAAAACCGCGGAAAATTGACGGCTTCACCTGGAAACAATTGTGCTTTCCGGGTGGTAGCTGCCTGCCCAGATATCCACTGCCCTGCTTGAAATCCAACACGCGGGCCTGATCGCGTGGTATCATCTCAGCTAACGAATCCGGCACGAATCAGAAATCGCACTTTATTTTGAAAGCGAAAAATTTACGGAATCCAAAAGATTGGATTGCCTCCGCGGAGGAGCACCCCATGTATCCTTATAGGGGTCGATTATGCGGAATCGCCTTAAAATGGAAGTCGAATGATGGAGATCTACACACGGTTCGCCGAAGACTACAAAAATAAGAAGCTGGAAGAGCTTTCAATCCAGGATTACCTCCTGGGTTGCAGGGACGACCCGCTCATGCGCGCCACGGCGGCAGAGCGAATGATGGCCGCGATTGGAGAGCCCGAGGTCATCGATACGAGTCAGGACCAACGTCTTGGCCGTATTTTCATGAATCGAACAATCAAGCGATACGCGCCGTTCAAGAACCTTTTCGGCATGGAAGCGACGATAGAACGTATCGTCGGTTTCTTCAGGCATGCCAGTCAGGGGCTCGAGGAACGCAAGCAGATCCTCTATCTGCTCGGACCGGTCGGTGGCGGCAAATCCAGTATCGCTGAAATTCTCAAGCGATTGATGGAGCAGGAGCCGATTTACGTGCTCAAGGCAGGCCATCAGATAAGCCCGATCTACGAGTCGCCTCTCGGTCTTTTCAGTCCGGAGCGCATGGGCGATCTGCTTGAAGACAAGTACAATGTTCCCAGAAGGCTTTTGTCAGGCCTGATTTCGCCATGGGCGGCAAAGCGTCTGCAGGAATTTGATGGCGACATCTCGAAATTCACGATCGTGAAGCTGTTTCCCTCCCGGCTGCAGCAGATCGGCGTAACCAAGACCGAGCCCGGCGACGAGAACAATCAGGACGTCTCCTCGTTGGTCGGCAAGCTCGATATCCGCAAGCTGGAGGAATTCAGCCAGAACGATCCCGACGCCTACAGCTTCTCCGGCGCCCTCAACCGGACGACGCAGGGTCTGATGGAATTCGTCGAGATGTTCAAGGCACCCATCAAGGTGCTGCATCCACTTTTGACGGCGACCCAGGAAGGGTCATACGTCGGCACCGAAAACATCGGCGCCCTGCCCTATCGTGGCCTGATTCTGGCGCATTCGAATGAATCCGAATGGCATCAGTTCAAGAACAACAAGAACAACGAAGCGTTCCTGGACCGTATCAGCGTGGTGAAGGTGCCGTATTGCCTGCGGGCCACCGGCGAAGCTGAGATTTATGAAAAGCTGCTGAGTGAAAGTGCGTTGTCGAACGCGCCGTGTGCGCCCGAAACCCTACCACTTCTGGCAAGGTTCAGCGTTTTGACACGCCTTCATGAGCATGAAAACTCGACGCTTTATTCCAAGCTTCGGGTTTATGACGGCGAGATGCTGAAAGATGCCGACCCGAAGGCGAAATCGCTGCAGGAATACAGGGATGCGGCCGGTGTCGATGAAGGCATGAACGGCATTTCCACGCGCTTCGCGTTCAAGGTTCTGTCGGAGACCTTCAACCACGATACCGAGGAGATTTCGGCTGATCCGGTTCACCTGATGTATGTGCTTGAACAGGCCATCAGGCGGGAGCAGTTCGACAAGGAGATGGAGGGCAAGTATCTCGATTTCCTCAAGACCGAGCTTGCGCCACACTATGCCGAATTCATCGGCAATGAGATCCAGAAGGCCTATCTGGAGTCCTACACGGACTATGGCCAGAACCTGTTCGACCGGTACATTGCCTATGCCGATGCCTGGATCGAGGAGCAGGACTACAAGGATCCGGACACGGGTCAGATTTTCGACCGTGAAGTTCTGGAAAAGGAACTTGAAAAGATCGAAAAGCCTGCCGGCGTTGCCAATCCCAAGGACTTCCGCAACGAGGTCGTCAAGTTCGTACTGCGCGCACGTGCCGAGAATCATGGCCAGAATCCCGACTGGCGGCGATATGAGAAACTGCGTCAGGTCATTGAGAAACGCATGTTCGGCAAGGTCGAGGAACTGTTGCCGGTGATCAGCTTCGGCGCCAAACGGGACAAGAAGACCGACGCCAAGCATCACGAGTTCGTCGAGCGCATGACCGGGCACGGTTACACCAAGCGTCAGGTCAGGCGCCTGGTTGAGTGGTACATGCGCGTCAACAAGGCAGGGTAAGATACGTGGAGGCCGAATGAACGATGGCGCACTTCGTCGACCGCCGGTTGAACCCGAAGGACAAGAGCCTTAGCAACAGGCGCCGGTTTCTCAAACGGGTTCGCACTCAGATCAAGAGGGCGGTCGAGGAAGCTGTGCGCGAACGCGGCATTGCCGATGTCGATCGCGGCAAGGACGTTTCCGTACCGACCGAAGGCATCGCAGAGCCGACTTTCAGGCAGTCGCGGGAAAGCGGCCGGCGGGAACAGGTGTTTACCGGCAACAAGACCTTCCAGACCGGTGACAAGATCGAAAAACCGCCACAGGGCGGCGCGGGCGGTGCCGGAAAGCAGGGGTCGCCCGACGGTGAAGGCGAGGACGACTTTCTGTTTGCGCTCACGCGCGAGGAGTTTCTCGATTTCTTTTTTGACGATCTCGAGCTGCCCGACCTGATCAAGCAGAGCCTGAAGGAAATCACAAAGACCCATCCACGGCGGGCCGGCTATTCGACCACGGGTGCCCCGGCCAATATCAATGTCGCGCGCACAATGCGGAATTCGCTTGGTCGCAGGATCGGTTTGGGCCGTCCTAAAGACAAGGAAACGCTGAACCTGCTGAGGCGCATCCTGCTGCTTGAACAGGTTTCCTCCCCCACCAAGGAACAGATCGATGAGCTGATCGCCCTCAGGGCAAAACGCGATCAGATCATGCGACGTCGCCGGGTTGTTGCCTATATCGACCCGCTGGACGTGCGCTACAACTATTTCGAACAGCAGCCCGAACCGAATGCGAACGCGGTCATGTTCTGCCTGATGGATGTGTCTGCTTCGATGGGCGAACGGGAAAAGGACCTGGCCAAACGGTTCTTCATGCTGCTGCACCTGTTCCTCGACCGGCGCTATGAGAAAACCGACATCGTCTTCATCCGCCATACCCATGACGCGTCCGAAGTGGATGAGGAAACATTCTTCTATTCTCCCCAGACCGGCGGGACCGTTGTCAGTACCGCTCTCGTCATGATGAAGGAGATCATCGAAGAACGATATCCGCCGTCCGAGTGGAACATCTACGCCGCTCAGGCCTCCGACGGGGAGAACTTCAGCGGCGATTCGTCAAAATGCGCATCGCTTCTCAACGAGGAGCTGATGAAGATCTGCCAGTACTTTGCCTATGTCGAGATTGTCGACGAGGACGAGGCACAACTGATCAACAGCGAAGCAAGCGGCATGGAACTGTGGGAGTCCTACCGCCAGGTCTCTGACATCTGGCCGAATTTTGCCAGGAAACGCGTTTCCAAGGCGTCCGATATCTATCCCGTCTTCCGCGAACTCTTCGCAAAGGATCATGCAGGAAAGAACCATGGATAGGCGTGCCGAATCTTCCAAATCGACCCCGCTGTTCGATCAGGCCGACTGGGATTTCGATACGCTTCGCAGAACCTTTGATGCGATTGAGCACGTGTCCCGGACAGATCTGGAGCTGGACACCTACCCCAACCAGATCGAAATCATTTCGTCGGAGCAGATGCTCGACGCCTATTCCTCCATCGGCATGCCGCTGATGTATCATCACTGGTCATTCGGCAAGCATTTCCTCGGCCATGAACGCCTTTACCGGAAGGGCGCACGCGGCCTGGCCTACGAGATCGTCATCAATTCCGACCCCTGCATCAGCTATTGCCTGGAAGAAAACACCATGCCGCTTCAGGCGCTCGTTATGGCGCATGCAGCCTTCGGCCATAACCATTTCTTCAAGTCCAATCACCTGTTCGAACAATGGACCGATGCGGAAGGCATTCTCGACTATCTGGAATATGCACGCCGGTTCATCGCGGGCTGCGAAGAAAAGCACGGTGCGGATGAAGTCGAGGCCCTGCTTGACGCAGCACATGCGTTGATGCCCTTCGGCGTCTTTCGGCATCGGCGCCCGCGCCAACTGTCACTGCGGGAAGCGGAGGAACAACGTCAGGAACGGCTCGCCGCCGCAGAAAAGAACGTTCACTATCTCTGGAACACAATTCTGGACAAGCCAAGCGACGAGAAAAACGGCGACGCTGCACTGCTGGAACGCAAACGCGAGATGCAGCTACCGGAAGAAAATCTTCTCTATTTCCTCGAGCTCTATAGTCCCATCCTGCAATCCTGGCAGCGTGAAATTCTCAGGATCGTGCGAAATGTAGGTCAGTATTTCTATCCGCAGAAGCAGACCAAGGTGATGAACGAAGGCTGCGCCTGCTTCGTCCATTACTACATTTTGAACGCGCTCTACGCAGAAGGCCGCCTGACGGACGGCGCCATGCTTGAGATCCTGCACAGTCACTCCAACGTGCTGACTCAACCGGGTTTCGATGACCCGCGCTATGGTGGGATCAATCCCTATGCATTGGGATTTGCCATGATGCAGGACATCAAGCGCGTGTGCGAAGAGCCGACAGACGAGGACAGGGAATGGTTTCCCGACATCGCAGGATCGGGAGATTGGCGCAACGTCCTGAAACATGCGTGGAAGAATTATCGGGACGAGAGCTTTATCCAGCAGTTCCTGTCGCCGACGGTCATGCGGCGCTTCCGGATGTTCGCTCTGGCTGATGAAGCAAGTGCCTCCTACTGCACCATCACGGGCATCCACAACGATAACGGCTATCGTCATCTGCGCGACGTGCTTGCCCGCAATCACGATCTCTCCAACATGGAGCCAGACATCCAGATCGTCGATGCCGACCTGCGGGGAGACCGCTGCCTGCACCTGCAGGCCGTTCGGCGCAACGGCGTTTCTCTGGATTCAGACAGCAAAGAAGCAACGCTGCACTATGTCGAACAGCTGTGGGGATACAAGGTCGAATTGCGAGAAGTGAACTCGAGCACCTGATCTGGTTTCAACCTGACTTGTCGAAGGTGCACTGACACCGGGCCTCAGACCCGGTGTCAGTCGTGATATTCGTCAACGCCCGATGAACTGAGGCTGGCGCTTTTCCAGCAACGCATTCACCGCTTCGGAGTGATCCTCTGTCTGATGGCAGGCTCCCTGATAAGCTGCGGCCAACTGCAGAAGACTGTCGAACCGGGTGTTCAGACCTTCCCGCAACAGCCGCTTGGCCATGCGCAGCTGGCGTGGAGGGTTCTGTGCAATTCTTGATGCCAGCCCGTTTGCTTCGGGCAACAGTTCATCAGGTTCGGTCACCTTCGACACCAGCCCCCAGGAAAGCGCCGTTTCGGCATCCACCGGGTCTCCCGTGAAGGTCATTTCCGCTGCTCGCGAAAGACCGACCTGGCGCGGCAGCAACCAGGCGCCGCCATCGCCTGAAATCAAGCCGACACGAACGAAGTTCTCGGCAAACGTTGCGCGGGAAGACGCGATACGGATATCGCACATGCAGGTCATGTCGCATCCGGCACCGTAGGCGGGGCCGTTGACGGCCGCGATCAAAGGCACTTCACATTCCCAGACGGATCGCGCGACACGTTGAATTCCTTCACGGTACCGGTCCTTGGCATCAATGGCATCACCTCCGAAGATCGATGACTTTTCCTGCATGTGCTTGAGGTTGCCACCGGACGAAAACGCCTTACCCGCTCCGGTCAGAATGGCGCATCGCACGGACTGGTCCGCGTTGATCCTTCGCAGTGCATCGACGAGCGCCTCGCAGAGGTCAGCATCGGTCAGCGCATTGCGGGTTTCGGGCATGTTCAGGGTCAGGGTCACCACATGACCCTCCTGAGTGAACAGCAGCTTGTCGGTCATGTCAGTGGCCTTTCGAGTTCAGGATCATGCGTGCGTCGACGACTTCGTAGCCATCGGACCGCAGAATAACCGGGTTCAGGTCGATTTCCTTGATTTCCGGATGGGCAAGCGCCAGTTGGGAAACCTTCATCATCAAATCGGTCAGCGCGTGCTTGTCGACAGGCAATCCGCCACGCACCCCGTCCAGGATCTTGCTGGACTGGATTTCACCGATCATCTCCTCGGCGTCCGCCCGGCTCATCGGCAGGGCCCGGAAGGAGACGTCCTTCAGCACTTCCACGAATATTCCACCAAGACCAAACATCATGACCGGGCCGAACATGGGATCGTGTACAACGCCGATGATAATTTCGACACCGGATTGCGCCATCGGCGAGACCAGAACCCCATGCAGGTCGGCGTCCGGATCGTAAGTGCACGCGTTGGCGACGATTTCCCGATACGCCTGGCGTAGTGCGTTTTCTCCCGAAAGCTTGAGCTTCACGCCGCCCGCATCCGATTTGTGCAAAATGTCCTTGCTGACGATTTTCATCGCCATCGGCCCATCGCCAAGCTCACCTGAGACCCGAACCAATTCTTCCTCGCTGCGGGCGAGCATCTGTCCGGGGACAGCGACATCGTAGGCCGCCAGGAGATCCTTTGCTTCGTGTTCATAAAAGGCGTCCCTTTGGGAGCCCCTGACCTTCGACAGGATTTCAGAACCACCCGCAGTCGGGCCATCAGGAACCACCAGAGGAGATGACGCGTTTCTGCTCCGGGCCCGGGCGTAATCAATCAGTTCCGCGACACAACGCACGGCGGGTTCAGACCAGACGAAGACCGGGACGCCAGCGTCCTTCAGCACCTCGATGGGTTTCGGACGCAGGGTGTTGTAGACACTCTGCACGATCAGAGGCTTGCCATATTTTTCGGGCAAAGCCGCCAGTCGCTGGGAGGTTTCGATTTCCGCGTCCAGCAGCGCCGGATTGAAACGGGCGGCAAATCCTCCATACATGCCGATGATCATCAGGATATCGACATTCTCATCAGCCAGAAGAATCTCCGCACATGCAGCGCTGACCGATGGATCGTCATCGGTGCCGCCGGCAACATCCACCGGATTGATGCAGGATGCTGCCGCAGGCAGCGCACCCTGCAGCTTTTCAATTGTTTCCGCGGACAAATTAGCAATTTCGACACCGGCATCGACGAGGGCATCAACGGTCACGGTTGCGTGGCCCCCACCGTCTGCGAGGATGGCGACCCGGCCTCCTTGCGGAACGGCCAGTTTGGAGAGCCCTTCGGCAATCGACAGGATCTTGTCCGATTGCTCGACGACGGTTGCTCCCGCCTGCCGCAAGAGGCCCCGGGTCAGGTCGAAGCTGGAAGCCAGGGACCCGGTATGAGAACTCGCCGCAACCTGTCCGGCTTCGGTACGGCCTGACTTGTAAACCACAACAGGTTTTTTCTGCGTGACCTCCCGGCACGTTTCCAAAAACGCGCGACCGTCCTGAAAACCCTCGACGTAAAAGACCGGCGCCTTGGTATCGTCATCATCACCAAAGTATCGAAGATACTCGGCCAGATTCACATCCAGCTGGTTGCCAACACCGATATAGGAGGAAAAACCGACACCGCCCCGGCGTTTTGCTTCTGTGACAAAGGCAAGCATCATGTTTCCCGACTGGGAACAAATGCCGATATTTCCCGGTTCCACGTCCTGCACACCAACCATGTTCATCTTGTTATGGAGGTTGAACACACCGTTGGTGTTCGGCCCGACAACGCGCACATTGTGCTTGCGCGCGGCCGCCAGGGCGGCCTGGGCGATGACCTCGCCTTCGGCACCGATTTCGGAAAAGCCTGCTGCCAGCACCACCGCACCGGGAATGCCTTTGTTTCCACATTGCTCCAGAATGGTCGGCAATGTCTTTGCCGGCGTGCAGACGAGAACCACGTCGACCCGATCCGATACGTCCAGGACGGACGCGTAAGCCTTCAATCCAAGGATTTCAGACGCCTTCGGATTGATCGGGTAGATCCGGCCCTCGTAGCCGTCCGCACGCAGTTTGCGGATTGCCTGATGACCGCGTTTCGAAGGATCGTTCGAAGCCCCGACGATGGCGATGGATTGCGCCTTGAAAATGCTGTTGAGTGCGTTGCTCATGAGCTCAAAGTCCTGCCCTGTTATCTGCCCTTGAAAACCGGTGCCCGCTTTTCAGCAAAGGCGGTGACACCTTCCTGCCAGTCTTCGGTCAACATGCAGGTGCGCAGCGCATCCAGTTCAGTGATCAGGCGCGAGGCGAGGTCGCGTTGCGCGTGGTTCAGGTTCTCCTTGGCAAAACGTATGGAGTAAGGCGCTTTTGATCCGATTTCGGCTGCAAAGGCAGCAACGCCGGCATCGAATTCGTCATCGGCAAAAACCCTGGTCGCGAGGCCGATATCGGCGGCTTCCGCACCATCGATCCGTCGCCCCGTGAAAATCAGTTCTCGCGCTTTTGCCAAGCCAACCAGCCGCGGCAGGATCTCGGTGACACCACCGCCCACATGGGTTCCGATGGAAATCTCGGGAAACCCTATCTGCGCGCTTTGCCTCATCAGGATGAAATCGGCCGAGCAGGACATTTCCGCTCCCGCACCCAGGGCATAACCGTTGACAGCTGCGATGATGACCTTGGAATGCTTGTAGATTGCTTCGCAGACATCGTTTCCAAGCTGCAGATATTGCAGTTTTTCCAGTTCGGTTCGTGTTCCCGCGCCATGCTCCTTAAGATCAGCCCCGACACAGAAGGCGCGCCCCTCGCCCGTCAGAACGACACAGCGGACTTCGGCATCATTTGCGGCCTCGTTCAAGGCATCGATGGTTTCGGCATAGAGTTCGGATACAACCGCGTTCAGCCGGTGGGGCCGATTGAAACGGATCTCGGCAACCGGTCCGTTCCTGCGATAGATGATGGTCTGGTACGGCATGACGCCCTCCTTTGAAAATTCGGGCGTGACATGCGCAGGGGGCACAAATATTCTCAATATGGAAAATTAAGAACAAATGTTCTTTTTCATCTGAGGACGGAAAGCGGTTATGTCATCCAATCAAAGAAACGAAATCTGCAAGCAATTGCTGAGGGAGGTTGATTCCCTGCCGCCGCGCCTGCAGCTCGCCGCGAAATACATTATCGACCACGCGAACGACTTCGGTCTCGACACGATACGGGTTACGGCGGACAAGATCGGTATCAGTGCAAATTCCCTGGTCCGCCTTGCAAATCATCTTGGGTTTGCGAGTTATGAGGACCTGCGAGAACCTTTCCGAATTTCACTGGTCGAACAATATGACACAGCCGGTGGAGACAGCTGGATCGACCGCTTGTCCGATAGCGGTGAATTCGGAAAATCTCACGCCCGAACTGTTCGCAACGAAATCGATATCGTCAAACAGTCGCTGCGTCTTCTCTCCGTTGAGAAAACGGAAACGGCGGTGAACATGCTCAAGGGGGCTCGCAGTGCTTATGTGACCGCGACACGCGCCAGCTATGCGCTGGCCTATTACTTTCACTATGTCGGGCGCATGGCACTGCCGAACCTGCATCTCATTCCCCGGCACATGGGCAGTCCGGTCGATGAAATGATTTCGGTCGGCGAGGAGGACGTTCTCCTGGCAATTACGTTTCCTCCTTACAGCGCCGATACGATCAGCGCTCTCAGACTGGCAAAACGAAACGGAACGCGTGTCATCCTGATCTCCGATTCAGAACTCATCGCACCCAATATCGACGCCGACCTCTTCCTGAAGGTTTCGCTGAATTCCCTGCACCATTTCAGCTGCTTTTCCGGCGCTATGGTCGTCCTTGAGTGCCTGCTTTACCATCTTGTGGGCCGCGGCGGAGACGAAGCTCAGGCCCGTATTGCCAGTTACGAAGCGCTGCGGGAAGATTTCGGCGCATACTGGCAGGCAAAACTGCCGAAATTGCGCAAAAAGTAGTTTCCATTCCAAATTGCATGAAGTGGTTCCGGCCATCACCTGACGGAGTTTTTCAATTTAGGCTGGCGCTTGATGTATCGGCATTGAAATCACTGTCTTTTTGCTTCTCGCTTGCCATCGTGTAACACGGTTCCGTTCGCCTGATTTCCGGCATTCGGGACCGGTCAATTTCGGTATATCGTCAGACTTGACTTTTATCAAATGTAACAGTTTTTAACAAAAGAGTTGCATTTGTTATATTTTTGCCGTTAGCTCAAGCTAATCACACGCACGGTGCCAGAGCGGCCAGATCGCGGTGAGGTCCTTGCGCCGCTGCCCCTCGGCACCGGTCACGACGAGCCTGAGCAAGGGAGGAAATCATGCTCAAGTCACTGAAATTTGGAAAAGTTCTCGCCCAAGTCACCCTGGCTGGCGCCCTGACGGTGTCTGCGATGAGTGCGGCGACAGCCGCTGACATGCGCCTGAAATTTGCCGGAACCTTCCCGGTCGATCATCCGGGCACCAAGATGATGGAACAGATCAAGGCGGACATCGAAGCGGCCGATGTCGGGCTGAAAATGTCGATCTTCCCGGCCAACCAGCTTGGGTCCGGCGAAGCTCTGATGGAAGACACAATTCGCGGCAATATCGACTTCACCGCTGCCTTCATCTATTCGCACAAGGATCCACGCCTGGAGTTCCTGTCGATGCCGTTCCTCGTCAACAATTTCGACGAGATGGACAGCGTGATGCGCAACATGGACTCACCGTTCAACCAGATCCTGCAGGAACGCCTGAATGAATTGGGGCTTCGCCTTCTGGCCAACAATCCTGAAGGGTTCACCGGGATTGTGGCCAACAAGAAACCGGAGAACTGGAACACACTCGGCGCAAAGGAAATGAACATTCGCGTCTGGTCGTCAAACGTGATCAAGTCGATGGTGGAAGGCATGGGCTATCAGGCCACCACCATGGCCTGGGGTGATATTTTCCCTGCCCTGCAGTCCGGGATCGTGGACGGCGCAATCTGCTGCACCAAGTCGGCGACCTACTCCATCTTCGCGCAATCCGATGTCGGAAACTACTACGTCCAGTACAATTCGGTTTCCGAGCTGACTTCCTACTACGCGTCGGAAAAAACCTGGGCCAAACTTAACGACGAGCAACGCGCTGTCGTACAAGCCGCCTTTACAAAGGCTTCCGACGACTTCTTCGCCTACAACCGCGCAAACGATGCGGAGTTCGGCAAGAAGCTTGAGGAAAAGGGTTACGAGATCCTGGCCCTCAACGACGAAGAGCAGGCTGAAATGGCTGCGTGGGTTCGTGAAAACATCTGGCCGACTATGGTTGAAACCGTCGGTCAGGATACGCTGGATCGCCTGACCGCCGAGTAATCGGGCGAACTGGCCGGCGACCCTTGTTGCCGGCCATCCTCGTCTGCAGCCTTTGGGAGGGGCGAATGACCGAAATCGTGGACAGACTGCCGCCAGCCGCTGCGCGCCCCTTGAGAGCGGTCGTCAACTTCATGCGCCTCTTCGTCGCCGCCGGCGGCTTGTTGATGGCCCTCACGTTCTGTGCGGTCGTCATCATCCGATACGGTTTTTCCGGCAACCTCTTTGCCTATGAAGAATGGCTGCTGGCAATCAGTTTCTGGACTTTCTTCTTTGGTGCTGCGCTTGCGGCGGAAAAGAAATCACACGTCAATGCCGACATTCTCGGTGTCGTTCTGGGCAGGTCCAGGCTGGCCTGGTGGCGTGGTCTGCTCGTCTACATCATCGAACTGATGATCGGCCTCTACATTGTCTACTGGTGCTACCTGGCTGTGGAGAGCGAGATCATTGCATATCCGCTGTGGGAAACGACCACCGCGCTCAAGATTCCGGCGGTCTTTCCGCGCGCTGCGATCCTGGTCGGCTTTTTCTTCATGACCCTCTTCAATGCAATCTACATGGTGTTCCATCTCATCGACGGCCCCAGGGGATTTGAAGCTGCACATCCGGAGACCGAACAATGATCATCTTCGGAAGCATTCTCATCATCTGCGGCCTGCTGCTGCTCGGGGTCAGTGTCTACATCGCCTTCGGCGCCGTTCTCCTGTTCCTTGCCCTCACCGGGGGACATGACATCACCGGTTATCTTCCTGCCGGCTACTGGAAGATGAACACTCTGGTTCTCCTGGCGATCCCCCTGTTCATGATTGCCGGAGCCATTATGGAAAAGGGCAAGATCGCAGCGCCCCTGGTTGCCCTGGCCGAACTTTTCATCGGCCACATCAAGGGTGGCCTTTCAGCTGCTGCCGTCGTTGCCAGCGGGATCTTCGGTTCGATTTCGGGCAGCGCGAACGCAACGCTGACCTGCATCGGCGGCATCATGATGCCTCATTTGCGCAAGGCCAATTACCCGGAGGGACTGTCCGCAGCCCTGATCGTAAGTGCCAGTCCCCTGGGTCTGCTGATACCACCAAGTTCGTCGCACATTCTTTATGCCTGGGTCGCCCAGCAATCGGTGCTCAAGGCGTTTCTGTCGACCGTAATTCCCGGAATCATCCTGATCATTCTGCTGATCGTTACCAACCAGTTCGCACTGCGCAAATACAAGGACATCAGGGTCACGGAACGCCCCAAAGACTTCGTGCCCGAATTCAAGCTGCAAACCCGCCAGGCCATGCCGGCACTCTTCATGCCGCTGATCATCCTTGGCGGGATCTATGGTGGCATCATGACGCCAACCGAGGCTGCGGGTGTTGCCGTGGTCTATTCGATCCCCATCGCGATCTATGTCTACAGGGGGCTCACCTGGCGCAGCCTGATCAGCACGCTGTCAAATGCCGGTATCACCATCGGTGTTGTCATGACCATGATCTTCATGGTGCTGATCGTCAGCCGCTTCCTGATCTTTGAAGATATTCCCACAATTGCGCGCGAGTTGGTGTTTTCCGTCTCTGAGAACCCGATCATCATCCTTCTCATGGTCAACCTGGTGATGATTCTGATCGGCATGCTGATGGACGACATTTCGGGTCTGCTTCTATCGACCCCGCTGCTGCTTCCGATCGTTCAGAGCGTCGGCGTCGATCCGATCCACTTTGCCGCGATCCTGGGAGTGAACCTGGGCATGGCCAACGTGACCCCACCCACGGCACCGCTGCTTTATCTCGGCGCACAAGTCACCAACACACCGGTGAGCAAGATGCTCGGCCCGACTTTCCTGTTCATCTTCTGCGCCTGGCTACCGACCCTGGCCGTAACCACCTTCGTTCCGGCGCTGTCACTCTGGCTGCCCGATCTGTTGTTGAGCCGATAACGCAATTACCGGAGGTGCATCGCCATCGTTCAAGGAATGCCACCGCGGCGGTTGTTGCAAATGTAAAAACTGTTGCTCTTGGGTGTAACGAATGATCAGATCAGCGCCCCGGAAATCAGGCAGGGAGGCTCGTTTGCCACAGGAAAAGTCGACCGACATGAACACGTATCTCAGTGTCAGCGAACGTTTGAAGGAAGTGTTTCCAGGTTTGCCGCGCGCCCTGAAGGTAGCTGCGACCTATATGCTGGAACATCCGGGCGACATCGCAACGCTGTCGATGCGCCAGGTCGCCTCCAGCGCCGGTGTCTCGCTGCCGAACTTTGCACGCCTGGCCAAGGCACTCGGCTATGAAACCTATGGTGAACTGCGCGAGATTTATCGCAAGCAGGTGCAGCAGAACGATATCAAGGAATATCACCTGCGCGCCGAGAGCTTGCAGAAGACCGGTGGAGACACCAGCAAGCGCGAGGTCTGGGAAGAGTTCCGGGCATCGACCATCGCCAATGTAAGCGCGATCTTCGATTCCATAGACCCGGTCTATTTCGCCAGTGTTGCCCATGTATTGAACGATAGCCGGCAGATCTTTGTCGTAGGCATGCAGGCTTCGGCGAGCTTTTCCGCATACACCCACTATATCGGTGGCATGGCGAGCGGAAAAATTCGTCTGGTGCGTGGTGAAGGCGGGGTATTTGCCGATCCGGTCGCCGATATCGGTGAAGGCGACGTGATGATCTCCATCAGTCAGCAGCCCTGCGCCCGTGCCTCGATCGAACTGGCGATCATCGCCCGCGAGCGCGGCGCCAAGGTCGTTGCCATCACCGACAGCCCCGCCTCCCCCATCGCATTCGAGGCGGACTACGTGCTTCTGGGGCCAAATCGCAGCCCGCTGTTCTTTGAATCCTATGTCGGCACCACAGTGCTGATCGAGGCGCTGATCGGCTTCTTCACCATTGGGCAATCCAGCGATGTGGTCGAGCGGATTGAACGGATCGAGGCGGACAGAATGCGGATGAACGAATATTGGAAGAACAAGAAAGCCTGAATGATGAGTGCCAACGAGACCCTTTCGCTTCTGGCCTGCCAGATCAGCATTCCCCCGATGAAAACAGTGGCGGAACGGGATGCTCATCTGGAGGATTCCGTCGCCAAGGTCAGAACCCGGCTGGCATCGGAGTCCGCAGTCGATCTTGTGGTTCTGCCTGAACTTTCAAGCATCGATTATTCGCGCGAAACCTTTTCCTGTCTGGACGAACTGGCCGAACCTCTCGACGGTTCGTCGTTTCAGGCCTGGCGGGAACTGGCGCGGGAATTCGGCGTGCACGTTTCCTATGGTTTTCCCAGAGCAGACAAGGACGGGCCTTTTATCAGCGTCGGAGTGGTCGGGCCGGACGGCACCCTGAAAGGCTATTACGACAAGCTGCACCTGGCGCAGTACGGTGCCTCGATGGAAAAGGAATACTTCAATCGCGGAAACCACCTTTTCGCCTTTGAAATCAACAGCTTCCGATTGGCTCCCATCATTTGCTACGATATTCGCATTCCGGAACTTTCACGAACATTAGTGGTTGACCAGAATGTGGATGTCATCCTGCATTGCGGCGCCTACTACCGCGATGAGAGCTTTCATACCTGGCATGCCTTCGCCGTTGCCAGAGCGCTTGAGAACCAGGTTTTCTTCCTGTCCCTCAACAGAGCAGGAGACACCTACGGAAATTCTCTGTTCTGCCTGCCCTGGCAGGATGAGAAAACGCCGCCGCTTTCGTTTGCCGAAACCGAGGAGGATTTCCGGCTCATCACCATCGACAGAGCAACACTGAAGAAGGCACGAAGCGACTATACTTTCCTCAAGGACCGGTTGGAGCACTATCGGATAGACCTGATGAAGGCCTAGCTCCCCGGCCCCACCTGAAAACCCCGCCGGAACAACCGAGCGGGGTCTTTTTTTGTGGTATGCCGCGGTTCAGTCGGGACCAGACTATCCCGCGCGGACCTGGCCGACGAAGTTCGCCATCTGCGTTTCCAGCCTGCCAGAATGTTCGACAAGAGTGTTTGCCGAGCTCAAGACACCGCTTGACGCTGAGATGCCGGTCTCGGCCACGGATCCTACCTCACCGAGATCCGAGCTGATGCTGGTCACGTTTGCGGAAGCAGTTTCGGCATTTTCCGCGATCTCATTGGTGGCCTTCCATTGCTCTTCAATGGAGGCGGTGACGGAGTTGGCGTATTCTTCGACTGTCTGGATTTGAGCCTGAATCTGATCAATGACCTGAACAGCGTCCGTCGTCGAGCTTGATATGTTGGAAATCTTGTTGCTGATTTCCGTCGTGGCCGAAGACGTCTGATTTGCCAGTCCCTTGACTTCCGCGGCAACAACAGCGAACCCCTTCCCGGCTTCGCCTGCACGGGCTGCTTCGATGGTCGCGTTGAGAGCAAGCAGGTTGGTCTGTTCAGCAACATCCTGAATCAACACCAGGACGCTGTTGATCTCCTCCACTGAAACCGAAAGGTCGGCAATCTTGTTTGATGCGACGATCGCGTCGGATACAGCAGCCTTGGAAGCGTCTCTTGTTTGAACAATCTGCTCGTTCACGGTCTTGAAAGACGCGTTCAGCTCTTCCGCAGCGCTCGCAACAGCATTGACCAGGTGTCCCGACGTTTCCGCGGCGTCCAGGGCCACTCGGACTTTATCCTTCGTTGCAACGGAGCCCTCGGCAGATTGAGACGCAAGATCACGCATGTGGTTGGCGGAATGAGTAATTTCATGTGCCAGAGAATTGACATTTTCCTCAAAAAGGTCGGCAAGTCTGTTCATTTCAAGACGCTTGGCCTCGTCTGCCTTCTGCCTCTCGAGCGTGCGCAGGTTCTCTATTTCCGCGCGTTCCGTGGCGTTGACCTTGAAGACGGTCAGAGCGTTGGAAATCGCACCGAGTTCATGATTGCGTGGCAGCGCATCGAGGTCGACTTCAAGATTTCCACTCGACAGCTCATGTACCGCAGAGCGAACACGGTTTAACGGGCGCACTACGGAAAAAAGAAGCAGGACACCATAGGAAACTATGAGCACTCCAACACCGGCCATGATCGCCAAAAGCTTTTGATTGGTGGAGGCTCGTACCTGCTCGAGACGGCTGGCCTCAATGGTTGCTCCGGAGGAGAGTTCTTCTCTCATCGCCAGAAGATCCGAGTCCAGCGATTGCGAAGTTTGCAGAATGGCGTCCATTTGCTGGCCGAATGCCGCATCCGCATCAACCCATGATGCGAAAGTCACCTCGTAGGCCTGAAGAGAAGTCGACAGTGGATCAGACAGAGCATTTTCCAGTTTGGCTTTCTCAATCGCTCGGGCAACAGCACTGAAACGTGCAGTTACTCCTTCGAGCAACGCGGCATCCCCTGTTGTCATGACCTGCTCAATTGCGGTTCTGAGCTTTGGTACCTGACCCATGATCCGGGCAAAGGCCATCGCCTGCCCATTCTTGTTCAGATTTTCCGCTGCTTCGGAGAAGTCCGCAGAAGCGGTATTCAGGGACGCGATAAGGGACGCCGGATCATCTGCGTATGTCCCTAGCCCAAGAGTGAACGCGAGCTGACGCAGTCTTTCAAGTTCAGTTTGAAATCTGTCGAGTGTTTCAAGACCGCTGCCGGCAGAAGTCAAAACGGAGCTCGCAAAAGCGCCAGATGAGATCTGCTCCAGATTGCGCCGCAGAAAATCAATGTTCTTTTGCGCTGAGTCTTGGAATTCCTTAGAGGCAGAAACCTTAAGGCTCTTTACTGCAGAAGTCAGAGAGTCGCGTGTTTCCCGAGATTCAAAGGAAGCGGCAATCGCGGCGACGTATCGTTGATTTTCTCGGAAGGCCGTCGATACTTCTTGGTTTCCTGTCTGCGAAACTACGACGATGCACAGGAGACTGGCAATTGCCAGAAAACAAAACAGGCCGATACTTGCCCTGATTGACAGAAATTCGAAGACTTTCTGCGACTTGGTCAATGTTTTATCTGTGTTGTTTTCTTGCGCAGGAGACGTTCGTCCGGTCACAATTTGCCACCCATTCCGATTTGAAGATGAGTTGCATAATTGGTGCAAATTGTTTATGTTGTATTAAGTAGCTTTCTTCGTATTTTCCTCGTTATACGTGCATTCTATTCTATTCTATTCTATTCTATTCTATTCTGAAATAGTTTCACGGATGCAGCTCACACAAGGCATTGCCTTCTTTTTCTGATCCTGACGAGTTTCTGGGTTGGGAGTACGGTTACGTCTGCCGTTGAGGCAGACCGTTCTGGCTGTGGTGTTGATGTGTGTTTTTAGTTTTGAACGCCAAAAAGCCCGCTGGTTTTCACCATGCGGGCTTTTTTTGTAATTTGGTTTCGTGAGGGGGCTTTTATGTTCGCGTTGCTCGATTGCGCTTCGTG